>CAZVZS010000003.1:82314-219524 GCA_964631535.1 uncultured Leptospiraceae bacterium
CCAGCGCCCGCCGAGTTCCAGAAAGGCCGGCAGACGCTGACCGATCAGATACAAACCGCAGACACCGAACGTCGTCAGCAGAGCGCCGAGGGCGTGGGTCGCGCCGCGCAGATGCCCGGTGGTCTGGGCGAGGAAGCTGATGGCCGTGGCCGCGGCCGCGCACAGGCCGAGTCCGATGAGGGCGGCGCGCACATTGCGTTGGTTTGGGTCGGACTCCGGTTTCGCGAAAACGGCGCGCAAAATTATCCAGGCGGCGGCCAGGGTCGCCAGGGGGCGGGGGACCAGCGCGAGCGTGGCCAGGCGCGCGTCTTCTTCCGCTCCGGGCAGGTGCGACCAGGTCGCCGCGGCAACGGTCTGCCAGTCCTGTCCGACCGCCGCGAACAATATCCAGACTTCCGCTCCGAAGGCCGCCAGAGCCAGGCTGCCGGCGCTCCAGAGGGCGGGGCGGTCATTGTAACCGGGCTCGATCAGGCGATTGCCGTACGCGAAGAGCAAGGGGCCGAAGGCGAAGGCCGCCGGGAAATGAATGAGGCCCCACCAGGCCAGGGCCGCCACGGGCACGTTCAGTAAACCGAGGGCGGTCTGAGTCTGCCAGACTCCGATCGTGACGAGCAAAGTCGCCAGCGCGCCCTGACCCGGCGACCGCGTGGCCCGCAGCGGGATGCCCGCGCCGAGCACCAGGGCCTGACCCGCCCCAAATAAAACCCCGTACGCCAGCACCTGATCCATAAAGTATTGCGAAAAATGAGGTCCAGGATCATGATTCCGGGCGATGGCGAGCCGCGCGAGCCTTATACTGGGCGGCAGACAGGAGGTTCAATATGAAACTATTTATCACCGGAGCTTCGGGCTTCGTGGGCGGGGCGATTGCCGCCGCGCTCCAGAAAGAACATACGGTCCAGGCCATGTCGCGGTCCGAATCAAGCGACGCGAAATTGCGGGCTCTCGGGGCGACTCCCGTGCGCGGGGAACTCGGCGCGGTGCGACCCGACGACTTGCGCGGTTGCGACGCGGTCATTCACAACGCGGCCTTCGTTGGGCCCTGGGGCACGGAGCGCGAATTTCGCGCGGGCAATGTGGATGGTACCGCTCAGCTTCTGGAAGCCGCGCGCGCGGCCGGCGTGAAACGATTCATTCACATGGGCACCGAGGCGGCCTTCTTTACCGGCCGTGACCTGGTCGATATCGACGAAAGCTTCCCGTATCCGGAGCACAATCCTTACCTGTACGGTCGCACGAAGATGGAGGCCGAAAAGCTGGTACTCGCGGCAAACGCGCCGGGCTTCGAAACGATCGTGCTCAGGCCGCGCCTGGTCTGGGGCCCGGGCGATACGTCCGTGTTGCCCGTGATCAAGAAGATGGTGGCCGAGGGGAAGTTCATGTGGATCGACGGCGGCCGCGCGAAGACCTCCACCACCTGTATTTTAAATCTCGTGGAGGCGGTGCGGCTGGCGCTGGGAGCGGGGCAGGGCGGACGCGCGTATTTCATTACCGACGGCGATGACACGACAATTCGCGAATTCCTGACGGCCATGCTGAAGACCCAGAACGTCGAACTGCCGACGAAATCGATTCCGGCCGGTCTGGCAAGCGGCCTGGCGCGCGTGGTGGAAGGCACCTGGCGTTTGTTTGGCATCAAGTCTGAACCGCCGATGATGCGCTTTCCAATCGACGCGATGGCGCGACAATGTACGATTCGTATCGACCGGGCCCGCGCGGAACTCGGTTACAAACCGGTCGTGACCGTCGCCCAGGGCCTGGCGGCGATGCGGCCCATGCTCTGATCCGGATTCTTTGAGCAACGTTCAAAAAACCTTGACCGGTCGCGGAGCCAGGGGGACCCGTCAGAGATATTGAAGATCGGATACTTCGGCAGCCCCGCGCTCTCCGCGGCCTTACTCCAGGCGCTCCTTGACGCTGGCCGGCATGAGGTCGCCTGCGTGGTTTCCAACGCGGATCGTCCGAAGGGACGGTCCGGTCGGCCGCAGCCAACCGACGTGTCCGCGTTAGCGGAGCAGCACGGCCTGCCGCTCTTGCGCTTCGAATCGCTGAAGGATTCGGAGGCGGTCGCGACCCTGGCAGCTTTTCACGTGGAGTTGTTTCTCGTCTTCGCGTACGGCAAAATTCTGCCCGCCGCTATTTTCGAATTGCCGCCCCAGGGAACCATCAATCTCCATGCGTCGCTTCTGCCTGCTCTGCGCGGAGCCGCGCCCATCCAGAGCGCGATTCTGAATGGGCTGGACCGAACCGGCTGGACCGTCCAATTTATCGCCGCGAAAATGGACGCGGGCGATATCATCAGCCAGTGCGAAGTCGCCATCGGTCCGGATGATACCACGGAAGAACTCAGCGCGCGTATGCTTCCCGAAGGGATTCGCCTGGTGATGGATACGCTCGACCGCTGGAACGAATACAAAACGCGGCGCGCGGAGCAGCGGCACGACCAGGCCACGTACTGTAAAAAAATCGAACCCGAGGACGCGCGCCTGGACTGGTCGCTGCCCGCGGCCGAATTGCACAACCGCGTGCGGGCCTTCGCGCCCCGCCCGCTTGCCTGGACACTGAACCAGGGCGCGCGCCTGAAAATTTTCCGGACGCGTCCGCTGTCCCCCTCTGAATCGGCGCGGGTTCTGGCGGACGCCGCGCTGCCTGGAACAAAAATACCGCCGCCTGGAACCGTGGTGGTCGCGCGCGAGGGAAAAATTTTTAAAATGCTGGTTGTCACCGGGCGCGGGCTTCTGGAGATATTCCAATTGCAGCCGGAGAATCGTAAAAGCATGGCCGCGAGCGATTTTATCAACGGCAGTCGAATGCGGAGCGGAGCGATTCTCGGGACCCCGCTTCCATAAACGGTCCGGTCTTTTTTCACAACAGTATGAGCCAGGAATCGAACTATTTATTCTTTAAAGGCGCCGCGCGCCTCGTGTTTTATTTCGCCGCGGGCCTGTTCATTTTTTTCCTCGCGTCGGTCCTCATTTTTTCGCTGCGGGGGCGGGACGCCCAGGTTTCCACCATGCCGGATCTTTCCGGCAAGTATTATCTGGATGTGCACAACGATCTCGTCCAGGCCGGCCTGCGCGTCACGATCGTGAAAAAAATCTACCCGGACATTACGTCGGGGATCGTCCTGTATCAATCATTGCCGGCGGGCAGCGTCATCACCCCGCGCGAAAAACTCGTCATCTATGTAAACCACGCCGAACCGCTGCTGATCATGCCCAATCTGGAAAATAATCCGATCGATTCGGCGCGGTCCTCGCTCAAACGGTTTACGTACCAGGACGTGACGTACGAACTTGAGATCGGGGGTGTGTCGGAAATTCCGGATGAAAACGCGCCCCCGGGCACAGTCATTGCGCAGTATCCGCCCGCCGGTCAGCCCATCACGACCGATGTGCGCGTCTTCCTGTTGATCTCCACCACAAAAAAAGGCGAAAAGATCGACACCGAAAAATTCGTCGGCCAGAACATCACGATTCTCGAACATTATCTCCACCGGCAGGACCGCGAATTTCGCCTGCGTAAAATCGAAGTCCCGCAAGTCGCGCGTCAGTCGGGAGAAGTGCTCGCGATAGAAGCGCAAAAAGACGGCCCGTATCTGGTGGATGTTTATTATAAAGAGCCCTCTTTGCGCCTGACTCATGGCCTTGAAAAAATCGAAGTGAAACTCAAACAGGCCGGAGAATGCCGCATCACCACCATGGGGCCTGTCTCCGAAGGTGAGGAAGGCATCGCGCACACCGTTTTCGAGACTAAAAAACCGGTCGACGGCGAGGGTGTCAGTGTTTTGTTTTTCAGAGAGGGGCCCGTAACTGTACGCGCCACCTGTGACGGCCAGGAAATCTGGTCGCGGGAAATCAAGCCGGACGAAGTCGGCTGAACTGTCTTTGCGGGCCCGTCCGGTAGCCTCGCGCCCCGGGAGTCGGAACGAATGAAAATTTCCCCTTCCATCCTGGCCGCGGACTTAACGGATTTGAAATCCGTGCTCCTCGCGATGGATCCGGCCATGGTGGATTATATTCACCTGGACGTTATGGACGGGCACTTCGTGCCGACGCTTTCATTTGGTGAGGCCTACGCGGCGCATATCAAACGCCACACCGCCATTCCCCTCGATGTTCACCTGATGGTGGATCGGCCGGCCGAGCATATTCCACGCTACTTCGAACTGGACCCTTTTAATATTACCTTTCATATCGAGGCAACGAACAACCCGATTCGTCTGGCGCAGCTCATTCGCGAACGGGGCATCAAAGCCGGGATCGCCCTGAACCCGGGCACACCCGTGGAAACGCTCCTGCCCGTACTCGATTACATCGATCTCGTCTTGCTGATGAGCGTGGAGCCGGGATACTACGGCCAGAAGTTCCTGCCGCACTCCCTGGAGCGGGCGCGCGCCCTGGCGGCCATGACCCGGGAGCGGCGGATTCTGCTGGAAGTGGATGGCGGGGTCGGGCCTGGTAATATCCGCGCCCTGGCGGAGGCCGGCTGCCAGATTTTCGTGGCCGGTTCCAGCTGTTTTGCAGCGGGCGACGTGAACGCCAGCGCGAACGAATTAAAAATGGCCGCCGCCTTTCAGGTCAGGTGAATGGTCATTTCCCGAATCCTCCTGGTCTGGGCCCTCTTTCTCGCGCTGACTTGCGCGAATTTTGACGCGGACGGGTCCTACCTCGGTTACCTTCTCCTGGGTCAGCAGAAGGGCGGCGGCTCCGGTTCCGGGAGCAGCCTCTGGTGGAACCGCTCCTGGAATAATCGAGTTAAGATTACGTTCGATAACGCGTCCGCGACGCAGCCGCTCGTTAATTTTCCGGTCACCATCAAACTCAACAACACGCGGATCGATTACAATTTAACCCTGGATGCCGGGCAGGATATCCGCTTCGTGGATGATGATAATCTGACCGAACTCAACTTTGAGATCGAGCGCTGGAATGAAGCGGGCGATTCCATTTTATTCACAAAAGTCCCCGAGATTGCCGCCGCCACGACCACGGACGGAGTTTATTTGTACTATAATAATCCCGCAGCGAACGACACGCAGAACGCGAGCGGGGTCTGGAGTGACTATCAACTGGTTTTGCACCTCGGGGAAGATCCGTCTGGAGTCGCGCCCCAGATGCGGGATTCTTCACCCTCAGGGAGAAATGGCACCACCGGGGGCGGGATGGGGGCCGCCGCGCAGGCCAGCGGCGCGATCGGATTCGGCCTGGCTCTGGACGGAGCGGATGATTACGTGGACTCCGGTACGGGATGCGCCGTAAACGGAAGCTGGACCCTCAGCCAGTGGGTTTATCCCGCCAGCCCCGCGAATTTTAATCGAACTTTTATGCAGGGTACGGCCGCCTGCGGCGGACGTCAGATCATGGCCCTGTGGCACACCAACCACCTCGAATTTCGTACCGATACCACGGGCTCCGCGGGAGCCCCCCAGGTGGCCAGTGGAACCATAACCGATTCGACCTGGTCGCTAATCGTGTGGACTTTCGATGGAACGACGCACGCTACCTATCGAAACGGGGCGGCTTCCAGCGCGGCCGTAAACGCGGTCAATGTCGGCATCAATGGGAACCTGTATACCGGCCGGCGCGACACGGGAAATTTCTGGACCGGGAGGCTGGACGACATTCGACTCACTTCCAATGTCGAAACGGCCGAGTGGGTCGCGGCCCAGTATCGTTCGCAGGTTGGTACGTTTGCCGTTTTCGGCCAGGCTGAGTCGGCGCCTTGAAGCGGCATACTTCTGCTTGACAACCAGAGGCGCCGGGGGGAAACGGTTTCCAGTGGTAAAGATTAGATTACAACGATTCGGCACCAAAAAGCGGCCCTTTTATCGCGTGGTAGCGGCGGAGTCCACCCGCGCCCGTGATGGACGATTTATCGAACTGATTGGAACGTTCGATCCGCGGCTGGAACAGAACAACGTCCAGTTGAAAGAAGACCGTGTAAAGCACTGGCTCAAAAACGGAGCTCAGCCCACGCAAACAGTTCGTACGATTCTCGTAAAAAGCGGCCTGCTGGAAGCCACCGCCCGCCCCGCCGCAAAGTGACGGCCGGCGGTTTTTCTGTATGAGCGCCCACCCCCTGGTAGAATTCATCGTCCAGAATCTGGTCGAATTTCCCGAGGAGATCAACCTCAAGGAAATCGCGGGTGAGGATGAAACTATTCTCGAGTTGCGGGTGGCCGATTCGGACATCGGCAAAGTCATCGGTAAAAATGGCTCGGTTGCCAGGGCCATGCGGACCCTGATCCAGGCGATCGGCGCGCGGGACCAGAAAAACTATCACCTGGAAATTATTGACTGAAACATTCCGATCTGGTCGCGATCGCCAGGATTCACCGCCAGGGTCCGGCGGGTCGAATCAGCGTGACCGCAGGTGGCAATGGCCTCGGCGAACTCGGAGCGCCTTTTTCCGCTTACCTGTATGAACCCCCTGTCCAGGACCGGGCACAGGCGAATCTCCTGACCCCGGCCGAATCAGGCCTGAACCCCGACGGAAAATTGTTCCCTCTGACCGTCGTCTGGAAAACCGTTTCTGGCAAACGCGGGGCGGTGATGATCAATCCGGTTCCGAACCTCGACCAGGGGCTCGAAGGCTGCTGGCTCTGTGTGGAACGCGCGAGCTTCGCGGAAGACACGGGGTTGTATTTTTTCGAATTGCGCGGCCTGCCCGTCCTCGCGGCTGAAACCGGCCAGCCGTTGGCGACCGTAACCGGCTACCTGGAGACCGCCGCCCATGGAGTGCTGGTGACGACCACGCCGGACGGGGCGGAAGTACTCATCCCGCTGGTTGAGACTTTCTGTCAGATCGATCGCGCGAAAAAAATCGTCCAGGTCAAACAATTCGACGCTTTTCGGGTTTAATTTAATAACGCTAATTTCCGCGTTCCCCGCATGGAGATGATGAAATTTCAGGTCATTACACTTTTCCCGGAACGATACGCTCACTATATCGAATCGGGCTTGCCACAGAAGGCTACTAAAAAAGGTTTGTTTGAGATTCTTCCGGTTCAACTCCGGGACTACGCGGACCCGGGTCGCGGCGGACGGGTCGATGACGCCCCCTTCGGCGGCGGGCCGGGGATGATCCTGGAAATCGGTCCGCTGGACCGGGCCCTGGCGGCGCTGCCCGAGCGGTTTCCGGTGGTGTTATTGACACCGCGGGGAGAAACCCTGACCCAGAAACGGGTCGCGGAGTTCGCGCGCGCGCCAGGTTTGACTCTGGTCAGCGGCTACTACGAAGGCGTGGACGAACGCGTTGCCGAACATCTGGTGGACCTGCAGATTTCGCTCGGGGATTTCGTACTCGGTTCGGGTGATCTGCCGGCCCTGTGTTTGATCGAGGCCGTGACCCGCTTGCTGCCGGGTTATATGGGATCGCCCGCGAGCCTGGTGGAAGAATCGAACGAAGCGGGCTTACTGGAATACCCGCAGTACACCCGACCGGCCGAATTCAAAGGCTGGAAAGTGCCGGATGTGCTGCTTTCAGGGAATCATAAAAAAATCGCCGAATGGCGCGGTGAACAGAGTCTTTTAATTACGGAATTGAGGCGAAAAAACAATGACTGCAACTGAAAATACCACGGTGGAAGCTCCCGCCGATCAGGAAGCCGGCCAGGCGGCCACTTCCACCGGAACCGAACAGGCCGGCAAAAAACTGGAAAACCATTCCCTGCACACTGTGCTCCGTCACCTGCACGAGGACCACCTCAAAACCTGGCCCGATTTTAAGGTAGGCGATCTGGTCCGCGTTCATTACCGCATCATCGAAGGCGAAAAAGAGCGCGTACAGGTGTACGAAGGCAACGTGATCTCCATCCGCGGCGAGGGTTTTCACCGTTCGTTCAACGTACGGCGGATTTCGCACGATGTGGGCGTGGAGCGGATTTTCCCGTACCACTCGCCCGCCATCGCGAAAATTGAAATCGCGCGGCGCGGACGGATTCGTCGGGCCAAACTGTACTATCTACGAACCAAATCGGGTAAACAGGGCCGGATCAAAGAAGCCCTGCGCCGCTGAGGCCGGGGCCGCGCACCATGGCCCGCTCCGGGGCTCGCACCATTTCCTGCGAACCCTTCGAAATCGAGGCCTACGCCCGGGGCGCCCGTCTCGTGGCGGGGATCGACGAAGCCGGCCGGGGTTGCCTGGCCGGTCCCGTTGCGGTGGGTCTGGCCGTGTTCCCGCCCGCGTTTTTTTCAGCCGCCCTGCCTGGCGAACTCACCGGCCTGACCGATTCGAAATTGTTATCGCCCGCGCAGCGGGACCGGTACTTCGAATGCCTGGGCCGGTTCACGCTCTTTCAGACGGCGGTCCAGGTTTCGAATAAATTCATCGACCGGGACGGGATCGTGCCCGCCATCAAACGCGCCATGTTGCTCGCGCTCGGCCGGGCCCTCCGGGCCGGGGTGCGTCCCGACCACGTTCTGGTGGACGGAAACTATAAACTTCCAGAAATTGCGGCCGAATATCCAGGTACGGGCACCGCTTCCATCGTGAAGGGCGACTCGCGGGTCTTCAGCATCGCGGCCGCGTCCATTCTGGCGAAAGTTCGCCGCGACCGGCGCATGCCGGCGTACGACCGGTACTGGCCGGGGTACGACCTGGCGCGGCACAAGGGCTACGGCACCGAATCGCACCGCGCCGCTCTACGAGAGCGTGGGCCGGCGCCTTTTCACCGAAAATCGTATTCCTGGTAAACTAAGCGAAATATGGCCACGCGACCGACAGACCCTGTTCGCCTGAGCGTGACGACCGTTTCGAAAGGCACCGTGGAATTTCTCAGGTTCATGACCGGGCGCGAGGTGCGCGCCCGCGTGGTCAGGGGCGGAGGCACCGCCGATACGATCCAGATACGTCTGGGTAATCATCTTGTCCAGGCCCGGCTGAGCGGGCAGCCGCTGCCGACCGGCCTGAGCCTTTTTGTGAAAGTCGAATCGGCGGGGCAGGGCGGTTTTCGCCTGGTGGTTCTGAGTGGACTGCCGCAGTCTCCGCCGGGCGTTCGGCTACCTCCCGAAATCCCGGCCCCCCTGATCCGGGCCTTCCAGGGTTTTCTGATTGCGCCGGAAATTCGCCGGATCGGGTCGGGCCCTGCGCCGGAGTTGCCCGATTCCGATTTGAAATCAGCCGTGCGCGAGGCGTTCACGGAAGTGCTGAACGGGCTGGGAATTGAACGGGGCGAAAACGTCGAAATTGTTTTTTTTGATGAATGGAAGGATTTGGACGAATCCGGAAGCGGGGATCAAGAACAGGCGCCCGGGCGAAACCCGGAGCGGCAGTCGAATGAATCGGAGGCGGAGGATCCTGACGGGACGGGGGCAAAGCCCGACAGCGAGGTGGCGGGCTGGGGTCGCACATCGACCCGACCGGTTTTTTTCTGCGTGCGGATCCGCCTGCCAGTGCTGGGTGTAATTGGACTGCTGATCACGGCCGCGGACGCGGGGTTTGAACACGCGTCCGTTTATATCAGCCCGCTCCGGCCGGCGGTGGCGCGCCTTCTGGAAAAACATTTGCCGGCCTGGGAACCCATTCTTCGCGAGCGGGTACCCGGCCTGGAATTCCTCAGGCTGGCCGGACCGGCTGAAACCCGGCGCTCACCGGTCGATTTTTCGGCCTGAAACCGCTCGAACTTTTCGTAAAACCATTTGCGCGGACTGTTTCGGGGGTATTTTCCGACCGAAAATTTTGTAAGTGGTTGAATTTTTGCCCCTCGTTATTCGAATGATTAATAAATCGGGAATCGTGTGACATAAATGGCCACCGAAGACGTTTCCATTGACAGAGCCGCCGCGCTAATCTTTGATCCGGCGATCGACCGGGCACCCAGGGTTCTGGCGCGCGGCCGGGGCGCGCTGGCAAGGCGCATCGTGGAGACAGCACATTCGGCGGGACGACCGGTCGTCCGGGACGCGGCTTTGAGCGAAGTTCTGGCGGCACTCCCGGTCGGGGTGGAAATTCCGGAGCGGCTGTACCTGCTGGTCTCCGGCGTTTTCGCGTTAATTTATAAGCTGGAAGTTTCGCACAGGTCCCGGGCAGGCAATGAAAAAAATTAGAGTCTCAGATCTCAAACCGGGTATGGTCTACGACCAGCCGGTCTACATCGACCCCACCAATGTGCTGGTGCAGGCGCGCCAGGAAATTATGGCCCGCGATATCGAACGCCTGGTAAAATGGGGGATTCGCGAGGTCGAAACCAATGGCAAACTGGTGACGGCCGAACAGGAAACAAGCGCCACCGCGACCATACCCCCTCCCGGACAGGCGGCCGCAGGAAGCGCGCCGGCCACGTCCACGGGCGGAACCGGTACCACGACCGAGGAACGGGCGAAACTCCAGGCTGACTATGAATCGATGCGAAAGAACAAATACCCCTTTCGCAATCTGGTCAAAGAAACGGTGGACGCGCTCAAAGCCGGCACCCTGGCTCTGCTCGAAAACAAACCCTTCGACAATCACGCGATCCTGAATATTTCACAACGCTGGGTGGACGAACTTACCTCCAAACGTTTTTCGATTCTTACGTTTCAATCCATACATTTCGGTCCGGATCCGGTGGAATACCATTCGGTACATTCGGCCTGTTACGGGATCCTTCTGGGAATAACGCTCAACTTCACGCGTCCGCGCCTTCAGGAACTCATGTTTTCCATGTTGCTAAAAGATGTGGGTATGGCGCGGGTTCCCGGGCCCATTCGGGAAAAAAATGGCCCGCTCAACGATAACGAATGGGCCGCGATCAAGTCCCACCCGCTCGTGGGTTATAAACTTTTGCTCAAAAACGGCAAGGTCAAGGCCACGCTCGCGAACGTGGCCCTGCAACACCACGAAAACTTCGACGGCACGGGTTATCCCCAGAATATCAAAGGCGGCCAGATCGAGGAAGTGGCCCGCATCGCGCGTATCGCGGACGCGTACACCGCCATGATCGAAAAACGATCGTACCGGGACGCGCTTCTGCCGTACGACGCCATGAAGAACATGCTCTCGGTGCAGATGAACATGTTCGATCCGAAGCTCCTGCGTTCCTTTCTCGGTCGGCTTTCGATTTACCCGGTCGGTTCGCTTGTCCAGTTGAGCAATCAACAAATCGGTATCGTCATTTCCTCGCGGACGGATAAACCGCTGCGGCCCATGGTGCGAATGCTGCGCGACCACAACGGTCTGCCGTTCACGGGACTTGTGTTCTCCGATCTCATCAACGAATCGGACCTGTACATCATCAAAGCCCTTGACGCGCGCGAATCGGGCATTGATCTCGAAAACGAAATCTGAAAGGCCGCCGCGATAAAAAATTTCGTCACCCGGGCGAAGGTGTTGCCCTGGCCTTCCTGGAAGAACGCGGCCACGTTCTGCTGCGACACAATTACCACACCCGCTTCGGCGAAATCGATTTGATCACGATAACGCCGGCGGGGATTCATTTCACGGAAGTTAAAACCTGGAAGGATGCGAGTACGATTCATCCGCTTCAGTCGCTGACCGTTCGGCGTCAGAACCGGATGCGCGAGCAAGCGCGGCGTTTTTTGTTCGAACTGGACGAACTGCTGAACGGCGCGAACCCTCCGACTATTCAGTCGGAAATCGCGGAGCGTGCGGAATACCGGGCGATTCTGGCGGGTCCGGCCGCTCCGCCCGGCATCGCGCGGATGGAGGAGGTGCAGGTCAGTTTCGATTTGATTCGCGTGCGGGAGACATATTCCTGCGAATTTTTCCCAGCGCTCTTCTGACATAATCCGTGTTTTTCGCGGCCTTTCCCGCGAACCCTGCCCTCGGCCACCCGGTTCGGAAACGATTCTGTCGCATTCTCCTGAACGCGAAACCGTGTACGTTAAAAAAATATTCGTACGGCGCGATAAACGCCCTCCGGACCAGGAAATAGTTGCTGGAAATTTTGTACGGGACCGAATCTAAGAAAGTCGGATCAAGGACGATTCGACTTTCCAGGGATGGAAAAAATGTTACAGGGAAGTAACCACAATGAAGACACTCCTGAAGCAGGAAGTTTCTCTGCAGTGGGAAGATTTCGGCCCGGATCCAATTCTCCTCAAAAAAAGAGGGAACCCGGATCCACGACCGAGAGATATTTCTGAATACAAAAAAAAGATCGTAGACGAGAAATATCTGGAACACGCCATCGATCGGATTGCGATGGAGTTATCCCATTTCCTGGCTAAATAAAAACAAACAGGAAGCAGAGAGTTCCTATGGGTTTTCCTTCCAGACCTCATCCAGACAGCGATACGAGAATGCCTCAAGTAAATCCGAAGGGCGAATCCCGGTGGCTCCATCAAGATCGGCAACGGTCCGTGCGAGCCGCCGGATTCGGTCCCACCTTCTAAAACTGCCCGCCCGACTTCTGAGACCGTGACAATCCGGATCCTCCTGCGCCTCCACCACGGAGCAAAAACGATCCAGATCCGCCGCGTTTACGTCCGCGTTAAATTTGATACCGGTTCGTTGGTAACGGGTTTTCTGCGCCATGTGAGCCAGGTCAATTTGTTCGGTCCAGTGTTCTGGCGCCGCCACACGGGGCGCCGTTTCTTCCACGATACATTCGATGTCAATGCGGTCGCGCAGTGGCCCGAGCAAACGAGTGAGGTAACGTTGTTTCTGAACACCTGTACAGTAACAATGAGCGAAGGCGTTATAACCGCAGGGGCAGGGATTGGTGGTGGCCACGAATAAAAATCGCGCCGGGAAACGCGTGCCCGAGGGTCCGCGGCTCAGAAAAATTTCGCCTTCCTCCAGGGGCTCACGCAAGGCCTGCAAGGCACTGCGCGAAAATTCGGCGAGTTCATCCAGCAGTAAAATTCCCTGATGCGCCCGGGTGATTTCCCCGGGCGCGATGGGCCGGCCGCCACCGATCAGGGCCGCGTCCGTTACGGTGTGATGCGGCTGACGAAACGGGCGGGCCAGGTGAATTTCGCCGCTCTGGCCGGCCGCTAAATCCGACGACCGGGTCAGGCTTTCGACGCTCGTGAGAGTTAATATGTCGAGGCATTCATCCGTATCTGGCGGGGGCGCGAGCGCGCTCAGGAGGCGCGCGAAACTCGTTTTTCCCGAACCGGGCGGCCCCACGAATAAAAGCGAATGGCGACCCGCCGCGGCCAGCGAAAGAGCGCGAATGATTCGAGAGCTGAACCGAATGCCGCCGCTTTCGAGGGCCGGCCGCACTCCGCGCAGTCGGATCCGTTTTTCATTCCCGGCCGTGTTCGCTGCCGGGCCGGATGCCGCGACCAATTCGCGTACATGCGCAATCGGAATGATTTGTAAATCGGGAACGAGGGCGGCTTCCAGCGAATTTTCCGCCGGGAGG
The DNA here is from genome assembly GCA_964631535.1 of uncultured Leptospiraceae bacterium. Lineage (GTDB taxonomy): Bacteria > Spirochaetota > Leptospiria > Leptospirales > Leptonemataceae > CAZVZS01. The sequence continues at coordinate 95,627 of CAZVZS010000003.1, forward strand.
AGTACGCGTTTAAATCCCAGTGACCGCGCGCCACGCAAGAGCGGCAGAATTGAATCGACCCGTCGCAGCGTTCCAGACAGGGCCAGCTCGCCCAGGAAAATCGTGCCTTCGAAGCTCAGGGTGTCCAGCGGGGAACCCGGTTCCGCCGCGCCGAGGGCCCGCAGCAGTCCCGCGGCAATGGCCAGATCGAACTGCCCGCCCCGTTTGTTCAGGTCGACCGGGCCAAGGTGGACCATCATGGTAAAAAATGCGCCTGGCTGACGCACATTTTGAATCGCCTGGCGAATGCGATCCCCGGTTTCCCTGCCCCCACTCAGACCGGTGATGATGAACCGCGGCAGGCCTTTGCGGATACTGGCTTCTACCGTGACCGGACAGACCACCTGTCCCCCGGTAAGGCAGAGCGTTTGAACTTTTGCGTACGACATGCCGCAAAAGGGTAAAAAAAACCCCGGAAGTTGCGTGAAAAATACGTCGCACCCGGGAAAAAGTTTCGCCCCCCGGGCAGCGCCGGCTGGAACCTACTTGTCAGGAAAGCCCCCTCCGGAAGTCTTGTCACGGGTGTACCGGGTCTGGCGTACGGCTCCGATTCTGGCCGGACTGCTCCTGTTGTGGGAATGCAGTTCGCCCCTGCTTAAAGCGGGGGATGTGGAAGCCATGAATAAAGAGTGGTCAGCCGGCGAATATACGATTCGCGAAGAAGTCCGGGCTCCGTTTAATAATCTGGAGAACGACCAGGAAGTTGTTTTTCAGAAAGGCCTGCGGGTCCGCGTCTGGGTGGAAAGCACGGATGAGTGGGTTCGCGTGAAGGCGTATCCCGCCGGTGAACGGCGGGAGCAAACCAGGGGCAGGACAATCATTTATATTTTTCACGAAGACCTCCCGGAGCAGGATCGGGTGCCGGAAAAGGTAAAAGAACTCCTGCGAATTAAATTTAATCAATTGCTGGTTGCCGCCTGACTTTCTGAAAAAACTCGACCGAGTGTTCGATAATAAAGTTATGTTTCATTTTAAGAGCGGGCGTGTATTCAGGCCCTTTATGTTGCGCCGGGCCTCGCTGCTGCTCGTGGTCCTCCTGGCGGGCGGGGCGCTCATCGCCACCCCCCGGAGCGCGAAAGAAGATTATAACGCCCCGGCCATTGAACCGCCCACCCGCAGTCAGGACCTGTATTCCGGCGCGCAGAACACCGAAGGGGACGAAATCGATCGTGAAATTTCAGCCTATTTCGGCCAGCTCAGCAATCGTTCGCGCCTGGATGTCGATCACCAGAAACTGAATCAGTTATTTGGCCGCGGTCAGGTCACCCGGACGCAGTCTTTTCGCAATTATTCATCGAAGTATTCCCGGAGTAAGGGCGAAATCGCTTCCGCCGGCGCGGATGTGGATAACGATCCCCTGAAAAGCCACACGGTTCGTCCTGGCGATACGGTTCAGAAGATCAGCGGTCAGTACCGTGTTCCCCCCGCGGATATTATCCAGCACAACCCCGATCTTTCCACCCGTCTGCTGTACATCGGCGAAGAACTCATGATCGTCCGGACCCCGGCCACCACCGCCATCGTACAGGAAACGCCCAGGTATTATACGGTCCGCAAAGGCGATTCGATCGCGAAAGTCGCGCGCATCCACCGGTTATCGCCGCAGAATCTGTCGCAAATGAACGACCTGAACCCGAAAGTGGCCCTGACCGCGGGCACGCAATTAAAAGTGGGAATTTCGCGCACATCGCGATTACCGACCGGTTACGCGTATCGAAATAAATTTATCTGGCCGCTGCCTGGCGGGCGGATCACGTCCACGTTCGGCCGGCGCTCCAATCCCTTCGCCGGTTTCAGGCAGTATCACAACGGCATCGATATCGGGGCGCCCATGGGCACGCCCGTACGGGCCGCCGGTGACGGTCTGGTGATCCTGGCGGGACGCACGGGCGGTTATGGCAACTGCGTCTTCGTTCGCCACGCGAATGGCTTCGTGTCGGTGTACGGACATAATAAAAAAATCGTCGTAACCCGCGGGGATATCGTCAAACAGGGCCAGACCATCGCCGAAGTGGGCCGGACCGGGTCGGCCACGGGCCCGCATTTACATTTCGAAATTCGTAAATTTCACCAGCCCATGAACCCCATGGGCGCCATGCACATGCGTGAATTGGTCCCGGTTCGGGAATCCACGGATGGAAATACGGCCGCTCTTTTCCGATAATTCTGGTATAATGTACTGACCTGCCTGACGGGGACGGTTCCCGGGAACCTGAACCTGAATTGACCCTGGCGCGTCTGACAGGCGGACGGAATTATGACCGGCGTATTAATTAAAATTCAGAAGAATATATTCGCAATCACCCTGGGGACCGCGGTTCTCCTGGGGTGTTCCGTCGCGTATCTGCTTTCGGTCGGTTTGAAGTTTTATTTCCAGGGCGGGGCCGTTCCCTCCGCGATCGCGGAACGCCAGCGTCCACGGACTGAAGAACCCCGCACCGCCCATCGTACCTTCGCCGAGTTCGAGTCGATTCCCACCGGGAATTTTATTCGGGATAAGGGCGTGGCGGTCCTGGGCGCGGGCGAGCAGGGTGGACCGGGCGGGGACGGGGAGATCACGCTCCAGGGCACCCTGGCCGGCGCCGCCGATTTCGCGCGCGCGGCCATCCACGATTCGGTTTCCAAAACTGTTAAAGAATATAGACTGTTTGAGACAGTCGTCGGCTTTAAGATCGTCGGTATTTACAGCAATTCCATTCGTGTGGACGTGCGCGGGAATACGTATCGCATCGCCGTAGGCGAAAAATCGGGCGAGGCGAGCAATACTGAAGCGGCGGCTCCCGGCGCGCCGCCAGCGGTAGCGGGCGCGCAGAAGGTGCCCATCTCGCGTCAGAAGTTCATCGCGCTCACCAAAAACCCGGACGCTCTGTATAAAAATAAATTCGCCCCCGTCACCAAAAACGGCAAGATCGAAGGCGTCAAAATGTTGCTCGTGCCCGACAAGGACAATTTTCTGTACGAAAGGGGCGCGCGCACCGGCGACATCATCCGCCGCATCAACGGCGAGCCGCTGGAAAATCCCCAGAAGATGTTTCAACTCTGGCAGAGCGCCCAGACCGCCGACCGGTTCAGTGTGGAGCTGGAACGCGGCGGCAAGATCATTCCGTACGAAATCCTGGTTCAATAGAGTTGCGAGGGGGACCCGCGCGGTCCCCCTCGAACACCCCCTCGCCGGGGGGGTGCGGTCCCCCCGGACCCCCAACGCTCGGTCCCTTTCGTTGAAAGGTCGCAACGTTCCGGAATGGCTTTTCCTTTGCGTGAGAATTCCCGTATCGACGGATCAAATGAGATCAAGGCCGGGTGTGGAGACCTGGTTTTTAATTTCCGGGACGATCATCTTTAGAACCCTCTCCGTGTAAATTCTCGCTGTCAGTGAAGTTGCCCGCGTATCGTCCGGCCCGCGTATATTCTAAAGTCATTTTCACGCGCGCCGGCATTTTTCAGATTTTGTTTTTTTATCGAACTTTCAATTCAGAACCGGCTCTGGTCCGATACTTGAACAGAGCGGAAGAAGGTGGCTTCTTTCGTTTTCCCTGAATCCGCACGGAGGCGGTACCGGGTGCGAAAAAATATAAACAACCACTTGAGAATCAGAGTTCTCATTCTTTATCCAGTGCTGCTGCTGTTCTTGATCAGCGGTCCGGTTTCCTCTCAGGAAAAGGACCAACCGGTTCCACGCGGCCATTTTTTCGCGCAATTCCGCGACATCGAAATCAGCGACTTCCTCAAAACGATGGCGCAGATCACCAAACGAAACATTTTGATCGACGATTCGGTCAAAGGCAAAATTACGATCGTATCCTACAAACCCATTCCGATCAGCCGGGCCATGGACTTTCTCAAACAGGTGCTGGAAGTCAAAGGCTTCGCGGTCGTGGAAGAACCCAACCTCATCAAGGTCATCGCGAACAAAGACGCCCAGGCCGCGTCCATGCCGGAGGAGATCGAGCCGGATTATCTGTCCACCGGTCTGGTGACGCGCGTGCTCAACCTGCCGGGGAGCGTCAAGATCGCCGACATGAACTCCCTGGTCAAAAGCATCGGCGGCAAGGATACCCTCGTCGTTCCACACACCCAGACCAATTCGCTGATCATCACCGGCTACGCGCAGAATGTTCGACGCGCTCTGGAAATCGTCAAAAAAGTTCTGCCATCATCCGGCGACGACGGATCGGGCCCGATTGATACGACCGGGGTGCACATCTATCGCTGCCGCCACATGAACGCGGATACCCTGGCGCAGGTCCTGGTGAAACTGGACAATCCCGACATCGCCGCCGCCGCGCCTCCGGGCGATCCGAACGCGCCCAAGGCCCCGGTGATCAACGTCTCCACTCCGGGCGGCAACAAGATCAAGGCCGTCGCGCACAAGGAATCGAACTCCATCGTGGTGACGGCCACCGCGGGCGAATGGCGCGAGATCGAACAGATCATCCGCGCCCTCGATCAGCAGCGTAAACAGATTCTGCTGGAAGTGTTGATCGCGGAAGTCAGCTCAGACCGCACGAACGACTTCGGGATCGACTGGCGCGTAAACAGCTCCAGTTCGGGGCATTCGCAGTTCAACTCGGGCCTCGCGGCCCAGGGCGGGCTGGTGAATCCGGAAACGGGCAAGATCACCGGCAACAACACCCTCTCCGGCTTCAGCCTGGGCTTCCTCGATAAAGGCGGCGATATTCTCGCGATCTTCAACGCCAACATGTCGCGTTCCAATTTTAACGTGCTCTCCGCGCCGCAGGTGCTGACCCTCGACAACCAGGAGGCCGAGATCAATGTCGGCCAGGACGTGCCCGTGCAGACGCAGCAGCGTACGTCCGGCGGCGGCACGAGCGAATCGACGATCAACTCGTTCGAATACCGGCCCGCGGGCATCAAACTGAAAGTCACGCCCAATATCAACAACCAGGGCAATATCACCCTCGATCTGTACCAGGAAGTGACGAACATCGCCCAGGTGACGACGGCCGAGGGCAGCAACCCCACGTTCAACAAACGGACGGTAAAAACCTTCGTGAACGTGGACGACAAACAGACCATCGTCATCGGCGGCCTGGTGAACACTGAAAAACAGCAGAGCGTTTCGAAAATCCCGATCCTCGGCGATATCCCGCTGCTCGGTTTCATTTTCCGGCGCACGACCTACACCACGAAACGCACCAACCTGATGGTGTTCATCACCCCCCATGTTCTCACGGACCGTTCCGAGGCTGACCGGATTTCGAATTTCAAACGCCGCGAGCAAATTCGCGCGACCCGGGAAACGACGAACGAACTGAAACTCTGGCCGCAGCGTCAGGTTCCCCAGCGGCGAGAAGAACAACTGGAACGTATAAAAGATTATTGAAAATACAATCGCCCGGTGAGAGGGTGACGCTATCTTGTTCTTCGATACGAGATTATTTAGGGACCGTACTCTACAAACCTGATCAAAGAAAAATCCGCTCCGAAACGATTCTCTCTTTCAACGAAGGAGACCGAGCGTTGGGGGTCCGGGGGGACCGCAACCCCCCGGCGAGGGGGAGTTTGAGGGGGACCGCGCAGGTCCCCCTCAATACTGGACACCTATGAAAAAACAACTCGGTGAACTCTTACTGGAAGACGGGCATATCTCCCGCGACGAGCTCCAGGACGTTCTGAAGATTCAGAAAAAGTCCACGATGAAAATCGGCCAGATTCTCCTCAAAAAGGGACTGGTGGATGAAAAGCAGATACTGGAAACGCTCGGCAACCAGTACGGCTTTCAGTTCCGTGAAAAACTCAATTTTTCGTTCGACGACGTGTTCCGCCAGATTCCCAACAATCTCATCCAGAAATCGAAGATGGTACCCGTGGAGCGCCAGGGGCGTAAGATCACGGTGGCCATCCAGGACCCGGCCGACGTGCACCCCATGGACGATCTGCGCGCCTGCCTCAAGAACTACCGCGTGGAATTCGTGCTGGCCCCCGAAACCGAAATCATGCGCGTCATCCACGGCCAGTTTGACCAGGCCGCCGCCGCCGCGCAGGACGTCATCGACGGCATGGGCGAAGAATTCTCCGAGTTCGAATCCCTGGCGGACGAATCATCGCTCGACATGGCGAACGAGGCCCCGATTATTCGTATGGTCAACGCCATCCTGACCCAGGGCGTCCAGGAACGCGCGTCGGACATTCATATCGAACCGTTCGAAAAACACCTCGACGTGCGCTATCGCATCGACGGCATTTTACACAAACGCATGAGTCCCCCGCGCGTGATCCAGGCCGGCCTGGTCTCGCGCATCAAGATCATGGCGAACCTGAACATCGCCGAAAACCGCCTTCCGCAAGACGGACGCATCAAAATCAAACTCCAGGGCAAAGACGTCGACATTCGCGTTTCAACGATCCCGTCCCAGTACGGCGAACGGGTCGTCATGCGCCTTCTGAACAAATCCGAACGCCGTTACAGCCTCGACACGATGGGTTTCACGCCCGAACTCCGCGCGGGAATTCAGAAACAAATCGAGGAACCGAACGGGATCATCCTGGTGACAGGGCCGACCGGTTCGGGAAAATCCACCACTCTCTATTCGTTTTTAACAGACCTAAACAAAGAAGACGTGAACATTCTGACCGTGGAAGATCCGGTGGAATACGAAATGGACGGCATCGCCCAGGTACAGGTGCACGAAAAAATCGGACTGAGTTTCGCGAACTCCCTGCGCGCGTTTTTACGCCAGGATCCAGATATTATTATGGTGGGCGAAATTCGCGACCAGGATACGGCGCGCATCGCCATCCAGGCCGCTCTGACCGGGCACCTGGTGCTTTCCACCCTGCACACCAACGACGCGCCCTCGGCCGTCACCCGTCTGGTGGACATGGGCATCGAACCGTACCTGATCACGAGCACGGTGCGCGCGGTCATCGCGCAACGTCTGGTCCGGGTCATCTGTCCGAAATGTAAAACACCGTACAAACCCTCTCCCGGGGAAATCGACAAACTCGGACTCAAGGGCGAAACGAAACGGATCAATTTTTTCCGGGGGGCGGGTTGTGATCATTGCGTTCAAACCGGTTACCTGGGCCGGTCGGCGATTTATGAACTGCTGGTGGTCGACACAGACATCCAGCGGGCGGTGCTGGAGGGTTCGGATGCCGACGGGGTACGTAAGGTCGCCCTGAAAAACAATATGGTTACCCTGTTTGAATACGGAAAAATCAAGGTACTGGAAGGAGTGACAACGATAGCGGAAGTCCTGAGGGTGACCTGATGCCCATCTATCGTTATACCGCCTTCAATCGCCGGGGAAAGGAAGAAAAGGGCATTATTGACGCCGCCAATCCCGCCGCGGCGCGTAAGATCCTCAAACTCAAGGGCCTGTTCGTCAAACAGATCGAGCAAGACCGCGAAAAAAAAGAACGCGAACTTTTTCCCTTTCTCACGAAACTCATCTACCGTGTCCCGCGCCGCGACGTGGCGCTTTTCGCGCGTCAGCTGGGCACGCTTCTGGAAGCGGGGCTGCCCGTAGACCGGTCGCTGGCCAATATCATCGATACCACCGAAAACGAGCCGCTGAAAAAAGCGATGATCGAGATTCGCGCGGATGTGATCGAGGGCGAGCCGCTTTCAGAGGCCCTGCGCAAACACGGCGAAATTTTCCCGCCGCTCTACCACAACCTGGTTTCCGTGGGTGAAAAAACCGGAACCTACGAACAGAGCATGCTCCGCCTCGCGGACCTGGAAGAGGCCAATCTCCAGTTGCGCAACAAAGTCACCACGGCGCTCTTTTACCCGATCATCATGCTCACCCTGCTCGGGTCGATTATCATTTTCCTCCTGGCCGTCGTCTTTCCCCAGATCCAGGCCATGTTCGTGCAGATGAACGTCGAACTGCCCCTGATCACGCGGATGGTCATCGGGGCCTCCAATATCATGACCTCCTGGCTGGTATTGATTCCCATCGCCATTTTCGGATTCGGGTACTACGGCTTTGTGCGCTGGAAGGCCACCCCCGCCGGTCGCCTGCGATATGAAGGCATTCTATTACGGATTCCATTCGTCGGGGGGCTCATTCGTAAAGTAATCCTGACCCGTTTTTCCCGGAATCTGGGGGTCATGCTCAAGTCCCGGGTGCCCCTGATCACCGCCCTGCAGGTTGTTTCGCGGGTGGTGGACCATGCCATTTTCGAAAACGAGCTCAACCAGGGCATCGAGAAGATCAAAGAGGGCAGTTCCCTCACGGATTCCATTCGCGATTCGACGATTGTCACCGCGATGTTGCTGGGGATGCTTTCGGCCGGGGAATCCTCCGACCGGGTGCCCGAAATGGTCGAACGGATCGCCGACGTGCTGGACGACGACCTGGACGCCACGATTCAGAAACTTTCCACTCTGCTCGAACCTTTTATGATGGTCGTCATGGGCGGGGTGATCGTTGTTATGATGGTGTCCATCATGCTGCCCATGTATAACTTGACGCAACAAATGCAGTTCTGATACCGTGGGCATATACGCTGATAGGAGAAGCTTCCATGCAAAGAGTTTTTACATTACGCGATCGCCTGGCACGCCGCCTGGCCTCCAGGAACCCGAACGGGCAAAAACGAAACGGCTGGCTCCGGAAAGGCCTCACCCTGGTTGAACTTTCCATCGTAATTCTGGTGCTCGGCATTCTAATGGTCGTCCTGTTCGCGAACCTGGACCTCGGGATAACGGACAAGGCCAAAAAATTACAGGTCACGAACGCCTCCAAACAATTGAAAATCTGGCTGGACCAGTACGAATATGAAAATGAACGCCTGGAAGAAGGTGCCGCCCTGACGATCCTTTCCCAGAAAAATCCCAACAACCCGGGCTGGAAACCGATCGATGAGCAGTCCGTGCTGGATCCCTGGAAAAACCCGTATTTTATTTGTTCCGACGAAGCCGGAGAACGCCAGATCTGTTCGCTGGGAGCGGACGGTCAGAACGGCGGAGACGGGGTCAACGCGGACTTCTTCCTGACGAACTCAGAGTCCTGGCCGGCCTGGCTTTCGGGTAAACAGGGCCAGCAGCAATAATCGCGGGCGCGAACCCCCATTCGCGGTACCGGATCGACGGGGGAGAGTCGCGTCCGGCCCGGGGATTGGAAAAATTCGTTTCGTTCCCCGTGAGACACGATGCGACGTGAACGAACATTTACCCCCGCGCGTATACGCGCGAAATTCGTCCCGCACGCCGGGAACCGGCGCGGCCTGACGCTGGTTGAGATGAGCATCGTGATCGTCGTGATCATGATTACGCTGCTCATGCTCGGTTCGATCGCCAGCAATTTCACGTTTCTCAAGACCTCCACCGACGAAGCGGAAATCCTGCGTGATTCACTCGTTTTCTGTCGCAGCTCTGCCATAAAGTCGAATCAGACCTCGTATCTGGAAATCGATCTGGACCAGGAAAGTTATCGCGCTTACCGGTTCATGCGGACGGATGGAAAACTCGTAGAAAAAGATTTTTTATCAAAACGTACGCTCTCCGGGTTTAATTCGCTCGCCTCCGTCGCCGTGGCCACAGGCAAACGAATTACGTCCGGAAAAATAACCGTTCCCTTTTCTCCGGAAGGCGTGGCCGAGGAACTGGCCATCTACATCGGCGACGAAGGGAACATCAAAGCCACGGTCATTTTCAGCCGCTACGGCCAGGAAGCCCTGGTCAAAAAAGGCGAATTCGAACACAATCTGGAAAATACCGGCTGGAAAGAGGACCTGGAAGGCGTCTCGACCGAATCGAGCAGCGAAGGCCTGACGGAGTAGGAAAAATGAGGGAGACCTGCGCGGTCCCCCTCAAACTCCCCCTCGCCGGGGGGTTGCGGTCCCCCCGGACCCCAACGCTCGTATTTTTTCGTTGAAAGATTGCGACGTTCCGGAGCGGCTTTGCGCTCTCTGATAACCAGATGGAGATGACGATTTGTTGAACTGAAAAAAGGGCTGTGTAAAAAAATGAACGGAAAACCAACGACCTTCGCCCGTTTCGCGCGTCTGCGTCAGCGTCTCGTACGCCGGGTCGCGCGATTGAATCGCCGCGCGCAGAAACGCGCCGGCCTGACCTTGCTTGAGATGGGCCTCGCGGTGGCCACCGCTTCAGCCATGGCCTTTATGATCACGTCCACCGTGGCCAGCGCTCTGCGTATGCAAATGGAGGCCGATCGTCTGACGGTGGCCGCCGCCCTGGCCCAGACCAAACTCGCGCAGCTCCTGACCAATACGACGATTTCCAGCGGAGACAGCAAAGGCAGCTTCGGCAGTGACGCGGGCATTTTCGCCGGATATGACTGGAGCGTACATATTCGCGAAGAAAAAATCGACCTGGCGAAAGTGATGGAATCCGGCAAACTGGAAGGCGTGCCGCTCGACGATCAGATGCCGGCCGGAATCCAGAACGAAAGCGGCGCGCCCGAAAAAGCCGGCCAGACCGTGGCCACGCAAACCGGGGGCCTGGTGGACGTAGTGCGCCTGATCGTTCGCATTTATTATCCGCGCGGGGACGGGATCAAAGGCGAATACCGCGTGGAGACGTTCCGGAGATCGCTCAAAGAATCATGAACCGGACCGGACGAAAAAAATTCGCGCGCGCGTTCGGGGTCCGGGCCGGCTTCACGCTGGTCGAACTTTCGATTTCGATTCTGGTACTGTCGATTTTATTTACGATCATGTTCGGAATTTACTTCGGAATCAATCGTATCATCACCCAGTCCACCCCCACGGCGATCGCGCGCAAGAACACTCTGCTCGCCATGGAGATGATGCGTTCGTCCATCAATCAGGCGTTCTTCCATCGCGACCTCGACCGCCTGGTTTTCGTCGGAAAAAAAGAAGGCAGCGGGGAAACGCGCGCGGATCGACTGACCTTCGCCGCCGTACACCCTGGCGCCGAGTCGCTGGGTACGCCCGCGGTCCGCGAGGTTTCGTTTTATCTGGAGGAAGAAAAAGACACGGGCTACGACGAACGCACGTTCACCCTGGTTCGCCGCGAAGACCAGCACGTTGACAAAGAACCCGGGGAGGGCGGGGCGCATTACCGCGTGCTCAAAAACGTCGTGGGTTTGCAGCTCCGGTACTCGCTGAGCGGTCGCGAATGGCGCGACGACTGGAACAGTAAGGAAACCCGACGCATCCCGCGCCTGATTCAAATTCAGTTGCGCGTGAAAATCGGCCCGCGCACCCAGAAGTTCGAAACCCTGGCCAACACGGGACTGCTCATGCGTTGAGGCGCTTTATATGAAAATTTACCAGAAAAATCCGTACTTTTCGCGCCGCGGTTCCATGGCCATCCTCGCCACGTTTTTAATGGGCATGGCCGCCAACATCATGGCCGTGAAGTTTTTTTCCGATTCGCACGATCAGTACGCGGCGGCCCAGGTCAGCGCGGACGGTTTTCGCGCGCGTCAGCTCGCCCTCGGCGGCTTCCAGGCCGGTATGGCCGCGCTCAAAAACGTGCCCGAGGATTATCTGTACTCCACCGGGATTACGCTCAAACCGCCCGACATCCAGGTCAGTCCCGACGACGATCCGAACAGCGGGAAATGTCGCCCCCAGTGTTTCATCTCGTACCGGATCATTCCCGAAGACGGCAAGTTGAACGTGAACAACCTGGTGCTCGTCAACGAGGACCGGCCGAACGATCAGTACCGCAAAATTTTCGAACGGTTCTACGCGTACTACGATATTCCGATCGAAACGCTCGACGCGACGATCGACTGGATCGACGAAAATACCTTCGTGGAAGGTTCGGGCGCTGAAGGACCGTATTACGATTCGCTGAATCCCCCGCGGAAAATCAAAGACTACCGCATGTTCAATCTTTCGGAGCTCACCCAGGTCAAAGGCGTGGAATTTAACATGATTTTCGCGTCCCGCGCCCCCGAAGACTGGGAGAAGAACCAGGAAGAGTTAAAATTTCAGACTGAGGACGAAAAGGCCCTGATCCAGGACGCGGACTGGATTCCGGCCAACAATCTGACGGCTTATGTCCCTTTTGGTGAGCGATTTGAGGACAAAATCAACATCAACGGGGCCCGCTACCATGTGTTGATGAGCCTTTCGGACACGATGACGCGCGAGGCGGTCAAGGCTCTGTTCAAGCTGCGTCGCCAGAACGGCAACTTCATCAAGGATATCGGCGCGCTCAAGGACCTGCCGGAATTTCAGATCCAGACCCCTCTGGACGTAAGCCTGTACGAGGAACTGGCCGGAACGGGCGGACAGGTTTCGGGAATAATTAAGACCGAGGGTGATATCTGGCGCATCGTGGGGGTGGGTAGCATCCTGCCATCGTCCGATAATGAAGAAGAGAACGGGGGTGTCGTTCGAAAGGTAACCGGCCTGTACGACAAGCCTAACAGTCGTTTGATTTATTATTCCGAGGACTGAACTTGCCCTTATTTAATGAACAGTTTCTGGTCGTGGACTACGGCACGACATACATCAAAGGTGTTCTGTACGAAAACGGCCCCGGCGGCCGTCGAATTCTACGCCTGGAATCCCTGCCGATCGTTCCTTTTGAGGACAAACCGTCGGCCGAAAGCGAAGATGAAACCGCCCGGGCAGGCGGCGAGTTGACCGAATACGAATACAACGTCACACGTTTCGTGCAGTCGTTTTTCCCGGAGGAATCGAACTATCTCTTGAACCTGACCCTGGACCGCGTGTATGTCCGCGACCTGGTCATCCCCATCGTCAACGCCAAACAAATCAACGAGGTGATCCCGAACGAAGTCGAAAACCAGTTGCCGATTTCGCTCGACGAAGCGGAAGTGATCGGCCGCGCCTGGGAAATCGGGGAGGAATCCTCCCAGGTAATCACGTTCACCGCGCCCAATGAAACTCTGATTCAATGCGTCCAGCCCCTGTTGCGCGGAACGACGTCCGTGCGCATGCTCTCGCTCGACGCCGTGGGCCTGTCCAGTCTTGTCGCGCTCATGGATCCGTCCGAAACAGCGGGCCGGGTCGTCGGTCAGATCGACATCGGCGGCACGATCACGCTCCTGAACATTCTCAAAAACGGCGAACTGGTTTTTTCGCGGCAGATTCCCATCGGCGGTCGGGACGTGGACCATGTGATCGCCGAGGAATACAATGTCGATCTGACCATGGCCGAACAGCTCAAGTTCCAGCTGGAACTGGACGTGTCCACGTCCGGAATTCGCGTAGAAAAACCCGATCAATTTTTTAAGCGAAATAAGATCGAGAAAAAAGCCTACGAAAATCTTCTGAAAAAAGCGGGTGATGTATACCGCGATATCGCCTCCGAAATCGAACGTTCCCTCCTGAGTATTCCGGTGGAAATCCCTGATCAGTTTTTTTTATCCGGCGGCGCGTCGCGTACGCCGGGCGCCCTGGACCTGATCAATACCGTGCTCGAAATCCGGGTACGCGATTATCCCCTGGAAATGAGCGGTCCAGGCGACGAGTCGATCGCGCTCTGGGCCACGGCCATCGGCACGGGGGAACACTATCGCCTCAAAGGCGCCCAGCGTTTCGATTTTCTCAACACGCCGTTCGGCGGAACCCTGCGCCGGGGCGAATTCAACTTCAATACACTGGCCACACCGGTTTTGTTCGCTTCCACCGCGGTGATCATTTTTCTTGTTTCGTTTTTGATCGGAATTTTACTGGATCGCCGTCAGATTCGTCTGTACCAGCAGCAGATTCTGGCCGTGGCCAGGCAGATACCCGGCCTCACGCTCAAACCCGGTACCGATCCGATTTCCCAGGCGCTGAAGCTTTGCAAGGAGCGCCTGAGCACGCGCCAGGCCCAGACCGGGGGCGTGCGCATGCTGGAGGTTCTGGACGACCTGACCCAGCGTACGCCACCGGGCGGCGAAATGCAATTCGAATTGAAAAGTTTCCGGTATGAAATGAATGAGGTGCAGTTTGACGCGGAAGTGAACAGTTTCCCCGACGTCAGCCGCATCCAGAAGCAGTACCAGGGCAGCAAACTCTACCAGGCCGTGGAAATTGTGCGCAGTGACCGAATGCCGAACGGGAAGGTACGCCTGACCGTAAAACTGAATTTTCGCCAGAACCGGGGCGATTCAAATATCGATTGTAAGTAGTACAAAAGATCCCGGAAGAACCCTATGCTCGAAAAATTTGACGAACGCGAACGACTGTTTCTGGTTATTGGCCTTGGTTTCGTCCTGGTCATGGTGCTCGGGTTCGCCGTATTCAAAATCGGCGATATGCGCGCCAGGATCGGGGAAGACGTGGCCACCAGCCGCAACAATGTGAACAAAGTTCAGCGCCTGCGCGACGACATCGCCGCCCTGCCGTCGCGGGGTTCGTTGCCGGATATGAACCGGTTTTTGTCGATGACGGAAACCCTGCTCACCCAGCACCAGTTGAAGCCGCAGAACATCCGCAACCGCACCGAGGCCAAAAAGAACGAAGAGCAAATGGTCGTGGACCTGTCGTTCAACGGCGTGCCCATGGTCGGGATCATGAATTTTTTGTACGACATCGAATACGGCCAGCGCATCGAGGGCGCCCGGGTCGGCAGCACGATCTTCCGCAAGCCGCTGCCCAACCGTGATATTTACGACATCAAGATCACGCTGGTCATTTCGAGGCCCAAAGCCGCCCGGGAGCCCAGGAGCGGACCGGCTCCGGCGGCCGGGGCGGAAAACACCGAAGGCTGAGGGAAGCGGAAAACTATGATCGCTAAAGATGAAGGTACCGCCGCCGAAGAAATCGAGGAAGCTCTGCCCGGGGTCCAGACCGCCACGGAGGATTTTCCCGAGGACGAGTTTGAGACCGTAACGCTCAGCCTCCGCCAGAAACTTTTGATCGGCGGAGCCACGCTTTTTTCCTTTTTATTTTTCACGATTTATTTTTTACCGTACGATTTAATCATCCGTTCGCTCATAAACTCGTACGCCGGCAGCGTTCGCGTGGAATTTAAAACATTCGATCCTGGCGTAATCGGTCCGGATGTGATCGAGGAACTGAAAATCCAGGTGCCGAACGGCAGTTTTTTCGGCGCGGACAGAGTGGAATCATCCCTGTCCATACGCGACGTGCTCTCCGACCGCGCGAACGGCACGGTCAAACTCGAAAATTTCGACGTCTCGATGAATTTTTTCGCCGGCAATATCGATCAGGCTGACATCACGCTCGACCTCCGCAACTACCAGGGCGGCCTGGCCCGGATGCAGGGTTTCATCGGGATCAAGACCGGATTCATCAAACTCGCGAAACTGCCTGAAGTTCTGCCGATTCCGATCGCGCCCGAGGACATAAAAATCAAACAGCTCAATTTACAATTACGCACCAATCGCGGAAATTTAAATTTCGACGGAACGACGCTCCAGAGTAATCTGTTCAACGTCACCCTGCGCGGGGGCGGGCGGACCAGCGGCGGATTGGAGTCCCTGCAACTGGACGCCCAGCTCTGCGTCAAACCGGACCCGCGCCTGGAAGAAACCAGCCCCGATGTCTTCGGGTATTTCACGATTCTGGGCGGAACGGGCGCCGCGGGCGGTGAAAAATGCCTGCAATTGACCGGCCCGGCCGGTTCCCCGGCCGTGAAGCCGCTCTAAACTGCCTATGAACTCTGAACCGGTTCCGACGATTGAATCCCTCCAGACGGAAGTCGCCCGCCTGAGCGAACTGGTGCGGCAATTTCGCGAAACAGAGACAAGACTGAAAGAAAGCGAAAGCCGCAGCCGGTCCATTCTCAACACGGCCGCGGACGCCATCGTAACGATCGACGAACGCGGCAGCGTTCAATCGTTTAACCCGGCGGCCGAGAAAATCTTCGGCTATTCGGTCGGCGAGGTGCTCGGGCGGAATGTAAATCTTTTGATGCCCGAACCGTTTCGAGGCGAACACGACGGGTACCTGAAAAATTACCTCGGCACGGGGGTTCCGCGGATCATCGGCATCGGGCGCGAGGTGGTTGCCGTTCGTAAAGACGGAACGATTTTGCCGATTCATCTTTCGGTGGGCGCGTTCGAGGTCGGCGGGCGACGGTACTTCACGGGAATTATCCACGATATTTCGGAACGCAAAGCGGCCGAAGCCGAAAAATCGCTCCTTTTACGAGAAATGGAGACCAAAAACGCGGAGCTGGAGCGTTTCGCGTATACCGTGTCGCATGATCTCAAAAGTCCTTTGATCACGATCAAAGGATTCGTCGGCTTGATCGAAAAAAACGCCCTGGCCGGCAACCTCGATCGCCTGAGGGAAGACGTGGCCCGGGTGCGCAACGCGGCGGAGAAAATGCAGAATCTGCTGGAAGATCTGCTCGAGCTCTCACGCATCGGTCGCCTGGAAAACGCTCCGGAATCCGTTTCGATGCGTACCCTGGCGGAGGAAGCGGTCGAACTTCTCGCCGGTTTGATTGATGAACGCGGCGTTCGCGTCAGCATCGGCGATCTTCCGCCCGCGTTCGGTGATCGCCCGCGACTGGTCGAAATCTGGTTGAATTTAATCGAAAACGCCAGCAAATTCATGGGCGAACAGACCGTTCCTGAAATTGAAATCGGATATTCCCCGGAGTCAGGTGAATATTTTGTTCGGGACAACGGAATCGGTATCGAAACGCGTCATCATCAAAAAATATTTGACCTTTTTGACAAGCTTGATCACTCTACCCCCGGCACCGGAATCGGACTCGCCCTCGTGAACAGAATCGTTGAGGTTCATGGCGGACGGGTTCGAGTCGTTTCAGAAGGGAAAGGTCGCGGGACCACCTTTCTGTTCTCCATTCGGGGACGCGATCATGGCAGTTAGAACCTCTCTTGAGAAAAAAACACAGCTTGATCATGCGTCCATCCTTCTGGTGGAGGACGATCCGGACCATGCCGAACTTGTCATTCGCTCCCTGAAGGCCCAGGGATTCGCCAATTCTATCGAACTCATAAGAGATGGTGAAAGCGCCCTGGACTTCCTGTTTCACCGCGGGGCTTTCGCGGATCGCCCCCCCGGGTCTCCGCCGGCTCTGATCCTCCTGGACCTGCGTCTGCCGCGGCTGGACGGCCTCCAGGTATTAAAAGAACTGAAGGCCCACCCCCACCTGGAAAAAATCCCTGTCGTCATTCTGACAACTTCCGCGGCCGACCGTGATCTCAAACACGCCTACCGGTACCATGTGAACAGTTACTTGCTGAAACCCGTCGATTTTCATGAATTCGAAGGACTGATGCGGGAACTGGGCTTCTACTGGCTCCTTCGAAACGTAGTTCCGGCGGCACCCGATTTCTGAACGCGCCTGACCTTCGTTTTCTATAGCCGCTCGCGCATTTCAGGCTCCTTTTTCAGCAGCCTGATAGAGGAAAACGATTTTGCGAAACATTTTACTCGTCGAAGACGATGAGACCCACAGCGAATTGATCCGACGATCATTCGAACCCGAATCGGCCTCCCGTATTACCTGGGCTCGCACCATCGCCGAGGCCCGTTCCAGATTGAAGCAGGGCCCCGCGGATCTGGTAATCGCCGATCTTCGTCTTCCCGATGGTCGCGGCACGGATCTCATTTCCCGCTCACCGTCCGGGGCCGTGGAAACCCCGGTTCTGATCATGACCAGCCACGGGACCGAACAGGCCGCCGTGGAGGCGCTCAAGGCGGGAGCGGTTGATTACCTTGTCAAATCGGACCGGACCCTCCTGAGCATGCCCGAATTCGCCCGCAAGGCCTTTCGGGAATGGTCGCACCTGGTCGCGCAGAGGCGCACGGAGGAAGAACTCCGGGAATACCGCGAAAACCTGGAGCGGCTGGTCGATCAACGCACCGCGGAACTGGTGGAAGCCCGGCGCGAAGCCGAACGCCAGAACGCCGCCAAAACCCGCTTCCTGGCGGCGGCCTCTCACGATTTACGCCAGCCTTTGCAGGCGGCGAATTTGCTGGTCTACTTACTCGAGAAGGAGACCCCGGCTGCCGGGCCGCACGAAATTCTGGAAAAACTGCGGTTCACGCTCAAATCGCTCGGCGATTTGCTCAACTCCCTGCTCGATTATTCCAGGGTCTATTCTGGCGTGATCCTGCCCGAGTCGCGCTCGTTCCCGGTCCAGGTTCTTTTTGATCGACTCGAAAACGAATTGCAACCTCTGGCGCGTGAAAAGGGCATCCAGTTTCGCATCCGTCCAACATTGGCTCAGGCCTATTCAGATCCGAATCTCCTGGACCAGAGTCTCCGGAATCTGGCCTATAACGCCCTGAAGTATACCCATCACGGCGGGATTCTGATCGCCTGTCGGTTCCGGGGGACTTCCCTGCTCATACAGGTCTGGGATACGGGTCCGGGTATTGCCGCCGATCATCTCGAACGAATTTTCGAGGAGTTTTACCAGGGGGAACCGTTGGCCCGGGATCACAACCGTGGCCTGGGGCTGGGCCTGGCCATTGCCCGGCGTCTTTGTAGCCTCCTTGGCAGCGACCTTACCGTTCGTTCGCGCAGGGGAACTGGCTCGGTTTTTGAAATCAGGGTGCCCCGTAAGCCTGATACCGGATCTCTCCCGGTGCCCGGTCAAACTGTTCCCGAAGCCGGCGCCCCGCGTCCGTTGCGGATTCTGGTGATTGAAGACGAACCGGAACTCCTCGGATTGTTGCAGTCCCTCTTAAAAACCTGGGGCCACAGCACGATCGGCGCTACATCCGCAGGGTCCGCGCTCGAACAGACCCTGGACCGGGAAATTGATTTAGTTATCACGGATTTTTTTCTTGGCCCCGGGGAGACGGGCGCGGACGTCCTCGAAGAAATTCGCAAGCGCAAGGGCGATGGGGTTCGGGCCATTTTTCTGACCGGGGAAACGACCCCCGAGAATGTGCGGATTATGTCGCGGATCAACGCCCGGCTGCTTTTCAAACCCATCAACCCCGACCAGTTGCGTCAGGCAATCCAGACGCTCTGAATGTTCAATTAAGCACCCCGCAATACGTTCCCGGCGGTCGATTCAGGGCCCGATTTTCCGATAATAGAGCCATAATGGAAGTGCCCTTCCAGAAAACCCTGGCCATGGCCCTGGGGCTCGCGGTCTTTTTGGGCCTGGGGCGAACCCCTGGCGCGGAAGAGTTGCGCCCGGGCATCCCATCACCTCCGGGAAGCTGGGCCCGGCCGATCAAAGCGGCCGCTCCGGCGCGTCCCACCGTTCGTGCTTTTCCAGCCGCTGAAATCAACAAACTCCTCGCGGGAGGCGGTTACGCCCGCACCCGGTTCGTGCAGGAACGGCTGCGCGGGATTCTGCCGCCAGGCTCCTATCGTTTTGACGCGCGCTGCCCGCTTGTGAAACATTCACCGCCGGCCGATCCTTTGAATCGCGCCTATCCCATGTTTACGATTTCCTGCCTGGACAGGGAGCACCAGGCCTACCTGGCGGTGCCCATCGCCCCGGATAAAACCAGCCCCGACTGGAAACTCCTGTTCCAGGCCCCGCAGTCCGCGCGCATGACGGCCACCCTGATGCTCTCCCTGCAAAAACGCGAGTGGGATCAATCCGGGGCGGGCGAAGCGGGGGCGGGCGCTTACTCGGAAAGCGGGGAAGCCCTGGAAGAGGCGACCGGCCCGCGCCTCCCGGCCTATTACAACTACGTCTACCACGCCTCCACCTGGCTCTGGCATCAACGCTCAATCGAATTTCAGAACTCTTTTTTGCGAATTCTGCAGTCGACGGCCGCGCAGGTGCACTTCGACCGATTCGGGACGGAGGAACATCTTGCGCTGGTGCTGCCCCGCATCCTCAAAGAAGCCGAACGCCGCTACGGCGAAAAAACAGCCGCCTGGACCGAGGAATTCCTGACCGTGATTCCGCGCGGCCGGTGGTTTCCGTTTCAGGACAACTGTCCGCTGGTACTCGAGGCCCCGCCGCGGCGCGCGCCGGGTGACGATCGCTTTCGTATGACGTTACGTGTGAGCTGCATCGGAAAAACGCCGCTCGCGCGCGCGGAGCTTCTGCTGGACGAGAATTTTTTTCGCAATTACCCCGGTTTCGATCCGGTGGTCGGAACGCGTTTTCTCGCGGATCTGAAATTCGGCGGGATTACGCGCACCGAAAAAAAATACCGCCTGGACTGGGATGGGGTCAACAACCTGCGCCCGGTACAGGCGGGGCGTTGAAGGCGGTATGAATCTTATAAAAAATTTAATTTCTCTGGCGCGGGCGACGGTTCTGCTCTTTCCGCTCGCGCTGTTCGCGCAGGAAAGCGCGACGATTCCGCAGCGGACCGCCAGTATCTACGACGTGGTGGTGCGCGTGGACGCGGTGACGCAGCGCGTCGACCCGGGCGCGCCCTGGACGATTCCCACGATTCAGGAAACCCGCGGTACCGGTTTTCTCGTCGCGGGCAATCGGATTCTGACCGATCTGGAACTGGTCCGCGGAGCGACGTCGATCACGGTGGGCCTCGCGAACAACCCGGCGCGTTTTCCCGCGCGCCTGCAGTTTCAGGCTTTTGACGCGGGCATCGCGATTCTTACCGTGGAAGGAACATTTTTTCAACAGGCGCGCGGCTTCCTCCCGCTCACGCAGGTCCTGCCCGGGATCGGCACGCAGATTTCGGTCTATGGTTTTGAGGAAGCGGGCGCGCTGGGCGTCCGGCAACTCCAGCCGATCACGTTTCGGCCGGACCTGATCGCGCACAGCGACGTCGATCGCCATCCGCTCTTATTTTTGAACGAAGTGAACGGCCAGGGCCTGACCGGGTACGCGGGGGCGCCGGCGCTCCAGGGCGGCCGGCTGGTCGGCCTGTTTCACACCGGCGGCGGTCGGGACTATGTCATTCCGAACAGCGTCATCGAACACGTATTGAACGATACACGCGACGGACGCTACGACGGCTTTCCCCTGGCCACGTTCAGTTATTCGCCCGCGCTCAATCTGGACCAGCGCAAATACCTGGGCCTGGATCGCAGCATCGGCGGGGTCATCATCAACCGTGTGGCCTTTCAGGCGGCCATGGACGACGCGCTCCAGCCGGGCGACGTGGTCTACGAAATCAACGTGAACCCGGACGATCCGCGCCAGTGGTTCCCGGTGAACGCCGGCGGTCTGGTTATCCACGGGCTCGCCCCCACCGAACGTACGGAAATTCAGGAATACCTCAGGCGTTACCAGGCGGGTCGCATCAAAGTCCGCGCGCTGCGCGGCGGCAAAAAAATCGAACGCGGCTTACTGCTTTCGAACAACTCCCTCTTCGACCTGCGTCGGCGGCGGACGTTCGTGGACCGTAAGTATTTTCTGGCGGGTGGACTCGTTTTCCAGGAACTGGACCACGAAATCATTCATGAAATAAAAAAAATCCCGGCCCGCGCCCTCGAACGTCTGCGCTACCGTTATTTTTATTTTCAACGCGACTTACTTTCGGAACAGACCGACCGGGAAATCGTGCTCACCGGGGTTCTGGACGACCCGATCAACAGCGGCTCCCGCCCGTACGTGTACGGAATCGTCGAAGCGATCAACGGTCGGCGGGTGCGGACCCTGCGCGATTTCGCGCGCGAATGGGAACTCAACCAGAACCGGTACGTTTCAGTCAAATTTCTGGATGATCCGGTCCCGCTGACGCTGGAAGCGGAAGTCCTGAACGACGCCGACCGCCGGGTGGCCAGCAAGTTTTCGACCCAGGAAGCGGGGCGGGTACGTTGAAAACGCGCGGCGGAGCGGGTGCGCTTATGAAACAAAAAATCGTTTTCGCTATTACTATTGTTTTTTTATTTCAGGCGATTTTCGCCGAGGAGCGTCCCGAGTTCGTGGCGTCCACGCGCGATACGCGTTTCGCGGAAATCCGCGTCACCGAGCGGGTCCTGGAAGCGCACGCGCCCTGGAAGACCGACGGGGCGCGCGAGGTCACCCGCACCGGTTTTTTTATAAACGACTCCAGCGTCATCGCCGGGGGGATTCGCCCCGATTTGATTCTTTCGCTCACGGTTCGTTTGAATGAGGACACGCGGCCGATCCCGGCTTCGGTGACGTTTTTCGACACGGAACTCGGCCTCGCGTTGATCTCGCTGCACACCGATTCGACCGGCAGCGCTTCGTATTTCAACCCCCGGCGCAGGAAGACACCGGCCACGGCCCTCAGCGTGGCCACCCGGCACGACACCTTCGCGCGCGACCGGGCCCTGCGCGCGCTCGGAACCCTGCCGGCCGGCGGGGCCGATTCGGTTTTCCAGAATCAGCCGGCCTCCTTCGAACAGTACGGCAGCACGCTCGCGCCCGGCGGCAGCGTGATGATTCCGACCATGTTGTTTTCCAGTTACGCGCCGGGCATCGAAACCGGGGATTTGCTCGTACAGGGCAGGAGTCTCAAAGGCATCGTCTTATTTTTCGACCCGGAACGTAAATACGGACACGCGCTGCCCGCGCCCTTCGTGCATCAGTTCCGCGCGCGCGCGCTCACCGCGTATCGCGGCGGCAAAAATCGCCTCTTCATCGATCAGTGGTCCAGAGGCGAAACCCGCGCGCCGAATACGATCGTGGCCCATCCCGGTTTTACCGTGGCCCCGCTCAAGAATCCGCCGAGTCGCAGTTATTACGGACTGAAACCCGATCACGCCGGGGCCGTCGTGGCCGATGTGTTTCCGTACGGAGCCGCCGCCGGGAAACTGGAACCCGCGGACGTGATTCTGGCCGCGGACGGCCGGGCGGTCGGCCCGGACGGGACCCTGGGTGACCCGACGCTGGGGCGACTGCCGCTAACCGTCGCGCTGGGATTGCACGGCGGCCTGTTCGCCAGTCCGGGGCGAACCGTACGCATGACCATCGCCCGCGGCGGGCAGCAGAAGGGGGTTACGATCGCCCTGAACCAGTTTTCCCAGGAAAACCTGCGCGTTCCGGTCTATGAACCCAGGCCGCAGTACGCGGTCATCGGCGGTCTTGTATTCGTCGAACTCAGCCAGGATTACGTAAAACAAACCCCGACCGCGCCGGATCGCCTGAAATACCTTGCGGAGAATTCGCGTTATCTTGACGTCCGGGCCCGAAATCGGTACGTGGTACTGGATCGAATTCTGCCGGTGAGCGCCGACCTCGGGTATACGGGTGAACAGCTCCTGGTTCAATCGGTCAACAATATCGCGGTGCGGGACGTGAATCATCTGCGGGAGCTGGTCGATCTGCTCGGAGCCGCCGGAGATGCGGTGGCGTTCGGCCTTGAGGGCAACCGGACCATGGTGCTCTCGCCCGAAACGATCGAACTCAAAAACCGCGATGTGCGCGCCCGGTACGGTATCCAGTTCCTGCATCCATAGGCGCCGGACCGGGACTCCCCAGGAAGGTCCATGCCCGCCGAGAAAAAAAAAGAACCGCCTTCCATTCAAAATAAAAAGGCGCGCTTCAACTACGAAATCCTGGAGACCTTCGAGGCCGGCATCGTGCTCGTCGGCAGCGAGGTCAAGAGCCTGCGTTCGGGGCGCGCGGACATGGTGGACGCTCACGTCGTACCCCTGGGCCGCGATCTTTCGCTCATCAATCTAAGGATCGAAAAATACCCCCAGGCCGGTCAGTTCAATCACGACGAAACCCGCTCGCGTAAGCTGCTGATGCACCGCGCCGAGATCGAAAAACTCCAGGCCAAAATCAAAGAAAAACGCCTGGCGATCGTGCCCCTGAAAATTTATTTCAACGAACGCGGCAAAGTGAAGGTAACTCTGGCCGTCGCGAAGGGTAAACAAAAAATCGATAAACGCGAAGACGAAAAAAAAGCCGACGCGAAACGCGAAATCGCCCGCGCGCTCAAGGAAAGCGGCCGTTAAGTCGCCCGCTGCCCGCGATATGTCAAAAAAAAACGGAATCAGAATCGCCATCGTCGGCCGGCGCAACGCGGGCAAGTCCTCGCTTTTCAACGCGTTGCTCGGCCGTCAGCGCGCCATCACGGACAGCACGCCCGGGCTGACGCGCGACGTGATCGAGGCGGAAATCTGGCGCGGCGACTACCGGTTTTTGCTTTCGGATACGCCCGGCCTCGACATCGAAAATCCGAGCGAACTGGAAACCGGCGTGCTCGAAAACGCGCGCCGCTACCTGGCCGAAATGGACGCGATCATTCTTTTGTTCGAACCGCCGCGCCCGGCCGAATACGATCATCTGCTCATCGATTTTTTCCGCAAACATTTCCAGGACCGGCCGGTTTTTTACGTCGTCAATAAAGTCGACACTCCCGAACGCGCCTACGAAGACACGGAAGGATTTTACGAAGCCGGGCTCCCGGAGCTTCTGCCGATTTCGGTGAAAAGTCGCTGGAACATCGGTACGCTTCTCGATCAGATCGCCGCGAAAATCCCTGACCTGGAACGACCGTCCGGAGAGAACGAACGGGTTCGTTCGACGGTGGTCTCCGATTATACGGATACCGATTCCGTGGTCGCGCTCGTCGGCCGCCCCAATACGGGCAAGTCCTCGTTATTGAACGCGCTGACGCGCCAGGAAATCGCCCTGGTCAGCGAAGTTCCCGGCACCACGCGCGACACACTCGACTCGATCTTTCGATACCATGGCAAGACCCTGCGTGTGATCGATACCGCGGGCATTCGTCGCACGAACTTTCTCCGGAAGGAACAACTGAAAGGGCGTTCGATCGACTGGTATTCGAACACGCGCACACGCCGTGCCGTAAAGGACGCGCGCGTCGTGATCCAGTTGCTCGACGGACTGCGGGGCCTTTCGGACCAGGATAAAAAAATTACGGCGATGATCCTGCGTTTTGGAAAGCCGGCCGTATTCGCGGTGAACAAATGGGACGCGTTTCCCGACAAACACGAAAAATCCGGGCGCGAATTTCTTGATAAACTTTACTTTCATTTTCCCGTGGCCCGGCATTACCCGGTCGTGTTCTGTTCGGCCCTGACCGGCCAGCGCCTGGATAAGTTGATCGAAGCCTGCCTGGACCTGGAAGAACGGATGCGCCGGCGTATCCCCACGGCCGAGCTGAACGCGAAAATCGCCCGCTGGGATACCGCGAAGGGCGGCAAAGATGGGCGCAGCAAAGTCCTGTACGCCACGCAGACGGACACGGAGCCGCCCGTGATTATTTTGTTCGTTTCCAACAGGGAAGCGTTTCGCGCCGAGCGCGTGACCCACCTGGAGAATAAATTGCGCGAAACGTACAACTGGAAGGGCGTGCCCATTCGCCTCGTCGTCCGCGAGAAAGACCGGGAAGCAGAATCGTAACCCCGCGGCGAATTCGCGAAAAATGTAAAAAAAGGAACATACGCGTGACCGAGCCGAGTTTCGAACTGATTCGATTTTTTTTCCCGCTTTTTGCCTTCCTCTGCGGCAGTGTTCCGTTTTCAGTCATCATCGGCCGGGTCTGGGCGGGCATCGACGTGCGCGAGCACGGCTCGGGAAATCCTGGCGCGTCGAATGTGTTTCGCGTGGTCAGTCCCGCCGCCGGCATTCTGGCCTTTCTGCTGGATGTGGGGAAGGGTGTCCTGCCGGTCGCTCTGGCGGGACTCGTCACCCGGGGCCTGAGCGAGGACGCGAGCGTCTGGTATCTCTTACTGAACGGGCTGCTGGCGGGCATGGGCCATATTTTTTCGCCGTTTCTGGGCTTTCGCGGCGGGAAGGGCGTGGCCACTTTCGCCGGGGTGTTCCTGGTCCTGTTTCCGAACGGGATGCTCGTGGCCGCGGGGGTCTTTCTGGTTTGCATCGCCCTGTTTCGAATTTTTTCCCTGGGCAGCATCCTCGGCGCGCTGGCCCTGCCGGTCAGTTATTTTATCTTCACGGCTGATCCGTTCAAGAGTGCGAACCTGCCCCTGCTCGGCATCTGCGTGCTGGCGGTGTTATTGATCCTGGCCCGGCATACCGACAATTTAAAACGACTGGTCCGCGGCCAGGAATTGAGTATGTTTCAACCGGACGCGGTGGACCGTGTTCCGTCTAAATCGAAACTCCCGCCGCTTTCCGGCGGGAAAACCGGTCCGCGAAAATAATCCATGTCGATTTTCCAGGATCGTAATTCGGACACCGAAGAACACGACCGGCTTTCGTACGAAGAAAAGGCGGCGGTGGCCGAGTCGTTTCTCGACGCGTACGACGATATACTGTCCGAAGATCTTTACCGCTGGCTCTGGGAGGGCGAATTCGGCCCCGGCCGCAATCCGCATCCGCTTACGCTCGATCAACTGGCCCAGGACATTCGCATCGCGCGCATCCAGGGTAACGGCAATCTGGTGGATGTCTGGGAATCGGCGGGCCTGGCCCATAAATTCGTTCGCGTCAATCTACTGCCGTATGTGGACCGCGGCTGTCCTCTGAACCGCCTGATCTCAATGGGGGATCGCTACCGCGATTTAAAACCGGACCCGCTGCAATTGAAAAAGGACTGGGAGTTCCTGAAAACCCAGATTGTCCCTGGCATGCGCCTCACCATGGACCAGATGCGCGCCTTCGAACTCAGTATTCCATTTCATATCACTCCGGAAATTCCGTACTCGAAAAAGTATCTAAAAAACTACGGTGAAGGCTTTCGAATCGTGCCCCGGGTCCTGTTTTTCCATCATTTCCCGGAGTACTCGCCGGAGATGCAGTCCAACCTCCTGCGCTGGTGAGTCTCATCGAAGAACGCGGAGGGAAGCCGCCAGCGATATACGTTGTAGACCACGAAGTTGATGAGCAATGTCGCGCCCATCAAAATCCCGATCCAGCGCGAGCGCGTGCCGTTCGGCTCGTTTCGCGCCAGGAGGACAAATACAGCCGACAGCAGAGCCGTCAGCGCAAATAGTTCAAAACGCATCACGCAACTCCCCGGCCCGGGCCAGCAAACGGTCCCGTTGATTCAGATCCGGGTCCCCCCAGACTTCCTCAAGCAATCGCCGAAGCACCTGGCCGACCCGCGGTCCGGTCAACCCGCCCGCGATCAGATCCTGGCCGTTGATGAATAAATCGCCCAGAACGAGCGGATCGGCCGTCAGAATCGCGTTCAGTTCTTCGCGCGGGAAAGAGGCCACTTCCAGGTCCGGCGCCCCCGCGAGAAAGTCCCCGGCCGCCCCGGCGTACGTCGCCTTAATTTCGCTTAAAAACGCGCGCGCCTCTGTTTTCGTACGGGGCGCGATATTTGCCTGAAAATCAAGATACGCACGATACAGGCGAATATCGCGGGCCCGGGCTCCTGATAATTTCAACTGACGCGAGAGGTCCTGGATGCGGTCCGGGGCGACGCCCGCGGCGCGCCACCACCAGGCCATGCGCAGCGCCGGCGCGCAGGGGCCCGCCTGTCCCAGGTCTTCCAGGCTCGCGTCAGCACCGCCAGTCGGGTAGGGCGGCCGGCCGATGGCGAACAGGCGCAGGAGTCCCGATTCTTCAAGAAGGCGGACCATCCTCGCCGCCGCGGGAAACTTAAACCCCTTCCAGAGTTCGTCGGCGAATCGTTCCACGGCGACCAGACGCGTGCGCGCGTGCACCTCCGGATCCGCCAGGGCCGCGCGCGTGGACCGCTCCAGATCGAACCCGAGGCTGGTCGCGAAACGGCAGGCGCGCACGGGGCGCAGTCCATCCTCGAAAAAGCGCGCCCGGGGCTCCCCGATCGTGCGAATCAATTTTCGAGCGAGATCGTCCAGGCCCGCGAATTCGTCGACGAGCTCACGGCGACCGGGTTCGAAGGCCAGAGCGTTGATCGTAAAATCGCGCCGCGCGAGGTCATCGCCCAGTCGCTGCGAAAACGCGACCGCGTCCGGATGACGGCCGTCGCTGTAGGCTCCGTCCGCGCGGTACGTCGTTACCTCGAAACTCAGGCCGCCAAGCAAAACGGTTACGGTGCCGTGTTTGATCCCGGTGGGAATCGTCCGGCGAAAAAGCGCCTGGACCTGGTCGGGCCTGGCGTTTGTGGCGATGTCGACATCACCCGTCTCGCGACCGAGCAACAGATCACGCACCAGTCCGCCGACAAGGTAACACTCGAAGCCCGCGCCATCGAGAACCAAATACAATCGATCGATGGTTTCACGGAGCCCTGGCGCTAAACCGGCGAGCAAGTTCTGGTAATCGGCGAGGGGCATGCGGGATTGTTTCGCAAGGCGGCGAGCGCGGTGGGTTCGCGCCAGGGCTCAGGTGTACTGACTTCGCGCGGCAACCTGCACCAGTTCGCCCGAACGCGCATTGACCGCGGTTAAATACCCGCCGTACACGCAACCGGTATCGATGCCCATGGATTTTCGCCCGCGGATGGGCTGGCGCAAATTCTGCGGACCGTTGATATAATGCGCCGGGGTGTGGCCGTAAAAGACTCGCTTCCCTTCCCAGCGAAATTCGTTGCGAATCCAGTCCAGTCGAATCCAGAGTAAATCGTCACGGTTTTGTTTCAGGAGCGATGTGCTTCCGGTAATTCGCAGGCCGGCGTGCACGACGATGATCTCATCGTCCTCATGATACATCTGGAGGTTTTCCAGAAATTCGCGGTGTTCCTGGGGATACCTGTCGTACGGAGCGTCCAGCGCCAGACCGTAACTCTGGAGTGTCTGCTGCCCGCCGTTGGCCCAGTAGGTCCAGCTGCGTCCCTCCGGGCTGGCCGGATCACGGTAATACGCGAGCATCATCGCCTCGTGGTTGCCCATCAAAAATTCGGAACGGTCTCTCTCCAGCAAAAGACGATCGATGACGCGATTGGAATACGGGCCCCGATCGACGTAATCGCCGACGAAGATCAGACGATCCTCAGCGGGCAGCAGCGACAATAACTCGTTCAGTTCTTCCGCGCAGCCGTGTATGTCACCGATGACCCAGGTCATTTTTTTCTTGAGCGCGACGGGTCGAAACCCGGTCAGCGCGACGTCTTAATAGTGGATAGAATTTCTCAAAGGCCCGGAGTGAAAACCAAAATCCGGCCCGATTCCGGTTTCGACGGGCTTATCATGAAAAAAGGAATTTCCAAATGGATCGCCAACCGGAATGATGGCCCGGTTTTCCGGGGAGCAGGAACGGATTGTTCGCCCCTCTCCGGTGGTCCAGAAACCTTTCGATCACGGGAAGCTGCATGAAAATTCACGAATACCAGGCAAAAGACATTTTACGGAGACACGGCGTGAATGTTTCGGACGGAAAGGTAGTTGAAGACCCCGCAGAAATCGGGGCCGCGTATGACGCGCTCCTGCCGCAGGTTCTCGCGGTGAAAAGCCAGATTCACGCCGGCGGCCGCGGCAAGGGCACCCTGTATTACGGGGAAAACCCGGCCACCGCGCGGAAGGTCATGGAAGGTGGGGTCAAGATCGCCAGAACCAGGGAAGAGGCCATCGAGTTCGGATCGAAAATGCTCGGGAATTATCTGGTGACGCACCAGACCGCGGGGCAGGGCAAGAAGGTTTTGAAAGTGTATCTGGAAAAGGGCACGAACATCGTCCGCGAATTGTATCTCAGTATCCTTCTGGACCGCGCCACGGGAAAACACATCGTCATGGCCTCCACGGAAGGCGGCATGGACATCGAGGAAGTCGCCCATAAAACGCCCGAGAAAATCATCACGCTCGCCATCGAACCGGCCCTGGGCCTCCAGCCCTGGCAGGCGCGCCAGTTGCTCTTT
The DNA here is from genome assembly GCA_964631535.1 of uncultured Leptospiraceae bacterium. Lineage (GTDB taxonomy): Bacteria > Spirochaetota > Leptospiria > Leptospirales > Leptonemataceae > CAZVZS01. Next base: position 125,111 of record CAZVZS010000003.1, read on the forward strand.
CAACTCGGCTGTCCCAAAGAAACGCTCAAACAGGGCGTCAAGTTCCTGATGCAACTCTGGGAAACCTACGACCAGGAAGACGCGTCGATGCTGGAGATCAACCCGCTGGTGCTCACCGGAGACAACGAACTCATCGCGCTCGATTGTAAACTGGCCATTGACGACAACGCGCTCTATCGCCACCCGGATCTGGCCGCCCTCCGCGATAAATCGGAAGAGGACCCGCTGGAAGTGCGCGCCTCGGAATATAATTTGAACTACATCAAACTGGACGGCAACGTCGGCTGCATGGTCAACGGAGCGGGCCTGGCCATGGCCACGATGGACATCGTCAAGCTGGCCGGCGCCGAACCCGCGAACTTCCTCGACGTGGGCGGGGGGGCCAACGTGGAAACGGTCTCCAACGGCTTTCGTATTATTTTGAGCGACCCGCATGTGAAGGCGATCTTCGTCAACATCTTCGGCGGGATCGTTCAGTGCGACCGGGTGGCCAACGGCATCGTCGAAGCGGCCAAACTGGTGGACATCAATGTCCCGCTGGTCGTGCGTCTGCAGGGAACGAACGCGGAGAAAGCGCGCGAAATTCTCGATAACTCCGGACTCGCGGTCATTACCGCCAGCGAAATCAAAGAGGGCGCGGACAAAGTCGCCGCCGCGATCAAAAAATAAAACGCGGGACGCGGGAATCGTACTTTTTTCAATACTTCGCGCAAAGGAAAAAACAATGGCTGTACTCGTAGACAATAACACGCGGCTGGTGGTGCAGGGCATTACCGGAAAAGAAGGCGGCTTTCATACCAGCCAGATGATCGAATACGGCACGAAAGTTGTCGGCGGGGTCACCCCGGGCAAGGGCGGCACGAAAAGCGAACACGGCGTGCCCGTATTCAATACTTTATTCGAAGCCATCCGCGAAACCGGCGCGAACGCCACGGTTATTTTCGTACCGCCGCCCTTCGCCGCGGACGCCATTCTCGAAGCGGTCGGCTGCGAAATTCCGCTCTGTGTCTGTATCACGGAAGGCATTCCCGCCAACGACATGGCCCGCCTCTGGACAGTCCTCAAGAGTAGCAAAACGCGAATGGTGGGCCCCAACTGCCCCGGCGTCATCAGCCCGGGGAAAGCGAAAATCGGGATCATGCCAGGATTCATCCATAAAGAAGGCAAAGTCGGCGTGATTTCGCGTTCGGGCACTTTGACCTACGAAACCGTGGGCCAGTTAACCGCGCAGGGCCTGGGCCAGAGCACCTGCATCGGCATCGGGGGCGATCCCGTGATCGGAACGAAACACCGCGCCGCGATCGAACTGCTGAACAACGATCCGCAAACGGAAGGCATCGTCATGATCGGCGAAATCGGCGGCACGGACGAGGAAGACGCTGCGGCCTGGATCAAGGACCACGTGAAAAAACCGGTAGTCGGCTTTATCGCCGGCCAGACCGCGCCGCCCGGCAAACGCATGGGCCACGCGGGCGCCATTATCTCCGGCGGCAAAGGCACCGCGCAGAGTAAAATGGACGCCATGCGCGACGCCGGCATTACCGTCGTGGCGTCGCCCGCTGAGATCGGCGCGGCCATGAAAAAACGGCTGGGAGGCTGACCCTTAGCTTCCAGGCGCAGGGCGCCCGGCCCGGAGGGGCCAGCGCGGGCAAGCGGGCCGCCGGGTGCTCCGGCCGGAGGGCCGTCCGTCGCCCCCTGGCGCGCGAACCAGAACTTCAACCGCTTCGTCTAATGTCAGGGGACCAGTATGCCTCGGATCCACCCTGTCAGAGTACTTTTCCTGTTTTTCTGCCTGCCGGCGGCCCTGGCCGCACGCGGTTACGAACCGGGCGAAACGCTCATTTATAAAATTAAATGGGGCGTGCTGACCGCCGGGGAAGCCCGCATGGAGGTGCGCCAGGAAACCGGGCCGGACGGCGGCCCGCTGCACCGCTTCGTGAGCGCGGCGCGCGGCACGTCGTTCATGGACCGGTTTTTTCCGGTCCGCAACGAGATCGTCAGCCTCTTCGATCCTGTGCGGCGGCGCACGGTTTATAACTCCAAACAACTCCAGGAAGGCAGGTACAGGCGGCAGTACGAAGTCTATTTCGATCATGCACGCCACCGCGCGGTCTGGACCCAGCGGGAGTTGAGCGGCAACGACCGCGGGGATGCCCCCTGGAAGCAGGGCGCGGGCGCCGTCGAGGCTCTGCCGGAACAATTTCAGGACATGCTCAGCGCCATTTATTTCAACCGCTCGTTCAGCAAGGACAGCGCGGAACCGGGCACTTCGTTTATGATACCGGTCTTCGACGACCTCAAACTCTCGCAGCTCAAGATGGAAATCCTGGAGCGGCGCGACATTGTTCAGACCATCAACGGCGTCGAACGGCGAATGCCCGCCTTCGTCGTGCGCCCGCTGATTCGCACCAGCGGACTTTTTCGCAGTACAGGCGAAACCATGCTCTGGATCAGCGCGGACGAGGCCCGGTTGATCCTCGCGGTCAAGGCGGAGGTCCCGCGCGCGGGGAAAGTCCGACTCGTGCTGGACCGCGCACTGGGCGTATCTTCCCTGCCACCATGACCGCGAACATCATCGACATGCACGTGCACTATTTTCCGCCCGCGGTGTTTCGGGCGATCTGGCGTTTTTTCGAATCACAGTCGAACGGGCTCTGGAAGATCCGCTACAAACTTTCCCAGGACAAACATTTAGAAACTTTACGAAATGAGGGCGTGGCGCGCTGTACGACCCTCGTGTACGCGCACAAACCGGACATGGCCGACGCGCTGAACGATTTCATTCGGCGTGAGGCTGAGCGACGCCCGGTCTTGCTTCCCTTCGGCACAATCTTCGCGGGCGACGGCCGGGTCGGGGAGCGCGCCCGCCGGCTCTTCGAGGAATTCGGCTTTTTCGGGATCAAGCTGCATCCGTTCGTATCGGGCGAAGAAATCGATGACGAACGGTTCTGGCCGGCGTACGAAATCATGGCGGAGCGTCGCCGTGTCCTCGTGTGCCATCCGGGTTCGGGCCCGGTGTACGCGGCCACGGACGGGGCCGGTCGCCTGCGGCGGGTGCTCGAACGATTTCCGAATTTACGGGTGGTCGTTGCGCATTGCGGCGCGTTTGAATACGGCGATTACCCTGAACTGGCGCTCGATTTTCCGCACGTCTACTTCGATACGGCGATGAACTGTGTTCACACGGAAGTGTTTCACAACAACTGTCCGGGGCGGGAGTTTTTTTTACGAAACCACGACCGGATTCTGTTCGGGTCCGATTTTCCCAATGTGCCCTACCCGTACGGTGATCAAAAAGCGGCCATCACGCGCCTTGGACTGGGACCCGCAATCGAAGACTCGATTTTTTTCGGAAACGCGCGGCGTCTGCTGGAAATCTGAATCAAACAGCAAACCAGGTCCTCATCGCAAGAAAAAATCGTTAAATTTTTCATTATAACGCGGGGAACACTGCATATTGCGCAAAATAATCTCGCCAGGAGAACTACCCGTTCATAGCATGGATGGTCGTGAATCGCGAACCGGAATTGATTTCCGTCCTGGAGGAACTGGAGGATTCGCTCAGTTACCTGGAAGACCTCTGCGCGGACCTTGGCGATCGCCATCTGATCCGGCTGGTGCGGCTCCTGAACCGCGTGCTGAAAGCCATTCGAAAACATATTTTCGACAGCGACGCGCGCTAAAAATATATCCGCTTCGGCCGGATGAACACTTATTGCGCGAAAATCAGCGGAAATTTTTTACCGAAAACTTCACGGCAAATAAGCGAGCCCGTGACGATTCTTAAACAACATATACTTTTCGAGGATCCACTTGCCGGTGCTCGCGAATACGTTCGGCAACATCAACTCGAACTGTCGTGGTCGAAAGAGGTGGTTCGTGAGGATCCAGACTTCTTTGTTGCCGGCGTCAAGCACGCAGATACCGGGGATTTTACCGAACGGCATCTGCTTCCATTTACCGTCTCCGGTTACGAGCGACCGGATGTTCCGGGCCACGATCTTGCCCTGGATGTCGCTGGGGAAACCGGTTTTCGGGACCCCGAACGGCGCCGCGCATTTCGTAAAGGGCGACTGGACCTGGACCGCCAGGCCGGCCGCGAATACGTTGGGGAATTGAAGGCTCTGATAGCCGTCGTTCGTCGGTACGAAACCTTTTTCGTCGCCCAGGTGTGGTGAACTGCGGACGACCTCCGCGCCGACGAAGGGTGGAATCAACATCGCCATTTTAAATGGAAGCACAGTTCCGTCTTTTAAAACGATACGTTCCTTTTCGATTTTTTCGATGACCGAGTTCACCGTCCAGTTTATCTTGAACATTTTCATGAAGGCCTTTAACATCGACTCGCCGCCGGTGATGCCGCCGATGCCGAAATGCCCCAGGAACGGCTCGGGCGTAATCCAGTGCACTTCTACTTTTTTGCGAATTCCACGACGACGCAATTCCCGTTCCAGATTGAACAGGTACTCGTACGCTGCGCCCATACAACTCGCGCCCTGGGTCGCCCCGACGACAACGGGACCCGGTTCACGGACCAATCGTTCAAACGCTTCGTATGCTTTCTGCGCGAGCGGCGGGGTTACGATAGTCTCGACAAAACCTTCCGCGGGGTCCAGGTGGGGCAGAATGCCGAAATTGAGGCTCACGCCCGTTGCTACGACAAGGTAGTCGTATTTCAAATTACCGGACGCGCGGGTTTCGATCGTGTTTTCCGCGGGCAGCACGCGTATGGCGGCGTCGTTCAGAAATACAACGCCTTTTTTACTGAGCACGGGTTCAATATCGAAGGTAATGTTTTCCAGCTTCCGACGACCGAAGGGCAGCCAGATCAGGGAAGGGACATACAGGAATTTATTCGACGGGGAAACGACGGTTACCGTATGCTCCGGGCCCAGTTTGCGACGCAGCTCCAGAGCCGCGGATACTCCCGCGAAATTTCCCCCGAGTACAATAATCTCAGCCATTTTTCCTCCGACAGTTTCCGGTCCGGGCGGCGTCCCGCATCTGGCGCTTTTGCGAATGTCCTAAAAAGACACGCTTTAAGTATTATGGATTCAAACGCGATTATCCATGATATAGATCATGGATAATCGAAAAAAGGAGATTTAAATCAATCGCCGGAGGTGCCCGGATCAGTCGCTGCGGATTTTTTCGCCCGGGGCGATTTTTTCCCCGTCCGCGCGGTCGGCGCGGTCGCTTTCGTTTTGCGGCCGATCTTGTTCATAGACTCCCGCGTTCTGTTCCGGGCCTCCGGCTTCGCGAGGGCGGCCAGTTCGGACCTGGCCAGCCGCGGAAATGACATTTTTTTACTCTCACGCATGAGCAGAACGGTGCGCTCCGGCCCGATTTCTTTGATGATCGAAAGCGCCTCCTGGACAGTCAGGAACTGAAACAGTTTGAGCAAATTCTGCGCTCCCAGGCCGGGCACCAGGATTTTCAAATCTTCCACGCCCCGTTTGCGTAACCAGAATTTCAAATCGTTGACCGCCAGGCCACCGGTGAGTTCGCCCGTCGCTTTCAGGCCGATGGAGTCGATCAATTCCTTGATCTTGCGCGCTTTCATGATCTTCAGGGCGACCGCGGCCTTTTCAATACCCGTGGAATGCAGGAGTTGTACCGCGTCTTTCGCGCCCAGGGACTTGATGATCCCGGCTGTTTCCTGGATGGATACTTCCATGAGCCAGGCGAGCAACTCCTCACGGGGCAGGTGCTGGATGAGGTAGATGATCTCATCCTCCGGCAGGTTTTTTAGTAAGTAGATTATATCTTCGTTTTGCATGGTCGCGATCATGGCCGTGATGCGGTCGGTCCGGGTTTCTTTCAGGAGACGGAGGATTTTGGCGCGGGGCAGGGCGGCCGACAGATCCATCAGGCGATCCAGTTTCACCCCGGCCAGCAGGCCCACCAGGCGCGCGGGCCCGAGTTCATTCAGGAAGGTCAGGCCATCGGCAAGAACCATCTGTACGGCTTTCATAAAGGTTCGGTTCGGGCCGGGGCCGGTACCAAATTGCCAGACTGAGATTCAAGCCGACCCCGTCAAGGCGGGAATGGCCGGCGGAGCCGGCCTGCGTGTCCTGCCAGTTACCCCGGTTTATTTTTTCTTGAAGAACCCGAACATACTCCCCATGCTACCCGCAGGAGGGCAATCCCCCCGAGGCAGACTATGACCCAGACCACCGCGTCAAGGACCCAACCCTTACAGGATCTCGAATTTTCCATTCGCCTGCTGGATTTACAATCCGAGGCCAGCGTTCAGCTCAAGACCAGTATCCACCGGATCGCCGACGCGATCGAACCCGAACGCTTCCGGGGACCGCTGTACGCCTCCGTGTACGAGTTGACCGCCAACGCGCTCAAGGCTCTCTACAAACGGGTCTATTTTCGGTATTTTATAGAAGAACTCGGTTTAGACGAAATCGATTACACCGAGTGGCTGCACCTGTTCCGGGATGAGGTGGAAGAACACCAGGCGGAACGGTTCGCCCGGCTCTGCCAGGAACGCGGCCTGCACATCGAAATTTCCGGCCGGTTCTCTGGCGATTTGTTTCGCCTGGAAATCCGAAACGAAGGCACCCCGTCCGAAGTCGAGCGGCGGCGGATCGCGGCCGGCCTGGAACGCGCCCGGACCATGACCGGCCTGCACGAATTGCTGGAAAGCGAAGGCGATGACGAACGGGAAGGTGGCGGCCTGGGGCTCGCGCTCATCACGGCGACCCTGCGCGGCCTCGGCATCCCTCCGGAAAACTTCGACATCCTGACCGAGGAAAACTCCACCGTGGCGCGGATCGACATCCCGGTGCCGGTGCTCGCGCCCGGAGCGGGACGCGTCAAAGTTTTGCGCGGCAACCGCGAGTTGCTGGCTTTCGTCTGGGGTCTCTTTCAACGTATTCAACTGGGCGTCGTACGGTTTGAAACGACAGGGCAGGTGGAAGCCTGCTCGCGTACCCTGTTGCGTCGCCTTGGCGTGCCGCTCGAAAAACCCGAGTTGTTCCGCACCCTGCTCCCCGGGAAATTCGTGGCCGACGTGTTCAACGACGGTGAACCGGGCACGTTTCAAAATTATCGCATCTACGTCCCCGATTACACGCGCAGCGAGGACATCCTGTTTAACGTGTCCGGATATCGAACGGTAAACGGGAAAGTGAATACACTCTGGCAGGAGATTTCGATCAAAGGCCCGCGGCCGATGAGCGAGGGTTCGATCGACTCGAGCGTCCGCATTATCAATCTGATCGAACCGTACGTCCCCCAGCTTGTCCTTTCGCGCGCGCGCGAAATGGTGCGACTCGGGCGGACGGAACTGCCGGAAGAAGTGCGCGAACAGACGATCCTCTTCGCCGACCTGGTGGGGTTCACGCAGAAAGTCGAATCGATCGAGCCCAAAAAAATCGTCGAACTGCTGAACCTTGCGCTGAGCGCCATCGTCCGTTCGATTCAACAGAATGAAGGTCGCATCGATAAATTCATGGGCGACGCGGTGATGGCCATCTTCGAACATCCCCTGGCAGCCGTGCGCGCGGCCGTCGAACTCCAGAATAATTTTTTTCAAATCAACGAACTACGCGCCATGGCGGGCGAAGAACCGCTCCACCTGCGCATCGGCATCAATACGGGCACGGTCATTCTGGCGAACGTCGGCACGGAGGACCGCAAGGACTGGACCGCCCTCGGCGATACGGTCAACGTGGCCGCCCGGCTGGAGAAAAAAGCGCCCGTGGGCGGGGTCTTGATATCGGACGGGACCTTTCGAAAACTGGCCAGCGATGTTACATATAGCGGACGCTTCCTGATCCGTGTGAAAGGAAAAACCGAACCCATGCGCGTGTACGCCGTGGATTCAGTCCGCTTCACGATCGGCGATAAACGTTTTCAAATGCCCTTGCGCTCGGCCGGGACGCAGGAACCTGATGGCGATCAGGAACCGGAAACCGCGGAAAATTTCGATATTTGAAAAAAAGCAGGCCCAGGGCCCTCGAACAGACCGCTTGCAAGTGGCCTGCCCCCGGAGGCGAACGTCGTCGCAGCATGCGTGGCGGAGAGGATATTGCACCCTGGTGAAACCACCGCTGCGACTCGATAATTTTGTTCACAAAACCCTTTCAGCTATTGACATTCCAAATAAGAGAATTAATCTGGATGCGGGTTAATTTTTTAAAGGAGTTTTTATGACTCACGCGGCGATTAGCATGCTCGTATTCGGTATCTATATGGGAGGGGAAGCTGCGATTCTTCTGATCATCCCAAACTTTCTTCTGACACTCTTTGGAATGCCTCCCACCGCGGAAATCTGGATACGCGCAATTGGCATTGCCCTTGCAGTGCTTTCTTACTACTATATTCGCTCCGCATTTGACAACAATGTGGCTTTCTTTCGCTGGACTACCCAGGGGAGAGTCCTCCAGTTCCTCCTTTTTTGCGGACTTGTATTGATGTACGATGCTCCCGGAATTCTCATTTTGCTTGCCGGCTTTGAAACCCTGTCCGGCGTCTGGACGTTTTTTGCTCTTCGCACTTCTGAGAAATAGAGACGGACTTAATGCGGGAGAAAAACGCACTGTGGCCCATTACTTCTGGCACAGGGAGTCTCCTGCGATAAGGGCGTTGGTTATGCAATGCCAGTAAAATCCGGAACTTCCGATAATCAGGATTATGTCTCCTGCGCCACACGCTTCCATTGACCGACCTTCAAAAAAATTTGTAGTTTTATGCAATAAAGTGCTTGCTCTTTTGCGCTCAATCCGCAAGTATATACTTGCGGATTGACAGATGAAGGCAAGAAGGGACATATTCCAGGCAATCTCAGACCCGACCAGACGATCGATGATGAAGATGCTCTTGACGCACCCACAGACCGTGGGGGCGATTGCGGAGCAATTTGCTGTAACACGACAGGCGATTTCCCTGCACGCGCGCGTTCTCGAGGAGTGCGCGGCAATCACCATCGAGAAGCAGGGCCGCGAACGCCTGTGCCGGCTGAAACCGGCCAGCCTGGCTCAGGTTTCGGATTGGTTGGAACCGTTCGTTGCCCTGTGGGGGCAGCGGTTCGAACAGCTGGAAGACCTTCTGGCCAATCCCGAGGAGGAAGAAGATGAAACAGTTACTGAATAAGACGGCGTATACGAAGGATCCCGAAAACAAACGTCTCACTGTCGAGCGAGAGTTTGCCGCGGGAATCGATCGCGTCTGGCGAGCATGGACCGAAAGTAAATTACTGGATCAGTGGTGGGCACCGAAACCCTGGCAGGCCCAAACCCGCTCCATGGACTTTCGCGTCGGGGGCATGTGGTTGTACAGCATGAACGGCCCGGAGGGCGAGCGCCACTGGGCGCGGGCGGACTTCAAGGCGATCTCGAAGCCCTCGGGCTTTGAAGTTGAAGATTGTTTTTGCGACGAGCACGGCACCCGTGATGAGTCCGCGCCCGGAATGAATTGGGCCGTCAGTTTCAGCGGTGGCCCTTCCGTGACTCGCGTCAACGTCGTGATCACATTTGCTTCGGCCGAAGCGCTCCAGGCGATTGTCGAAATGGGTTTCCAGGAAGGTTTTGCCGCCGCGCACGACAACCTGGACGGACTCCTCGCAAACGAGAGTGCGTAACCGGGCTGACCATAGGCCGACTGTCATCCACGACGGTCGGCTTATTGGTTTGCTGCCCTCCACGAATCGGGCGACATGGATCGCGTCACATTTTGCGTCACACCCTACTGAGCGTATTTTACGAGGACGGCACTGCTACCCGGAGACGCCGATGCTCCGGCAACGCTGACCCCGGGGCCGTAGGTAAAGCTCCCGTTACCGTACTGACTTCCAGCGGTTATCACTGACGATCCGGTTACGGTGACAGCGTAAAAAAGGGATTTGTTACTTCCAGCCGTGACACTTCTGGCCCACCGGGCTGTACCCGAGGAGTTGTATTTCACAAGCAGGGCGTTGTTTTCTAAAGACACCCCGGCCACGTTTACTCCCGGTCCGTAGGTGTAATTTATCGTCCCATTCTGATAGCCCGCAACATACACATCCCCCGATCCGTCCACCGCGACCGAGTTGAATTCGGACCCCCAGCCGCCGGCCGTCGCGACTCGCGCCCATTGAGCGGTACCGCTGGAATTGTATTTTACGAGGACAGCATTATCACCGGAACCCAGCCCCGCTACCGAAACTCCCGGACCGTATGAGTAACTTCCCGTCCCATACTGAAGTCCGGCTGCGTACACATTTCCGGAATTATCGACCGCGATGGAGTTGAATTGAGTGCTCCAGTAACCCGCGGTAATCGATTTCGCCCACAGTGCGGTGCCGGATAGATTATATTTTACAAGCACGGAGTTGTTACCGCCGCCACCGGCACCGGTTGCGCTTACCCCCGGACCGTATGTATAGGCGCTATTCAGAAATTGCTGGCCGCCTGCGTAAATATTCCCCGAAGAATCGACGGCAACTGAATTAAAAGCAGAATGGTAGAGGCCGGTCGAAACGCTCCTGGCCCAGAGCCCGGCTCCATTCGAATCGAATTTTACCAGCAATGCGTTAATCCCGGAATAAATTCCGGCAACGGACGCTCCTGTGCCATAGCTGTTCGTACCTGTGCCTGACTGAACCCCGGCGGCGTAAACCTGACCAAAGTTGTTGACTGCCACTGCCTTAAATTCCGATGAACTATTACCGGCACTTACAGTTTTCGCCCATCCCGGAGATCCAAATTTAAGGACAGTCGCGTTATTACCGGCGGCCGATCCCGCAACGCTTCCACTCCCGGTGTAGGAGTACAGACCGGTGCCCTCCTGAAAGCCGACCGTAAACACGTTCTCTGAATTATCAATGGCCACCGAACGAAAGGGTCCGGCCAGTGTTCCACCGGAAGCATGATTGCCTTCAATGGCCCTTCCATTGATAGTAAATTGTAAACGCACAGGATTTAAGGCGCTGGCGTGCGGGCCGGTGCTGATACTCCTCGGGGTGCCCCAGGAGGATCCGGGTCCATATCGGTAGGTGCCGGTCCCTACCTGACCGCCTGCCGCGTGGATTTTTCCCGTGCCATCGACCCTGACCCCGTAGTAAACATTGTAGGCGGGGGATGTGGTAGTACTTCTCGCCCAGATCGCATCGCCGGGCGACGGGACTTGAATCGTGAATACCCTGCTCTCGATTCCAGAACTGGTAAACCCGTTGCGACAGGCGATTGCTTTAATCGTAGTTGTGGACGATACATTAAAATCGGTGGAAAATTCAGTACCCACGGAACAGGCGGGAGTTGTATCGCAGTCGGGGTCGATTCCGTTTGTAGTGTAACAGATCAGGGCAGTCGCAGTCCCGTTACTGAGCGAGATAACCTGAGTCTCAAAATATGTTCCCGCAGCCGGATAAAAATCAGGCGCGCTCACCGCGGAACCTGTTCCGCCGCTCCCGCCTCCGCCTGGTTCTCCGCCACCGTTTTCAGAACTGCCGCTTTCCCCGCCTGAACCACCGCCGCTGGAAGAAGCCAGTCCCAGAGCGGCCAGAAGGTTCAGCTCGCTCTGCTCCTCCTTTGCCACTTCTTCAGAACATTCTGTCCTCAGGGTCAGGACGTCCTGCGGGCATTGCAAAAAATTTTGCACACAGTTGCCGAGAATAAGATAAGAAAAAAGGCCAGCCAGTGAAACAAAAAGGACGGCTCTGAATTTGAAGTTTTTCATTCTGAAACCCTCAATGCGCGGGTTTTTCGCGTTTCAAGCCATCAGCCCGGGAGTCTATATTCGCACAATTTAAAACAATTTGTGATCGTTGTGAAATCACCGAAAACCGCCCAAAATAATCATAAAAAATTTATTAAATTCATTCCCTGTTTTTTGTAATGGCCCGCCGTCTGGCTTCGTCGCGAGTTTTGACCGGAAGGCGATTCCGGGGCAACCGGCGCGGTCAAGGCCCTGGTGCCGGACTCCCGCCCCGCAGCCTGGTAGTTTTTGGTGGACACGCGATCTGGCACGAAAACCATTCACACCATGAATGTTATTCTCAATATCGTCAGCGTCGTGTTCGGTCTGGTCGCCTCGGTTTTTATGATCCCGGGAATCGTTCCCCTGCTGGGCTGGCTCAACTGGATCGTCCTGTTGATCGCCGGATTCGGCGCGATCATTGGGGCGCTCGCGAAAACGAAAGCGGGGTTGATCGTGAACCTGGTCGTCCTTGGAATCGCGGGCTTGCGGCTCTTCCTTGGAGGGGGTTTCGTGTGAAGCGGCCTGGCGGGTGTAGCTTATAGCCAGCGAATAAATGCGATTTTTCCAGTCTCCAAATCCTGATTGGCAATCTTTTTCTACCGGCCCGTACGGGCGACCTGCCAAAACCGCTTTCCTTCCCGTCAAAAATAGTTTGGCTTCCAGACGCCCGGCGAACCAGGCTGGCCGTGAATCATGTCGCCGCCGCAACCCGACCGCCATACCGATCAACCCGTATTTTCCGTACGGGGCCTCGGGAAAACCTACACCATGGGCGAGGTCGAGGTACACGCCTTGCGCGGCGTCGACCTGGAATTGTTCCCGGGTGAATTCGTCGTCCTGCTGGGCCCCTCCGGCAGCGGTAAGTCCACGCTGCTGAACATCCTCGGGGGGCTCGACGTGCCCAGCAGCGGCGAGGTGATGTACCGCGACTGGCGGCTTACCGAGGCGAGTGAGTCCGAGCTCACGCGTTATCGTCGCGAGCATATCGGATTCGTGTTCCAGTTTTACAATCTGATTCCATCGCTCACCGCGCGTGAAAATATCGCGCTCGTCACCGACATTTCGTCGCATCCAATGCAGCCGGACGAGGCACTGCGACTCGTGGGCCTCTACGATCGGCGCGATCATTTTCCGTCGCAGCTCTCCGGCGGCGAGCAGCAGCGCGTGGCCATCGCCCGCGCCATCGCCAAAAACCCCGGCGTGCTGTTCTGCGACGAACCGACCGGGGCGCTGGATTTTTCGACCGGCATCCTGGTCCTGGAAGCGATCTTCCAGGCCAACGCCGAGATCGGAACGACAACCGTCGTCATCACCCACAACGCCGCGATCGCGGGCATCGCGGATCGTGTCATTCACCTGGCCGATGGCCATATCGTCCGTGAAGTTCTTAACAAAAAGAAACTCGCGCCCAGGGACGTATCATGGTGAAACACGCGCCGCGTTTCTGCCAGGGGTATCAATGAATACGCTGGATTTAAAAGCCATCCGGGATTTGCGCGAACTGCGTTCGCAGGTTCTGACGATTTCGCTGGTGGTGGCCGCCGGTGTGGGTGTGTTGATCGCGTCGCTGACCGCGTACGCTTCGATGAGCGCGGCCCAGGAAAATTTCTACGGAGTGTACCGCTTCGCTGACGTATTCGGCGATCTGAAGCGCGCGCCGATTGATCTCGTCGCGGATATCGCTCGCATTCCGGGTGTTCAGACAGTCGAGTCGCGCCTTGTGCACGACGCGATTCTCAATATCATCAGCGACTCACCCGCCGAGACCGGCGCGAACGGCGACCCTTCCGTCGGTCGCTTTGTCTCTCTGCCCGACGAGGGTCCCCAGCTTCTCAACCGCGTCCATCTGCGGCGCGGTCGCCTGCCCGAGCCCTATCATTCGGGCGAGGTACTCGTGAGCGAAGGCTTCGCCGTCGCCAATGGCCTCGAACCGGGTCGCAGTGTCGCTGCGATTCTCAACGGCCGCTACCGACGTTTCTTGATCGTCGGCACCGCGCTTTCGCCTGAATATGTATACGCTTTTCGCGGTGCGAATCCGATGCCGGACGATAAACACTTCGGCGTTTTTTGGATCTCGCGGCGGGCGCTGGCCGGAGCGCTCGACCAGCGCGGCGCGTTCAACAGCGTGTGTCTGGACCTTTCCACGGCGGCCCACGTCGAAACTGTCATCCATGAAGTCGACGAACTCCTCCGCCCGTACGGCGGTCTGGGCTCGTACGGGCGCAAGGACCAGGGATCGCACACCTTCCTGAGCGACGAAATCGAACAGCTCGAGGTGCAGGCCTATTTCATTCCCGGCATCTTCCTGGGAGTCGCCGCGTTTTTGCTCAATGTCGTGATCGGGCGTCTGGTCAATAAGCAGCGCGAGCAGGTCGCCACGCTCAAGGCGCTCGGCTTCGACAATCTGACGATCGCGATTCATTATTTCAAGATCGTGGGCATCATCGTCACGATCGGCACCCTCGCCGGATTCGCGCTGGGCGTATGGATGGGCCGCGAAATGACCGAGATGTATCGCGACTTCTATCGCTTTCCAAGCCTGGCCATTCGCTTTCACCCGATTCAGTTCGTCGTTGGCGCGTTCGTAAGTTACGGGGCGGCGGCGGGCGGAGTTCTGAATACCCTGTGGGCCACGATGCGCCTGCCGCCGGCCGAGGCCATGCGGCCCCCTGCCCCGCCCGTGTACCGGGCCAGCATCGGGGAACGTCTGCATCTGACGCGACTGTTCGGTACGGTCGGGCGGATGATCATCCGCAACATAACGCTTAAGCCGGTGGGCACCGGGCTCGCCATCGTCGGTCTGGCGTTCGCGGTGGTCATTCTCGTGCTCGGATTCTTTTTCTCCGACATGTTCGCTCAGATGCTGTACGTGCAGTACACGCATATCCAGCGCGAGGACGCCCAGGTCGCGTTCAATTATCCCGTGTCCGAACGGGCCATTCGCGAACTCCAGAACCAGCCTGGTGTCATGTACGCGGAGGGCTACCGGGTTCTGCCCGTCCGGATCCACGGCGAGCACCGCAACCGCGAAACAGGGCTCCTCGGTTTGCCGCGTGACGCGAGACTCCGCCAGCTCCTTGATCGTGATTTTCGGCGACTCAACCTGCCACCGGACGGGATCTTAATGAACCGGAAACTGGCCGAGCGCATCGGGGTGCGCCCGGGAGAAATGATCCGCATGGAAGTCCTGGAAGGCCGTCGCCCCGAATTCCAGATTTTGCTCAGTGCCACGGTGGAAGAATACATCGGTGGCGGCGCGTACATCGAACGTGATTATTTGAATCGCCTCCTCAAAGAACAGGGTACCGTCAACCAGGCCGCCCTGCGCGTGGACGAAATGGCGGCGGACGCGCTGTACAGTCGCCTCAAACGATTTCCTGGAATCGCCGCGGTCAACACCCGGCGCGCGGCCATGCAAATCTTTCAGGAGACCATGACCAAAATGGTCCTGGCCTTCGCGTTCATCCTCACGCTCTTCGCCTGCGTCATTGCCTTCGGTGTGGTGTACAACATGGCCATGGTTTCGCTTTCCGAACGCAACCGTGACATCGCCACGATGCGCGTTCTCGGATTTACACGGCGTGAAGTGTTTGAGATACTGGCCGGAGAACTTTTATTTCAGATGGCGCTGGCGATTCCTCTCGGTTGCCTGCTCGGCGTCTGGTTCGCCCATCTGACGATCGCCAGTATCAATACGGAAGGATTAAATTTGCCGGTCACGATCAATCTCGGAACGTTTTTGATGTCGGGCGGGATTGTTTTCGGCGCGGGCCTGCTCAGCATCGCCACCCTGCGTCATCGCATCCAGACCCTGGACCTGGTGGCTGTCCTGAAAATGCGCGAATAGGTACTGATATGGAACGAATTCAGAACATTCTGAACCTCTTAAAAACGAAATGGTACTATACCGCCGGCGGCGGGTTCTTTGTACTCCTGGTGGTCTGGGCCCTGATCCCCGCCGCCGAGCCGGTTGAAATCGCCCTGGTGAAACGCGGCCGGTACGAACAGATCGTCAAAGAAGAAGGTATCACGCGGGTCCGCGAGAAGTTCGCGTTGCTTTCGCCGGTGAGCGGTGTCCTCCAGCGCGTCACCGTGCACGCCGGGGATCCGGTCGAAAAAAATCAGATTCTCGCGTACGTAAAGTGGGACGATGCGCGTCCCGTTCGTTCGCCCGTGGCGGGGCGCGTGCTGGGTGTCACCCGCGAGTCCGAAGGCCCGATTCAGCAGGGCGAGCTCATCATGGAAGTCGGCGATACTTCTTCGCTGGAGATCGTCATCGACGCGCTTACCGGTGACGCCGTTCAGGTTAAACCGGAAGCGGCCGTTCTGGTCGAACGCTGGGGCGGGGTTTCCCCCCTGGAGGCGAAGGTTCGCCGCGTCGAACCATCGGCCTTTACAAAAGTTTCGGCCCTCGGCGTGGAAGAACAGCGCGTGCGCATCCTCGCCGATATCACCTCCGCACCCGAACTCTGGAACACGCTCGGCGACCGTTACCGCGTGGAATGTTCAATCGTCGTCCACCGCGCAGAAAACGCGATCATCGCGCCCGCGGGCGCGCTGTTTCGCCAGGAGCGCGAATGGGCCGTGTTCAAAGTCGAAAGCGGTCGGGCGCGCCTGCGGGTCGTGAAAGTCGCCATGCGCGGACCGGCGTCGGCTCTGATCACGGAAGGACTCGGCGACCAGGACGAAGTCATCGTCTACCCCGGCGACCGGATCCGCGACGGCATTCGCGTGCGATCGTTGTAACCTGGCGCGGGCTAAGGCAGCTTAAACTTCCCGATCCGGTCGTTGTGTAAAGAGCCCAGGTAAAGATGCCCCTTCCATTCCACGGCCGAGGTGATCTCTTTCAGATGCTGACCGGTGGGTTCCTGGAAGCTGCGGACCATATTGCCCCGTTCGTCCAGCACCAGCACGAAGCCGTAGGGTTTCGGTTTCGGCCAGAACAGACGCGGTAATTTCGCCATCGTCCTGGTCAGAAAGGGCCGCGGATGAATCCGGTCCATCAGCGGGTTGCGAATTGTAAACAACGCCACGTAAAACAGGCCCCGGCGATTGGAGGTCACGTTATCCGGAAAGCCGGGAACGTTTTCCAGAAAAATGTCGCTTTTTCCCTTATTCGGCCCTTTTAACCAGAATCGGCGAATTTGATAGCGGTAGGTTTCGTTGACGATCAGGAAGTCCTCTGTTTGTGAAAGCGCCACCCCATTCGCGAAATACAGATCACGCAGCAGGGTCGTGGTCTTTTTTGTTTTCGGATCGTAACGTAAAAGACGGCCGTGCGGTCGCCCCTCCAGCAGATCGAACAGATACTCCTTCTGGTGAAAGGTATCGCTCGCGTCGGTAAAGTAAATCGTACCCCGCGCGTCGATGTCCAGATCGTCCGTAAAGGCGAACGGCACGCCGTCGGCCTCACGCGTGAGAGTTTCGATTCCGCCGTCCGGGTTAACGGCCAGAAGCCCCTTATACGCGTCGCAAACGAACAGCCGGCCGCCCGGGCCGAACTTCATGCCCAGGGGACGACCACCGGTCCGCGCGAGATCCGTGATCCGCCCGTCCGGAAAAACGCGCACGATCCGCCCGTCATCCAGGCCCGCGTGGATGGTGCCCTGGGCGTCCAGCGCCAGGGCCTCCGGCCCTACGATCCTACCCCTGCCGATCAGTTCGGCTCCGGCCAGAAGTTCATTGGGCGCGAGCACCCCGTCCAGCGGACGCGGCGGGGGCGGCTCAAAGGCCACCGGATCGATGCGAGACGGGGTCAGCCCCAGGAACAATACCAGCGCCCCGATCAACAGCAAAATGGCGATTGGTACGATTCGGCCTGGATTTTTCATGATTCAGGGCGAATCCTGGTTCAGGCCGGAAAATTGCCGACTAAAAAAGAAACGGCCCATGCGGTTCGGCGCTGCTCACGCCCTGCGGGATTCAACCAGCGGCTGGGTGGACATTTTATCGAGCAGGTAGAGCGCCAGGTTCGACTTTGTTTCGTTGGAGATCGTGGTGAACTGGATGCCCGATTCGTACAGATAATGATTCTCTTCCGTCGGTTTGGTCCATGCCACCTGGCCCTGGCAGATGATGCGAATGCGCGAATCCCGGAAATACACGTCAAGGCTGACCACCATCTGCTGTTTCAAAGGATTGCGACCCACAATGCGGATCCCCGTTTCGCTCACATCTTTTAAAGTGGCCTCAAAGCGGCCGTGTTCGGACCAGATCGTATAAAAAATCGGCATCTCGATGGCGACGCGCGGACCTTCACGCTGGCGCGATTTTCGAATGACGCTGGGGCGATTCACGAACACCAGGTTTTCCGCGAGGCGCACCGCCACGCATTCGAAACTGAAATTATGCACGTCGATCTGAAACTCCGCCTGGAGTTCCGAACCGAGTTCGATTTTAGTGCTCTCCGGGGCGAAAATCTGGAGAAAACTATCGTTCATCGCGTACAGGCGCCCCTGGTATTTTTTTCCGCGCGGATTTTCCCGGAGCGGACACAGACTGATTGGCAGATCTTTTTTTAGTAGCTGCATGTGATCCGGACGCGAACGCGCCGTGAACGCGCGAAGAGTACGCGAACAGGTTCGGGACCTTTCGTTTCGCCTACAATCGAATTTTCGAAGAACTGGCGCTGTCAGAAAAGAAAAGCAATCAAATTTGCGCGATAAGAGTGAAAGCGGAACCGGACCAGAATCGCCCGCGCCGCGGGGGCGACAATCGCGAGCTCAGGTCGTGCCACCGGGAGTCGCCAGAAACTTGCGCGCCCGTCGGGCGGACCCGGCAAAGGTCGCTTTTTTCTTTTCGAGCGCGTCCACCGTATGCTCGATATCGGCGCGGAGCGCGCGGTAAATTTGTATCGAGGCTTCCGCGCTGCTGACGGCGAGTAACCGGGCACGGCTGCGCTGAAACTGATCGGCCTCGGGGATGTCCGAATGCAGCGGGGGAACTTTGCGCAGATAGTCCTGGATAAATCGTAATTGAACCGCCAGTTGATCCCGCGAATTTTCATTTCCGCGCGCGGCCTTCTCTACGCTGCCGATGATATTGGGTCGACCGCGGCTGCCACGATACACGGTGTCCAGCACCGCTCCGGCGTGGTTCAGAATCAGAATATCGTTTTCAATCTGGCGCAGTTCGCGTTCGTCGCGCTCCGCCTGGTAGACCGCGCAGGCGCACGCCAGGAACCAGAGGGTCGAAAATGGGATGATAAAAAATCGCGCCCTGGAAAAAAACATATGCGCCCTGTTTCAGCAACCTGTCCGGCCAGAATTCAGGCTCACCCCCGACTCGCAATAATGAAATTGGGGGTCGCAGGCGCCAAACACCCGAAAAACCCTTTTATTCGGCGAATTTCGCCACGCGGGCAGCCGCGGGCGGGAGTTCAGACAGGGCCCGGGCCGGCACCTGATACCAGTAGGCCACGGTAAAGTAATCATCCGAGCGATGGTTGGCGTGCCCGTGTTCGATCGTCACCCGTAAAGCTTTTTGAAACACCGGCGGCGATTCCACGTGAAACCGATAGACCAGCCAGCGCGCGCCCGGTCGGTGACCGCCGTTCAGGGGGTTCCCGTACAGCGAGTAGGCAAAGGGCCGACCCGCCGCCGTTCCCGTACAGCTCCCGTAACACCAGGCGCCCAGGTAATAGTCCTCAGCGCCCGTGCCGTGGACGCGCGGAGCGGGTTCGTCGTCGAAAAAAAACATCTCATCGCCCTCACCCCACCAGTCGGGTTGTTTCTGGACGATGCCATGGGTCACGCCGATGAAATGGCCGCGGCCACGCGTATCAAGGATCACGTAATTGCCGGCGCCGTCCACGTTGCGACTCTGCAAAATACGCGGATCGCGATTCGTTTTCCAGCCGGTGATGGTTCCGGGCGTCGGCGTGGCCTGGTTGTATGCCGCGTGAAAATAAGCCAGATCGTCCGGGAGCCTGTCGTACCGTTCGTAATCCACGTTAAAATAAAACGCCTGGAGCGGCAGACGGCCCTGGTTTTCCAGTTCGATCCGCGCGGAGGCGCGAAACGGCATCGGGAAAAAAGCGTTGAGCGCGCGTTTCTGGCCCACCGAAATAAGGCTCGATTCGAACTCGACATATTCGCCAAGGTTGAGCCCGAAAAAATCGCCGATCGGCACAAGCACGCTCGGCCCGGCCGCGTCGTCCCAGGTGAGCCGGAGCACGATATTTTTAAGATGCGCGGTTTCGCGAGAAGACAATGTAAACCAGAAATGGCGAATAATTCCCGGCCCCGCCAGTTGCCCGATCACCCGGCGTTCGCCCGGGCCGAGCGGAGCGCCCCAGTTCCCGTCGTCATTGCCGCCGCCCGGGTCGCGACTGGAAACGCGCCGCGATTCGTACGCCCGCAGGCGGGCCAGATCCGCGAAATGCGGCATGGACGCCGGGCGTTCGCCCGGGCCGGCGCAACCGGCGGCCAGCGCGAGCGCGAAAGGCGCAAGCAAAAAAAAGGCCAACAGATGAATAGTCCCCGGGCGAGCCCAGGAAGACGGATACCCGTCCTCTGCGTAGTGTCCCAGAAACCGGGTCCGGAAAAATTTCGTCCAGAATTGTCCCACCACAACCACTCCGAATTTCGCAAAATCTGTTTCACGTGAAACTTAAGAAACTTTACTAAAGAGACATAATCCAGTGAGGCGTCCCGGGACGCTGACCTCGTTCAAAAACAACGATTGGCGTTGGGGTCCGGGGGGACCGCAACCCCCCGGTGCGGGGGAGCCTGAGGGGGACCGCGTTCATAAGGCCCGGGCTCCCTATGGGTCGCACGGACACGGGTTCAATCTGCTGCGCAGATTGGGTCCCCCTCAAGACTACGATTTAATGCTTTGCCAGAGGAGTTATGTCAGGAACCCTGGCGATGTTCAATGAGCAAAAAGGTCGACATTTCCCGAATTCGGAATTTTTCCATTATCGCCCATATCGACCACGGTAAATCGACCCTGGCGGACCGCCTGCTGGAACTGGCCCACGTCACGAACGACCGGACCCGCAAGGATCAGATCCTCGATACGATGGATATCGAACGGGAGCGCGGGATCACCATCAAGTCCAATTCGGCCACCTTTCCGTTTTTCGCGGCTGACGGGTCCGAATACCTGTACAATCTGATCGACACCCCCGGCCACGTCGACTTCACCTACGAGGTCTCCAGGTCGCTCGCCGCCTGTGAGGGCGTGCTGCTACTGGTGGACGCCACCCAGGGCGTCGAAGCCCAGACCCTGGCCAATCTCTACCTCGCCATGGAACATAATCTGGCGATCATCCCCGTCATCAATAAAATCGACCTGCCCGCGGCCGACGTGGAAGGCGCCCGTCGCCTCATCGACAAATCGCTCGGCCTGGACCCGGACATGGCCGTGCCAATCAGCGCCAAAACGGGCGAGAACGTGGACCAGGTTCTGGAAGCCGTCGCGAAATACATCCCGGCGCCGAAGGGCGACCCGGCGGCCCCGCTGCGCGCTCTCATTTACGATTCGTATTACGATCCCTACTCCGGCGCAGTGATGAAAGTGCGCGTGTTCGACGGAACCGTGAAAAAGCAGGATCGCATCGTCATGGCCAGCACGGCCAAATCGCACGCTGTGACCGAAATCGGGATCATGACCCTCGGCAATCATCCCCGCGAAACGCTTTCGGCGGGTGAGGTCGGTTACATCATCGCCGGCATTAAGTCGGTGGCAGACACGCGCGTGGGTGATACCGTATCCCTGGCCGGCAAGCCGGTGGAGCCCCTGCCCGGCTACCGCGAGGCCAAACCGATGGTTTTTTCCGGCCTCTTTCCCGTGAACGGCGAGGATTACGAACTGCTCACGGACGCCATCCAGAAACTGAAGATGAACGACGCGGCTCTCGTCTTTGAAAAAGAAAGTTCGGCCGCGCTCGGTTTCGGCTTTCGCGTCGGGTACCTCGGCCTCCTGCACATGGAAATCGTCCAGGAACGCCTGGAAAGAGAATTTAATATTTCTTTATTAAATACGGCCCCCTCCGTCCAGTACCGGATCACGGATCGCAAGGGCATTTTGCATACGATCGACAACCCCGCCGCCTGGCCGGACCCGGTCAGCATCGAAAAAATGGAGGAACCGTATACGAAGGCCACGGTACTCACGCCTCCGGAATACCTCGGCGGGATCATGGGTCTGTTGAAAGACAAGCGTGGCGAACAGGAAACCATGCTGTATCTGGAAGACGGCAAGGTCCAGCTTGTGTACGCCCTGCCCCTCGCTGAGATGATCTATGAATTTTACGATCGCCTTAAATCGCTTTCGCGCGGCTACGCTTCCCTTGACTACGAAATTATGGGCTACCGCGAAAGTAATCTCGTGAAAGTTGATATTCTCGTGAACTCCGAACCCGTGGACGCCCTGGCCATGATCGTCCACCGCAGCCAGGCCGAGGCCCGCGGCCGCTCGCTGGTGGAGAAGCTCAAAGAACTCATTCCGCGTCATCAGTTCCAGATTCCGCTGCAGGCGGCCATCGGATCGAAGATGATCGCGCGCGAAAACATTTCCGCGCTCCGCAAGAACGTGACCGCGAAGTGTTACGGCGGCGACATCTCGCGCAAACGTAAACTCCTGGAAAAACAGAAAGAGGGGAAAAAACGCCTCAAACAGGTCGGTTCGGTCAGCATTCCCCAGGACGCGTTTCTGGCCGTGCTCAAAACAGACTGATGCTCCGGCTCCTGACCGGCCTCGCGGCGACCCCGGCGCTACCGGCGGCGATTCTGTGCGCCGCCTGCGTGGCCTGCGCCACACACACCGATCTCGCGATTCTGATCTATCCCCGGGTCGATTCCCCGGTCGTCCAGACCTTCGACGGCGGGCGGGGATTACGCTTCGTCGTTCATGACCGCGGGGTCCGAACAAAAGTCACGTTCCTCACGAAAAAACGTATCGAAGCCATCGCCCGGCGACTTTTCCCGTCCGGCCGAATCGGAACGCGCGTGCCGGATCTGGTGGCCGTCGAACTGGATGTTTTTAATGGCGGCCACGAAATTCTCCGGGTCGATTTTCGCCGGTTTAAAATCAGAATGTTATCCGGTGAAAAAGAGTTTCCGGCCATTTCACCCGCCGCCTATGAACGCGAGTATTTCGGCGCGGGCGCCGGCGGCCTGCCCTACGCCTGGGCCTTCGAGCAGAAAGACAGTTTCGCCTATCACCTGCCCGTGCCCGACTGGTTTCGGGCCGCGAGCGCGCGCTTCACCGGATCGCGGCTGGAAATCGAAGAACGCCGGGCACAGGACCTGGCCCGCCTGGAAGCCCTGCACGCGGAACGAACGCTGCTGGCCGCGGGACACAGCCTCAAGGGCATCGTGCTCTTCGGGCTGCTGCCACCCGATCGTGATTATTCGTTTTTGTACTCCGGCGCGCGCGACGGGGGTTTCGAATTCGCGCCGTTTGATTTTCGCTTAGAATTGCGACGCGGACCTTTTGCGCCAGACCCGTCCGACGGACGCGATGCCTGGGCGGCGAGCTTCGCCGGGGATGAGCGGGAAATTCGCCAGGAAACGGCGGAGTTCATGCGCATGCACGAACAATTACGCGCACACGACCGCTTGCGACAGGGCGCGGACGCGCGATAGATCGGAACAAATACGCGCTCACTTCACGCGCATGATCCAGACGACGGACATGTTTTTGGGGCGAGTTTCCGAACCACCGGTGGCCCCGGTTGAGACGCCCCCGATCCGGTTTTCCGTTACGTGCCTGGCACCATCATTCGTTCCGCCCCATCCTCCCGATTCGGACTCACTATCATACGTATGCGTATGGCTTTCAAACATATCATCTTCGCCGGCCCCGGATGTAGTGCCGCCGCGCAGAAACAAACGTTCGGCGGACCCGAAGCCGGGGGAGTTATAGGAAGCCGCGCCGTTTAGATTTGGAATGGTTGCTCCCTGGATGGGCGAATCCGGATCATTCACGGTTCCACCGTTACACTCCACCCAGCCGCCGGGAATTGTCAGACCGCCACCCTGCACATGTTTGTGCCAGGCGACGATGCTGCCGACAGGGGCGAGCAAGTTCGAGCGCGCCGTTTCCAGATCGGTGCTTACCGTATCGATATCGCCCCGCAGTTCCTGGAAATTGTTGTTTATTTGAGCGGCGGATATGAGATCGCCAGGCGAAAATTGAAACAGGGAATCGGCCAGTAATATTCCACTCAGAAGCAAAACAAAGGGAACGAGGAGGCCAGCGGCGAACCCGAGTCCCCGGCGAAATCCGTGGCGATAATCGCTGACTGCATTCACCCGACCAGGATCGCTTTATTACGAAGGGTCCGGCAAATTCTTTTTCCACATCCGGTCAGTTTTTTTACCAGGATTTAGCTAAAAAATACGTTTGTGGACACTTATGCGAAAAAGGCACTTCATTCTGCCCAACGAGGCCCGAAACAGAGAATGCGTTTCCCTCTCGCATACTGTCGGCCTTAGCCTTGCGCTATTAAGAGTGACCGTAGCGTTCGACATATTTGTCGACCAGGGTTTTAATCATTTTCTGGTAAGGAACCCCATACTTTCTGCCACGTTTCTTAAAAAATTCAACACTTTCCTTACTCAGATTCATGGTAACTTTAACGGTCTCCTTCTTTAAAACCAGGTCCTGAGGCCGCGGCAGGAAATCCTCAATAATTTCTGAAGCACTAATCGCCCCGGCTATATCACCAGGGGCCTTCTTATATTGAATTTTTCTCCCTGTATTTGGCATTTCCTTCCCTCCAGTACCCTGCACCGAATATTCTGATTTTATTATTCCGCAAGGTGAATCTTACCGTAGCTACCCACAACCTTTGCTCTTTCTTCGTGCTATGCCTGTGGTCCGCTGCGATGACGCGTTTCGGATCCCGGAATGCGAACTGAGCTTCTTCAAATGAAAGACCATGCTTTTCGGTATTCGAAGCATTCTTTTCATCATCCCACTCGAATTCCATATTTTTTTATGGACAGTTCTATGTATCAAAGAGAGGCGAGTCAACAAAAAATTCACTTCAATCGCCCAACGAGGCTCGAAACAGAGCGTCCGGATACAGCAGGAACGCCCGCGCATCGCGCAACCAGGCTTCCTCGCCCGCGGCCATGGCCTCCGCGGCCCGCTCGAACGAGGTCTCACCCCTGAGGTAGTCCAGAAGATCAGGGTCCCCGGCCAGGAGTTCGATCGCCGGGCGGTCCGAGCGGAATTCGTAGGGCCCTTTGCGCCATTCAAACAAATCACCGGAGTTTTCGCGAAAAAATCGTAGTAAACGCAGGGAGTGCGCCAGGGAATGGTAAGGCCGCCCGTCCAGGAGAATCTGGAACCCGAAGCAGGTCGTGCCCGCGTGTTTGTGGAAAGCCGGTAAAAACGCCAGGGGCCGCAGCATGGCGCCGGGAGCGGCCGGTCCTTTTTCGCGAAAAACAAAATCGCAGTACGGTGCGCCGAAAATTTCGAAGGGACGAGTGGTGCCACGGCCCTCCGAAAGTTCCGTTCCTTCCCAGAGGCATTGCCCGCTGTAGAGCAGCGGTGTGCGCGGCCCGGGCATATTGGGCGAAGGGGGAATGTTCCAGGCGCAGGCGGGTGGATCGCCAGGATTGCGCTCGAAATCCTTTTTACGACAGGGAATGATTTCGAGCGGAAACGCGCAGCCCGCGTCGTGATAAAAAAAGCGCGCGAGTTCGCCGATCGTCAGGCCGTGGCGATGCGGTACGCCGGGCCGGCCCACGAACGAGGCGTAGGCTTCCGGCAGCGCGATCCCTTCCACCTGTCGACCGGCGGGATTGGGTCGATCGAGAATGTAAACCGTAAGCGCGAATTTGCGCCGCGCCAGAACATCGAAGATGTAACTCAAAGTCGTGAGAAAGGTATAATACCGGGCACCCACGTCCTGGATATCGACGATGAGCGCGTCCAGATCCGCCAGGTATTCTTCGCGGACGGTGAGGCTGTTTTCGTCGTGGCCGTACAGGGAAACGAATTCCGTGTCGCCCGCGCCAAGGAAACCGTATACCCGTGCCGCGTCCGCCGTCCCCAGCGGGACCTGATCCTGGAGTTCGGCGAACAGCCCGTGCTCAGGCAGAAAAATCCGCCGCAGATTGCCACGTTCGGCCAGGGCCTGAAACAGGTAACCGGTTTCAGGTTCCCAGGCGGTCTGGTTACAATAGAGGCCGATCCGCCCTTCGCGCAATACCGGGTCGTTTCGCTCAAAAAGGCGCGCGGTGCGCGCGGGAAAGAACCCGCTGGCGGTTGCTGGCATGCGACGTAATTCGCCGCCGGGGACCCGCCGTCCATTCAAAAACGACCGCTCGCCAGGGATGGCCGGTGCCTGGCCCGGTTCAGGCCAGGAAAGCGGCCTCCCTCCACAATTCTCTTGCGCGGGACTGCCAGCTTTCGAATTATGTCACCCCGGTGGCTAACGACGGTCTGAATCCAGAACAACGCGCGGCGGTGGAAACCCTCACCGGGCCACTGCTGGTGTTCGCCGGCGCCGGGTCGGGCAAAACGCGGGTCATCACCCACCGCATCCGGCGGATGATACTGTCCGGAATTTCGCCCGCGCACATCGTCGCGGTGACCTTCACCAATCGCGCGGCGCGCGAAATGAAAGCGCGCCTTGAAACGATGATGTCGCGCAAAGTCATGCGCGGCATGTTCGTGGGCACATTTCACTCGCTCGGCAATCGCATTTTACAGAAGGAAATCGAAACACTCCCCGGCTACCGCACGCCCTACTCCATTCTCGCGGCGGAGGAAAGTGAGGGCGTCCTGGCCGATCTGTACCGCGAACGTTCGCTGGACCCCGCCGACGTGCGCGCGGACGGGATTCGCTTTTTGATCTCACTTTGCAAGAATTCGCGCAAAGACCCGCGTCAGTTCGCAGAGGAAAACGGCGGCAAACCGGGGCCCGATGAATTCGGTGAGATCTTCGACGCCTACCAGGAACGTTTGCGCAAGTTGAACGTGCTGGATTTCGACGACCTGATCCTCCTGCCGGCCGTGGTGTTCGATCGCAGTCCCGACCTCCTGGCGAAGTACCGCCATCACTGGCGCCACTTCCTGGTGGACGAATTCCAGGACACGAACCCGGCCCAGTACGATTTTTTGCGTAAACTGGTCGGCCCCGCGCGGAACCTCTGCGTCGTGGGCGACGACGACCAGAGCATTTACGGCTGGCGCGGCGCCGAAGTGGACATCATCCTCGGTTTTGAAAAAGATTTCCCGGGCGCGCGGGCCGTTTCCCTGGAACGGAATTATCGCTCGACTTCCACGATCCTGGAGGCAGCGAACGCGGTGATCGTGAACAACTCATTGCGCGCGCCCAAACAACTGCGGCCCACCCTGGACCGGGGCGAACCGATCGGGATCATGCTGGCCGAAAACGACGCGCGCGAGGCCGAACTCGTGGCCGGTACGATTCAACGCATGCTGGTCAAACAGAATCGCAAGCCGGGCGATTTCGCGATCCTGTTCCGGACCAATTTTCAGTCGCGCGTATTCGAGCAGGAACTGCGACTGCGCGACATCCCCCATTACGTCGTGGGGGGGTACCGTTTTTTCGATCGCCGCGAGGTGCGCGATCTGATCGCCTACATTCGGTTGCTGGCCAATCCCCGCGATGAGGTCTCGCTGCGGCGCGTGATCAATCGCCCCCGGCGCGGGATTGGGGAAGGCACCCTGGAACGTCTGAACGCGTACATCCTGGAACTGGCAGGCGAACGCCCGGATCTGTACACCCTGCTCGATCAGATGCGCGCGACGCCGGGTCTGGTCAGCGGGATCAAGCCGGAGAAAGCGAAGGCCCTGTACGAGTTCGTGGAATTCGTGGACGAATGGCGCGAAAAATTTCGCGCGGCCAGCCGCCTGGCGCCCGTGCTCGCGGCCCTGGTGGGCGCGCTCGGCTTCGATCGCGAGTTTTTGCGCGAAGGGGACAAAGAAAACGTCATCAAAGCGCGCATGCTGAACCTCTCCGAACTCGTGAACATGCTCGCCTATATGGAAGAAAATAACGATTCAGGCGAAAAAATCGGACTTTTCGATTTTCTGGGCCGGATCGCCCTCATGCAGGAAGGCGACGAGGAATCGCCGCGCGGCCGGGTCCAGCTTCTGACCATGCACCTGGCCAAAGGGCTCGAATACGACGTCGTGTTCCTGGCCGGCCTGGAAGAAGGTATTTTTCCCGCGGGCCGGTCGCTGGCCGAGGCGGCGGACGAAAATCTGGCCCTGGCCGAGGAACGGCGTCTGTTTTACGTGGGCATTACCCGGGCCAGGCGGAAATTGTATTTTTCGGCGGCGCTGGCGCGCAAAAAATTCGGCGAAACCTTGAACTCGGAACTTTCCCGGTTTCTGGAAGAGGTGCCGACCGCACTCACTGAATTCGAATACCGGGCTGAGGGAACCGGCCCGGGGGCCGCGGCCACCCAGGAAAATCCATTGACAGATCTTCTTTCCGGCCTGAAAGCTCTTGAATCCGGGTAATACTACAGCGGTAGATCTCAATTTCAGAGAAATACTTACCACGCGGATCACGGGTACACGGAGTGTGAATTCTCCGTTTCGGATTTCAGAACGGTCCGGAACGCTGAAATTCTCTGAATGAATGGTGCTCCCTGTGACCCCTGTTTCCCGGTGGTTTAAAAATTCGCGCTGGAATTCATCTACCGTTGTAGTATAAAGCGGCTGGAGGGGATCGCATGCTCTTACAAATCATCGTCATCTGTTGTACGGCCATGCTTTCGAGCATGTTCACGCTGGCGCTGGTGTACGCCCTGTACCAGGCCACCTGGAAGAAGAAACTCTACGCCGAACTGGACGAATACGCGGGCATTCTCAAGCAAAAGCTCAAAGAAGCCGCCCAGGAAGCGGGCGCCGAACTCCTGCCCGACTTTCGGGCGCAGGTGCGCGAGGGCTTTAAAGAAGCCATGACCGACAGTCTCAAGGGCGAACTCATTGAACGATCCGCGCGGGAAATGGCGAAATCCGGCAGCGAGATTATGGAAACCGGGCTGAATCTTCTACTTGGAATTCCCCGAAAGGAAAACGATCCGGGTAAAAAAACCTGATATCTGACCGTACAACGACCCAAAAAACTGAGGAGAACCTATGATTGAAATTCTCGCGAACCCCGCCACCTGGGCCGCTCTCGCAACCCTGACGGCCCTCGAGATCGTTCTGGGGATCGATAATATTATTTTTATTTCAATTCTGGCCGGCAAATTACCGCCGGAAAAACAAAAGGCCGCCCGTCTCTGCGGACTGGGCCTGGCCATGTTGATGCGCATCGCCCTGCTGTTTTCGCTTTCCTGGGTCATGCAGCTTACAAAACCCCTGTTCGCGGTGTTCGCGTACGAAATTTCCGGACGGGACCTGATCCTTTTAATCGGCGGGCTGTTTCTCATCGGCAAAAGCACATTCGAAATCCACGACAAACTGGAAGGCACGGGCCATGAAGCCGACGCGAAAGTCGCGGGCGCGTCGTTCACCATGATTCTCCTCCAGATCATGATTCTGGATATCGTGTTCTCGCTCGATTCAGTCATCACCGCCATCGGCATGACCGATAACCTGCCGGTCATGATCGCCGCGGTGGTCATCTCGGTCATTTTTATGATGTTTTCGGCGGGTTTCGTTTCGCGCTTCGTGGATGAACACCCCACGCTGAAAATTCTCGCGCTTTCGTTTTTGATCTTGATCGGAATGTCCCTGGTCGGAGAAGGACTGAGGTTTCATATTCCGAAAGGGTACATTTACTTTGCCATGGCTTTTTCGGTCCTTGTGGAAGTCATCAATATGCGACTGCGTCGGAACAGGCCGGTGCACCTGCACGAACGCTACCGCGAAGAAAAATAGAAGTTACGGGAAGGTCGCACCAGGGCGGCATATTTGCGCTCCATGCCCGGCTATCCATATTTTAGCCATCAAAGTGGACGTCGTCGTGGTGACGGGATGAAAAAGGAAAAACTGTCAAATTCGTTCGGGTCGGTTGTCAGGGCATGCATCCTTGTTCTAACCCTCTGGGCCATGTTTTTGATACTCGGATCTTTTTTTTTCCGGGAGTTTGTTGCCGGTCCCCTGGTACCGGCTTGTGCTCTGGCTCTGACGGTCCTGCTTGGTCTGGGCCTTTTCGTTTTTTCCACCCGGTCTATCAACCGAAACTGTCGGAATACGTTTATTGAACTGAGAAACTTTTTGCAAGAAAGGAATCCGGGGGAGCAATTGCCGCCCATCGATGAACCCGAACAGATCCGCGCCCTTATCCATGACTTCCTGGCAGGGTACGTAGAGTCCGCAGAAAAAATAGCGGACGAACGCAATGAAACGCGGATTCGCACTCAGTTAAATCAGGAAAACCTGGCAAACTTGATCGCCGGACTGGAACTCTCATTAAAAGCCGCAGGCATAATACAGAATAAATACGACCAGAATCTGGACGCCATCAATGACATGAACAAATCAGCCAGCAAAGCCTGGGAAAGCATTGAGGTAATTCACAATAACGCGAACGCGTTCAAAACCTCCATCGCGCAGATCAGTGTCGCGATCAAACATCTGGGGGATAAAGTGACATTTAACTCCGAGAGGGCCAAAATTGGGGAGTCATCCCTCAGCCATTCCCTGGAGTCGATCCTGAAAATCGAAGAAAATACCTCCCGGGTAAACGACTTCCTGGAAGTAATCAAAGACATTTCGGATAAGACCACGCTCCTGGCGCTGAATGCCAGCATTGAAGCAGCCAGGGCCGGTCAGGCCGGCCGGGGTTTCGCCGTTGTGGCCAATGAGGTTTCAACGCTGGCGGATCAAACCGCCAGCAGCGTAAAAACCACGAACCAGCTCATGAACATGACAAACCAGGCCGTGGCTGAAGGCGTTAAAACCGTGAATGAAGTGGAGGCCGTCTTCAAGGAAATCATCGAAAACATCAATTACATGAGCGGGCATTTTTTTTCAATCATTGAAAATCTGGACACCCAGATCGCGAATTCGTCCCGCATTTTCGATCATTTGAACGAACTCACGGATGTGACCGTCACCCTCAAGGATTCCGCAAAGGAACAAAAAACAATGTACGCCGAATTAAAAAAATTCATCGATGATTTCGAAACCGCATTCTCCGGCGCCTGCGGTCTCTGCCGAAAGATACTGGAAAGCGGCAGGTCGTTATGAAAAAAAAGAAAACCGGTACGGTTCCAAAATTGGCCCCCGGGCGGGTGTGGCCCGGATCGGTCGGTCGGGACGAAAACCCGGGATCACCGCCGGTTTTTTTCACCAGAAAATATTTATTTTTGTTTACACAGGAAACGGCCGAATAATAATAGTGTTGCTGCTATTAAGTATTAAGCCTCTCATGTATTCGTAGACTCTCGCTGTTTGATTTCTGTCACTCTGTAGATTCGTCGTTTTACCGATCTTTTTGTCTTAATCGCGGGCAAACTTTAAACTTTTTAGGTACTAACAATGAACATTTACGTAGGAAATCTTTCTTACAATACAACAGAATCCGGTCTGCGCGCCGAGTTTGGCGCGTTTGGCGAGGTGGATCGCGTTAAAATCATCGCCGATCAGGTCTCCGGTCGCTCCAAAGGCTTCGGATTCGTGACCATGAACGATGACGACCAGGCCAACCAGGCAATCGCTGAATTAAACGGCGTTGAACTGGACGGACGCGAAATCAAAGTCAACGAAGCCCGGGAACGGCAACCCAGCTACCGTTAAGTATTAATTGCCATAAACGGAACCCGGCACCCCGCGGCGAGAGCTTCGGGTGCCGGGTTTTTTTGCGTTTTAATTGCTTCCGAAAATGGCGGAAAGCGCAAGGGATTGATTGAAGAGCGGGATTTCTTCGTCCCGGTGAAACGTTTTTTTCAAAGCGTAGCCATCGTCACCGGGCTCACGATAAAATTCCACGCACTGTTCGATGAGGTTGACGATCATGAATGACTCGACACCGGCCCGCGCGTACACACGGGCTTTTTCCCTGTCATATTGTAATGAGGACCTGGAGATTTCAACCACAAGCAGGGCTGTCGATGGATTCTCTTGGGCGTACTTTGCAAGAGGACCTTCCACCACGGAGATATCCGGTTCCGGTTCAGAGTTTTCCAGGGAAAGCGGTTTTTCAGAACGGATAATTGAACCAGGCGGGATGATTTGCCGAATCGCTTCATAAAATACATCCGCGTAAAAGCTATGCGTGGCGCTTTTCGTCATCTTCTTGAATACGTATCCCTCAAGCAATTCGGTGTTTTCTTCGATGACGCCAGCCCGGCAAAAACTCTGGTACCGGGTGACGGTAAGCGGTAGAAGCCGTTCGCGAATGACCGGGTTGTCAAGAATGGTACTGGCCATGCCTCAAACGTAACGGAATTTCTGGCCCCGGTCAATCAATAATCGCCTTTTTAAAGTCAGGGCAGATTGATATTTTCGGGGACGGTCACATCGCTACCAGGAACGACGTCGGGCAGCACTTTCTGGGTGAAGTCCTCGTTCGACTTCATGGTAGACATGATCCGCTGCCAGACCGAACGACGATCTGAAATCAGCCGATTGTAATTGTCCTGGTGCATTTCTAAGAGGATCAGATTCACTTTTTTGCCGCCGCGTTCCGCGCCGATCGACTGCGGCAGAAGCTGGCGACCGATCAAATTCGTGAGGCGGTTGGCCAGACGCACGAAATCTTCCTGGCGGAAAAGATCACCTTCTTCTTCCAGTCGGCGATAGTCGTTCAGGTCCTGGATGCGGTACTTATCTTTATCCGCGGGCGGAAGTTTCGCCTCAATCAAAGCCAGAACGCCGAACCGGCGGGCGCGGCGAATTCGTTTAATACCTTCCGTATACCATTGCACCTGGTTGGTGTGCAGAGTCGGGCGGATATTGTAGCCGCGCTGGTGGAACAACCGCGCGGTCTCGAGGTCCCGGTAACCGAGTTTTAATAGATGCCGCGCGTCCCGGTCTCTGGTGCGAACGATCAGCGGGGCCGATTCTTCCAGCAGAATCCAGGTTTCGTCGATGTAGTTTTCAAGGAGACGCCGGTACAGATCCTGGATCATATTTTGCGAATCGACCAGGGAAAGGTACGTCCGGGAATAATTCGCCTGGAGATACCAGATATGGGCGTTAAAGTCCTTTTTTAACGCCGCTTCGAACTGCTTTTCAATGTCCTCGCGAAATACGTTCGCGTCCTGGCCCTGGGGCTGGGCCAGATTGCTGACGCAGGTATCGAGGAAAACGATGCTGGCCCGGTTGAATTCGAGCAAGCGCCCCATATTCGTCAAATCGGGTGCGATGGCCGGCAGAGGACGGACCAGGATCAAGACCCCGAATAAAAGGAATGTTGCTCGTTTCGCCATGGTGATTCGGATTTGGTTTTACTATCGGCCACTTCCACGCGGAACAAACTTTTTTTTTGCGACCCGATCCGCCAGGCCCGTCCGTTCTCGTTTTACAGTCCTTCTTCCAGCCGCAGCATATCGGCGTCCGTTTCCCGGCGGCGAATGAGACGAGCGCTGCCGTCGGCTTCAACAAGCACCTCGGCCGCCCGGCCGCGCGAATTGTAATTCGAGGCCATGCAGAACGAATAGGCCCCGGCCGAGGCCAGCAGTCCCAGGTCCCCGGCCTGGAAATCGGCCATGATCCGGTCCTTCGCGAAAAAATCGCCCGATTCACAAACGGGACCGACCAGATCGGCCCGGACGTTGGCCGTCCCCGCGCGCAGAGGCATAATTTCGTGGTACGCATTGTACAACGAAGGTCGCAAAAGATCGTTCATGCCGGCATCGCAGATAAAAAAAAGGCGCGAGCTGGTTTGTTTCCGACGAATGATCCGGGTCAGGAGCACCCCGGCCTCTCCGACGATGCTGCGGCCCGGTTCCAGGATCAGCGTGAGATCCCGGGGCAGAAGTTCGCCCAGCATGCGGGTGTACTCGGCCGGGGCCGGCAGGCTGTCCACCTGGTCCCCGGTTTTACGATACGGAATTCCAAGCCCGCCGCCCACATCGAGGTACCGCAGCGGAAGGCCCGCGGCGCGCACCTGAACGATTAACTCGTTGATCCGGCTCGCCGCGTCCCGGTACGGTTGCAGCGCCGTAAGTTGTGAGCCGATGTGAAAGCCGATCGCCGCTGGATCGAGCCCCGGTAACTCCAGAGCCCGGCGGTACAGCGCCAGGACCTCCCGATGATCGATGCCAAATTTATGATCGCGCATGCCGGTGGCGATGTACGGATGCGTGCCCGCGTCGATGTCCGGGTTGACCCGAATACTGATGCGCGCGATCTTCCCCGCCCGGGTGGCGAGCCTGGCAAGTGTTTCCAGCTCCGCGGCCGACTCCACCACGAATAAGAGGATGTCCCCCGCAAGGGCCGTTTCGATTTCCTGTTCCGTCTTGCCCACGCCGGAAAATACAATGCGTTCGGCGGGAATTCCCGCCCTCCGGGCGCGGGCCAGTTCACCCGCACTGACGATATCCGCCCCGCATGCCTGGTCGCGCAAAACTTCCAGAATATGCAGATTCGAATTGGCTTTCACCGCGTAACAGAGCAGATGGTCCCTGCCCGCGAGGCCTTCCCGGAAGGACGCCACCGCCTTTTTTATGGATGCGACCGAATACACGTACAGCGGCGTGCCGAACCGGTCCGCCAGCCCGGCCAGGTCCACTCCGTCCAGGGCCAGGCGGTCGTCGTGATAGCGCAAATCGGTTTGTATAAAAGAAGACATAAAAATCCCGAAACGTTCTCAGCCTGCGGCGACTATTTGCCGATGCGGAAAATATGAAATTATTCGCTGGCGCCCCGTCGACCGTGGCTGTCATTCCCCTGATATTACTGCTCGCGTCGCCTATTTTTTCGAATGAAGAGGCGAGCCCGGAACCCGACGCCCCCGAAAACCCGGGAGCGATGGAAGTGTCCGCACCCATTCCGGGAAGTCCGGCGGCCGCCGGCGGGACGGGCGATTCATCGTATTTTTTCGGCCAGGGCGACGCCCCGCTCAACTCCAGCGAAAAATTGTACGAATCCGCCTTCGCCAGTCGCAGTGACGCCTCCTCCGGGATCACCGAAGAACAGGGCGAAAACGGCCGCTGGTCGGATCAGAATATCATTCCGATTTTTCCCGAACTCCAGATTTTCGACGATGTTTCGAGCAATACCTCGATGAAACGGATCGAAACCGCCCAGGATTATTTCGCGCGCGCGCGGAACGCCCTGCAGGCCGGCCGGGAAAAAACCGCGGATAAAAAGGAAGAAATGGAACACGCGACCATGACCGGGTACGACTGGCAGAAGCGCGAAAAAGAACAAAATTACAAACGCGAAATTCTGCGGATGGAGGCGGCGCACCGCCGCGACGCGCTCGGCTTACTCATCCAGGCCATGCAATCGCTCGACCAGGTGAAAAACCCGGCCCAGCTCGAATCGAATCATTTTCTGGACTTGAAGACCGAAGTGTACCGCATGTTCGTCCGTGAACAATTCAAAGAAAAAAACCTGACGCCATGCATCTCGGTGCTGGAAAAGTACCTCCAGATCAAACCTGGCAACGCCGTGGAGCCCGAACCGCATCGTTTGCTGGCCGCCTCGTATCGCCACCAGGAAGTCATGGCCTGGAAGATGAAAAACCACAAGGCCTACCTGGAATACAAAAAGCGAAAAAACACCCACCTGGTCCGTTACGCCGAGCTGGCCTTCGGCCGCAGTTCCCCGCAGTTCAACGAAATTTCCGAACGCGTCCAGCGCGACATGATCGAAGTCGTCCCTTGAGCCAGTTCTAAAATGCCAACTACGGTCCCTGAATAATTCGAAGTTACCTCAGCTTCGAAGCATGGCAAAATCTTTCCGAAACGCTTCTCTCTTTCAACAAAAATACTGGCGTTGGGGTCCGGGGGGACCGCAACCCCCCGGCGCGGGGGAGTTTGAGGGGGACCGCGTTCATAAGGCCCGTGCTCCCTATGGGTCGCACGGACACGGTTTCAAACTGCTGCCGCAGTTTGGGTCGCCCTCAAGATGCCGCGGAACTTCCGCTTGCCCTTTGCGTCTAATGTTTGAATAAGGGTACAGCATTATGATTCAAATGCGGGGCGTTAAAAAGCGGTTTGGCCAGCGGGAAATCCTGAAAGGTGTGGATATCACCATCCGCAAGGGCGAGACCATGGTGATTCTCGGCGGGTCAGGCACGGGGAAATCCGTGAGCATCCGCCACGTCATCGGCCTGTTGTCCCCGGACGAAGGCGATGTACTGATCGGCGGCGAATCGATGGTCAGGGCCAGCGGTCGCAAAAAGCAGGAGTTGCGCTCGCGCATGGGCGTCCTGTTTCAGAGCGGGGCTTTGATCAACTGGCTGAGCGTGTACGAAAACGTGGCCCTGCCTCTCCGGGAAAAACGCGTCATTGACGAGGCCACGATCGATCGCATCGTCGTCGAAAAACTGCGCTGGCTCGGCCTGATGCCGGCGAAGGACCTGCTGCCTTCGGCGATTTCCGGCGGGATGAAAAAACGGGTCGGCCTGGCC
Source organism: uncultured Leptospiraceae bacterium (assembly GCA_964631535.1). Taxonomy (GTDB): domain Bacteria; phylum Spirochaetota; class Leptospiria; order Leptospirales; family Leptonemataceae; genus CAZVZS01. Next base: position 161,277 of record CAZVZS010000003.1, read on the forward strand.
CGGGCGCTCACCACCGATCCCGAAATTCTCCTGTATGACGAACCCACGTCCGGCCTCGATCCGGTGATGTCGCAGGTCATCAACGAACTGGTGCGCCGCCTGCAACGCGAACTGGGGGTGACCCAGGTCGTCGTGACCCACGATATGTCCTCGGCGTATTACATCGCCGATCGGATCACATTTCTGTACAAAGGCCGCGTGGAATTGGTCGGTACGCCGGATGAAATCCGCGGTTCGACGAATCCGATCGTGCAACAATTCATCCAGGGCCGCACCGACGGACCCATGGACCTGGACGCCGAAGACCCCACGAAGGCCCGGGCCGGCCAGGTATGATTCGAATCCGGGGGCTTAAAAAGGCCTTCGATGGCGTGGAAGTCCTGACAGGGCTTGACCTCGACATCGAAGACGACGAAACCGTGGCGATCATTGGACCCAGCGGCTGCGGCAAAAGTGTACTCTTAAAAAATCTCATCGGCCTGCTTCGTCCGGACGCGGGGAGCATCGTCATCGACGGCGAAGAGATCATCGGCTACGGGCGCCGCGATCTCTACCGCGTGCGCGAAAAATTCGGCATGCTGTTCCAGAGCGCGGCCCTGTTCGAATCGCTCACCGTAGGTGAAAACGTCGGCCTCTGGTTAAAGGAACATACGCGCACCCCGACCGGCGAAATCCAGGGCAAAGCCGTCCGGATTCTGAATCTGATCGGACTGCGCGATGTGTACGACAAACGGCCCTCTGAACTCAGCGGTGGCATGAAAAAACGCGTCGGCCTGGCGCGCGCGATCATCCACGAACCGAAATACGTGCTCTACGACGAACCCACGACCGGCCTTGATCCGATCATGTCGGACATCATCAACGATCTCATCCTGCGTATTCGCGCCGATTTGAAAAACACCGCGATCGTCATTACGCACGATATGGCGAGCGTCTACAAAGTTGCCGCGCGCGTGGCCATGATGCACCGGGGGAAAATTGTGTTCCAGGGTACCCCCGACGAGGTGCGCAACACAACCGACCCTTTCGTGCGACAATTCATCGAGGGCCGCTCCCAGGGTCCGATTCACATTTGAACGCCGTCAGGCCCGAATCAATTTAAACGCGTGGTTCCACGCCCCGCCGCGCATGCCGGGAATACACCAGAGCATACAGAGCGGTTCGATGGCGCGCGCGCTTTTGACCCCGCCCATATCCTCGATTTCCCAGCCGAATCGGCCGAGAATTTCGCGAACTTCAGCCTTCGCGCCGTCATCATCGCCGCAGATGAACATGGACGGTTTACCGGCCGGAAATTTCGGGTCCACCATGAATGGGCCCCCCACACAACTGAACGCCTTTACGAAGCGCGCCGCGGGCACGGCCTTCTGTAACTGTTCCATGAGCGATTCGTCCAGGTTTGTAAAAAAACGCAGCACCCCGTCTTCCGGCGGAGCGTCGGCGATCGGGTTGGTCGGATCAATGATCGCTTTGCCCGCGAGCGTGGCCGGGCCGGCCTGTTCCAGTACCGCGCGCGCGGCGGATCCTTTTACAGCCAGGACCAGAATCTCGCCAAACCTTGCCGCGTCGGCGAAAGAACCGACCCGGCCCGCCGCGTTTTCGCCCTGCCAGTCCCCCAGTTTCGCGGGTTCCCGGGTGCCGAGCATGACCTCGTACCCATGTTTCAAAAAGCCACTGCCGAGCGTCCGGGCGACGCCGCCCGATCCGAGAATTCCGATTTTCTTCATACTATGTGCGAAAGTCCGGTAGCGCGGGCTGGCTGGCAATTCTTTCACCCGGGAATCGTAAATCGCTCCAATTCGCCCGATTGAGGCATTCTGTGAAATTTTTGATTTTTTTCATGGTTGATTGAATTTTCTGTTTGACCCGATTTGCTTCGCTCTTTTCCCTTTGCATCCCGCCAGTTGAGAGACATAATCCTGTTTGGGTTGGGCACCGCGGTTTCGCGGTGTTTTTGACGGGCAAACAAAAAATTACGTAAAATTTATATAGACATTTTCCGACTCGCCCGATATACTCACCAGGGCGCGCCGGGTTTAAGCGCCGTCTTTTTTCGCGCGGAATGTTTCGTTGAAGATTTTATTTTAAGTAAGGCACTGCTCATGTTTATCCGTCGTTTTTTTACCAACAACCTCCCTGCCAGCGCGGCTCTCGCATCGGTCGCCTCTGAGATCCTCCCTTATCAGCGCTCCGCCGCCTGGAATCTTTTCCAGTGGACCAGACGCATTTCCAGAATCGCCAACCCGGACGGCTCGGTAGTCTTCGAAGCGCCCGATGTTGAAGTTCCCGAGGGCTGGTCCCAGGTGGCGGTCGATATTCTGGCTCAGAAATATTTTCGCAAGGCCGGCGTTCCCGCCCTGACCAGACCGGTCGGGGAACCGAATATCCCGGACTGGTTACAACCCCATGTTCCGGATTCGGAGGCTATGGACGCTCTCGGCCTCCCGGAAGAAAAACGTGTGGTGGGAGAAACCTCCAGCAAGCAGGTTTTTCATCGCCTGGCGGGATGCTGGACGTACTGGGGATTTAAACACGGCTACTTCGCGACGGAAGCTGACGCGCTTGCCTTTTATGAGGAACACTGTTACATGCTGGCCGCGCAGATCGCCGCGCCAAATTCGCCCCAGTGGTTTAACACCGGCCTGCACTGGGCCTACGGAATCGATGGAGCGGGTCAGGGCCATTTTTATATGGACCCCATCAACGGCGAATTAACTCGCTCCGCGTCGGCGTACGAACATCCACAACCACATGCCTGTTTCATTCAGAGCATCAATGATGATCTGGTGAATGAAGGCGGAATCATGGACCTCTGGGTGCGGGAAGCGCGTCTCTTTAAGTACGGTTCGGGCACCGGTACCAATTTCTCGCGCCTGCGGGCCGAAGGGGAACGCCTCTCCGGCGGCGGCAAAAGTTCAGGCCTAATGAGCTTTCTGAAAATCGGGGACCGCGCGGCGGGAGCCATCAAGTCCGGCGGAACCACGCGTCGCGCCGCCAAGATGGTCTGCCTCGATATGGACCATCCGGATATCGAAGAATTTATCAACTGGAAAGTGAATGAAGAACAAAAAGTCGCCGCGCTCGTAACCGGTAGCCGCCTGAATAATCGCCATTTGAACGCGATCATGAAGGCCGCGCACGATGAGCCGGCGCAGGATCGGAAATTCGATCCCGCGCGAAATCCCGCGTTGAAAAAAGCCATGGCCGCCGCGCGCCGCGCCGAAGTGCCCATGAACTATATCCAGCGGGTGCTTGACCTTGCCCGTCAGGGATACTCCAGCATTCTTTTTGAGGAAATGACCACGGACTGGCAATCGAAAGCCTACCAAACCGTCTCCGGTCAGAACTCCAATAATTCGGTCCGGGTAACCAACGAGTTCATGAACGATGTCCTTGAAAATCGCCCCTGGAACCTGTACTGGCGGACGGCGAAGTATGACGGGGACCCAAAAGCCCTGAAACCGATGCGCACAATCCAGGCGGAAGACCTCTGGGAGCAGATTTCATACGCGGCCTGGGCCAGCGCGGACCCTGGCCTCCAGTTTGATACCACCATCAACGAATGGCATACCTGCCCCGAAGGCGGCCGCATCAACGCTTCCAATCCCTGTTCGGAATATATGTTCCTGGACAACACGGCCTGCAATCTCGCGTCCATCAATCTCCTGAAATTCCTGAATACGGAAACAGGCGAATTCGACGATCTGGCGTTTCGGTATACCAGCCGCCTCTGGACGATCGTGCTTGAAATTTCCGTGCTCATGGCCCAATTCCCCTCCCGCGAGATCGCGGAACTTTCGTACCGCTACCGGACCCTCGGCCTGGGTTACGCGAACCTCGGCTCCCTGCTCATGGTCATGGGGATTCCCTATGATTCAGACCAGGCCCGGACCATCGCCGCGGCGATTACGGCCATCATGCACATGAATTCGTACGCTACCAGCGCCGAAATGGCGAAGGAACTGGGGCCTTTCGTTGAGTACGAAAAAAATCGCCAGCATATGCTGCGAGTGATTCGCAACCATCGGCGCGCGGTTTACAATGCGAACTCTGGCGAGTACGAAGGGCTTACCATTACTCCGGTTGGAATCAACCCCGAAATCTGCCCGGCTTATCTCTTAAAGGCCGCCCGCGAAGAAGCGGATCGGGCCCTGAGCCTCGGCGAAGCCAGCGGCTTCCGTAACGCCCAGGTGACGGTTATCGCCCCCACCGGGACGATCGGGCTGGTGATGGATTGTGATACGACGGGTATCGAGCCGGATTTCGCCCTCGTAAAATACAAAAAACTGGCCGGTGGCGGGTATTTCAAAATCATCAACCAGTCCGTTCCCCCTGCTCTGCGTCGCCTGGGTTATTCCGCGGCTGAAACGGATGCCATCGTAAAATTTTGCGTTGGCCACGGATCGCTGGCGAACGCCCCGGTCATCAATCTGGACGCGCTGCGCGCCAAAAATTTCAGCGAAGACGTGATCAACAAGATCGAAGCCGCCATTCCCTTTGCCTTTGATCTGAGCTTCGTATTTAACAAGTTCACTCTGGGAGAGGACTTTTTTCGAAACCGACTGGGCCTCGGAGATGAAATTAACGATTTCAACTTCAGTCTCCTTGAACAACTCGGCTTTACGAAAGATGAAATTCGCGCGGCGGGCGATTTTGTATGCGGCACAATGACCATTGAAGGCGCGCCGCACTTGAAACAGGAACACTATCCGGTGTTCGATTGCGCGAACAAATGCGGCCGGTACGGGAAACGATTTCTCCAGTACAGCGCGCACATTGAGATGATGGCTGCCGCGCAGCCCTTCCTTTCCGGGGCAATTTCCAAGACGATCAACCTGCCCAACGAGGCCGGTGTGAACGACGTTAAGGACGCCTACATGCGTTCCTGGAAACTGATGACGAAAGCTATCGCTCTGTATCGGGACGGATCGAAGTTATCGCAACCGCTCAATATTCAAATCGACCTGGAAGAGGAAGCGGCGGAAGCTGAAAGCGCATCCACGCAAACCGCGGTCCAGGTCATCGAAAAAATCGTTTATAAAGATATGATTTCCCGTCAACGCCTGCCGAATCGCCGGAAAGGGTATACCCAGAAAGCCGTCGTGGGCGGGCATAAAATTTATCTGCGCACGGGGGAATACGAAAACGGTCAACTGGGTGAAATCTTCCTCGACATGCACAAAGAAGGCGCGGCCTTCCGCTCGCTGATGAACTCGTTCGCGATCGCCGTTTCCCTGGGCCTGCAGCACGGCGTGCCCCTGGATGAATTCGTCGAGGCGTTTACATTCACTCGGTTCGAACCCAACGGGATGGTCATCGGCAACGATCACATCAAGATGTCCACCTCGGTTATTGACTACGTATTCCGGGAACTCGCGATTTCCTACCTGGGTCGCCATGATCTGGCGCAGGTGCAGCCGGAAGATTTACGAAACGACAGTACCGGCCAGAAACCACCTTCGGGTCGTAAATCCGAAGCCGCGATTGACGCCATTCCCGGATCAACGGTGGCAGTGAGCAGTTTTGTGGACGAGACTCTGAATGCCCTGAAAGAGGAAGATACGTTCAGCGGTCCCTCCGGCCTGGGCGAGTCCAATGCCTTCCACCGGCGGTTGCGTGCCAGCGAAACCGGCTTTGGCGCTACAGTTTCCGCGGCAAGCCCGGGAACGGCAACGCGCATGGAACAAATCACCGTCGCGCGCATGAAAGGTTACGAAGGCGATGCCTGCGGTGAATGCGGGCAGTTTACCCTTGTCCGCAACGGGTCCTGCCTGAAGTGCCAATCTTGTGGAGCGACTACCGGTTGTTCGTAATTTTTCTTCGTTCCTTCCGGTCCGGCCCCGGCCTGGAACGATAGAACTCTAAACTCACCGCCCTTTCCCCTGGACCGGAAGGGCGGCACTCTCCAGCTTCCCACTCTTTGCGGGCCGGGGCCTTCCGGCGGAAGAAGGCCCCGGCCGACGTTGGCGACAAATTACTGAACCGGATTCGTCCAGGCGCCCTGGACCAGGCGACAATCCTCCGCACTGGAGCAGGAGCCCGGCTTACTCCGCTTTGCGGCAAGAGTCGTTCGGAGCGGTTCCGCGAAAATCAGGAGCGGATCCACCGGGGTCGTTAAATTCGCCAGTTTTTGGTCGTAACTCAGTTCCAGCGCAATCAGACCCTGGCTCACATGACCGATGCTCGTGCCCGCCCTGAGGTACACAGTCCCGGCTGGCGTAACCCGACAGATGGTGGTCGGCTCCGAATCCTGGCCGAAGGATTTACAGTTTTCGTGCTGAATGCCACGGAAGGCAGGTTTCAGGAAATCGCTCAGTTCATCCAGATGTCGTACCTGAACGAGCGCGCCGGAACATGGCTCAATGGCAATCGAATACTGAAGTGTTTCCCGGCCATTCATGATTGTAATGTTCGCTTCCAGCCAGAGGACACGACCGCTGACGGGCAGAAAAACTTCAGCCGGTTCGCTCCCCAGGAAGTACAGGACCCCGGATCCGGCGGGCGTTAGAATTCGCTGGATTTTTTCCGTGACGATTGGGGTGGCGGAAAAATGTACGGGTGACGGACAGGGCTCGCTCTCGCTGGCCGACGCCTGCCCGAGCGGAACGCTTATGGAGATAAGCGCCAGAGTTAGAAACACTGAAGCGACTTTTATTTGAAAAGCCGCTGCGATAATACTGGAGTTCATTGTGGGCCTCCTTCCGAAGAAGCGGAGAGGAGGGCCGGCCCATTACCCCATCCATCAATTAGACGGATTTTTCAGGTTTTGCCCGCCCTAAAATCGGAATATTTCGATTTTAAGATTCAGGGCGCAGCAGGGGAAACAGGATCGTATCGCGAATCGTGTGCGTATCCGTGAGCAGCATGACCAGGCGATCGATCCCGATGCCCATGCCCCCCGCGGGCGGCATGGCGTATTCGAGGGCGCGCACGTAATCGTGATCCATATATCCGCCTTCCGCGTCGCCGGCTTCGCGTCGATCAACCTGGGCCTGGAAGCGGGCCTTCTGGTCAATGGGATCGTTCAATTCGCTGAAGGCATTGCCCAGCTCACGGCCCACGGCGTAGGGTTCAAAACGATCCACGAAGGCTGGATCGTCGGGGCTGGTTTTCGCCAGAGGCGATAATTCGCGCGGAAAACGCGTAATAAAGACCGGCTGAACCAGGCGTTCTTCGACTTTTTCGTCGAACAGGACTTCCGCGACTTTCCAGACTGAACCCGCTCCGGCCAGTGCCTCCTGGCCGATGCCAGCCTTGCGCGCGGCGGCCTTCGCGTCCTCAAGACTCGTCGCGGATGTCAACTCGACGCCCGAGTACTGTTTGATCGCGTCCAGGTACGGCAGTTGTTTCCAGGGCGGAGTAAAATCGAGTTCATGATCGCCGTAGCGGATTTTGAGCGACCCGTGAATCAGTCGACAGAGGCGCACGACCAGTTCCTCGCAGAGGGAAAGCATGCTGCGCATATCGCCGTAGGCTTCGTACAGTTCGAGCATCGTGAATTCCGGATTGTGTTTATAGCTGATGCCCTCGTTTCGAAAATTGCGATTGATTTCGTACACCTTCGCGAAGCCGCCGACGAGTAAACGTTTGAGATACAGCTCGGGCGCGATGCGTAAAAAGAGATCCATCCCGAGCGTATTGTGATGCGTGACGAAGGGTCGGGCGGCCGCGCCACCGGGGATCGGGTGCATCATCGGGGTTTCCACTTCCAGGAATCCTTTTTCGTTCAGGAAGGACCGAATATCGGCGATGATGCGCGAACGTGTTTCGAATACGCTTCGCACATGGGGGTTGACGATGAGATCGACGTAGCGCAGGCGGTAGCGTTGTTCCTTATCGGCGAAGGCGTCGAACACCCTGCCGTCAGCTTCTTTGACGACGGGCAGGGGCCGCAGGCACTTGGAGAGCAAAATCAGGGAATGCAGGTGGATGCTGGGCTGGCCGGTTTTAGTGACAAATCCGCGGCCGGTCACGCCGACGATATCGCCGAGGTCCAGGGATTTAAATAGATCGAAATTGGCGATGTCGTCCCGCGCACCGTAGAGCTGGATGCGGCCGGTTTCGTCTTCGAGATCCATGAACCCGGCCTTGCCCATCATGCGCCTGGAACGAATCCGGCCCGCTACCGCGAATTCGCGTTCATCCGGCCCGGCGGCGATCGCCGCCAGTACGTCGGCGGCGCGCGCTTTGCGTTCAAAACGGTTCGCGTACGGGTTTTCGCCCGCGCCCACCATCTCCGTGAGTTTCGCCAGCCGCGCCTCGAATTGATCGCCGCTGTCCTGGGGGACTTGAGGTGTCTTCGCGTGGGCGACCGGCGCGGGGACGCTGGACCCCTCCGGTTTTTTTTCCGGTCGATTTTGTTGGTTGGGGTTTTCTTTGCCTTTCTTGCCCATGGCTACTCCCGTTTCACCCCGCGGCCTCTCTCTGACTACTACTTTCCATTTAGGATTGACCCGGGCCTTACGAAGCAAAAGCCTCGTCCGTGGCCAAAAAGAAAAATTTTCTGGCCCGCAAGGTCCAGGAAGGTCTGGATCGCTCACTGCACAGCGCGCGGCGCAAAGGCGAAGAACGCCTGACGATCATGATCATCCCGCACGGCCGGGAGAAAATCATCTCGCTGCATCTCAACTGGTTGATGATCAGCTTCCTGGCCGGCACTCTTTTTTTCGCGATCACCCTGGCCGGGTACGGGATTTATCTCCAGGCCCTGCGCGCGCGCGAATACCGCCAGATGCGCGCCCTCTACGGCCAAAATTTTCAGGCGGCGCTCCAGGTCCGGGAAAGCGGGACCGAACTGGAGGAAGCCCGGAGCAATCTGATGGCCAACCTGGACCAGATCGGCGAAATCCTCGGTTTCCCGGAACTGGAAGACCTCCGGCCGGAGGACGCCGATCGCCTGGCGGCCGAACAGGAACTGGCGGCCGAGGCCACGGCCCATCCGCAAATGGGACCGGGCAAACGGTTTCTGCCCACGGTTTACCGCCTGCGCACTCTCCGCAATACCCTGAAATCGCAGAATTTCCGCCTCGCGGCCGTCGGCGACAGCCTGGAACAGGGAATCGGGGTTTTTTCGTACCTGCCGCTCGGCCGGCCCGTGGACCCGAATCTGCCGCTGCGCGACACATCGGGGTACGGGGGACGGATCGATCCGGTAGCGGGTGTGGGAATCGATTTTCACACCGGTTTTGATATTTCCGGAGAGCGCGGCACCCCCATTCGGGCGACCGGCTCCGGTCAGGTGGTGCGCATTTACCGGTCCGGTGGGGGGTATGGTAATGCCGTGGTCGCCTACCACGGGTTCGGGTACTACAGCCTCTTCGCCCACCTTTCGAGCATTGCCGTGGAGACCGGGCAACCCATTCGCCGGGGCGATCCGATTGGCATGATGGGCGCGACCGGACGCGCGACTGGCACCCATTTGCACTATGAAATCTGGATGGGGGACGAAATTCGTATCGACCCCCTGCCCTATATCTGTTCTCTGGACAATGTGACCCCGACCTGCCGGGAATATAACGCGGGAAATCCTCTATAACAGGGTCAGATTTGGGCGATTTCGTGTAAAAAATCGCACGTCCATTTTGTATGCCCAGACGAGCCGACATCCATTCCATCCTCATTCCAGGGAGCGGTCCGATCATCATCGGCCAGGCCTGCGAATTCGACTACAGCGGCACCCAGGCGTGCAAAGTCCTCCGGGCCGAAGGCTTCCGAACCATCCTGGTAAACTCGAACCCGGCCACGATCATGACCGATCCGTCCATGGCGGACGCGACGTACATTGAACCGCTGACGGTCGAAATCCTCGAAAAAATCATCGCGAAAGAACGACCCGACGCGCTGCTACCGACGGTCGGCGGGCAGACCGCTCTGAACCTGGCACTGGACCTGAACCACGCGGGCGTCCTGGACCGCTACGGTGTACGTTTGATCGGGGCCAGCGTGGAGGCCATCCACCGCGCCGAAAGTCGCGAGGAATTCAAAGCCTGCATGGAAAAAATCGGGCAGCGCGTGCCGCGTTCCGCACTCTGTAATACGGTCCAGTCCGCGCGGGCCTTCCGCCGCGTCCAGGGCCTCCCGTTGATCATTCGCCCGTCCTTTACGATGGGCGGTACCGGCGGCGGTGTGGCGTTTACCGAGGAAGAGTTCGAACGGTTGATCCGGGACGGGATCAAGGCCTCGCCCACGAGCCAGATACTCGTGGAAGAAAGTATCGTCGGGTGGAAAGAATTCGAACTGGAAGTGATGCGTGACAGCGCGGACAACGTGGTCATCGTCTGTTCGATCGAAAACCTGGACCCCATGGGCGTGCACACGGGCGATTCGATTACGATCGCGCCCCAGCAGACCCTGACCGATCCCCAGTACCAGTTGATGCGGGACGCCGCGCTCGATATCATTCGCGTCATCGGCGTCGATACCGGCGGATCGAACATTCAATTCGGCGTGAATCCCGCGAACGGGGAAATGGTCGTGATCGAAATGAACCCGCGGGTTTCTCGTTCATCGGCCCTGGCCAGCAAGGCCACGGGTTTCCCGATCGCGAAAATCGCCGCGCTGCTGGCGGTCGGCTACCGCCTGGACGAAATCCCCAACGATATTACGAAAGAAACTCCGGCCAGTTTTGAGCCGACGATCGATTACGTGGTGACGAAAGTCCCGCGCTTCACCTTCGAAAAATTTCCCGGTTCCAGTAATGTCCTCGGCAGCCAGATGAAGTCCGTCGGCGAAGCGATGAGCATCGGTCGGACGTTCAAGGAATCGTTTCAGAAAGCGTTTCGTTCGCTCGAGATCGATCGCCACGGCCTGGGCTCCGACGGGCAGCTCACCGAATTGCTCAAGGTGCGGTCCATTTTAAGGGAAAAAGGGCCGGAAGGTCTGACGGTACACCTCCGCGCGCTGATCGGAATCCCCAGGCCGGAACGTATCTTTGAAGTTAAAATCGCGCTGAGCCTCTACGCATCCCGCGCGGACCTGGGTGCTGGCGCGGAAAAAATCGGCCTTTCCCCGGAGGAAATTTACGCGATTTCGGGCATCGATCCCTGGTTTTTATATCAAATTTACGATCTCGTGCTGCTGGAAAGGGAATTTTCGGGGGAAGTCCTGAATGATGCGACTCTCCTGCGTTCGTACAAGGAAGCCGGGTTTTCCGACCGCCAGCTGGCGTATCTTGGACTGCGGCGCGTGATCGAACACGTTCTCGACGACGATTCGATTCCCGATTATCGCAAGCAGGGCGATATCATTCAGAAACTCGCGCTCGAAACCGACCGGATCGCGGCCAGACGCCGTCAGCTCGGCGTGCTGCCGGTTTACAAAAAAGTCGATACGTGTGGCGGCGAATTCGAGGCGCACACACCGTATCTATATTCCTCATACGAAGAAGAAGACGAATCCGAAATTACCGACCGTCGCAAAATCGTGATTCTGGGTGGCGGCCCGAACCGCATCGGCCAGGGGATCGAATTCGATTATTGCTGCTGCCACGCCTCGTTCGCCTTACAGGAGCTGGGAATCGAATCGATCATGATCAACTCGAATCCGGAAACTGTATCCACGGATTACGACACGTCCGACAAACTGTACTTCGAACCGCTGACCGTGGAAGACGTTTTGCATATCTGCGAACGCGAACGCCCGGAAGGAATTATCGTTCAATTCGGCGGCCAGACACCGCTGCGTATCGCGAAGGGCCTGGAACGCGCGGGAGTGAAAATTCTCGGGACGTCGCCCGACTCGATCGACCGTGCCGAAGACCGCGATCGCTTCAGCGAGATGTTGCACCGCCTGGGCCTCAAGCAGCCCGCGAACGGCTTCGCGTACAACCTGGAGGAAGCCCACCGGGTCGTGGCGCGGATCGGATTCCCCTGCCTGGTGCGGCCGAGTTACGTGCTCGGCGGGCGCGCCATGGCGATTGTCTGGGACGAAACCGCCCTGGCCGGGTTCATGGAAGAGGCCGGGCGGATCAACCCCGAACACCCGGTGCTGATCGATCGTTTTCTGGAGGACGCGATCGAACTGGACGTGGACGCGCTCTGCGACGGACAGGATGTGTTCGTGGCCGGGATCATGCAGCACATCGAACGCGCGGGCATTCATTCGGGCGATTCGGCCTGTGTTCTGCCGCCGATCGAAATCGCGAGCGCCATGCAGGACGAAATCATTTCGGCCACGCGCGAGATCGCCCTCGATTTAAATGTGCGCGGTCTATTGAACATTCAGTTCGCGATCCAGAAAAACGATCTGTATATTATTGAAGTCAATCCGCGTGCCAGCCGGACTGTGCCCTTTGTGAGCAAGGCCATCGGCCTGCCCTTTGCCGCGCTGGCCACGCGCATCATCTGCGGCGAAAAAATCGCGACCATGGGGCTCGCCCGGCACCGGCCTCCCGAATTAATTTCGATCAAAGAAGCGGTTCTACCGTTTTCGCGTTTTCCCGGAGCGGATATTATTCTCGGACCGGAGATGAAATCGACCGGCGAAGTCATGGGCATCGCCCCGACTCTGGGCGAAGCGTATTACAAAGCCATGATCGCGGCCGGGGGGCGGGTCCCGCTCCAGGGCGGTATTTTTTTCAGCGTCAATGACGAATCGAAAGAACCGCTGGCGGAGGACGCGCTCGATCTTTCCCGCCTGGGGTATCGCCTGTACGCGACGAAGGGAACGGCTGACTTTCTAAAACGGCACGGCCTGGACGTGACCCCGGTGCACAAACTGCGCGATAACCGTTCCCCCAATACGCTCGACGAACTGACGGCCGGGACGATCCAGGTGATTATCAACATCCCCGGGGCCCAGGCAACCCGCGACGACGCGTTTCGGATTCGCCAGGAAGCCATTCGAAACAACATCCTGACGATTACGACCGTGGCCGGGGTGCGTGCTTTCGTGCGCGGCCTCCAGCACCTGCACGCGCACCCGCTTTCCATTCATAACTTACAACAGGTCCACGAAACGCTCAGCGCGCCCTGACCTTTTCCCATGGTTTCATGTTAAAATTATTTTAGCGAAATTACCCCCTGTATGGAACCGATCGCGGCCATTGAATTACTGGTAACCGAACGGATCGGCATCGTGATACGGGACAAAGACCGTTCCAACTTCGACCAGACGATCGCCGCGCGATTGAAAGTCAAACGCCAGACCGAGGCCGACTATCTCGTCTTTCTGCAAATGGGCGGGCCGGCCGCCGCGGAGGAATGGGACAAGTTACACTTCGCTCTGACCGTCGGCGAAAGTTATTTTTTCCGCGACCGGGGTCAGATGGACCTCATTCGCGATACCATTTTTCCTTCCATTTTTAGAGAAAAAGCCGATTCGCGCCACATTCGTATCTGGAGCGCCGGGTGTTCCACGGGAGAGGAACCTTACAGCCTGGCGATGCTGCTGGATTTTATGTTTCCGGACAAAACCGGCTGGACGATCGACGTGCTGGCCACGGACCTCAATAAATTCGCGCTGGAAAAAGCCCGCCTGGGCGTTTATTCAGAATGGTCGTTTCGAAAAATGGAACCGGCCTGGCGGGACCGTTACTTCGTGAAGACCGGATTCGAATGGCAACTTGACCGTTCCATCCGCAAGATGGTGACGTTTCGCGAGAACAACCTGACGCTCAACAATCTGCCGGACCCGTCGGCCGGGCTGGCCAGCCTGGATTTTATTTTCTGTCGCAATGTGTTTATTTATTTTTCGCGGGAAACAGTGGCGCAGATCGCCACCGGCATGGCCAGGGCACTCAGGCCCGGGGGCTATTTTCTGGTGGGCCACGGAGAGTTGTTTAATTTGAACATTCCCGATTTGCGCCAGGAAATGTTCCCCAACTCGGTCCTGCATCGTCGCCAGGAGGGTGACCGACCGGCGCCGCGGTCCGCTTTAACGCGCCCGGTCCCACTCGAACCACCAGAGACAACAACGACTATCCAGGTAACAGCGCCAGCGCCCGCTGCTCCGACTGAGGCGATGCCAGCGGCACCGCCACCGCCAGTGCGGGCAACCCCGTTCGTTTTCAGCGCCACTCCCGCTGAAGCCCTACCCATCGATTTCCTGGAGGGGCTTTTGATCCAGCGCCGCTACCGGGACATCATTCAGAAAGCAGGGCCGCCTGAAAGCAGACCCGTCGGGGACCCTGTGCTCGGACTCCTGGCACGGGCCTACGCCAATCTGGGAGATCATGCCAGGGCTTTACTGGCCTGCGAGCGGGCACTCGAAAACGGGGTCGGCACGGTAGCCATTCTGGTTCTGCAGGCTCAGATTATAGAAGAAAGCGGCCACGCTGCCCGCGCGCTTGAAATTTTGCGCAAAGCCCTGTACCTCGATCCGGGCTACATTCCGGCCTACCTGGAAATGGCCGAGGCCCTGGAGCGGGAGGGTCAGCCTGACCGGGCTCGCAAACAACGAGAAACAGCCCTGGGCCTCTTAAAGAAGCTAAATTCCGGGACCGAAATTGATAGATACGAGGGAACCACCGCGGGGCATCTGGTCCGCGACCTCGAATTGATCCTGTCCCGAAGTCATGAATGAAACCCCGGTTATCGTTTTTCGCCTGAGCGGTCAGGTCTACGGTGTGCGCGCATCCTGCGTTCGTGAAATTATCTGGCTCCCCGAACTGACCGCCCTCACCGAAGTTCCCGAATACATCGCCGGTGTTTTTAATTACCGCGGCCGGGTCATCCCCGTCATGGATTTGAATCTGGTCATGGGATACGCGCCGGAGCGGGCCTACAACCTGGCCGACCGCCTGATCGTACTGACCCGCGACAACGCCCTGCTGGGCCTGCTCGTCCACGAACTGGACAATGTGCGCGATTTTGAGGGATCCCGAATCGATCCACCCGACTTCGGCGAAACCTCCGCCCGCACTCGTTTTCTGGAAGGACTGGTACGCGACGATGACCGGATCATCGCTCTTTTGAACGACGCGGCCCTCTTCGATTCCGCCGACCTGATCAGGCGGGCCGCACTGAACGAAGCCGCGCCCGGGACAGAACTCGAACTGCCCGAAGACCGGGCCCACCGCGCCCTGCCCGCTTTTCTGAGAGAATTATCCGATTCCGACCGGGCTGTATTCCAGAAACGCGCGCGCCAGATTTTGAGCGCCGAAGAAACCTACGACGCGTCAGGACACATCGCCCTGGGCATCGTCCAGATCAACGGGGAATACTTCGGAGTCGAACTGGGCGACGTCATGGAATTCGCGGAGATCAGGCAGGTGACGCCGATTCCCTGCTGTCCGCCGCATATCGTGGGTTGTATGAATCTACGGGGAAACATTCTGACTCTGGTCGATATCCGGAGCGTGCTCGGAATGTCCGCCGGCGGCGGCATGAAAGCGAGTAAGGTCATGGTCCTCAGCGAGGGCGATTTGAACATGGGCGCGATCATCGAGGACATCTACGATGTCGTTTACGTACGCGAGTCGGAGATTACCGAAGTACCCGCCGCGCTCAAAACAGCCACGCGTGAATTTTTGCGTGGTGCCTTCCCTTATATGGAACGGGTATCAGGAATTATTAATATCAAAAAAATCATCGCGGAAGGGGATCTGGTCGTTGACCTGAAGCAGATCTGATTTCACGGGCCGGACGTATGCGACAATATTTAGAAAAAATGAGCCTCACCCGTCGGGTGGTTTCCTTCAACCTGGGCCTGTCCCTTGTGGCGACTTTGATTTTTATCGGGGTATCCTTTTTCGCGGCAAACCGCAACATCAAGCAGGGAATTTTCCTTACGCTCGATATCATCCGCGAAAATCAGGCCGCGGCCGTGGAACGTTACTTTCAGGGCCACCGTGACAACCTGCGCACCCTGGGTACATCCCTGATTGTTTCGCGCGCCATGCCCGAATTCAAAGCGGCGTTCAAAGATCTGGCCAAAGACGCCGGTGACGCGAATCAGGCGACGGCCCGTTTGCAGAAGGTTTACATTACCGACAATCCTCAGCCGACCGGCGAAAAGGAAAAATTCGATTTCGCCCCGGACGGCAGCGGCTGGTCGGAGGTGCATCGCCGGTATCACGCTTTTTTCCGCAATTTTCTCCGCGTGAATCGTTATTACGATATTTTTCTGGTCGATCCGGACACCGGCCATGTCGTGTACACGGTATTCAAGGAAACGGATTTCGGCACATCCCTGCTCACAGGACCCTACAAGGATACGAATATCGCCCGGGTTTTCCGCCGGGCCCGGGATTCAAAAGATCCGGAGGCCGTCTTTTTCGAGGATTTCGAATACTACGAACCCTCGCGCGAACCGGCCGCCTTTCTGGCCACACCGCTGATTCTCAACGGCAACCTGGAAGGCGTTCTGATCATGCAGTTCGATGTGGATGAGCTCAACGAAATCATGAACACGAAACTGGCTCTTGAAAATCCGGGCGAAAACGCGACCCTGGGGAAAATCGAATCCAACTCGTACCTCGTCGGTCCGGATCTTTTGATGCGCTCGGATCCAACCGACATAAATAAACAAAAAGCCGAGGGATACAAAACGAAAATCCTCAGCCAGAAAGTGGACACGCCACCCGCGCGCACGGCGTTTCAGGATCGAAGCGCCCATTCGGAACACTCCACGTACGATGATTTTCGCGGCGTAAAGGTTCTCGGATCGTTTCGCGCGCTGAAAATCGAAGGTTTGAACTATGTCATGATTTCTGAGGTCAACTACGCCGATACCACTCGCAGTCAGACTCTGTTAATCTTACTCTGGACGATTCTCGGCATCGGCACGATGGTGCTCGTCGTGGGCGGGACGGTGTTCCTCGCCCGGCAGATATCGGAACCGATCAACGCCGCCGTGAATACAATGTCCACATCCACGCGCGAAATCGCCGCGACCGTCGATCAACAGGAACGCACGACCAACCAGCAATCGGCGTCCGTCAATCAGACGACCACCACCATGTCCGAACTGGGCTCGTCGAGTCAGCAGACCGCGGAACAATCCGAATCCGTGGCGCGCGGAGCGCGCGAATCCCTGGAACTCGCGGAAAACGGAACGCATCTGGTCGAGAACATGCTCGGAAACATGGGCCAGTTGAAAACACGGGTGAGCGCCATCGCCGAGCGGATCTTACAACTCAGCGACCACGTCAACCAGATCGGCAGCATCACAAACCTCGTCAGCGAAATCGCCAACGAAACGAACATGCTGGCCCTGAACGCCGCCGTCGAAGCGGTGCGGGCGGGGGAAAACGGCAAAGGATTCGCGGTCGTGGCCACGGAGATTCGGAAGCTCGCGGACCAGAGCAAAAAATCCGCCGACCAGATACAGGGCATCATCGGCGACATTCAAAAGGCCACGGATTCCACGGTCATGGTAACGGATGAAGGCACAAAAACCGTGGAAGTCGGCGTGGAAATCGCGCGTGAAACTGCGAAATCGTTCACGGGTGTGACCGACGCGATGAACCGCGTATTCGAAAATACGCAGCAAATCTCGCTCAACGTGAAACAACAGGCCATTGCCATCGGCGAGGTTCTGGAGGCGATGAACATCATCAACACCGGAGCGCGCGAATCAGCGGCGGGAGTGGCCCAGACCAAAGAAGGTATTCATCAACTGGACCGATCGGCCCAGACACTCAAGCTTCTGGTGCGGGGCGACGAAACCTGACCGGGGAATCGAAAGTTTATGTCGATGATCGAAGACCCCGAATTACGCGAACTCTTCAAGGTTGAGAGCGAAGAACATTTACAGTTGCTCGATTCGGGCCTGCTCCACCTCGAAAAAAACCCGGACGATTCGGATCGTTTGCACGAGGTGTTTCGCGAAGCGCACAGCCTGAAGGGCGCCGCGCGGATGCTCGGCGTGAACGACGTCGAAACGATCGCGCATCTGATCGAGGACATCCTCGGTTCCGCTGACAAAAAACAGATTAACCTCACTCCCGAAAAAATCGAGACAATTTACGCCGGCCTGGACGCGATTCGCAAGTTCGTTCATGAAGCGGTTTCAGGCGAACCGGCCCGGCTCGACCCGCTCGAAATCATTGAACGTTTAAGCGGCGAGGCGAAAGGATCACGCCTGGCGGGTATTCCGCAGCTCGCGCCGCAACCCGCGCACCAGCCGGACGCGGAGACGCAGCGCGCGGACGGGCCCGAACCGGTGCCGGTTGAACCGCCCGCGCCAGCGCGGATCGAAGACGTAATCCTCGAAGAGGACGAAAGCACGGTACTCATCGATCTTGTCGAACCGATCCAGCCGGCGACGCGGACTCCCGTGTTTTCGACGCCAGCGACGCCAGGTCCACCGCTGGCGCCGCCTGCCCCGCAAGCACCGCCAACAGTTGCGCAGGCTGCGACCCCTCCGCCCGTGACAACGGCCACCACCGCGGTGCTCCCCGCGGCCTCCCCCGTACAGGCACCCGCAACCAGCGCACCGACCGAACCGCCCGCGATGACCCGTTCCCCCGCTGTCCCCGCCTCCGCGGTCGCGGGTACGACTCAGACTCAAATCCAGACCCAGACCCAGACCGCACAGGCGACAACACAATCCCCGCCCAACGCGCCAGCCACGGTTTCGTCCGGCGACCAGTACCGGGTCGATACGATTCGTGTAAAGCCTGAGCGACTTGACGCGCTGTTAACCCAGGCGGGCGAGTTGACTGTAACCCGCATTCGCATCGGGCGGCGGCCCCTCGAAATCGAAGCATTACTTTCTGATCTGGAAGAACTGCGCCGCGGCATGGTGGACGCGAGCGTAGAATTGAATCGCGCCGTAAAAAACGAAAAACACGCTCCGGACGAAGCGACCCTGCGCGGCCAGGAATTGTTGCACGAAACGCAACGGAGACTGGAAAAAATCGACCAGACCATGATGCGACTCCGCGCCAACGCCTACGAAGACGGCGCGCGCCTTGAGTTGATTTCAGGCCGGCTGGAGGAAGGAATCCGTCAGATTCGTATGCTGCCGATGTCCACCGTATTCGGTCTGTTTCCAAGGGCCGTACGCGATCTGGCGAAGGAACAATCCAAGCAGGTCGAGCTCGTCGTGGAAGGCGGTGAAACCCTGGCGGATAAGCGTATTATAGAGGAAATCAAGGACCCGCTGATGCACATGCTGCGCAACGCGATCGATCACGGCATCGAAACGCCGGCGCAGCGTAAACAAAAAGGCAAACCGGAAGAAGCGCGTCTGCGTCTGCGCGCGGAAGGCTCCGCCCGCCAGATCATGATCGAGGTTGCGGACGACGGGCGCGGTCTGAATACCGAGGCCATCAAACGCAAGGCCCTGCAACGCGGGCTGCGCCGTCTACCCGAACTGGAGGAAATGAGCGAAGAACAGATTCACCAGCTCATTTTCGCGCCCGGTTTTTCAACCAGTGATATAATCACCGATGTCTCCGGTCGGGGCGTCGGCATGGATGTCGTGCTTTCTAAAGTGGAACAACTCAAGGGCAGTATCGTCCTGAAATCCACACCCGGCCAGGGAACGGCGATCCAGCTGCACCTGCCGATCACGCTTTCGACCACGCGTGTATTATTGTTACGGACGGCTGGCAATGTTTACGCCCTGCCCGTCGACTACGTCGAAACGTCACGCATGGTGCCGCGATCGAATATTTTCGCGCTGGAAGGCAAAAATACCTGTATGCTGGATTCAGCCCCGGTTTCGCTCGTGGCCCTCCAGGATTTGTTACCCGTGCATAATTCGCTTGAACCGCAAAAAATGGTAGAACAGGCGTTACGCGACCGGTTTCCGGTCGTTTTCGTGCGCGTGGGCAACGACCGGGTCGGCCTGCTCGTGGATGAATTAATCGACGAACAGGAAATCATTCTGAAGGCGCAGGGTTCCCTGCTCCGGCGGGTTCCGGGTATGCTGGGCATGACCATCCTCGAATCCGGGGCGGTCTGTGTGGTTCTGAACGTCCAGGACCTCATAAAAACCGTCGTAACCGGGGCGCTCACCTCCGCGGCGAAACTGACGGCGGTGGAGGCTCCCAAAAAAAGGATTGTCCTGCTTGTGGAGGATTCCATAACAACCAGGATGCAGGAAAAACGGATACTGGAACGAGCGGGGTACGAGGTTGTACTCGCGGTCGACGGGGAAGATGGCAAAAATAAACTGGATCAGAATTCCGTGGACGCGGTCGTCAGCGACGTGGAAATGCCCAATATGAACGGCTTTGCCCTCACCCGTCATATTCGCGCCCACGCCGTGCACGGAAACCTGCCCGTGATCCTGGTAACCTCGTTGGCCAGCGAAGAAAACATTCGCAAGGGAATGGAGGCGGGCGCGAACGCGTACATCACCAAACGGGCGTTTGACCAGACCGTCCTGCTCGAAACGCTGGAACGTTTGTTGTAAGAGTGGTCCCTCTGTCATGTCTGAATCCAGAACCCCCGATCAAATTCGGGTATTGCTCGTTGACGATTCGCCAACGGTCCTTGCCGTCCTGAAAAAAATGCTCTCCTCCAGCCCGGACATCCAGGTCGTGGGCACGGCGGCCAACGGACGCGAAGGACTCGAGCAGCTCGCTAAAACCGATCCGCACGTAATCTGTACCGACCTTAATATGCCGGTAATGGACGGCCTGGAATTTACCAGGCGCGTCATGGAAGTGAGTCCGCGGCCGATCATGGTCATCAGTTCGGAAGTCGATGACCGCGATTCGCCAAAAGTGTTCAACCTCCTGAAAGCGGGCGCCATCGAAATTTTCCCCAAGCCGAAAGCGGGCCTGTCTCCCGAAAACGATCTCCTGCGCCAGGACCTGATCAAAAAAATCCGCGTATTAAAAGGGATCGTCGTCTTTCACAAATTCGCGCGCGATCAAAAACCGATCGAGAAGCCGCCGGAATTTTCACCGGACAAACAGATTCACCCCGTGCGGTATCGGATCCTCGGCATTGGTTCGTCCACGGGCGGCCCGCAGGCCCTGCTGGCAATCCTGCCGCGCCTGCCCGCGGATTTTCCCGTGCCCATCCTCTGTGTTCAACACATCAGCCCTGGGTTCCTGGACGGGCTTGTAGCCTGGCTGGGCGAACACTGCCGCCTGAAAGTGCGGATCGCCACGCGCGGTGAACGTCCGATGGCCGGTTTAATTTATTTCCCGCCAGAAGGATGGCATCTCGCCCTGGATTCGAGCGGTTGTTTCGAGGCCCTCGATTCGCCCCCGTACAATGGACATCGCCCGGCGGCGAACGTTACCTTCGCCTCCATCGCGGAGCGGTACGGAAACGAAGCCATCGCCATACTGCTCACCGGTATGGGCGACGATGGCGCGGCGGGTATGGCCGCACTTTTCGCGAAAGGTGCTCTAACGATCGCGCAAGACGAAAAAAGCAGTACCGTATTCGGGATGCCGAGGGCCGCGATCGAACGTGGTGCCGCCACCGAAGTCCTGCCCCTCGACCGCATCGCGAATCGAATTCTCGAACTCACGGTAGCGGGGCGCCCATGAGCGCTCCCCACGGGAAACAAATTCTCATGGCGGAGGATAGCCCCGTGCAGGGGGTGGTGCTGCGCCGGGCTCTGGAAAACAACGGCTTCCAGGTGCGCTGGGCGAAAGACGGTCGCGAAGCGATGGAGCTGGCGCGTCACGACAGGCCCGAACTGATCATCAGCGATATCGAAATGCCGCACATGGACGGCTTGACGTTCTGCCGCATGATCAAAACCGACCCCGACCTGCGCGGCATTCCCTTTATCCTCTGCACGTCCCTGAGCGATCCCGAAGACATCATCAAAGGACTTGAAAACGGAGCCGACGGATACGTAACCAAACCCTACGACGAAAAATATCTGATGTACCGCGTGAGCGCCCTGCTCTCCAATCCAATTCGCATCGACGGGGACAAACAGGAACCGGTGGAGATTTACTACGCGGGCCGCAAACACCGCATCGTGGCCGATCGCCTGCAGATCCTGAATTTACTCCTGTCCACGTACGAAAACACGATCAAACAGAATCATGAGCTGGTGGAAACGCAGATTCAAATGCGCAAGATCAACCAGCAACTGGATCATTCCCTGCACGAGTCGGACCGGTTGTTACGCAATATCCTGCCGGCCGAGGTCGCCCAGGAATTAAAAAACGGTTCGGTTCGTCCCGTACTGCATCCGTCCGTGACGGTTATGTTCACCGACTTCATGGGCTTCACGCAAATCGCGCAGTCGATGTCGGCGGAGGAACTGGTTAGCGAGCTCGACAAATGTTTTTCGTATTTCGACCAGGTTTGCGAAAACTACCACCTGGAAAAATTAAAGACGATCGGCGATTCGTACATGTGCGCGGGCGGTATTCCCCTGCCGAACCGAACGCATCCCGTGGACGCTGTCCTGGCGGCGCTGGAGATTCAGTCGTTCATGAAACAACTGGCCGAACTCAAGAAGATGGCCGACGAACCTTTCTGGCATCTGCGACTCGGCATCAACACCGGCCCCCTGGTGGCAGGCGTCATCGGCGAAAAAAAATTCGCGTACGACGTCTGGGGCGATACCGTGAACACGGCCAGCCGAATGGAATCTTCGGGTGAAATCGAAAAAGTAAATATTTCGCGAAATACTTACGAACTCGTCAAAGATTTTTTCGTCTGCGAATACCGTGGCCGGGTCGCCGCGAAAAACAAAGGCGAAATCGACATGTTTTTCGTACAGCGCCTGCTCCCCGAACTTTCCGACGATCCGGAGGGCCGCGTGGGCAACGCTCACTTTCGCGACCTGTACGCGGCTCTCAGCGAAAACGATTCCGAATCGTTGTAACTGGAGCACACGGTCATCCCTTCCGCAACCAGACGTCCATACCGATCCGCGCGGTTTTGATCTCGTAACCGGTGAAATCGGTTTGTTCGATGAAAAATTCCATCTCGCGGCCGGTATAGGCGCGTTTTAATAAAGAAAAACGAAAAATATTCCGCGTGAGCCAGGCGTTCAGAGGACTCAGACCCATCGTGGCGACTTCGGTCGCGATTTCTTCCGCGCTGGCATCCCGCCGCAGATCGTTGATGAGCGCCTGGCCGCCCTGGCGAACAATGCGACTCATTTCACGCAAGGCGCCCACGGGATCGGAAAAATTTTTGAACGCGGCGCGACAGACGACGAGATCGAAACTCCCGGCATCGAAGGGTAGATCGGCCGCGTTGCCGTGGCGAAAATCGACCTGGACACCGGCCGCGCCCGCGGCGCTCCGGGCCATCGCGACGAACGAACGGCTGATATCCACGCCGCCTGTCTGAAATCCCCGCCGGGCCAGTTCGATGGCCAGAGTACCGGGTCCGGGCGCCACTTCCAGAATTCGAGAGCCTTCCGGAAGCAGTTCACAAATTCGGTTCACCAGATCGGCGAATTCCGCGTCCGGTCTGCGGTTTTTTGCGTACCATTTCGCGATGGGCCCTTCCATCGGCAGGCCGCGATACGGTTTAGTTGTCGTTGACATCGTTCGTTCCTCCTGAAATTTATTTTGAAAAATTTTTTAAACATTGTCCAGATGCGATTCGAACCGGGCCGCGACTTCGCGCAGCCACTGCTCGTTCCAGGTCAGCGCGCCTGATTCCAGGTCCGCGATGAGCCCCCTCACAAAGGCGAGTTCCGCCTGTTTCATTTCGCGTAGATATTCCGTTTCGATCAGAAACAGACGCGGAATCTGCGCCGCGGCGTTCAGTTCGTCCGCCATGCGCCGCAGCTCCAGTTTGATTTTCGCCGTTCTTCGTTTTAATTGTTTTTTCGCGTCATCGGGCGCGAGCAGGGCCAGGTACGCCAGCGCGGCGGGAAAGGCCGGGAATTCCGCGGCGGGCGTGGAAAGGATCTGGCGCATCCAGTCGAACAACATCGCGCGCCCGGCGGGGGTAATCGAGTAGACAGTCCGTTCCGGGCGGTTTTCCGCCTGGGTCGTTTCGCGGATCTCGATCAGAGCCTGCCGCAACAGGCGACCCACGGTTTGATAGAGGCCGGCGCGCTGGGAGGCATTGATCACGGCGTCTTTCCCGCGTTCCATAATCAGCCGCTGCATACGGTAGGTATGCATGGGGGCTTCCACCAGGAGCGCGAGAATCGCCAGCGCCATTGGCGAATACCGGCCGGCACTATTAGTCATACAATAAATAGATATAGTATAACTAAAAAAGCAAGCAAAAAATCGTCCGGGCCCCATTTTTTGGGTCAGGTCCCGCGACCCTTGCTCGAATTACGATTTGTGATCGAATAAACTTTTGAGATGATCCATGATCTGCGTATTTTGCGGCGCAGCCTGGAGGGCTTTCAAGAGCGCCCGCCTGGCGTTTTCCTTCTGCCCGCCGCGAGCGAGGAACACGCCAAAAGAATCCAGGTAAGCGGGGTAATTTGGTTTTTTCTGGAGGGCTTTTTTTAAAGCCAGCAATGCTTCCGGGCGGTCCTTTTCGGCCCCGTGCAGCGTCAGCAAAAAACCCAGCGAATTGAGGCTGTTCAAATTATCCGGATCAATTTCCAGGATGCGCCGATGGGTGGCCATGGCTTCCTGCGGACGACCGGTTTTTTCCTGGATGGCCGCCAGCATCGCATGCAGGCGCGTATCGGTGCGGTAGATCTGAATGCGCTCGCGGACGAGTTTTTCGGCCTCCTCAAACCGTTCGAGTTTGATATAACACAGGGCGCGCAATGACGAAGCGGCGGCCAGTTCGATATAATCCGGGTATTCGTCCAGCAGGCGGCGGAGGTATTCGAGCGCCGGTTCGAAGTTATCGATTAAAAAATATAACACGCCCAGTTCGTGCAGTTCGACCGGACCGACCCTGCTTTCTTTTAAAAGCTGCTTGAGGGTCAGAATTCGTTCCAGGATTATCTGTTCGCGCTGTGGCTGCCCGTCTTCCATCGTTCGATCTCGGCTGTATGCGAAGTATCCGTATTCAATGGCGTAATCGCCACCAGCCCGGCCGCGACCGCGGCGAAGTCATTTTCCAGACCCGGGGCGCTGCCCATCATCGACTCGCGGAGCTTCAGCAGGCGGAACGGACCTTCCCCACTCCGGCCTTCTTCGAGCGTATCGTACCCATCATGGTACGCGCGCCGTCCCTGCCGGGTGAGGCGAAAGTCCGGCAGCGGGTCATCCGGAAGCGCCCCGTTTTCCGCCGGGTAATTGATATTGTAGACGACCCCTGGATCCAGCATCGACGCGTGGCTGTCGAGCCAGAGCCGGAGCCAGCGCGCCACACGGTGAAAGTCCCCGTTTTTTTCGCGTATCGGGCAACTCACGGCGACCGCGCGTTTTTGATGCAGAGCGGCGTGCCGCGCGGCCCCGACCGTACCGCTGTAATGAACGTCGTCGCCCAGGTTCACCCCGTGGTTGATCCCGGAAATGACCAGGTCGAACTGCGGAAACACGCCCGAGAACAGGGCGACGTTGACGCAGTCGGCTGGAAACCCCGTCAACATAAAATGGCGCTCCCGCGCTTCGATCAAACGCATCGGTTCGAAAACGGTGATGGCCTGCGATGTGGCGCTGCGTTCCCGGTCCGGGGCGATCACCCAGACCTCGGCGGTACCGCGCAACTCGGCCTCCAGATGGGTCAGGCCATGGGAATTCAGCCCGTCGTCGTTTGTGATCAGAATTCGCATGAGCAACGCTGGAAATGATTCCAGGGGAAACGATTACTATCAGGTTGCTGAAAAAGTCCCTCCATGGACTTTTTCAGCCGTCGCATCGGCGAACTAAATTTGCCGATGCTCGCAAAACGGGTGTTTCACGCGGTTTCACGAAACACCCGTTTTGGCGATACATCCTGTATCGTCTCATTCGCGGCTTTTTCAGCGCCCTGCTATAAAGCCGCCGCGAAAATTTCCACCAGGAAAAACGAACCCGCCACCAGGGGAAACACGAACAGGATTCCGAACGACCGCACGTACACCTGGATACACTCGCGCAGGGGCATTTCATACAGGTACTGTAACGCGCGTACGACGACGATCTGGGACCAGACGAACAGGCCCAGCCAGAGCGGCAGGGCCAGCAGCCCGGGCTGGAAGAGCAACTTCGCCGTCATGGCGCCGGGTAAAAAAAACGCGGTGGGGATGCTGGAAAAAATCACGATCTCAGCGAGATCACGCATGCGGCCGCCGCGACCCGGACGGTCCGGCTTCTGAACCAGGGCGTCCACCAGGGCGCCCAGACAGACGGACCAGACCACGAAAAAGACGGAATGTACGAAAGCCACACCGAGCACCGCAATCACGAAACTCAGGTTGTACGTTGTGCGCAGAAGGTAGAGCCCGGTCCCCATACACAACCCTGAAAATAACAGAGCGGCGAAGAGATACGGACGCAACTTTGGAATTTTTTTCAAACTGACCGGCAACTCTTCCGGGTGCTGCAGGACGAGGTACGCGATCTCGTTGAAAATCAGTAAAAAATTGCCCATACTCCTGAATCCCTATTTAACCGGAGTTAATCCTTCCAGGAATTCAAAGGCAAAGCCCGGAGCGCCCGGATAAAAGTACATGACCGGCGTCTGCAACAGTTGCGCGAATGGGCGCTGGTGGGTGCGGGTTAACGGCAGGGAAGAGAGAAATTCTTCGAATGGATTTCGCGCGGGCTCCAGCAGCGGCAGATCGTCCGTGATTTTTAACTGAACCAGCATCCCGGATTTCGCCGCGTCCCGTCCGCCGAACTCGTCAATCATTCGATTGGTTTTCGCCTGGGCTCCGGAAAAAACACGCCCTTCCGCCCAATCGCGAACGGTTTTATCCGACTGATCCCGGCCTTCACTTACATCGCTAATAAATTGCTGGTACGCGTCATCGATCATGGCCTGGACCATGGCTTCTTCTTCCGCGGTCTGGGCCCGGAACGGATAGGAGGAATCTTTATAACGACCGGCTTTGGTGGTGGTCACCTTCACTCCGTACTGAGCGAGCAGGCCGGAAATATCCGGGCGAATGGTAATGACCCCGATTGATCCAAGAATGGAGCCACGGTAAGCGTAAATCTTATCACAGGCCGCGGCCACGTAATACCCCCCGCTGGCGGCCACATCCACCACCACCGCGTATACGGGTTTTTCTTTGCGTAACTCACGCACCGCGTCGTACAGTTTTTTCGTGGCGCCCACCGCCCCGCCTGGACTGTTGATCTCAAGGATCAGACCCTTAATCGCGCTGTTTTTGCCGACATCCTTGAGCCCGGATATCAGCCGGTCAACGCCAGGATCACCCGGGGTACCGTAACCGTCCTGGATGACCCCGGTCAGGCGTAACACCGCGATTCCCGAGCGTCCGGTGGACAGAAAGGAATCGGTCGTGACCGAAAATTCCGTGGCCCGACCGGCAGTGGCGATGTTCATAATCCCCACGACCAGGGAAATCAGGCAGAGGCCAAGTACGAGAGCGATTAAAATGCGTGAACGGTCCATTGTCCCGGCAAAAATCCCATGATTATGTCCGCTGGCTACCTGGAATTTTCGGAGACGGACAAAAAAAACTTCCCCGGGAAAAAAATGACTAATTATTCGCTCAACCTGTACCGAAAAAAAGAATAACGTTGCAATTGTATTGGCAGAAAGAAACATTCGTATAGAGACATAACAAATTCAGGATTACACTCATGCAAATCTCCAGTAAAATGCTGTTGCATTCAGCCGAAGGAATTCTTAAAGAGCGCCATAACCTGGTTCGTAACCAACCCGAACAGGCCGAGGGGGACGGCGTGTCCGTTGCCCGCCCCGCCGGGATGACCCAGGGCATGCTGGAAAGTCGCCTGCTGGGCTTACAGGACAACCTCCGTGAAGCCCAGGGTCAGTACAGCCGCGAACAGGCGCGGTTTATGTACATCACCCGCTCTCCCGAGCAAATCGACGGAAATCTTACCTTTCAAAATGAAGCTCTGTTCCCGGAAATCGCTCGCGGTGAAAAACCCGCCGGGCTGGAACCGAAAGTCGCTGGAGCCATGGAACAACTGGCCCGGTCTCTCAAGAGTATCCAGGTTGAAATGGAAAACCTGTATGCCCTGAATTTCAGCGCCGTGCCCCGGTCGGACCTTGACCTCGGTTCGCTGATTGAGCAAAATGGCATGCGCGAGCTGGACCCCACCCGTGTGTCCCGTTTAACACGGAATTCCTGAAACACCGGTAGCGGAAACGGTCCGCCGTGATAGACTCCGCAGCAAAACCTGATCACCCCCTGGTCAGGGTTCGCCAGCGCATCGCGGCGCTCGGCCGGCAGAATGTCCGCATCATCGCCGTCAGCAAAACCCACGGACCGGAACGAATTACCGCGTTCTTAAAGCTGGGCCAGCGCGATTTCGGCGAAAGTCGCCAGAACGAGGCCAGGGATAAAATACCGCTGGTGCTGCCCGAACCAGGAGCCCCCGCTCCCATTTTCCATCACATCGGTCCCCTGCAATCTTCCGGTGCGCGTCAATTACCGGCGTTTTTTACCTGGGTGCACGGTGCGGGTTCAGTTTCGGCCATCGAGGCCCTGGCGGCGGCAGCCGCAAAACGTGGCCATTCGCATGACCTGCCGGTCGATCCCGAACTCTGGC
The DNA here is from genome assembly GCA_964631535.1 of uncultured Leptospiraceae bacterium. Taxonomy (GTDB): domain Bacteria; phylum Spirochaetota; class Leptospiria; order Leptospirales; family Leptonemataceae; genus CAZVZS01. The sequence continues at coordinate 189,718 of CAZVZS010000003.1, forward strand.
CGATGCGTTACCTGGTCCAGGTACGCCTGACGGCCGATGAAACAAAGCGGGGCGGAATGAGCCCCGCTGAATTATTGAATATCAACAAACTCCCCGAAAACGACTGCCTGCGTTTTCGCGGATTCATGACGATGGGGCCGACCGGTGCGGATCTAATTGAGACGCGGGAGGTCTTTCACCGTCTGCGCGTTTTACGGGATGAAATTTTACCTGGCGGAGAACTTTCGATGGGTATGTCGGGAGACTGGGAAATCGCCCTGGCGGAAGGCGCGACCATGATTCGTCTGGGAACGATTTTATTCGGCAACCGGGATTCTGGCCCCTGGCAAAAGAACGAACCCTGACATCCACCTGAATTCGATTTTTCCAAAAATTCGATTTACGGGCCCGCCCAAATTCAGGATGAAGGGAATTTCCGGTGTGACCACGCCCTGAAATCGCATGGCCGTTAATCAAACGAAAGCCTTCCAGAACGCAACCGTCAAAGCCGGAACGGAAATCCTGGCCGCGGGTCAGGAAGCTTCCATGCTCATCCTCCTCCACGAAGGTGAAGTCTCCACCTATTCGCGTTCCGCGGACGGCGGCAAACGGAAACTGTACTCGCTCGGCGACAATACGGCGCCCGGGTTTAACGCGCTGGTAACGGGGAAATCGCACGCGGCGACCATTGTCGCCACAAAAGACTCGCGCATGAGCGGATTCCCGGTGAAAGGGAATTTTTCGGCCCTGATCATGGGCAAATTGAACGTGGGCATGATTACGGCCCGCTCGCTTTTGCAAGAAGTCGTTCAAACCCACGGGGCCATCAAACGCCTGGCGGAATTCCTGGTGGGCATTCAACGCGCCGCCGATAACGTGAGCATCGCCTACTTTCGCGCGAACCCGGACGCGTTTCGGATATCCGAAGCCGCCACCGCCCCGGGCGATACGATGATCGACCCGGTGCTTTCTTCTATCAAAGTCCTCGTGGCCGAGTTCCAGGAAAACGGCGGGCAGATTCCCGAACCAATCTCCTCCGGCTGGCTCGAACAAAACAACAGTCGATTCTTAAAGAAAAATTACGAATTCGAATCCAGCTTCGACGTGGACGAATTTAATTTCGTAAAAAACATCCTCGGCCTGCCACCGAACATCCAGGGCGCGATGTACCAGGCAAACCTGAACATCCTGTACGGTCTGTGTCTGAAACTTTCCACGATCATCGCCGCGAATGTGCGCGAAATCCAGCAATTACAATACAGCATCGACGTCGGCCTGGAATCGCTCGTGGAAGGCGATTATTGCCTGGTGGAGAAATTTTTCCTGCTGGCGGACGTCATCAGTTCCGGATTCACCAAAATGCCACTCAGCGAGTTTTCGCAGGTGGCCCAGTTTCTGTACAATATGACCCGCGGACTTCTACGGAATTACTCCGCGACGTTCGGCGCCGATTACCCCACCGTGACCGAGTCTCTGGAAAAACTGAACGGGTTTTTGAACAAAGGCGATGTTGCCGCGACTGTGGCCAAACAGGCCGAAGAGCAGAAGGCCGCCGCCGCGGTAGCCGCGGGCAATGTGGACATGGAGGCCGTCAAACGCGAACTCAGCGGGTCGGCCCAGAAAATCTTGAAATACGTGGATTTCCCCGCGGCCGAATCCAAGGCCTTCGCGGATGAAATGCGCAAACTGGCCGCCATGCAGAACCCGCTCGATTCAGGCGGAGACGCGCGAAAAATTCGTCGCAACCTCGCGAAGCAGTACTGGGCCGTATATGAAAAGGCCTTCCACAAACACAAAGCGAACCGGGGGGACGTACCCCTGCCCGTCCGCCTGATGTTACAGTTTGGTTTTTTCGACGACACCTTACTTGACCCGGAACACCTGGCCGCTCTCTTCGCCTTAAAAGACGATACCCGGGCCAAACCCGATCATCCCATTCTCGATCCCGCGGCCTGGCTCAACCTGGTGGCCGGCAAGGAAGAACCGCCCTCGGTGGACGAAATGGGCCAGACCTTTTTCGAACGGCTGAAATTGGAACATAAGGACAAGGGCTGGAAACGCGAGTCGGACGTGCCCGACGATTTTGACAATTTTGAAATTCGCGTAAAATATGAAATCGCCAATTTTATGGATATTAACGTCCGCCTGACGACCGGGTCGCCCGCCACCGCGTTTCCGATCCTGACCCGTTACGCGGTGACGGCCGATCTTCTGAAGTCGTTCGTATCCAGGCAGCGCCTTTCGCAGGTGATCGACCAGGTCCTGGCGCTCGATTTTTCGGCCTTTCACAGGGAGATTCTGGTCAACGACGAAGCCGCGGGGATCCTGAAAGAATTCATCCAGGCCCAGGTGATTCCGTATTTCATCCTGGTTCCGTCCATCGGCAGCAAGGTGATGATGTGGCAGGATCTTTCCGGCCGCAGCAAGGCTTCGCGCGGCAGGTTCGCCGTCCCGGTGTTCGCGACCGCGGATTTATACACGCTGCTCCTGGAAGCGGTGGCCGCGTTCCGCTGGGAACTCACAAAATCGATCATGGGACCGGACTGGAACAACGTGTCCAATTCGTCTATTACCGCGGATTATACTGATTACGTGCAATTTTTCAAGAAAAACCGCGAACTTTCCCAGGAACAGAAGGAAAAGCTGGCGTCGGAATTCAAACGGTTCAGGTCGGATCGGGACCGCTTCGTGAACGATTATATCCAGTGGATGAAGTTCGAATCGCAGGGCGTGCTTAAGCTCAACAAAGTAGCCCGCGGGATTTTTTACAAACACTGTCCGTTCGAAAAAACTATCCGGGACACGCTCGCCGCGCAGCCTGCGTACGCTGACATTCAAAACCGTTTCAAGAATATTCGCAATCGCAAAGTCAAGGAACTGGAAATCAAGTATCGCAAGTACGCCCAGGAAGGCCAGCCCCTGCCGCCCCTCCTCCAGAAAAACCTGGAATTCTTCGGGGTCTGACCCGGATTATACATGAAACGAAAATATGCTGCGCCACCTCAAAACGTAGCCCCCGCTCAGCGGGCCGCTGCGCGCAATCGATCGTATTCGCGTCGAATCTGACTGCGAAACCCTTCCGCTCGAGCAGCGTACCGTTCCGCCGTCTTTAACTCGCGCAGGGCACGTCCGGTCTGTCCGGCGCTGGCCAGCACCTTCGCGAAATTATAACGCCCCAGCGCGTCACCGGGACGCAGGGTGACGGATTGTTCCAGGTGGCGCAGGGCCAGGCGCTCGAATTCGGGGCCGCGTTGTCCACCGCGACCGGCCAGTTCAAAGTACACGATCCCGAGGTTATGGTGGCTGCCGGCGTGCCCGGCGTTTACCCGTAGCACCCTGCGAAACTGTTCAGCGGCTTCCTCGATTTTCTGGTCCTTTTTGAATATGTTTCCCAGATTAAAATTCGCCGCGTAGAAGGCGGGATCGCACCGTAAAGCGCGTCGGTAGAAAGTTTCCGCCGCCGCGGTTCGGCCGAGATCAAGCTGGATGGTTCCGAGGTTGTTCAGCGCCTGGAGATGGCAGGGATTTCGCTCAAGGGCGGCGCGGTATTCCGCTTCCGCTTCCTTTTTTCGATTCATTTTCTGTAACAAAAACCCGAGCCGGTAATGGAGCACCGGGGACCGCGGATCACGCCGGAGGGCTTCTGACAAATATCTCAAAGCCGCCAGATCGTCCTGGCCTCCCCGGTCCGCGTAAAGGCCGCCGGCCAGGACAAACACCGAACAAACAACAAACGCGGCTCTGAGACAAACACCCACGGTATTATTTTCGGTCGCGGCACTTCATCCCTCAACCGGTTCGGGAGCCCTGTGGGCGGCCGCGGAGGGTTGGCCTCGCGCCTAAAATTCTTCTACGAAGTAGGGCTTGGTGTATTCCCGGACGATTTCGATGATGAACCGGCCCCAGCTTTTCGAATCGACGGCGTCGATGGGAACCTGTTTGATTTTTGGAAAGTACGGCCGCGGTTTCTGAACGGCGTGCGTGATTTCGATGGCCCGGATGTAATGGTCAACCCGTTTGGCGCGGACGAAATTGATCTTCTCCATTTCCAGGCGATCCGGCGGCAAATAACCGATGACGATCAACTTCGGGAACAGAGCTTTTTTCAAGAGATTGAGAAAATCCGTGAACGAATCCACGCGATCGATGAAGCCCTCGTACGCGCCGCCGCCCAGGTTCATGATCTGGGTAACGATGTCCATGGACAGAGCGATCCCGTCCATGCTGCTCATGTCCGAAACGATGACGATGCCCTCGTCCGGCTGAAAGGTTTTGAGGAGATATTCGCCTGAAAAACTGCGACGGAGAAGTTTGGCGCGGGAAATGTCGATCTCGGAACTTTTCTGGAGGATCGTTTCCCCCGCGGCGGAGATCACGCTTTCCCTGGATAGCAGGTACCGCTTTTTCAGAGCGGTCTGGTTCATGACCCGAAAGGCCTTGATTTTTTCTTCCAGTTCGTCAAGGGTACAGAACCCGATGCGGAGCGGGTTTTCTTTGTCCTTTTTTTCGTCCCGTAGCTCCATAAACCTTCGACGACCGGCGACCCCGGAAATGCCTCACAGACGGTCCTGTGGACGAAATGCCCGGGCTGAATCAGATGTGCCAGTCAATAATCAATAAAACGCTTAAAAAAATATTCCAGAGGATCAGGACGACACAGAGAATGGTCATCTTCCTTATTCTGCGATTTTGTTTGTGGATTGCCTTTTCAAGCTGGCCCAGCTTTGAATTCAGCGCCTCCAGCCTGGGACCCTTATTCCCCCACTTTTCCAGGAAAAGGGGCAAAAGTTCGGAAAGGATGGCGGAAAGATTCGTGATCAGATCCGTGCCGTCTTCCTTTTTGCGGGCCATGGAGCACAAACTTCCAGGTGGTTGACAAAATGAAAACTGTTTTCCCGGCTCTGGCCGGTTTAATTTTGCTGCTGGGCTGGCTGCCCGGCTGTTATTCCGCGGAGTTTTTCCCGGGCCCCGGGTACCATAATCTTCGCCGGGAATTCGTCGGCGAACCGGAAATTCGGCTTTCTCCGCCCGTGCGCGCCCACCGCGAACTGGGCATTCTTTTGCTGCGGAACTTCGCCGGGGACCTCCAGGACGAAAACTTTCTGGCTTTTTTACGAAAAGAAATCAAAAGCCTTGGGGCGCAGGGCGGCTGGGTCGCCAGGCGCAGGTTTCATCAGCAAGTTCAGTACGAAACAGGCACGGCCAGTGCCCGGCGGCCGGGCTCTATCTCGCCGACCGGCGAAATTACGACCACGGTGGGTGTCATACAAATAGTGCTTTATAACTATGATGAGGCGCGTTAAGACGCGTTTTACACTTCTTCTTCCGAACGCGTGGTGCCGAGGAGTTCATCGGGGATGTCTTCGATCGAATCACCGATCTGAACGCAGAGTCGCGAGCCGATCTTTCCGGGACGGCATTTGAACTTTTTACGATCGCCGACTTTCATCAGCATATCGGACTTGAGATGCGTACCGGCCAGGCGCACGACGTCGCCCACGTTCAGGGACATGATCTGTTCCAGCGGGAGTTCCACATCGCCGACTTCGGCCTTCAACGGGATTTCCACAGCGTCCAGACGTTCCTGGATGATCGCCTTGTTTTCGTCCGACTCACCCCGGCGAATTGAGGAGTACCAGTACTGGGCCGATAGTTTGCCGATGATCGGTTCGATCGTAATGTACGGAATGCAGAGGTTGGTCATCCCTTCCACGTCCCCGACCTTCGTTTCCAGCGTGATCAAAACCACCATGTCATTGGGCGGAACGATCTGAGCGAATTGAGGATTGGTTTCGATGTTCCCCAGGCGCGGACGCAGATCGATTACGGTCGACCACGCTTCCCGGAGGTTCCCGAGGATACGGACGATAATGCCTTCCATAACCGATAGTTCGATGTCCGACAATTCACGCGTGATTTTGGTCGGTTCACCCGGGCCGCCGAACAGACGGTCGATGATCGTGAACGTGATACTCGGGTCGATCTCGAGCACGCTCGAACCCTTGAGCGGGTCCATATTGATGACCGCGAGCGTGGTCGGGTTGGGAATCGAACGAATGAATTCTTCGTATGTGAGCTGGTCCACCGAGCCCACATGCACGCCCACAAGGGCCCGGAGCTGAGCCGAAAGCGCGGTGGTGGTCAGACGCGCGAAGGTTTCGTGCATCATCTGTAGCGTGCGAATCTGGTCTTTTGAAAATTTATCCGGACGGCGGAAATCGTAAATTTTTACCTTTTTCTGCTCCCCGACCGAGCTATAATCGTCCGCGTCCACCTCGCCCGAGGAGATGGCTGACAGGAGAGCGTCGATTTCATCCTGGGATAATATTTCCGTCATAACGTTTTCCGTCCTGGTTCAGGATTGCCAATCCGCTCGGACGCGGGGCGGGAGCGCTTTTTCAGTGGCCCGCTATTTCAGCACCTTGGCCGTCACGTATACGATCTGCCAGGGTGAACCCTCCCCGGGCCCGGTGGCGCGTTCGAGCACATATTCGTAGCGGTAGCGTACACTGTAACCAGCGTTTTCCCGGGTGGCCTCAACTGTCACAGTGGCCCGCCCGCCGGACAGGACCGCCCCGTTCTGCTCCCGCTCGAAATCTTCGCCGACGATCTTAAAACGTCGGAGTTGATCGGCCGGCGCGGCCGTGAGATACCGCCGGAATTCTTCCAGGACCCGCGGTTTTTCAAGGCGACTGGAGACCGCGTACCGGGACGCGAATCGATCGTACGCGGTAATGAATTTATTTAATTCCAGGTATTTCAGGTAATTTGTCCATTTCTTCTGCATCTCCGCGGACAGAAATAGATACACGGTTTCTTCGGGCGATAAACCGTCCCCCGCCGGTGGTTCCGCGCTGGCCTGGTCCGCCAGCGTCCCGTAATCGCGTCGATTCCGATCGATGCGGATCTGGAGCGTGTTTGTTGTCCGGACGAAAAAATTCCGGCGCGCGTCCGGAAAAAAATAACCGGAAACCCGGTACTCTTTCTGGGGTTCAAAACGGTAAAAATCGTTCAGGTGCACGACACGTTCGAAACTCTCCCCCGGATGCAGAATGATTTCCTTGACTGATTCTCCCTGCAGGGAAACGACCGCCCGGCGACCATCTTCCCTGACTGCCTGGCGGGCCCGGTCCAGATCCGGTTCGATTTCCCGCCCCCGGCGATCGGTGACCATGAACTGGAAGGTCCGGCCGGCTTCCTGGAATGGAAACACCCGAATTACCGTGTACCCGCGGTTCGTGATTCGAAACCGAACGGGAATATCCTCGCCCGGAGTGAAAAGAATCCGGTCGGCATCGATGACGGCCGATCCGTAGCGACTCCAGAAATTGACAGTTTCATCCCCGCGAATATCACGACCGGGACCTGTAACTCCGCGGGCTCCGGGACCGGCACCCTGGGCCAGAAACACTCCGGCCACGAAAAATGTGAAAAAAAATTCTTTTATCCGGGTACGCATGGCTCCGTTTCTATTATCGGTACAATGGAAATAATCGGACAGTAAAAAATTGGAGGGTCAGAAACCGCTGTTTCACGCTTTTTTCACGAAACACCGCTTCTGGCGCTTCCTCCTGGGGCGTCCCATTCGCAGTTTTTCCGCAGCCTGCTTGAATCCGAAACCGGGATAAAACCAACGACTTTTAGACGAACCGCCGGTACTGATCGATCGCCAGAGTAAGAACTTCCACCAGCCAGGGACGGAATCGAGCGATTAACTTCTCCCTGGCTTCAGTATAATAAAATTCAAATGCTTGATCGTGAATCGGCAAAAGAGTCCTTTCCAGAGAGCTGTTTTCCGCGGATGGATGCAGGATTTCAAAAATCGGCGCGCAGACCATTACCCCGGCGAAATCGGTACCCCGGGAATGAAAGGAAAGCACTAAATTGCCAGGAGTTTCGCCCTGAATCAATAGCCTGACCCAGGAACAATAGAAATTAAAATTCGCATAATAACCGAGTGCGCGCGCTTCCTCAATAATCTGACCGCGATAATAATGTGAATTGCTTTCGTTCGAATGCACGCAACTTGCCTGGATTGGAGCAAGAAGTTTAATGATTTTTTCGAATTCACGTTCGGCTATTTTTTCAAGTCCGCCGGCATGGTCGAATACCTGCCGCTTCTTCTCTTGATCCCGTTCCCTGTTTGGGTTGAATTTGTCCTTCAGACCCTGAATGGCCAGTTCGACAGTAGCGGGCCCCCGAACGAGATCCTCTGAAATATTCAGTGCTCTCCCGAAACGTTTTTTTTGCGCCACCACCATGATTTCAATAAGCGGTGCCAGGTTGCCGCCGTCTGCCAGTTCCAGAGTTTCGATATACCTGCCACGAAAATCACGGGAGATTACGAGAGGAAACAATTCGGCGCGCAAGAATACAAGCGTCGCCAGAGCTCTGGCTACGCGACCGTTTCCATCCTGAAAAGGATGAATTTGCGTAAAACGATGATGCAGCCAGGCAGCCTGGAGCTCCGGGGGAAGTTTTATATCCTGGTGCTTTAAATGAATCGAAACCAGGCGCTCCATTTCGCTGGCAACCTGCTCCGGGGGGCAGTAACAATACAAAATATTGTCCCGCTCGGCGTTATTCGGGAGCTTCTTCCAATCACCCCGCAACAGTTCGACACGTACCGGTTGACCCAGCGCGTTCCGCGCATCGACATGAGTCTGGTGAGCGGTCATAAGGGCGTGCAGTTCTTTAATGAGGCCCACCGAAAGCGGGTGCTGCTGCACGATGAAATGATCGAAAATCCAATCAAGCGCCTCTATGTGATCCCGCAAAATGCTGATCACATATTCGACCGGCCTGTCAACGCTTCCGTGTTCGAGGAGCGCCGCGGAAATTCCCTGCTCAATGAGGTTGACGGTAACACCTTTGTCGATGTGAAATACGTCCTCAATGACACCGGTTTCAATGGCCCATTCTCTGGCGAGCCGCTGATTGAACTCTTTCAACTGATCCGTATTTTCCAGCTTCTTTCTTGCCTCCCGCCAGACTTCGACAATATCATCCAGTGAAGCAACGGTGTTTCGCCCCCCTTCATCGGAAAGATCAAGAATTCCAGTTTCAACCGGCCAGATTTTTTGTTCAATCACTCCCATTTCCCGATTGATTCCTCAACGGGATCTGCCCGCGCAGGGTGGCCGCCGTGGAAGAAACAATGCTCACCGGCAAACACCGGCCCTGGAAAGCGGCCAGAATATCCGCGTCCGTTCCGGTCATCTCATGTGGAAAAACGACGACCTTACCCGTGTCGCTGCGGCCCATCAGATCGAGCGCCGACCGGCGGCTGAAACCTTCCACGAGAACGGGCAGCTCCTGGCCGACGAATCCAGCGTTCTTACGGGCGCCGAGCTGATTCTGAAGCGTGATCAAGCGTGTCAGTCGTTCGGCCTTGACTTCGTCCGGAACGTCATCGGCGTACATTTTTTTCGCGGCGGTATGCTCGCGCTCGGAATAACGAAACATGAAGGCCATGTCAAAGCCCACGGCTTCCACCAGAGTCAGGGTCCTGGCGAAGTCCGCTTCCGTTTCCCCCGGGAAACCCACGATGACGTCCGTGGAAAGGCCGACGTTCGGCATCCGCTCGCGGATGTTCGCGACCAGACGGAGGTATTCGGCGCGGTCGTAATCCCGGCGCATCCGCGCGAGAACGGCGTCCGATCCGGACTGGACCGGGAGATGGATGGAAGAACAGAACCGCGGTTCGCCCGCCATGAGATCCAGCAATTTCAAGGGAAAATCGTGGGGATGGGGCGACGTGAAGCGAATGCGCTCAATCGTTGTTTCATCCAGGATTCGGCGAACAAGGTCGGTGAAATCGGCCTGGGCGTGACGGTAGCTGTTCACGTTCTGGCCGAGCAGAGTCACCTCACGCACCGGGCGACGTTCGATCAAACCCTGGATTTCGGCGACGACCGCGTCCGGCGCGCGCGAACGTTCGCGGCCGCGTGTGTAGGGTACGACGCAGAACGAGCAGAAATTATCGCAGCCGCGCATGATCGTGACGAAAGCCAGAATCCCGTTGACGACTTCCGGTTCCAGTTCCTCGTACGTTTCGGTGGCGGACAGCCGGGTGAGATGCAGGGCCCGCTCCGGGGTGGCGCGCAATTCATCGATCAATCGCGGCAGGTCACGGTAATTGTCCGGCCCGACGATCAGATCCAGCGGCAGGCCCTGCGAAAATAAATCCTCGCTGAGGTTCTGGGCCATACACCCGAGGATTCCGATCACGGTTTCTTTTTTCTTACGCTTGAGCGCGGCGAAGGACGACAGTCGCGCGTAAATTTTTTCGTGCGCCTTTTCGCGCACGGCGCAGGTATTCAGTAAGATGACGTCGGCGCCTTCCGGCCGCTCGACCGGCCGGTAGCCCGTATTTCCGAGGAGCGAACGCACCAGGCCCGAATCGTACTCGTTCATCTGGCAACCGTACGTCTCCAGATACAGAGTACGCGTCCCCGCGGCTTCCTGGTTCGTGGTCGCCCCGGTCGCGGCCGGCGTGCTGATGGGGCGCGTGGTCATCCCTACCCCGCGACCGGCGTCCGCACCGGGACCGCGCTTTTCACCTGCGCGAGAATTTCAGTGGCGATGCGCAGCGTACGAATGTCCGATTCGCCTTTTACGATCGGTTCGGCTTTTCCGCGAATACAATTCACGAAGTGCAAATGTTCCTGTCGCAGGGGATTATCTTTGTGGACGAAAATTTTTTCCACGAAGGATTCCTGTTTGTATTTCAGTTCTTCGCGCGTCATCAGATAGGCGCTGGCCGCCTGGCGATGGATGTCGATATCCTGGGTGGTGAAGTCCAGCACGATGTACGCGTTCTGTTCGGAGATGGTGAGCGTGCGCACCTTGCTCTGCGTGGCGCGGCTGGCGTTGACCACCGCGATGCAGCCCGACTCAAAACGCAGCGTGGCCACGGCGATGTCCTCGTGTTCGCTGAAGGCGGCCACACCCCGCGCGTACACGTCCACGACTTCGCTTTTGACGAGATTGACGATAATATCAAGGTCATGGATCATGAGGTCCAGGACGACGCCCACGTCTTTTATACGCGGATTAAACGGGGCCAGGCGACGCGACTCGATGAACAGCGGCTGGGTCACAATCTTGCCCAGCTCCAGCACGGCGCCGTTGAACCGTTCCACGTGGCCTACCTGTAAAATCAGACCATTCCGATCAGCCAGGTCAACCAGCTCGCGGGCTTCTTCCACCGTCTGGGTAATCGGTTTTTCAACGAGAACGTGTTTGCCCAGCATCAGCGCTTTGCGGGCAACCGGGTAATGTAAAACTGTGGGGACCGCGACGACGACCGCGTCACTCTGAGCGATCAACTCGTCCTGGTCGGCAAATCCCGGCACCCCGAAGCGCGAGGCCACATCGTTGCGCCGTTCTTCGCTTAAATCGTAGATTCCGACCACTTCATACTGGTCGGGCAGGCCGACGGAAACGTTTACGTGGTACTGGCCCATATGGCCCGTACCGATCAGACCAAGCTTAACTTTCTCGCTCACCGGATTATTTTTGGCGCGCTGCGAACCCTGACCAGTCTTTTTTCTATTGTAAGGCGCCATGACTCGGACCTCGTGTCCTCCCCATGTCGCCAACTGGAAGACCGGGACGCTCGACCTTCCGTGGTCTCGCTGTTACTTCTTTCTTCCCGGCAACCGGCTTGCAGCCGGGACAGGCTGGCGCCTGCCTCACGATTTTCATCGCGCTTGCCGGCCGAACCCGGTATATCGGCGCCAGGACTCGGACCTCGTGTCCTCCCCATGTCACCAACTGGAAGCCCGGGACGTTCGACCATCCGTGGATCTTTACTGGTTAAAGCCCGCTTTGATCCTGGAAAAGACGGAGCTGGAACTGCCGGATTCGCCCAGTTCGGTGGCCAGTTGCTGGACCAGGTCCCGCGCTTTTTTGTTCAGATTTTTGGGGGTGGTCACCTGGATGATTACGTGCTGGTCGCCCTTGCCGTAACCGCCGATATAGGGCATGCCCCGGCCTTTCAGCCGAAAGATCTGGCCGCTTTCCGTGCCCGGCGGGATTTTCATTTTAACTTTTTTTCCTTCGATCGTGGGAACGTCGATTTCCCCGCCGAGGATGGCGATGGTTACGGGGATGTCGGCCCCCACAATCAAATCGTTGCCTTCGCGTTCGAACAGAGCGTGCCGTTTGATGTGCGTGACGACGTACAGATCCCCGCCGGGGCCGCCGTTCAGGCCGGCCTCGCCCTCCCCGGTCACTTTCAGGCGACTGCCTGATTCGACCCCCGGAGGAATTTTGATATTGAGCGTGCGTTTGCGTTCGGTCAGGCCCGACCCGCGGCAGGTCTGGCAGGGATCGGAAATGATCTTCCCGCGACCGTTACACTGCGGACAGGTGGTCGTAACCGAAAAAAATCCCTGGGTGCGGCGGATCTGTCCCCGCCCCTGGCACATGGTGCACCCGGTCGGCCCGCTCCCGCGCGAGCCGGTGCCACTGCATGTTTCGCAACGTTCGGCGCGCGGCAATTCGATCTTGATTTCTTTCCCGATCGCCGCGTCCTCAAGTTCGATCTCCACGTTATAACGCAGATCCGAACCGCGGCGCGTCCCGTCGCGGCGTTGCTGATAACCCCCGCCGAAAAACTCGGAGAAGATGTCGCCAATATCGCCAAAAATATCCGAAAAATCGGTGTAGGCGCGGCTGCCGAAACCCGGGCCGCCCATACCGCTCACGCCGGCTTTGCCGAATTGATCGTACGCGGCGCGCTTTTGATCGTCGGAGAGAACTTCGTACGCTTCCGTCGCTTCTTTGAATTTTTCTTCCGCTTCCGGATTGCCCCGGTTCTTATCCGGGTGGTACTGAATCGCGAGTTTGCGATACGCTTTTTTGATATCCTCTTTACCGGCGCCGCGTTGAACGCCAAGGATTTCGTAATAATCTCGATCCGACATTTAAAGTATTCCAGTATAATAATACGAACCGACCGGGGCAGGTCGCCCGGCCGGGTTCATCATCGAATTTTGAGTGAGACGGGACCTGACGAGGGACATTTTTCGCATGGCCCGAGCCGGTCCCGCCTCACGTCTTATTTCTTTTCGTCGTCCACGACCGTGTAATCGGCGTCCACGACCTTTTCGCCCTGGTTGTCCGGAGCGGAAGCGGTAGCACCCGCCGTCGCCCCGGGACCCGGGCCAGCCTGCGCCGAGGCCTGAGCGGCCGCGGCGAATTTCTGGCCCAGTTCCATGGAAAGCCGCTGGATATCGTCGCGGGCTTTTTTGATCCGCTCGGTATCTTCCGTGGTGATAGCTTCGCGTACCATCTTGATGGTATCCTCCGCCATTTTTTTATCGCCCGGATCCACGTTCGGTCCCGCTTCCGAGAGCGCCTTCTCCAGGCTGTACGCCAGGGTATCGGCTTCGTTGCGCGCTTCCGCGGTTTCGCGCGCGGCTTTGTCGCGGGCCTCGTTTTCCTGGCCCTCGCGAACCATCTTCTGGATCTCTTCCTCGGAAAGGCCGCTCGAAGATTCGATGCGAATTTTCTGCTCCTTGCCGGTGCCGAGATCTTTCGCGGAAACGTGCACGATGCCGTTCGCGTCGATATCGAAGGTCACTTCGATTTGCGGCACGCCGCGCGGCGCGGGATTAATACCCACGAGATCGAAACGCGCGAGGGTGCGGTTGTCCCGCGCCATTTCGCGTTCGCCCTGGAGGACGTGCACCGAAACCGCCTGCTGGTTATCGGCCGCCGTGGAAAAAATCTGCGACTTCCGCGTGGGAATCGTGGTATTGCGCTCGATCAGACGCGTGAACACCCCGCCGAGCGTCTCGATCCCGAGCGAAAGCGGAGTAACATCCAGCAAGAGCACGTCAGTCACCTCGCCCGCGAGAACTCCGCCCTGGATGGCGGCGCCCACGGCCACGACCTCGTCCGGGTTGACCGATTTATTCGGTTCTTTGCCGAACACTTTTTTGACGAGTTCCTGAACGGCCGGGATCCGCGTGGACCCGCCCACAAGGATGACCTCGTCGATTTCGGCGGCCGAAAGCCCCGCGTCGCGAATCGCGTTTTCGCACGGAATACGCGTCCGTTCCACGAGCTTCGCGGTCAGTTGTTCGAATTTCGAACGCGTGAGCTGCATGTTCAGGTGGCGCGGTCCGGACGCGTCGGCCGTGATGAACGGGATATTGATCTGCGACTGCGTCGTGCCGGACAGCTCGATCTTCGCCTTTTCCGCCGCCTCCTGTAAACGCTGGAGGGCCATCCGGTCTTTGCCGATGTCGATCCCGGTTTCTTTTTTGAATTCCTCGATCATCCAGTCGATGATCGCGTGGTCGAAGTCGTCCCCGCCGAGGTGCGTGTCCCCGTTAGTGGATTTTACTTCGAAGACGCCGTCGCCCAGTTCCAGGATGGAAATGTCGAAGGTGCCGCCGCCCAGATCGTACACGGCGATTTTCGCGTTACCGGTTTTGCGGTCCAGTCCATACGCAAGGGCGGCCGCCGTCGGTTCGTTGATGATCCGTTCGACTTCCAGGCCCGCGATCCGACCCGCGTCCTTCGTGGCCTGGCGTTGTTCATCGTTGAAATACGCCGGGACCGTGATAACGGCCTTGTTCACTTTCGTGCCCAGGTAATCCTCGGCGGTTTGTTTCATCTTCTGCAAGATGATGGCCGAAATCTCCTGCGGCGTAAAGGCGCCGTGGTCCGTCTCAATTTTCAGTCCATCGCTTCCGGATCGAACCACTTTATAGGAAATCTTTTCGAGTTCCCCGGTCACTTCCGAATAACGACGACCCATGAATCGTTTCACCGACCGAATCGTGTTGGTCGGGTTGGTAATCGACTGGTTTTTCGCGATCTGACCCACCAGACGCGAATCCTTATCCGCGAAACCCACGATGGAGGGAGTCGTACGGGCGCCTTCCGCGTTTTGAATCACGGTCGGTTCCCCCCCTTCCATAATGGCGACGACAGAGTTGGTTGTTCCAAGGTCGATGCCGATAATTTTTTCTTTCGCCATTGTTACACCTTTTTGTTCGTATTCCGTTGCAATCCTTCTTTTCCTCTAATCTTAATAAAAATACTTTCCACGCGAAAGCAATCCTTTCCGTCAGGTTCCGTCCGCGGCGGGGACCTTCGCCGGCTTACCCACTTTTACGCGGGCCGGCCGCAGGACGTGGCGCTCATTTTCGTCCCAGGCCATGACGTACCCCGCCTGAAAAACTTCGAGAACGATATCCTGTTCAATGTCCGCCCGGTCTTCCATGGCGATCGCCTCCATGGCGAAGGGATCGAAGGCCAGGCCGGCCGGCAAAACCGGCGTGATCCGTTCACGTTCGAGCACCTGGAGCAATTCCTGGCGAATCATGTCCACGCCCACCACGAAGTTTTTCACGGCGGGGTCTTCCGTTTTCACGCTCAGAACCCGGTCCAGGTTATCGATGGCCGGCAGCAACTTCTGCACGAATTCCGCCACGGTATGCGCGCGCGCCTTCTGGCGTTCCACGATCTGTCGTTTGCGAAAATTCGTGAACTCGGCCCGTTCCCGGGTCCAGTTATCCTTGAGTTCCTCGATTTCCCGCCTGGCTTCTTCCAGTTCATTTTTCGGGTCCGGAGCGCTCGTTGCGCCCGCGCTCTCCGCCTGACCGCCGGCGGCGTCCCTGGCCGCGTGTTTGCCCTGGCCGGGAGCGCGGCCCGGGGCGAAATCGACGCCTTCCAGACCGGGCCCATCTGACCTGGCGCCGTTGGGTTCCGCGGCCTCGGCCGCGGTCTGTTCGCTGTGTTCCGTCATTGTCCTTTGCCTGCGCGCGTAATTTTAGTTACTGATTCTCGTTACCATGTTCGACATCAGGTGGCTGATATAATTCACCACCGAAACCACCCGGCTGTAGTCCATGCGATTCGGTCCGACCACGCCGAGCGAACCGATGTATTTTTCGCCCATTTTATACCGGGCGATTACAAGCGAAATTCCCGAGAGACGCGTGTCCAGATCACCTTCGATCAACACGTCCACGCCGTCTCGCGTCTGCTCGGCCTTCAGCTTGCCGCGCAAAAAATCCTGCGACTCGAACAGATGCCCCACGCCCTTGATCCGATCCTCTTCGTTCAGGCGGGCCAGCGAGGCGAACAGGTTTTCGCGCCCGAATGTAAATAATTCCTCTTTCCCCTGGACCAGGTCCAGATGCGACTTCAAGGTGCGTGTGATGATCTTTAAATACTCATCCAGCCCGCGTTCGATGGCGAAGTCCTCTTCCGCGAGACGAATGCGCACTTCGTCCAGATCGCAGCCTTTGAAGATCTCGTTCAGGTAACGCGAAATACGCCGCAAACTTTCACCAGGAATGTGCTCTTCCAGATGCAGAAGCCGATGAAACACCATCCCCGAACGCGTCGCCAGAATCAGCAGCACTTCATCCTGGCCCATATCAATCAGTTCGATATGTTTGAGCACAGTCTGACCCGGGCTCGGCCCGAGCACGATGCCCGCGTAATCGGTCAACAATGACAGCAGGCGACTCGTCACGGCCAGAATCTCGTGAATCTGGAATTCCCGGCGTAAATATTCCTTCTGGATCAGCTTGCGCTCATCCTCGGCGATCAGCCAGGTGTGCGGAATCTGTTCCACGTAAAAACGATAACCTTTCTCGGTCGGAATGCGGCCGGCGCTGCGGTGCGGGGAATACAGATACCCCTGCGCATCCAGTTCGCCAAAAATCGAACGAATCGTGGCCGAACTCAACCCCAGCTCAAAATTCTGGGTCAGAAACAGGGAACTGATGGGCTGTCCGGTGGAAATGTATCCATCGATCACCAGCTTCAATATTTTGGCCTGGCGATTGTTTACTTCTTCTGACTTATTCGAACGGCTCATATACCCTTGCCCGGGCAACCACCCGCGGCGAGTAACAATTCAATTCCCAACCTGTTAATTAGCAATCATATCGTCTGATTGCTAATTTATATTTAATCTAAAGAGGCTGAGGGGACCTGTCAAGTTGAAAACCCGATTTTCGTACTGTTTTTCAGCAATGAAGCGGAACGATTGCCAATACGACATAATAACAGAAAGCGCCATAAGTGATTTTGGAACACGCTCTAAACTCTCTAAACAAAGGTTTTGTTTCCCGGCTCAATGGATAACCCAGGCTAATCATCGATGGTATTGGTATCCTGAAGCTGTTTGTATAAAACCCACACTTCGGCGGCTTCCTGGTATTTACCCAATTCTTCCAATAAAGCAAACTGATTATAGACCGCGTCGAGGCGTTCGAAATCGGCCCGGTAGCTGGCCCGGAAGGCTTCAAGGGCCTGAACCGGTTCCCCGTAGTACCAGAGCGCCAGGCCCAGGTAAAAATACCGCAGGCCCAGCTCTTCGCCCCGGGGCGAGACGCGTTTCCAGACTTCAACCGTCGCCCGGAAATGTTGAATCGCCTCTTTCAAAGAGGCTTTGTATGGGGCGGCCGGCACGGGTTTTTCCTGATACAGGAGCGCGAGGGCCAGCGTATAGTGGGCACGTTCATTGTACGGCTGGAGTTCCGCCATTTTCCGGAGGAGCGGGATACTGGCCTGGTAGCTCCCGGCTTCGATCAACTCAAACGCCCGGTCGTACAGCTGCCGGTAGCGATCGCCTCGTGCGAACGTCAGTGTGGGGACGAGCCAAAAAAGGCAGAAACCCGGCAGGAGCAGTCGCCCCGGCCCGGTCAGGTTCCGGCGCGCGGCGCTCATGCGGGAGCCTGGAGGCGCGGCGGTTCGAGCAGGGTGATGAGGTTCGCGCGCGGATCCGGGTAAAAGCGACTCGTCGTTTTCAGTTCGATGCCCCAGCGATCGCAGACATCACGCGCCGTTTCCACCACGCGAGTTTCGTCCGATTTTTTCAGGAGCAGTACCATTCGCCCCGGCACCATCGTAACGACCCGTTCGTCGGGATTGATATTCTGCTTGAGGACTCCACCGAGTTTTTCGAGCAGGACGTGCCGCGAAGAACGGGCGAGCAGACCGGGAAATTGAAAATGAATGATTCGCAGCGGCGTTTTACCGAAGTTCGTCATCTCACGGCACAGGTGAAACAATTGTTCCTGAAAATTCGATTCGGACCGCAACCCGACTTCTTCGGCCTCCTGTAAACGCTGCACCGCAGGCAGGATATCGCGTACGATGGGCAGTGAACTTTTATCGAGTTGTTCGATGAGATCGGGATCCGGAAGGCGCCGGTAAAACAACATGATGTAACCGGCCTGGCGCAGGAGGGTCAGGTTGATGATGATCGCCCCCTGGTGGCTTTGTAAAAACGGGGTACTGAACCGTTTGCGGAAATGAAAATCCTGTTTGAGACTCCCGTCAAAACGTAACATTTCATATTTTTCGTCTTCGGGCAGATAACGATCGTGCAGACCGAAATACAGATTCTTACGCGTGTTGACATCGAGGCCCATCTGTAAATACGGGCGAAAAGCCGACAGACGCCGGTCAAGGGCCAGCCAGGCAATCGCGGAGGCCCGCGATTTTTCCAGGAGGAATTTCAGGACCGGATCAAGCTGGCGCGCTTCGAAGGGACGGCCGGAATACACGGTTCGAAAAATTTCAATAAATTCTCTGGGATATGCGTACTCGATGTTCTGGAGCAAGTCCTGGATTTTCTCAAGCGGGAGCGCGGGAAATTCGGTCGTGCCCGGAGTGGACGAAGACCGCACCGGAGATTTAACGGCGGGGCGTTCCAGTTCACTCTCGATTTGATTGGAAACGCTCGCCTGAACGGTTTCTAATTCTTTCTGCTCGGCGTCCGCCTGGTAGGCGCGGGCCGATCGTCCTGGAGGGATTGCCGGCTCATCAGGTGAGTTCGCCTCCCCGCGTGGCTCCGAACGGCGCGCGGTTAAATCGGTGGCCACCGGCTCCGGCGGACGAACCGGCCCATTGTTTTCCTCCGGGTCTTCCAGCTCAATTTCATCGCGATCGTTTTCACCGATAAAAAAATCCGACCCGTTATCCTCAATACGGACCTGGGCCACGCGCGGGGTTGAACCCGCGGCGGGGCTGCGCACATCCTCGGCGTCGTCCAGGCGGTCCGGGAATTCGAACGTATCACCCTCGCCTGGCGTAATTTCGGTTAACGGAGCGAGAGGTGGGCCGGGAGTCACAACACTGGCAGCCTCAATCGGAACCGGAACCGGAGCTGGAACCGCAGCGGGCAGTGTCGGAGCGGGCGTCCCGGCGGTTTTCGACGGGGGTTCGGGTATTATAACA
Source organism: uncultured Leptospiraceae bacterium (assembly GCA_964631535.1). Lineage (GTDB taxonomy): Bacteria > Spirochaetota > Leptospiria > Leptospirales > Leptonemataceae > CAZVZS01. The sequence continues at coordinate 208,918 of CAZVZS010000003.1, forward strand.
ACCGCGCCTGCCGGGGGCCTCGCTGGAGCGGGGGCGACTTCCAGGGTCGGAACAACCGCGGGTGCGGGGCGGGTCGGTATTTCTCGATTTTCTACGGGTGCGGCCGGCCGTGGTTGTACCGGACCTTGCCTGTGGGCGATAACTTCCTGGGTGACACTGCGCAACTCACTGTTGAATATTCGATCGCGAACTGCGGGTGCTTCCTCACTGAGCGGGGCCGCGAGGGCAAAACGACGGAGCACGGCGGGGGCCGGGGGCCGGTCAATCGAATACGATAACCAGAGCCCGGTGCCTGGATCGGCCAGGGAACCCTTTTTTTCGGTGCTGACGCTCATGGTCGATTTCGCCCTTTCAGGTTGCGGAGTGTACAGCTGCTTGCTCGGATTTTCAAAACAATTTTTTGCCCGCCGGTCACAATTCCAGGCGGAAGTCCGTAATTTACTGGCTGGGGCCCTCGTGGCTCGCTACCCTGTATGTGGAGCCCGCGACTCCCGGAGCCTGACCCCCTTTGAATACCATTTACTTATTTATCGATGGAATTGGCTTCGGAAACAATGACCCTTCTGTAAATCCTTTTGCCCGGTATGCCCGTTCCTTCCTTCGAGAACTGGGGGGCCTGGACTGGCCGAAACGTCCGGCTGGATGGTTTACGGCGCAAACGGACGCCCACCTCGGCCTGCCTGGCCTGCCGCAATCGGCCACCGGCCAGACGGCGCTCTGGACCGGAATCAACGGCCCGAAAGTGATGGGTCATCATAAAACCGGGTTCCCCGGCCCCACGCTCATTAAGGTAATCCGGGAGCATTCCATAGTGAAAGTGTTCCATGACCACGGCCGCCGGGCCAGTTTTTTAAACGCCTACACCGATAATTTTTTCGAGCGAATCAGAAACAAACCCCGTTTGCAGAGCGCTTCCACCCACGTGCAACTCGCTTCCGGGCAGGCCCTGAAAACGCTCACCGATCTGGAAAACGGCGACGCGATCTTCATGGATATCACGCATGAGATCATGCATCGATTTTTTCCGGAATACAAAGATCGTTTCCCGCTGCGTGACGCCCGCCAGCGCGGCCGCGATCTGGCGCGGATCGCGGACCGTTACGATCTGGTGCTGTACGAATATTTTCTTACCGATAAAGTCGGGCACGACCAGAACTGGGACATGGCCGAGCGGGTCATCGGCAACCTGGAAGATTTCGTGGAGGGTTTGACCCAGGCCATGGACCCGGAACGCCAGTTGCTCCTGATCACGTCGGATCACGGGAACCTGGAAGATCTCACCACAAAATCGCACACATCCGGCAAGGTACCCACCTTCGCGTACGGCCATGGCGCGGCCGACATCGTCGGGAATGTACGGGCACTGACGGATATCCCGCCTTTCATTTACAAACGCCACGGGATTCCCGTTCGGTTCGATGAGTGAATGCGCCTTCAAACGCGCGACGCCGCTACTCGCGGGGCGGTTCAGCCGGGATGCTTGAGGGCAGGGTCCCACCCTGCCCCGGTAAATCCTGACCGCCCGCGGAATCCCTGGGATAGGTATTCGCGTGATCGGCGCGGTACTCTTTCGGGTAGCCGGACGGGAACTGCGGCGGATACAACTCGCGCGGGAATTCACCCACGGACCCCGCGCGACCGTCGTACGGATAGGCCGGATCGCCGGGCCCCGTAACGGAGGGCGTGCCCGGCACCCCCGGGGGGCGGTTGTATTCTAAATAAATATTACGATCGTACTGCAGTTCCTGGGTTTCGCGCTGCCACTCTTTCGCTTTTTCCGTATACGGTCCGCCCGGATAGTCCTTCACGGCCGAATGAAAAAGGGTCCCGGCCTCGCGGTAGTTCTTCTGGTTGAAGCGGATGATTCCCTTTTGAATCAGAGCCGCCTGGTCCATACTGCCGTCCCCACCCGAGAGCACGGCCTCGTAGGCGCGCAGGGCGTCCTCCGTTTTACCGAGCGCCCCGTAACTTTCGCCCATCCAGTAATTGGCGTTATCGACGGACGCTTCGTCCACGTTGGACTCGGTCGTTTTTTTGAAAAAATACAGGGCATCGTCGTAGTTTTGAGCGCGAAACGATTTCACGCCCGCCTGAAAGATGTCCTTGTTCAGTCGACTCAGCACTTTTTCGCGCGCGGCCGGATCCAGATTGGACGCGCCGAATAAATAATCGTCGTAAAATTCGTACGCCGCGCGCGTGCGCCCCTGGCCGTGCAGAGCGTCGGCCCGACCCAGTTCGGCCTGGATGTTTTCCGGGTAGTATTTCAGAGCCACGTTAAAATTTTCGCGGGCGCGTTCGAGTTCGTTTTTGCGTAAATAGTAATTACCAAACGCCGTGTGAATTTTCGATTTCAGGTGATTGTCTTTCGTTTTCGCGAGCAATAAATTCAGGCGCGACTTGCCTTCCTCTTCATGGTTGACGAACAACAATAATTTTCCGAGCGAGTATTCCACTCTGTCACGCAGTTCGGGGTCTTCTATTTCCTCCTCCGCCAGGATGCGGTACTGATCGCGCGCGGCCCCAAAGTCTTCCAGTTTTTCGAGCGCGAGGCCCATGCCGTAGCGCGCCAGACGATTGATCTGCGGGCCGCTGTCCTGGGCGAGGAGCCGCGTACAGATGGTTAGCGCCGCTTTCGCCGATTCGGCCGAATTCTGGCGTAAGTACTCGTCGGCTTCGCGAAGTTCGGCGTGGGCCTGGCGGTATTTCCAGGACGAAAACAGCGTGTCGCCGAAGGCTTCGTACACGAACAGGCCCGTCCCCAGGGACAGGAGCGCGACCCCCACCGCGAGAATGATTTTCTGGGAATCCTTCACCGCATTTTCTCCATCGTTCGATTGTACCAGAACCGGGCCCGCTCCGGATAATAACGGCGAACCTGCGCGTGCATGAAGATGGGCAGAGCGCTGCGGTACAGACCCAGGTTGTAATACGAAAGGCCCGAGTAAAGCATCGCGCGCGAGACGATCTCGCCCGGGTTTTCGTGATTATGGATGAATGGCGCGAGGTGGCGAATCGCCTCTTCGAACATCCCGCGCCGGTAGGTCATATTCAAAACGTACTCCAGTTCGTACGCCGTATTGCGTCGACTTTCGCCGCCGAGCACCACCGGCCCCGGCAGGTAATTGGCCCCGGACACCATGCGCTCGTCGAGCGTACCGTTCACTTCTACCAGGAGCGCGTAGAAATATCGGCCGGGATTCAGATCGCGGTCGACGAAACTGGTCACCGTGTCGTCGAAGGTGCGTACAAGCTGCCCGCTTTCGCGCACGTCCGGCGCGGTCTGCATGGGGCGCCCGGAACGGTACAGAAAAAATCGAAGAGCACCATCCCCTTCGCGCAAAACGTCCCAGCGTACGGTGATATCACGCGGCGATGTGGCGCGCGCGTCAAGACGCGAAATCCCCGGGCCCGCCCCGCGCCCGACCACCAGCAGGGGATCCGGCGTGAACGTGCGCCCTTCCCAGAATTCGCGCATTTCCTGTCCGCCGTCTTTTACGGGAATGACCGCGTAGTGATAACGGCCCGGACGCAGGCCGCGGTCCAGGTATTCGTTCACGCCGCCCCGGACTTTGCCCAGGTAGCGCGCGCTGCGCAGGCGCTCGAGATTGTTGATCGGGACACCTGAACGATAAATTTTCAGCTCGCTGACCTGACGCACCGGCCCCGTCCAGAGCAATTTGACGTCGTTGCCCGCCTGGAGGTACGCGACCAGCCCGGCCGGCAACGACTCCGCCAGATCGCCCAGTACGCGCGGGCGAAACGCGTGCGCGACGAAGGATTCATTGACCGTGAGTTCTTTGTACTCGCGGCTGTTGGAGCGCGTCGTTACCGTAACACCGTAGTACAATTTTTCATCGCGCAGCGGATTTTTGTCGCGAAAGTCGTACGTCGTTTCGGGGGTCGTGCCCAGCTTCACAGCCGAGTTGAAAGCCGCCGGATTGTCGAGCGGGTCGCGACTGCGATACACGGTATGTTCCACGTTTTTCGCGAGCGCGGGGGTCCAGGTGAGGCTGACCGAATCCTCGTTGTTGACGGCCGTCAGGTTGATGACGTAAAATTCCTTACGACGAACCTCGTCTTTCTCACCGCGAAAGACGACGAACGGCTGGGTCGTATAATTCTGGTTCGGCCGCATGATGAGGCTGCCGCCCTCGCTCACTTCGCCCGATGTGACCGCTACATAATAATACGTGCCGTCGGGAATGTTCCGGTCCACGAACTGAACCTCGCGCGGCCCGAGCGGCGGCGCGGTGAGATTTTCCGCTTCGAACACCAGATCACGAGTGCTTACGGGCCTGCTGTAGCGTCCCAGGTAAATCGCCGTTTGATTGCGGGGGTCGACCGTCCAGGTTACCAGGGCCGAATGCGGAAGGCTCGGATGTTTGATTACCTTGAGCGTCCGGACCATCGGCTGCTCGTTGCTGAGGGCTTCGTCCTGCGGGGCACCCGGTTCGCCGGCCGCCTCGGGGCTCGCCCCGCCGCCGGGATCGACCGCGCGCGGGATTGGATCAATGCCCGGGATCGGGCGACGTCCACCTGTACCGGCGGCCTCGTTCTGACCCGCGAGCGGCTGGAGGAATAACAGGCTGGCCAACAGCCCGAAGTACATTCCGTATTTCAAATGGAATTGGTTCATGGAAACAGATGGCTGTACCTCTTCAGTATCGGATGGTCGGGAAAATTTCCGAACAGGTTTCAGAGCGGTAGATTTCCCGTTCCGCCGGCCCGGGCGGGCCTCAGGGACGTTTTTGGGACGTTTTTCAGTTTGACCTGGACCCCTCCCGCATCCATCCATCTAAGAATGCGCGGCCTGCCGTATTACGAGGAGCCTGAATACCACCGTTATCTGACCTCACGGCCCCGCCGGGAATTGTTTCCGGTGGATCAACTCCTGGCCCAGCTCCGCTGGGAGACCGTTGAGCACTTGCTGGATTTTGGGATGGGCCCGGCGTATTTCCTGCCCGGGTTCAAAAAACACCTCAAGGCCGATAGCTGGGTCTGGGGTGCCGAATGCCAGGAAGTCCTGATCGATTTTGTCCTGAGTACGAAAAACAGAGAAAAGATCACAAACTTCATCCCCTTCTTCGTGGACCGCACCGAGCACCCGCTCCTCCCCGACTGGATCCCCCCGATGGATCTGATTTTCTGTTCCTGTGTCCTGTCCACCTTCGCCGACCCGGCCCTGGCCATTCGCGGCATCGCCCGCGCGCTGAAAGCCGAAGCCTCGATCATCGTTCTCGAATGGGAAAAAATCGAAGCCCCGTCCGGCCCTGAGATCGCGCAGAAAATCTCCCGCGATCGTATGGTTTATTTCATTGAAGACGCCGGCTTCAAAGTGTTTCGGACTTTACGCACGAACAAGTATATCTACGGCCTTGAGATCGTCCGGAACGCCAGCACGGCCCAGGAATACGCCTACTACGGCGACATCGAATAACTCGCGTAAAATTTGATTCGACAGGCCCGGGGGCCCGGTTCATAATTGGGCATGCGCCATGGACTTATTTTGCCGCTCATTTTTTTCATTGGCGTCAGCCAGTGCAAGCAGGAGACGTTCACGCCACTGCCAGACGCAGTTCTGACCCTGGCCAATGCGGAGCGGCCGATCGAAATCTTATCGCAACCCCTAAAAAAAGAAATGATCCGCTGGGATGGACGGAAAGTACCCTCCGTCAAGGTGGACGGCTTCCTCAAAATCGACTACCAGGACAATCAGTACGATTATTTGCAAATCACCTGCCCGCCTGAATTACAGTGCAACGCCAGCAAGGCCTACGTGCCGGTCAGCATGACGACGCAATTTTCGAACATCGCGAGCAGTCCGGTCGCCGTTTTTGAAAAATCGGCCACTCCCGCGTTTTTATTGTTAACCACCCAGGATCTGAACATTTCCACGGCTGTAAAAGCCTGGCTCGACGATCCCGGGCAGGACCTGCCGGCGGCCGGGGAGCAGGAAGCCGTGCTGGCTCGTTATCTCGATTTTTATCTCTCCGGCCTGGAACCGGCCGAACGCGAAGAACGCCTGGCCGGGTTGTATTATCTAGCGATTTCGCACACGTTGAAATTGCGGAACGAATCGTTTTCGCCATTTTTGAAACGGTACGCATCGTATGCGAAAATCCTCGAAGTCGCGAAAGGTGCCTCACTGGAAAAAGCCGGCCTGAGTCCAGGTCAGGATATTTTTCTAAAACAACTGGCGAATTTTACGAAAGATCGCTTCAAACAATCCGCGAACGACGCGGGGTACGACTTCCCGTTTCAGGCGGGCGATCACAAAGGCCTGGCTGAGTATTACAATAAAAAACTGAAGTTGCCCCTCTACCGCGAGATGATCCTCCAGCAAATCCTGGAAGACGCACCGTACGCGGCCTTTGAACTCCAGGACGGAGCCGGCGGGGCCACCGCCATGGGCGCCGTCAGCGGATCGGACCTGCCCGCCGCGGTTGAGGTACAAAAACCGGCGGTGGAAGGCGGCGCCGCGGAACCGGCCACCCCCGTGACTGTCGCCGCGAACGCGACGAACCTGGTGCAGAAGGTGCTCTTCGATCTGGAGTTCGGCGCGGTCGTAACCTATAAGAACCTGGCAGGCAAGACCCAGGAGAAAATTTTCACTTCCATAGAGGCACTGGCCGACGCGAACGGCCTGAGTTTCCTGGGCGAAACCGAACAGGGCGAAAAAATTCTACTGAAACCAACGAAGCTGCCCTCGCTCCTGGAAGCCGCCAGTCCGCGTACAATTCCCAATTTCAAAAAGAAATCGGACGAACAGATTTTTAGCGAAAAAGACTACAAACGCCGCTTGATGCTCGCGGCCATAAAATACGGCAAAGGTGAGTACGATCGGCGCGAACGGAAATTTCACTTTGAGGTTGATCTGGCACAGGATCAGAATTTCTGGAAAATGCTGGCGGTATTCAAAACCGCCCCCGCCATCGCTGTGAGTGATCCGAGTATTTACAGCGGGGAGCTGCATCTGGACGGGGAATTTGAGAAGCAGTCCCTGCGCTGGTACCAGAAGGCCAGCGACGGAACGGCTTCGATGGGCGTAACCGGTAAGATCACCATTTGCGAGCGCGGCTGCTTCGACGAAACCGTAGATCTCACCTGTTTTGACAATTCCGTCGCCCGGGTGACCGTCGATTTTTCCGGTAAGGAACTCTCCGCCGAAACCCCGCAGGTTGACGTCCAAATTTTATTCGCCGGGATCAATCCCTGGCCTGGTGAAATGGTTTGTTCGAGGACGACCCTCGCAACCTATCCGGCGCCGAAATAGTCCGGCCCCGCCCACATGGCGGCTCTCGCGTATTTTAAACTCATCGCCGGATTCGCGGCCGGGCTCTTGTTCGCCGCTGGCCTCTACTTTCTTGTCCAACCCGGCCAACCCCTGCAAACCCTGGGGCCAGGCTGCGTCGGCTGTCATCTCCGCACGAGCCTGAAGTTCGACGGACCGGCGGCCGCGGCCCTGAGTAAGGGCACGCACCCCGTTCGCGTACGGGCCGAGGACCCCGCGATTCTCCGCAGCGCGGAATGTTCCGGCTGCCACAAAAAAGTCCACGCAAGCTGGCGGGCGTCGGCGCACGGGCGCGCGTTTACGAATCCCATCTTCCGCCACGCGTTCGAGCGCGATCGCAAGGCCTGGTGTTTGAATTGCCACGCTCCGCTCTGGGAACCGGGAGCGGACGGCCCCGCGCGCGCCGCGGAAATCGCCAGCACGCCGGACGATCTGGCTCTTTACGCGGAAGGCGTGAACTGCGCCACCTGTCATATCCGGGACGGGGGAATCGTCGGCAAAACCGACTATCCGCCGGGCGCGGAACTGTTTCATCCGGTGCGCTACGACCCGGGCCTCAGGCGAGAGACTTTTTGCGCGGGCTGTCATCAATTCAACTTCGTCCATACCCTGGAACCGGTCGCCCTGTACGAAGGCGACGAACACCCCATGCAAAACGTACACCGGGAATTGTCAGACCTCGGCCGCGCGGATCTGAGCTGCGTCGGCTGTCATTACGCGAACGGCGCGCATAATTTGAAATCAGGCGAAATTGAACGACTGCGGGACAAAATCAAAGTGGTTCTGAACTCAAGCGAGGCGGCGGGCGGATACCGGACGCGCCTGGGCCTGACGATGAACGGCCTGGGTCATCATTTTCCCACGGGCGATCTGTTTCGAGTGCTGAGTTTTTATATCCACGACCGAAGCGGGGCCGAACTTTTTCGGTACGATTTTCGTAAGGAGGTGCGGGTGATCGATTACGCGCTGATTGCCGACACAACGCTCAAACCCGCGCCCGGGTCCACCACGGCCACCGCGACCGTCGAAACAACGACGCGCGTGCGACCGGCGCGCTGTCTGCTCGTCTATCGCCTGCAGGGTGCGATCGAGCCGGAAATCGCGAAAGATTTCGAACCGGGAATTTTACGCGAAATTGTGTACGACGGCCCCTGCGCGCGATGAGGGTCGCCAGAACCGGTCTCAGAGTGCTCAGAGATAGCCGAAGGCGATCCAGGTGGTCGCGGTTTCGGTCGTCGTCAGATACACCACGGTCGCGTCCAGTTTCCAGCGACAGAAAACGCCCCGGCACTGCACGTCCTGGCCGAGCTGCAAACGTCCGGTTTTGATCGTCAGGGAACGCCCGTCGACCAGCACCCCGCCCGTGAAAGGACGCCGCGGTCGTTCCAGATTGGTCGAACCGATATAATTCAGTTGAATCTCGTCCACGCGGGGCGATCCGACGGCGGCGCGCGCCAGGATTCCAAGATTGTCCCAGATATAAAAATCCGTTCGCGTGCGCAGGCGACGGTCGTACGGGCCCAGAGCGGCCATCAAATCATCCACCGTAAATCCTCGCCCCAGTTCGCGCCCGGCGATTTCGATGGAATCAGCGTCGATCCTGATCGCGACGTGGCGCCGGTGCGATTTCTGGCCGCCGGAACACAGCAGGCCGGCCACGCACAGGAGCGCCGCAAGGGGCGGGAGCCGGCGGCGATTCACGGGTACACCGGTTCCGCCAGAATTCGCTCAGAATCGTCTATAAATCGTAACAGGCGAAAATTACGCAATTGCCCGGGTCGCAGGGGTTCGCCGCCGGCCAGGTCCCGGGTCGGATCGACAACGAGGCGTAAAAAATTATCGGTAAGGGCCATGCCGCCCGGTCCGCGCGCGTGCTCCACCACCGCCGGCCGCGTCCGGCCGAGCTGTGCCCCCGCGTACGCCTGCCAGCCGGCCTGTTTGAGCGCAAGCAGGCGACCCATTCGTTCGCGTACGATTCGATCGTCCACGCGCGATCGCGGCGGGAACTCCGCCGCTTCCGTGCCGGCCCGGGGGGAAAAACGAAAGGCGTGGATCCCCGCCATCCCCAGGTCCCCGCAGAGCGCGAGCGTATCGGCGAAATCCGCGTCGGATTCGCCCGGAAACCCGACGATGACATCCGTACCGAGAAACAGGCCCGGGTTGTGCCGGTACACCGCCTCGATGCGCTTGCGAAACGATAGCGGGTTGTACGTGCGTCGCATTCTCTTAAGAATTTCGCGTGAACCACTCTGTAATGGAACGTGGAGAAAATCGCAGAACAGCGGATGGGTGGAAAGTTCGCCGAGCCGCGCGTCCACGTCGCAGGGTTCGATGCTCGACAATCGCAGCCGCATGCGCGAAAGGCTCTTCAACATCCGTTCGAGGAGGGCGCTGAAGCGGAGATCCCCGTCGCGGAACCAGCCGAGGTTCACGCCGGTCAGCACAACCTCGGGGACACCCCGATCTTCGAGGCGGGCGAGTTCATTCAGGATTTCGGCCAGGGGCCGCGAGACCCCGCGCCCGCGGGCGAAGGGAATTTTACAGTACGAACAATTTCGGTCGCAACCGTCCTGGATTTTCAGGTACGCGCGAGTATGGCCGAAGGGCAGCACGGCCCCGTACCCGAACGGATTTTCGAGCACCGGCCGCGCGGCGCGGGCAGGCCCGCCGCGCGCTGGCGCTGTGGGCGCGGGGGCCCTCGCCGCCGGGTTTTCGGCCTGCGCGAGAAACCGTTCGATGATTTCCAGGAGACCGGCTTTCCGGTCGTTGCCCACCACCAGATCGACACCCGGCAGGGCGCGGGCTTTTTCCGGATCGGTCTGAGCGTAACAACCGGTGAGAACGACGCGCGCGGCCGGGTTGGCGCGGCGGATGCGCCGAACCGCGGCGCGGTTGCGCCCGTCCGCCTGGTCGGTCACCGTACAGGTGTTCAGAATGGCGATGTCCGGCCCGTCCTCTACGGAGGGGAGCGCCGCATACCGTTCGGTGGCGAGGAACTTCTGGATCAACCCGTCCGATTCGTACTGGTTCAGACGACAGCCGAGCGTCTCGATTGCGACGGTCAATTTTCGGATTTCAGACATTTTATTGATTTTTAACGAATCAGGGAGATCGACGCCGCGACCGGATTTATCCATTCAAACCGCGAGGCGGTCCGCCTTCCCCTTAGAGTTCATCTCAAAACTGCCTCCATGCAGTTTTGAGATTGTCGCGGTTTTCGGCACATGTCCGAAAACCGCTCGCAATCGGCTCCGCTCCGCTGGTGCTCGCCGATTGGGGCTACCTCCTGTAGCCCCGAGCCCATCTCAAAACAGGT
>CAZVZS010000004.1:0-1757 GCA_964631535.1 uncultured Leptospiraceae bacterium
GTATCAGCCCTGTCACCCCGGGGCCCGCTACGGGTGAGGCGATTCCCGTGCTGGGTCGTATCGCCTCGATTCGGCGCGGCACACCGGAGGGTTACGCCCCCGGTTCAGGCGGCCCCGGCGCGCCGGACGGCGTCGTCCTGCCGGAAGGGGTTTCCGTCAACGAACTGGGCCAGGTGGTTACGGATGGCTGGACCGACGCCGACTTCGAACGCGAATTCGAAAAGTACAAAAACCTGCCGCTGAAAGATCGCCGCAGCGGTAAAGAACGGCGCATCAATATCGACCGGCGGCGCAGCAGCGACCCGAATCGCCGTGATCGCCGATCGGGTCGGGATCGCCGAAAAAAAGATTTATTCAAAGAACGCGAAAAATTCCTGGAGAAACTGGCCCGCCACAAAAAAGCCAGCGAATTGCTGGAGAAAGCGAAAAAAGAGGGCAAACAACCTGGTCAGCCGCCGTTGACCGAGTTCCCCATCGATCTATTCATTCCCCCCGCGGAAATCCCCGTGGCCCCCGCGAACAAAGAAGAACCACGGGCGCCGGTGGAGCGACCGCCCCAGGAAAAAGAGGAAGGCCCGCCGGAGGCGACGATTCGCATCGAAAAGGCGACCATTCACATCACGCCCGAAGGCGAATTTCCCGCCGCCCGGGAGCGTCCACCGTCAGAGCCGGAACCCGCGCCCGAACCTCACCCCGGGCATGAACCTGAACCAGAACCCGAGCCGGAGCCCGAACCCGAGCCCGAACCCGAGCCCGAACCCGAGCCGGAGCCCGAGGAAGAAGAACCAGCGCCGCCCCGCGAACAGGTGATCCAGATCGCTCCTCCCGAGTTGCAACCGGTCGGGATGCCGGCGGCCCTTGAACGGTACACCGACCTCGCTCCGTTTGCGCCGGAAGCGGAGAGCGGCGGCGGAGGGGATGCAGGCGCTGGCATGCCGAAGCAGATGGCCGGCGGGGAAGGCGTGGAAGAATCCGATTTCGTCCCTGAACTCGGCGAAGAATCCGACGAACCGCGTCCGCCGGTGCAGGAAATTTCGGGCGTCCTGGAACTGAAGCCGCCCGAGGAAGATGATGCGCCATTTCTTACTTTAACGTATGATTTCACGAAAATACCGGATTCCTTCAAATTGAGCCGCGACTACCATACGATGGAATACGCGTATTACAAATACAAGCCGATGCTGGTGAAGGCCCAGGAATTCACACGCCGCAAGATGTTAAAAAACGCCCTGAACTATTATCGTGTCCTGAAATCGCAGAATATCCCGCCGGAATTTCGCCGCATGATCAACCGGAACATCCAGGATATCACCGAGTACCTGGAAAAATTCCTCATCAGCCGGGGCGGCTGAGATGCCGTCATTTTTACTCGCGCTCTCACTGGTGGCTCTCGCGGCGGGCATGGGGACCGTGCTGTACCGGCGGGTCAATCTGCTCCGGCGGTTTCTGATTCAGCCCGCGCTCCTGGCGGGTATGTCGCTGTTTCTTTTCGGTCCGGACGCGTTCGCGCTTCTGCCTGGCGAAATTTATGATCAGTGGACAACCTGGCCGGGTGTATTGATTTCTTTTTTGTTCGCCGGGCTCCTGCTGGGCGAGCCCGCTGCCCCGGCCGGCGCGGACGCCTTCGCGCGGCCGGTGCTCCAGGAAACGGTGATGGTCTGGTTTATCGCGCTCAGTCAACTCGCGCTCGGATTCGTGTGCGCGCTGAGTCTGGAACATTTCGCGGGCCTGACCCCGCTGATCGCGCATATCATCGA
>CAZVZS010000004.1:1788-110737 GCA_964631535.1 uncultured Leptospiraceae bacterium
GCCATGACCGCGGTCATGCGCGGCCTGGGACAGCCGGATATGGGCGATCTTTCGCTGTTCTCGGCCACGGTCGGTCTGGTCTGGGGCGGTGTGAGTGGCATCGTGATTGTGAATATTCTCCACCGGACCGGACCGGTCGCGCACGGAGAGGAGCATTTCGATTCGTCGCCGGCTATCGCGCCGGGAGCGAAGGGCGCGGCGGAACCGGGTGAACAAAACGAAAACGCGCTGCTCGGTGCAATGCTGGTGCTGGTGGTCGGCGCGGGGTACGGCGTGCGGTCCGCGGTCGCCTGGTTCTTCGCGAGTGTTCACCGGCCAGGCGCGGTGGCGTTCACGGATGCGTTGCCCGTTTTTTTTCTGGCGCTCACGATCGGCGCTCTGGTCCGCCGGCCGTTACGCGGCGCGGGAATACTGGACGATTTTGTGGCGCGCGAAATCCGTCGCCTGAGTGGAATCGTTCTGGAAGTATTGATCATCGCCGCGCTGGCGTCACTTTCGTTAAGCGCCGTCTTTCGTCATCTGGGACCGTTTCTCCTGCTCATGGTTGTCGCCGCGATCTGGTGTATTTTCACGCTGTTTTATTTTTCGCCGCGAATCTTACCGCGACAGATCTGGCGCGAACTGGGCCTTTTGAACTACGGGATGTCGACGGGAAATACCGCGCTCGGTCTCTTACTGCTGCGTTCGTATCGCGGGCACATTCCGCCTGAGGCGGCGCGGGTGTACGGTCTGGCCGCCCCTTTTTCAGCGCCCTTCGTGGGGGGCGGTGTGCTTTCGCTTTTATTGCCGCAGTTCACGGCGCGCGGCGGCGGCCCCTTGATCCTGGCCGGACTCTGCGCGGCCCTGGTGGTGTTGTATTTCGTCGGTCGGGCCGTCGCGAAGCAGTCACCGGGATCCGTACAGCGGCGGTCTCGGGTGCGCTAAAAAAATACAGATTTGAATGACGGCCGCGGGAACCAGAAACGGCAGGGCCGGCTGGGACGCGATTCCGGTCAGCACGAAAAAAATCCCCGCGAGCGGCAACACGGCGAAGCCCATGTACAGCCGGCCCATCGTTTCGGGTCTGTGACGCAAAAAAGGACGCACGAGAAACGCCGTCAGGTACAGCGGCGAAAACGCGAGCAAATTCAAATTATCCGTCATCGAATCGTTGCCCGGCAGGCTCCACAAAACCGCGAGGATGATCCCGATGAAGCCGGCGCCCGCGTGCCAGACCCCGCGAGCGATTCGCCCGATTTTCGCGAGCCGCGCATGGTGGCGGAACACGACCGGCAGTACGAAAAAAATCGCGATCAGGACGGCCGTGAGCGTTGCGCTGAAAAACCAGCCGGTCGCCTGATCAACGGGTTTTCCGTCCATGACGAGCGTCTTCGGTCCGATTAACTGCGGTTCGCCGGCCAGGGTCCGCGCGTTTCGGTATTCATCCAGGCCTTCCATCAGTTTGATCGGCAGAAACATCTCCTCCCAGGCGCTGATCGGCATGTCGGTGCGCATGCCCTGAATCAGATTGAGGCCCAGCCAGTGCGAAAGTTTCCGGGCATACGCGCTGGAACTTTCGCGAAAGGTTTTCCCGGACGGACGGGCCGCGAATGTATTTCGCACCTGGTCGGCGCTGAAGGCGCTGACGATATCACGGACTTTCGTCGTGCAATTGTTCCGGTAATGGTGATAGGTATACGTACGATTGGCCGGCTGGGCCATCACGGCCAGTTGCGCGAAGAGTGCGCGTGCCTGGCCGTCGCTCATGTGGATTTGCTGGGCGTAAACGGTGCGCTGGAGGCGGCTGTAAAAATCGAGGGCGGAGCCGGTCGGCCGGGCGGCCAGGATATAGGCCGGCTGGCCCTTGAGAAACCGGACGAGAAAGACGCTGTCGAATTGAAAAACACCCCAGTCGAAGATAAAATCGATGCCGAGATCGCCATTGTAGACGCGCAGCGAAGTATGGCCCCAGATTCCGTATATCGCGTCGATCGGCGTGAGGGTAATCACGTCGACCCGGAATTTGCGTCCCGGTTCCGGTTGCATTTTTTCGAGGGCCGCTCCGACCGGATCAAGCGCGGCGGGCGGGATGGCGGAGTTGGCGGCCGGTTCCGGCCGGGCATACAGCGCGTGGCCGGGACTTCCTAACCAGGCACAGAGAAACAATGGCCCGGCTGCCCGGAATAAAAGGCGCTGCATACGGCAGGCTTGAGCGGCGGGGCATTTCATAGAACCCGTTTTTGTCGCCATCGGCAGGCGAGGGTTACGAAAATCTCTGTTTGACACGGGGCTGATCCCGTGTACTTTGACCGATTCCGGCCTCTTGCAGGGCCGAGTCACACGGGGCAACTGTTCAGCCATGTTTGCAATCATTGAAATTTCCGGACACCAGCATAAAGTTCAGGAAAACCAGGAAATCCTGGCCGACCTGACCGGCCATCCGGAGGGCGAAGAATTTAAGTGTGAAAAAGTCATGCTCGTGGGAGAGGGTGCTGATGTAAAAATTGGCAATCCGTACGTCTCCGGCGCCGTGGTTACGCTCAAAGTGGCCGCGGACGTCAAAGGGGATAAAATCCACGGGTTCACGTATAAAAAGCGTCAGGGTACCCACAAAGCCTGGGGCCATCGCCAGAAACTTCAGAAATTGCAGGTTGTGAAAATTAAGAGCTGAAGTGATTCGGATCACCGTCAGGGCCACCCCGGACGGGCGTATGCGCGGCCTCCAGATCGAGGGCCACGCGGGGCTGGCCCAGGCGGGTCAGGATGTCGTCTGCGCGGCGGTTTCGGTCCTCGCGGATAATCTGGCGGCCAGCCTGCGGGAACTGGCGCGGGTCAGACCGGATTTGCGGCTGGAAAAAGGGTTCTACCGTCTGGAACTGGACCTTCCCGCTCAGACGTACGATACGGACCTTTTGTTTGCCTCCGCCCTGCTGGGCTTGAAGGCGATTGCCCGGGAATACCCCGGGCGGGTGTTAATCGAAGAAGAAATCTAATTCGCAGGCTGCTTGAAGAGCCTTCCATGATAAAGAGGAGTACGAACCATGGCACATAAGAAAGGTGGGGGTTCAACCCGTAACGGCCGCGATTCGCAATCCCAGCGACTGGGCGTGAAACGTTTTGGCGGAGAATCCATTCGGGCCGGCACTATCATCATCCGTCAGCGTGGAACCAAAATCCACGCCGGCAACAATGTGGGCGTGGGCAAGGATCATACGCTCTTCGCGCTCGTGGACGGAACGGTGACGTTTGAACACATCAACCGTCTGAAAAAACGCGTTTCGGTATATCCGCCGGTTCTCGCGTAATCAAAGCGCGGCTTGCCGGCGTGAACTTTTCGTTGCGAAATCTGCCGGCCCGCTGCGCGGTCGCGTTTTTTTTCTGGAGTATGGCGCTCGGCGCTGATACTCTCATCTACCGCTCCGGCCAGAAGGTCGAGGGCAAAATGGTTCACATCAATGGCTATCGCCTGCTTTTCCGGCTCAACAGCGGGCAGGAAATTTCAGTGCCCGCCGGCCAGATCTCCCGGATCACTTTCGGGAACCGCGCCGCGGAGCCGCGCAAGCCAGAAAAACCGAAACCGCCCGCTCCCGCTCCTGTTCGCCCCGCGCGATCAGAAAAAGAAGACGGGTCTCCGGCCGGGCGCGTAAACGAAGTCGAAAAACGAACCACGCCGGCGGTTAAAGCCACCGAACCCCGTAAACCTGAATCCCCACCCGATCGCGGGATACCGCAGCCCGGTCGCACCTCTCAAGTCGAAAAAATCGCGCGCGCTTCGGAGCGGCAGGGCAGAGCAACCGGACACGGCGCCCCGGCGAATCTGTTCGCCGGTGAAAGTTCCGCCGCTGTGTTCGAAACCGACACGGTGCTGCTGGCGCGCAGGCCCGTGAAAGTAACTCTGGCTCCAGCCGGCGCGGGAGAGGAAAACCTCATCCAGTATTCGTTGAACGAAAGCGAATTCGCGAAATATTCCGGCCCGTTCACTTTATCCGAAACCGGGCTTTATCAGATCCGATACTTCAGCGTGGACCCCGCGGGCAACCGGGAAGTTCTGCGGCACCGCACGATCCAGATCGATCGCCTGAACCCGGAGCTGCGCTTCGATTTCGCCGGGCAGGTCTTTCGCGACCGTCAGGCTGTGGTCTTCACGAGTACGCCCTTTGTATTCGTCCGCGCGGAGGATCCGCATGCGGGTGTGGCCGGTGTGCGCTGCCTGCGCGCCGCCGAAACGATTGACTTATCAGCGGAAGGCGGTATGTTCACGCTCGAACAGGCGAACCGCACCGTCACAGTCGTGTGCCAGGCCCGGGACCGGGCTGGCAACCAGGCGGAACGGACCGTGTATGTCCAGCACGACCAGGCGCCGCCGCGCGTCAGCTGGGGCAGCTCGGACCCGGATCGTTTTTTTAACACAGGCGCGCGGATGCAGTTTTTCGCGGAAGACGAAGGCTCCGGCATCGGAACCCTGCGTCTGCTTGTGGACGGATTCGCGCACGAACTTCCCGCGGATGCGCGTTCCTTCGCGCCCGCGGATTTCGAAAGTCGCCCGGGAGCGGAGCGCGAATTTGTCGTCATCGCGGTGGACCGGACGGGCAACGAAGCGCGCTCGCCGGCGCTGCGCCTGCGCGTCGATAAACAGGCGCCCGTGTCTGAATTGAAACTGGAGCCCTGAGCCGGGCTAATTTATGAAATTTATCGATGAAATCGAAATTCGAGTACGAGCGGGCCACGGTGGCGCCGGATCGGTACACTTTTTGCGCGAAGCGGGCAAACAGTTCGGCGGGCCGGACGGGGGCGACGGCGGCCGCGGGGGGGACGTGTACATTGAGGCGCATCCTTCGCTGCAGCAACTCGGGTCCTTTATGAAACAGTCCCTCTACGCCGCCGAAAACGGCGAGCCGGGGAGCGCCAACCGCTGCAGCGGCGCGAACGGGGCCGATATTACCCTCCGTGTTCCTCTCGGTACCATCATCCTCGACGCGGACACCGACGAGGTGCTGGGCGATCTGACCCGGCCCGACGCGAAGATCCGGGTGGTCGAGGGCGGTATGGGCGGACTGGGCAACCAGCATTTCGCGACCAGCATCAACCAGGCGCCGCGCCACGCTCAGCCGGGCATAGCGGGCGGGGAACGGCGTATCATCCTCAGTCTGAAGCTTCTGGCGGACGCGGGCCTGATCGGTTTACCCAACGCGGGGAAGTCCACATTGCTGGGGGCGGTGAGCGGCAGCCACGCGCGCATCGCCGATTACGCGTTCACGACGCTTTCACCGAATCTCGGCGTGGTGGAGGACGAAAGCAAACATCGGCGCCTGCTCCTGGCCGACATCCCCGGGATCATCGAAGGCGCGAGTCGCGGCGCGGGCCTCGGCCTTTCCTTCCTGCGCCACATCGAACGCGTGCGCGTGATGGTCTACGTGCTCGATATCACGAGCATCGAACCGGCCGCCGAATTGAAAATGCTCCAGGCGGAACTGACAACGTATTCGCCCGAGCTGGTTCGTCGCCCCGCGCTGGTGGTTTTTAATAAAGCCGACCTGATCGAATACGACAGCGATTTTTTCCAGGAAATCGCGAAGGCGGTGCGCGATCCGGCACTCTGGCACGAAGGCGTCGTTCCCGAAGTACTGTTACTTTCCGCGGTTCAGGGCCGGGGTCGTGAGGAATTTATCGCGAGTCTGTTTCAATTCGTGCCGGAGCCCTCCCTGGCCGAACAGATGTTGCCGCGCTGACATTTTTTTGAATCATCCGTCTCCATGAACAGAACACAGGTGCTCGACAAACTCCAGCGCGCGAAGCGGGTCGTGATGAAAGTCGGCTCCAGCCTGCTGGCCGATCCCAATGACGCGGAAGGCATCGATCTGGGAACGATTCGCAATCTGCGCTCAGAGGTCCAGGCCCTGCGCGCGAAAGGAGTGGACGTGGTCATCGTCTCATCGGGCGCGGTGGCCATGGGCCGTCATTTCATGCGCGGGGTGGGCCGGTCGGTCGAACCCGGGACCCTGGTGCGCAAGCAGGCGCTTTCGTCGATCGGCCAGTCGCGCTTGATGGCGGTGTACGCGCGCGAATTCGCGGCGGTCGGCCTGCCGGTGGCGCAGCTCCTGTTGACCGCGCGCGATTTTCGCCATCGCCGCGCCTATTTGAACATCGGGCACACCCTGGAGGAACTCCGCAAATTGGACGCGGTGCCGATCATCAACGAAAATGACGCCGTTTCCACGGAGGAATTGCGATTTGGCGAAAATGATCTTTTGAGCGCCGCCGTGGCCACGCTCTACCGGGCCGAACTCCTGGCGATTCTGACCTCCGTGGAAGGATTTTTTATGAACGGCCGCCGGGTGTCCTTCCTGGACCGGGTCGGCCCCGCCGAACTGGCCGAGGCCCGCGGACCGGAAGGCCCCGGCAGTGGCGGGATGCAGGCCAAGGTGCGCGCGGCCCAGCTCTGTTTGCAGAGCGGAGAAACGCTCGCGATACTGCCCGGTCGCCGGTCCGGTCCGGTTTCGGCGCTGCTGGCGGGGGAGGATATCGGCACGCTCATCGCCGGGGAACCGGTTTCACGGCTCAGCGCGCGCAAACGCTGGATTCTGTACGCGATTACGGAAGGCCAGATCACGGTGGACGCGGGAGCCAGGACGGCGCTGGTGGAACGCGGTTCGTCGCTCCTGCCGGCGGGAATTCTTTCACAATTCGGGAACTTTTTAGCGGGTGACGTGGTCGAAATCAAAGACGAAAAGGGTCAAACAATCGGGCGGGGAATCGCCGAGTACAGTTTCCGGGAACTGGGCCCCATGCTGGGTCGCCAGAGCGGCGAGCTCAAAGAGCTCGGGCTCTGTCCGCGCGGGGAGGTCGCTGTTCATCGCAACAACCTGATCCTCGAACGCACGTGAAAGATTCCCGGTCCGAAAATTTTTTCGGGTTCAACCATGTCCGCCATTACGATTACGCGCAACCTGCTGATTACAATCGAGAACCTGGTTCGCTCCTTTCGCGTCAACCTCGGTATTTTCCTGGCCTTATACTTCCAGGCCTGGGCGGTGCTCTTTAAGGTCAGTCGCCCGCAACGCCGTGTTTTCGTGCGGCGGTTGATCGAGCAGATTCATTACTCGGGCGTGCAACTCCTCAGTCCGGTGCTCATTCTGGGCATGCTTTTCGGCGCCGTCGTCATTCTCCAGGTGTTTACGCATTTCCCGGACCTGGGCGCCGAAACGATCATCGGGCGCATCTACGCGGTCGTCATCCTGAACGAAATCGTGTACATGCTGACAACGTTCATCATGGTCGCGCGTAATACCGTTACGATCACGCGCACGATCGCGGAGATGCGGGTCAACGGCGAGTTCGACATGCTCCTGGCCCAGGGGATCGATCCGGCCGTTCTGTTGTTCGCGCCGCGACTCTGGGGCCTGCAGATCGCCATGATCGGACTCAATACGTTTTTCGGTCTGTCGATTCTGGCCGGCTCGTTCGGCAGCGCGGTTTTGATGGCCTCCGTTCGTTACGCGGAACTGCTGGAAGGTTTTTTCAGCGGGATTTCTTTTCTGGACGTGGTGGTCATGTTTTCGCGCGTGTATTTTCTTTCACTGGGAATCGTCCTCATTCCGATCATGGAGGCCCTGAAGATGCCGCCCTCGGTAACCGAAATCCCTTCCGCCACGGCGAAGGCCCTGACCCGTTCGATTCTGTACATCGCCTTCGTGAACATCATCATTACGGTTTTTATATATTTATGAAGGCGCTCGAAATCGTAAACGGTCGCGTACCCGGGTATCGCATACATCTGGACGATTTGAATTACGCCGTCGAGCCGGGCGATCATGTCCTGGTGGACGGGCCGCCGGGTTCCGGGAAATCGAAGTTTTTGCGGATGATCTCCGGCCTGCTCGAACCCTCCGAGGGCTGGGTGTACCACAACGAAAAGCCGTTTACCTACGCCCTGGACGACGCGTACTTCGCGGATCGACGGGATATCTGTTATTTTTTACGGGGTCTCGAGCCGTTCGCGGATTATTCCGTGTACGAAAATATCGAATTGTTTTTTCGGATGTGCACCACGAAAACGGACGCGGAAGTTCAGGATATCGTCCTTGAGCGCCTGTTCCTGATCGGGATGCGGGACAAAAGCGACCGGTACCCCGATTTTTTGACCATCGAGGAACGCCAGCTTCTGGGGCTGGCGATGAACTGTAAGGACGGGGGTTCCGTCTATATCATTGACGGGGTGCTGGCGGGCCTGAAGCCGGAGAACCAGAAAATCGCCCTGAAATTGCTGGGGGGGATTGACTTTTCCCGGGCGACTCTGTTGGTTAATATGCAGGACAACCAGGTGCTCGGGCTCGAAGGAACGCGCATTTTGCGGCTGGAAAACGGCCATATCGCCTATGACGGGAAGGTCGTGGGTACGCCGGGCATGGTATGAATACAAACTATAAATTCCGCCAACAACTGGTCGGGGCCTTTATTCTGGTCTCCCTGGTGCTCGTACTCGGTGGGATGTACAACGTGGCCGTGGGCCGGCGTATTTTTACGCAAACCCACGAGTACTTTACCATCCTCAATCGGGGGGACGGGCTTTCCACGCGTACGGTCGTCACCATGAAAGGTGTGGAAGTCGGCCGGGTCGATAAAATTGAAATGAACGACGAGGCGCAAATCGTCGTCGGGTTCTCGGTCTTCCCGGAATTCCGCAAACACCTCAAAGGTTTTACGTATTTGAAAATCGCCGCCGGCTCGGTTATCGGCGGCCGGCAGCTCGAACTCGTGCCGGAAGGAGTCGGGCCGATCCTGGCCGACGGGGTCAAGGTCCCGTCCGCGGACGATCCCGAAGTGGCCCAAAAAGTCGCCCGCGGTGAACTCAAACTGGAAGAAAGCGATGTCACCAAACAGGTCGCGGCCATTCTCGCGAACGTGAACGCGATCACGGAAAATCTGCGCAAGACCTCTTCCGAGATGGAGCCTGGCGGGGATATTTCGCGCACCATCGCCAGTATGGCGCGGGTGTCGGAAAATATCGAACAGATCACCGGGACCTTGAAACAGACCACTCCCGAGATTCATAAAACCGTGATCGATACGCAAAAATCCATGGAGGACGCGAGCAAAGTCGTCAGCGCCACGCGCCGCATTTTCGGACCGGGCACGGACCCGCGCGAAGAAGAGGCCCTCCGCGAGATCGATACGCGTGATCTGGAATACAAATAGAAGTCGGCGAAATTTTTGATGATGCGGCGAATTTTATTTCTTTTAATCGCGCTTCTGTCCTGGGCCTGCCTGTCCTCCGGGGATTCTCCCTTCGATCTGAAGCAGCGCGAGGCGTATACCTTCCTGAACGAGGCGAACCGTCTGCTGGAAAACAATCGCCTGGCGGACGCGGACATCCAGTACGGCAGAGCCTGCGAGAGCTTCGCCCTCATCGACGATATGGAGGGGATCGTACTGTGTAAGACGAATCGCGCCATCGTCTCTCTGCAGCGCGGTCGTCTGGACGCGGCCGAAAATCTTTTCGCGGAAGCCCTGGAACTCTGTGACGCGTTCGATTACGCCGGCATGCGCGGTCGCATCCTCGTCCATCTGACGTTGTTGTACATCAACCGGGGCGAACAGAACCGCGCGCGCAAGTTCGTGAATCGCGCTCTGGAAAACCTGGAGGACCCGGAAGACCGCCGCCGGGCACTGGCCTACCGCGGATACCTGGACCTGGAGCAGGGCCAACTGGACGCCGCCGAAAAAGCGTTCGAGGAGGCGCTCAAGACCGGGCGAACGGATTTACGTTCGTACATCATGATCAATCTGGCCCGGCTGCATCGTAAAAAAAACGAACTCGAAAAGGCTTTGAAATACGCGCGGGGCGCGGCGGAAATCGATCGCCTGCGGGCCCAGCCTTCGCATCTGGCGTACGACTACGCGGTATTATCCGATATCTTCGCCGCCCAGCTCGACTACAAAGAAGCCGTCCTGCATCGCAAGCGCGCGCTATCGCTTAACCTGGTGCTGAACAATTACAACAATGCCCGGGCCGACGCACGGGCCCTGTACGATCATTATCGCCTTTTGAAAGACACGGAAGGCCAGCGCGAAATGGGCCGCCTGCTGGCCACCCTGGCCAACCGACGTTAACAGTTTTTGAGGGGGACACCGCGGTCCCCGTGCGGTGCGCGGCATTTTTCTTCTTGTAAATCGCGAGAATCGTCCGGCCTCTGTCCGCATGGCTCAACTGAACGTTTCGATTTTTCGCGAGTACGATATTCGCGGCGTGGTGGCGCGCGACTTCCCGGCCGATGTCGTGGAGCTCCTGGGCCGCGGGTTCGGGACCTTTCTACGAAAGCGCGACGCGCGGCGCATCGCCATCAGCGGGGACGTGCGCACGACCACGCCGGAACTGGTCAGCGCGTTCACGCAGGGTCTGCTCGCCACCGGAATCGACGTGGTCGACCTGGGAATCCTGACGACGCCCGCCAGTTATTATTCGATGTGGCTTCTGGACGTTGACGGGGCCTGCCAGATCACCGGCTCGCACAATCCACCCGAATTTAACGGATTTAAACTATCGCTCCGTCGCAAACCGGTCTACGGGGACGCCATTCAGGAAATCCGCGGCCTGATCGAACGCGGTGAGTTCGAGCGGGGCCAGGGTACCCGTTCAACACGCGATATCCGCGAGGAATACCTGAGCATGCTTTCTGAAAAAATTTCGATCGGCAAACCCCTGCGCGTGGCCATTGACTGCGGCAACGCCGCCGGTTGCCTCATGGCGCCGGACGCGTATCGCCGGGCCGGTCTCGTGGTCACGGAACTTTTCTGCGATGTCGATCCGGCTTTCCCCAACCACCATCCCGATCCGACCGTTGAAAAAAACCTGGCGGACCTGGTACGCGTCATGCGCGCGGGCCAGCACGATATCGGCCTCGCCTTCGACGGGGACGCCGATCGCGTGGGAGTGGTGGACGAACGCGGCGAGATCCTCTGGGCCGACATCGTCATGGCCCTGCTGATTCCGGAAATCGTGCGCCCGGGCGACGAAGTCACGTTCGACGTAAAGTGTTCCCAGGCGCTGGAGGAAACCATCCTCCGCCACGGCGGCAAACCGGTCATGTGGAAGACCGGCCACTCGCTCATCAAACAGCGGATGGTGGATACGGGCTGTCGCCTGGGCGGCGAACTCAGCGGGCATATATTCCTGGCCGACGAGTTTTTCGGCTTCGACGACGCGGTCTACGTCGGTCTGCGGCTGTGTCGACTTCTGGCGCGTACGGGCAAAAAACTTTCGGAACTCCGCGCGGAAATTCCGTTTTATTATTCGTCGCCCGAACTGCGCTTCGATTGCCCCAATGACGAAGAAAAATTCGCGGTGGCCACCCGGGCCGCGGAGTACTTTCGCGCGCGTTTCGCCTGTATTGAAGTGGACGGAGTTCGTGTGCAATTTCCCGAAGGCTGGGGCCTCGTGCGACCGTCCAATACCCAGCCGAGCATCACCAGTCGCTTCGAGGCGCGCACTCCGGAGGGATTGAAATCGATCGAGCGCGAAATTCGCGCGGGCCTTGCCGCGAGCGGGCTTAAATTCTGAGGCCGGGCTAATCCGGATGATGCACGAAATTCTCCATGAATTTTTGTGCTCAAGGAAAACCGCCTTTCAAGGCGGTTTTCTTCAATCCTCAGCGGCACCGGATGTTTTGCATGAAACAGTGTGTTGCCCCCACAGGCATACGCTGCCGCGAAGCTACGGAAGGCGAAGCGCCGGCTGTTCGGCCACGGAGGGCCGTACAGCCGGCCTGCGTATGCCTGTGGGGCGCATCATATTTTCGTTTCATGCATTATCCGGGCTAATCCGCGGTGAAACTCTGAAAACTCTGCCGGGATAGAAAGTCGAGATCCTGTTCCAGGCGAAACCCGGCCTTCGCCAGTTCACCCGCGATCGTTTTTTTTTCGATCGGTTCGGACAGAAGGTCGGAAAAAAAACCTTCCGGGTTAAATTCGACGATGACAACCCGGCCCTTTGGTTTCAGATGATTGCGCAGATCCGCGAAATACTGCTCGCGGTTTTCCAGCCCGGCGTACGCGTTGCAGATGAAAATTAAATCGAGCGCCACCGGCGGCAGACCAGGCTCCGCTCCGACGACGCGTACCGTTTCGATATTTTTTAACTGCCGCGATTTGGCCCTGGCCTCCAGCTCGGTCAGCGCCTGGCCGTCGGTATCCAGCGCGTACACCCGGCCTTCGGGTCCGACCGCGCGTGAGAGCGGCAGGGTGAAGTATCCGGACCCCGCGCGAATTTCGCCGATCATGTTGCCGGTTTTGAGATCAAGGTGGGCGATGACCTCGGACGGTTTCTGCCACTCGTCGCGGTTAAATCCTTCATGGATGAGTTTTTTGACGCGCGTGCAGCCGGAAAACAGACCGAGCGTCAGGACGCAGAGGACGAGCGCGCGCGCCAGGTTCGGTCTTGCGATCATGTGGGCAAACTCCGGCCGCGGCCGCGAGGGAGTATTCTTTTTTCCCATAAAAAAGCCACGGTCCTGGCAAAACGATTATTCGCTCCGGGAAGGTCATGTAAACTCAAAAAAACGGGTCGCGCATCATCCGGGCAAAGTTCGCCGATGCTCGCAAAAGCCGTGTTTCAAGCTGTTTCACGATACGCCGCTTTTAGCGAACCCTGGATCGAATAACATTGCTTTTTCAGCACCCGGCTATATTTCATTCGAAAACTGTACATTTTCCGATAATAAAATTGTGGGCGGGAGATCCGTTGTGGAATGAACCAGACCATGGGCCGAATTTTTAGGTGGGCGGGTCACCTGAGCCTGTGCGTACTGGCGGGGGTCGGGTTTTTTTCTCCGCCGTCCGCCCTTGCTGAGTACCACCGCCCGGAAGCGGTGCTCCAGGAAGCATTATACCACCATTCGTTTCGCTACGCACCCCCACATCCGGAAGTCGAACACGCCTGGAACCCGCTGCTCCTGCGCGGGCACGATCAACTCCCCGAAAAACGCGGACTGACCGCGCTGCATTACGCGTCTTCCAACGAAAACCGCATCGATCTATTTCGTCCCCATGTAGAAAATCGCGGCGGGGGGTATATCGGCGTCGGTACGGATCAGAACTTTACGTTGATCGCCTGGGCGCGCAGCGAATACGCGTATCTCATGGACTTCGACCCGGTGGTCGTGGGCGTGAACCGCATTCATCTGTTTTTTCTGGAGATCGCCCCCGACCCGGCCACCTTCATCGCGCTCTGGACCGAGGATCACGCGGCGGCCACGCGTCTGGTGCGAGAACGATTTTACCGCGATCCGGATTTCGCCACGATCCAGAAGGCCTGGACGGTCGCCACGGGCGACTGGAAACCGGTGCCCTATCGGTTCAACCGCCTGCGGCCCCTTGAAAAAAAATTCGGCCTGCGACACTTCCTCAACGACGAACGCGATTTTTTGTACTTAAAAAACCTGGTGGCCGCCGGGCGGATCATCGCCGTGCCGGGCGACCTGCGCGGTGAGACGACTTTGCGTGGCATCGCGCGCGTGGCGCGCAATCTGGACGTGCCCGTGCGCGTTCTGTACGTGTCGAACGCGGAGGATTACTTCCAGGAATTCGGCCGCGGCTACCGCGCGAATATCCTGGAACTGCCGGTGGACCGCCGTTCGATCCTGGTGCGTACCTGTTCGATCAAAGGCAATGTCCTCGGCGCGCCCGAAGGCGAACTGCTGGCGAACAAGCCGTTTCACTACAACGTACAACCCCTGCTCAATATGCAGGAGTGGATGTACCGCGGCATCGCCGGCGGGATTTTCGCTCTATTACAAAATCGTACGATGGTAGGCGAAGGGATATCCGTTGTCACGCGACGTCCCGCTGCACCCGTGCCCCCGCGCCGCGCGCAGAGCGAAGCCGATCGCCTCAAACTGTACATCGCCGATCGGTACCGCGCCGAAGGCGGCGGCCCGGCCGGACAATGAACACGCTCAGGCCGGCCGTTCGGCGCCGGAGCCCTTCGCGATTTTATTCATGATGTCCTGCTGGATGGCGCTGGATATGAAATTCGTCAGCCAGACCGTCAGGTAGGCGCACACGTCCAGAATCACGACCAGGGTGCCGGTTTCGTTCACCGGCAACCCGCGCGTACGCTGGAGATCTTCCAGCTGACGCGAAATACGATAATCGACGTATACCCCCCAGAGCGAGCAGGTTACGATAAACAGAATCAGGTCGATAACGTACTCATTTCCGGTGGGCGTAGCGCCCGTGGCTCGTTTCATTTCATCATAGACCTTGTAGTACCAGTAGATCATGTAGATTCCAAAGGTGACCAGGCCCAGGACCAGAACCAGGCCGGGGCTGCGGTATTCAAATTCGCTGCTGTTCTCTGCCATGCGGCTTTCTGGGACCGGCGGCGCGGAAGACAATGTTTTTTTTCGCGGTCCGGCCTGATAAAATGCCGCCGGGACCGCCGGGGGCGGAAGTGCGTGAATGTACTTGA
Source organism: uncultured Leptospiraceae bacterium (assembly GCA_964631535.1). Classification (GTDB taxonomy): domain Bacteria; phylum Spirochaetota; class Leptospiria; order Leptospirales; family Leptonemataceae; genus CAZVZS01. The sequence continues at coordinate 16,232 of CAZVZS010000004.1, forward strand.
CCTGCAATCCTTAGAATCATGGAATGAATGGGCATGAACGTATCTCTGGAACCAGCGCAGAATACCATCGTGGAAGGCCCGTCAGCGCCCCAGGCCGCCTTCATCGCGACGGCCCGGGCCGTCGGCGAGCGCGCCCGCCAGGCGTTTCGCCAGATCCGGCGGTCTCCTGCCTCCGTACGCAACGCGGCCCTGGTTGAAATGGCGCGACTCTTGCGCGATCCGCAGAACCAGGCGCGCGTCCTGAGCGCGAACGAACAGGACCTGACCGCGGGCACGGACCTATCGGCCTCGCTGCGCGATCGTTTGCGTCTGAATCCGGAACGGATTGAGGCGATTGCCCGCGCGCTGGATGAAATTATTCAATTCCCGGACCCCGTCGGCGAAATTATCTCCGGGCAGCGGCTTGTCTCGGGCGTGGAAATGATCAAGAAACGCGTCCCGCTCGGCGTTGTCTTCACCGTGTTCGAATCGCGCCCGAACGTGACGGTGGATATCGGCGCCTTATGTTTGAAAAGCGGCAACGCGGCCATTCTGCGCGGCGGCAAAGAAGCGCTGGAAACCAATCGCGCTCTGCACGCGTTGTTCGTTCGCGCGCTGGGCCAGGCCGGTCTGCCGGATGACGCCGTTCAGTTCGTCGACAATCCGGACCGCGCTCTGATGACGGCGCTGCTCGCCCAGGATACATTGATCGATCTGGTCGTGCCGCGCGGCGGGGAAGGACTGATTCAGGCGGTGACCGCGAATTCGCGCATCCCCGTCGTCAAGCACGATAAAGGCGTGTGTAATCTGTATATCGATTCGACAGCGGACGCGGCCATGGCGCTCGCGATCGCCGTGAACGCGAAACTTTCGCGCCCCTCGGTCTGTAATTCCATCGAAAATCTGATCATCCACCGCGCGTACGCGGGGGCCGCGGAGCTCCTGGAGGGTCTGCGGGTGGCCGGCGTGGAACTGTACGGGTGCGACCGGACGCGCGCGCTGGACCCGGCGGTCGCCCCCATTGACGATCCGGACGCGGTCTACGCCGAAGAGTTTCTGGACGCGCGGCTTTCGGTGAAGGTCGTGGATGACCTGGAAGAAGCGGTGGATTTTATTTATCGATACGGAAGCTCGCATTCCGAAGCGATCGTCGCGCGCGATCAGGAAACGATCGACGCGTTCGTGGAGCGCGTGGATTCGGCGGCCGTGTTCATCAATTGTTCCACGCGGTTTCACGACGGGGGACAGATGGGCATGGGCGCTGAAGTCGGCATCAGCACCGGTCGCCTGCATGTGCGCGGGCCGATGGGCCTGCGCGATCTGACAACTACGACGTACGTGATGCATGGCCGGGGACAGGTTCGCCGTTAAGACCCGGTCCTGGCCGCACGCCGCGGAGGCCGCGTTTTGAACGCAGGGTTTTCGCGCCTGATGTTTGGCGGCTCATTCGATCCGGTGCATGCCGGACATATCGCCATCATGCGCTACGTGCTCGCGGAAAAAATCACGTCGCGTCTTGATATCGTTCCCGCTCGTGTATCGCCATTTAAGACGGATCGTCCGCCGCTGTTCTCGGACGAGCGGCGTCTGGACTTTTTGCGCATCGCGGCGCGGCTGGTGCGCGACGAACTCGCCCTGCCTGAACCGGAGGGGGACGCGCTCCGCGACGCGGATCCCATCCGGATTCTTGATTTCGAATTGAACGCGCCTCCGCCCAGTTACACCGCGCGGACCCTGCGCTGGCTGCGCGAGACCCGCCCCGGGGAGCGGATCGGGCTCCTGGTTGGGTCCGACAGTTTTCGCGGATTCTATGATTGGATGGAACCAGGCGAAATTCTGAAAGCGCACGCGCTGGTCGTGTTCCGCCGCCGGGGCGATCAGACCGCCGAACTGGAGGAGATCGCCCGGGAGCTGCGCGCGCGGTTCGCTCCCGCGGCCTGCGAGTTCGTGTTCCTCGACAATCCCCTGGTGGACTGCTCCAGCACGGCCATCCGCGCCGCCCTGCGCGCGGGCCGCCCCGACGACGCGGCGGATTGCCTGCCCGGGGCCATTCGGAAAGCTCTGGACGAAAAACGCCCCCGCGGAGGATCCGACCATTAACCAATTATCATGAGCGCTTATTTAAAGATCATCGCATTCGGGGCCGTCGTCGTCGGACTGCTGGCGGGTTTTCTCATCTACCGGGCGTATACATCGAACGATTTCGAAAAACGTCTGTCCGAATCCGATCCCATCGGCATTCGCGTGGCCCTGGTGGACGAAACGCGTGAAAACGCCCTGGAGATCGTGGGCCAGGCAATTTTGTATCCCGAGCATGACCGCGTTTTGTTCTATTTTCTGAACACGGACGCTTACTTTGAAGGCGATAAAAAAACCGTGTCCACCGAAAGCCCGCGGTCGGCTGATCGGTTCGCAGACTATACCGGAGTCGATAGCGACTACACCGTCACCGTTTCACGCAAAGATCTGGTGCGACTCGTGAACCTGGCTGGCGGTCTGGATATGTTTCTGGAAGACGTGTTCCTGATCGAAAACTCACAGTTCCAGTATCCACGGGGAGTCCAGTTCTGGCCCGGGGAGCAGGTTGCCGAATACGCGCTCGGCCGCACGAAGATGGAGCCGGACCGGGTCCAGTTCAGCGGCGTGGAACGTTTGTTGCGCATCGAATCGGTGCTCCTGAATTTTTTCTGGAAGAAGAAGGCCTACCTGGAAAAATTAAGCGGTCCGGAAATCTGGCGCGCGGCCGTCGCCCTGGTCGATACGAATTTATCGCCTTCGGAGGCCCGCAGTGTCGTCGATTACCTGGTCCGCGACGATATCCACTGTAGCGTGCTGGAAGTACCTCTGGAAGTATCCACCGAAAGCGGCGGACCAGGACTCGTGGTAAAAGAACAACGCGCGAAATTATTGTACAACAATTTCCGCGACAATATGGTCGCGGGTCGCCTGAATTCGGATCAATTTCCCATCGAAGTGCTCAACGGCACGGAAACCGCCCAGCTCGCGAACCGGGTTCAGCAGTACATGAAAGATCGCGGCGGCCAGGTACTCGACGCGGCCAACTACCCGTATAAACCGGTGTACAATACGGTCGTGCTCGAACGCGCGGGAAATTCGTACTACGCTCATAAACTCCTCGACATGACGGGCATGACGCCCGATCGCGTCTATTTCCGCAGGCAGACGACGGATGTGAGTATTTCCCTGGTCCTGGGGGACGATTTCGACATCAAAAAGTTTTTTAAGTGAAAGGGTAAGGCGGGCCCTTCCCGCATCGGAGACGAACTGGTATGACGGGGAAGCGTGAAAAAATTATCAAGCCGGGGCTGCCGGCCGGAGAGGAAACCCTCCGGCTGGCCCGGGACCTCTATACCCTCGTAGACGGCCGCAAGGCCGAGAACATCGTCGTGCTTGATCTGCGGGAAGTGAACTCGTACTTTCATCTGTTTTTTATCGCCACGGCGCTTTCCACGGTGCATCTCAAGTCCCTGGTCCGCGATATTCATAAACAAATGGGCGATCAATTCCCGCCCGGGGAAGGCATCGTCCGCGCGGAAGATTACAGTTCCGGCTGGGTTGCCATGGATTTTATCGACGTCGTCGTGCATCTGTTTCTGAAAGAACAGCGCGATTTTTATAACCTGGAACGACTCTGGGGCGACGCCGCGCGCATTTCGTTTTGAGGCGATTCTTCAAAGAGGACAGCATGCCCCGTTTTATCGAAACACCCACCGTCATCCAGGCGGCCGGGAACAAACCCAAGCAGATTGAGGAATTTTTCGGCCGCGCGAACACCGGCACGCCCGATATCAGCATCGCGCGCATGAAATCGCCTTCGGGCTGGGCCGAACCGTTCCAGCGGCCCGCGTTTGACGAATACACCCTGGTGCTCGCGGGTGAGGTGCTGGTGGAATACGAGGGCGGCGCGCGCACGCTTTCCGCCGGGCAGGCCGTGTTCCTCCGCGCCGGCGAAAAAGTTCGCTATTCCACGCCCACAGCGGCCGGCGCCGAATACATCGCCGTCTGTCTGCCCGCGTTTTCGCCGGACACGGTGCACCGGGAAGGGGAATAGCGAACCGGCGCGTTTGCGCGAAATCGCCCCGCCGCTCACGCGCTGCGCTTGAGCAACCCGCTGTGCCGCAACAGGGCCTCGGTGCTCGGCGCGCGCCCGCGAAAGGCGGTGAAAACTTCGCGCGGATGACGCGAGCCGCCCAGCGCCAGGACCGTATCGCGAAAACGGCGGCCGGTTTCGGCCACGCGCTCCGCGTTCTCCAGACCGACTTCCTCGAACGCGCTGAACGCGTCGGCGCTCATGACCTCGGCCCATTTGTAACTGTAATAACCCGCCGAGTACCCGCCCGCGAAGATGTGCGAAAACGAACACAAAAACCGATCGTTCGGCAGCGTCGGCAGGGGCGATGTTTTTTCGGCGATGCGCGCCGCCACTTCAAAAACCGAAACGCCCGCGTCCGGGTTGAAGCGATGGTGCAGTTCCATATCGAGCATGCCGAAGTTGAGCTGGCGCAGCATGTCCGATCCAGCGCGAAAATTGCGCGCCTGGACGATTTTGGCGAAAAGGTCCGCCGGCAGCGGCGCGCCGGTTTCCACGTGCGCGGTCATGTTCATGATCACGTCTTTCTGGAAGCACCAATTTTCCATGAACTGGCTGGGGAGTTCGACCGCGTCCCATTCGACTCCGTTGATCCCGGAGACGTCCATCGCGTCCACGGTCGTTAGCATGTGCTGGAGCCCGTGTCCGAATTCGTGAAACAGAGTTTCGACCTCGCGAAAACCCATCAGCGAAGGCCGGTCGCCCAGGGGGGGCGTGCTGTTGCAGATCAAATAAGCGACCGGTCGTTCCAGGCCGGTGGCTGTCTTGCGCCGAACCAAGCACTCGTCCATCCAGGCTCCGCCGCGTTTGTTTTCCGGCCGCGAATACGGGTCCAGGTAAAACGCCGCGACGGGCGATCCATCCGGGTTTTCGATTTCGAAGTAGCGCACGTCTTTGTGCCAGACGGGCGCCTGGCCGTCGGCCGCGCGCACGCGTACGCCGAAGATACGTTCCACCAGCGCGAACAATCCGTCCAGCACGCGCGGGAGCGGGAAGTAGGGCTTGAGTTCCTCGTCCGTGAAGTTGAACCGCGATTCGCGCAAACGTTCGGCCCAGAAGGCCACGTCCCACTGGTGGATCGGTTCGCTCTGTCCGTTTTTTGTCGCGACCAGGCGAATTTCTTCCAGGTCCGCGCGGCCGGCCTCGAACGAAGCCGCTCGTAAATCCTCCAGCAGGGCGTCGACCTCCGCCACGCGGCCGGCCATTTTTTCGGAGAGCGAAAGTTCCGCGTGCGTCGCGTAGCCGAGCAGGCGGGCTTTTTCGGCGCGCAGGCGCAGGATTTCGTCGATCAGGGGTGTATTGTCGAAGGAACCGGACGAGGCGCGCTGAATATACGCCATGTACAAATTTTCGCGTAGAGCGCGCGAACGCGCGTGTTGCATGAACGGCATGAAGACGGGCAGATCGAGCGTAACGCGCCAGGGCCCGCGTTCGGCCGTGCTTTCCGGCGCATGTTCCGGCCGCGCCGCGTTATAATTCTGCGAACAAAGGGCCAGCAGGGAAGGCGGCAGCCCGGCCACGTCGGCCGGTTCGCGCAGATCGAGCGCGAATTCTTTCGTGGAATCCAGGACGTTGTTCGAAAACTGCGTGCTCAGTTTCGACAGGCGATTTACGATCTGATTGAATCGTTCCCGGTCCGCTTCCGGCAGTCCGATCCCGGAATGCCGCGCGTCGCGCAGGCGTTTGTCCAGAATGCGACGGCGTTCCTCTGGAAGACGGGCGTACGCTTCCGATTTTTGCGACGATTCGAGCGCGCGATAAATCGGGACGGACTGCGAAAGTCGCAGCGAAAAATTTACGACTTCCGGGAGCACGGTCTCGTACGCGTCGCGCAACTCCGGCGAATTCAACACACCCATGAGGTGCGAGGCCGGTCCCCAGGTCATCTGCATCTCATAGGCGATCTGTTCGAGCGGAGCGAACAATTCATCCCAGGCCGGCACGCGCCCTTCCCCGGTGGCGCGTTCCAGTTCGGTTTCCAGTTGTTCCAGGCGCCGCGCGCACGCGGTTAAGCACGCGCGAACTCCGGGAACGACGTGCTCCGGTTTGATTTCGGGGAAACGCGGCAGCCCGCCATGGGCCAGAAGCGGGTTTTCGAGTGTGGCTGACATATGAATACAGGAAAGTGAAGTTCGGGGCAGGCATCAAGTGTTTTTCCTTTTCGCGCAAGGTCGCGCCATAAGTCCCGGTGACGCGGCTTACGGGCAAAAACGCGCGGAATTCTCGTGGGTGAAAGGGAATGAGAATGACGGCGCGTTCGATTGGTGGTACGGGGGTCTTCGCCGGTGGTATCGCACGGCGTTGGTCGCGGGCATTCGGGAACTTGAATTTTTTTACGTTCGCGGCCGGTTCCACTGGAGGTAAACATGGATATAAAAATAAGCGAAACTTCCAACATCCCCGTCCTTGAGGTTTCCGGAGAAGTTGATCTGTATCAGACCAACATGATTCGCGAAAAGGTCACGGAGCTCATTGGCAAAAATAAAAACAAAGCGATCGTGAATCTGTCCGGCGTAAGTTACATCGACAGTTCGGGTCTGGGGGCTTTGATTTCCTGCCGCACAAATATGAAAAAAGCCGGCGGGGATCTAAAGCTGTCCAGCCTGACCGAAACGGTGCGCAGCGTGCTTGAAATTACCAAGCTGAGCCAGTTGTTCGATATTTACGAAACCGACCAGGAAGCCGTCCGCGGTTTTTCGTGAATATTCCCCGGTCCCCCGGCGGCGGTCCTGACCGTCGCGGGGGCGGGGCCCAACTTCCCCTCACGCGGAACGGAATTTTCCCCGGTATTTTCTTAAAATTTGAGTTGTTCCCGGTTCGGCGCCGACGTACTTCGTAACCCGTGGCGTCCTGGACGCCGCATTTTATGCCGGCCCTTTTTTTTTACAGGTTCCGTGGCCTTCGCGGCCGGGGAGCGATCGTTCGATCAGGTTGGGTTGTATTGTTCAACGCGCTGGTGTGTTCCGCCGCGTGCGGGCCTTCGCTGCCGATTCGGGTGCCGTCTTTTCCGTCAGGCAACACGGGCGATAATTTGCGCGATGTGATGGGCGTGCGCCACAACGTGGGCATCATGGCCGTCCCGCCCGCCAGGGATTTTGCCGCGTATCGCTACGAAACCTGGGCCCGCACGGTCGAGGCGCGCGTGCGCCAGCGCCTGAACGACTACGGCTATTACAATATCATCGATATCGAAACCAGACGCGCGCAACTGTCCGAACTGGCGCGTTCGCAAACAGGCGTTTCTGAAATGCAACTGGCCATCGGTCGCCAGCTCGCGGCCGACGGGCTCATGTTCATTTCCATGACGCGCGAACCGACCTTTGGCGCCTGCGTTCCCATGCGCGATGAACACCAGAATCTTTTTGGATACTACCAGGAAGTGACGGTATACGTCGCCGCGCGGCTGGTGAGTACGGAGACCGGTAAATCGCTGGTGTATACCAACGTAACGCCGGTCCGCCACCAGTTCGACGCGGATGGTTGCGGGAATCGGCTCTCCGCCCTTGAAAAAGCCATCGACGGGGCGGCGGATAACGTCGCGGCCGCGCTCAGTCCGCGCGTCGTCACGCATAATATCAGCCTTTCGGATGACCCGGGAGCGCTCGGTGACGAAGCGGAGGAAAAACGAATCCAGGAATTGCTCAAAAGCGGGAATGAATGGGCGGAAAACGACAACGATGAAGAGGCCAAACGCGACTGGGAAGAAGCCGCCAGCGCCTCCGGCCAGCGTTCGCCGGGCGCCTTCTGGAATCTGGCGATTCTCTACTGGCGACGCGGCGACATGGACCGCGCCGAGAATTATTTTCGCCGCTTTTTACAGCTCAAGCCTTCCGATTCGTCCGCGCGCAAAGAATATTCGATGTTTCGAAATCACCAGAACCTGATCCGCGAACGCCGCGCCGGCGGGGGTTAGTCCGGGTTATAATCGGTAAATATCCCTGTTCGAAGAAAACCGCCTTTCAAGGCGGTTTTCCTGAATCTCAGTAGCGCCGGTCCCCCTCATGTCATGATTTCTTAAACCCGGCGATGGTGGCGGCGATGCGTCGCTGGCAGGCGGGGCTGAACCAGTTGTCGAAGAAAGCGCGATCGTCCTCCTTCTTATTCGCGGCGATTCGTTCCAGCACGACGCGATTGACCTGGCGTTTGATAATGGCGTGGGCCTGTAAGGAATCCGTTGCCAGTCGTCCGGCCCGCGCGCGAGCGATTTCCACCAGGTCCGAAGCTGCGACCACTTCGTCCACCAGGCCGCGGTTTGCGGCCTCCTCCGGTCCGTACAGAGTGCCGAACTGTAAAATTTCACGCGCGTACCGGGGAGCGATCCCGCCCCGCACCAGTTCGAAGGGGACCGACGGAAACGAGACGCCCACCGCGACTTCAGAGAGGCCGATCCGGGCTTTACCGCGTGCCATGATGCGTGTGTCACAGGCATGGGCCAGCACGGCCCCGCCCGCGATCGCGTGGCCGTTGATGGCCGCGACCGTGGGCCCCGGGAACCGAAACAATTGCAAAAGGGCATCGTCCATCTGTTGAAAAAACACTTCGAGTTCGGGACGGTTCATTACGCCCAGGCCGGGTAGATCAAGTCCGGCGCAGAAAATCTCGCCTTCCGCGGTAAGGACCAGCGGCCCGGGATTGGTTTCCAGCTCCGTCAACCGGGCGGAGAGTTCACGAAAAAAATCCGGGTTCATGGCATTGGCCTTCCCCGATTGCATGCGGATGATGGAAACGCCTTCTTTTTGTTCAACGGACCAGCTCATACGAAAATCTCCTGGAATATTTCGGATTGTTTCTTCTGGACACCAGACCCACCTGTGGTATGGGGGTTTCTGAACCAATTATTTGCTGGATCCAGGCACTTTTCCAGTCGATGTTTCTGGCAGAGGGTTCTATTCGGAAAGGTTTTTTAGAGCGCGGCATGAAGTTTCTTCGAACAATCATACTTGGTCTGGTTTTGACGCAATTCACCCCGGCGCAGTTTCTCCTGGCTGAACGGGCCCGAAAAACGACCGGGGTGGTCCGCAAAACCGCCGTAAAAAAACCGGTGCGCTGGGCCCGGCCAAAGGCCCTGGCCCGCGGTCCGCTGTTTCACAGGGTCCGCAAGGGTGAAACACTGGCCACCATCGCTCGCCGGTACCGGATTACGGTGGGCCAGTTGAAAACCTGGAACCGTCTTGGAAGAACCTACAACGTTCGGGCGGGGCTCGCACTGAAAGTCGGCGCCGGCGCGGCGCCCGCCGTCCGCAAATGGCAGGAGCCGCCGATCCCCGTCGGCAATCGGTGGCTGAATACCTCGGCGCATACCAGGGTTCTGACTCCTTTTTCTTATTCGATCGCCGAACCGTACGAAAAAGTATACAATGGCGACGACTACGGCCTGCGCATCTACGCGGAAAAATTCGCCCAGGGTCGCGCGGGGTACGTGGAAGTTCGCGCGCCCTCCGCGAAAGGGTTTGGCGGCGCCGAAACGGTTGCCCTGAAGTTTCACGATGAAAAAATCCCGTTGACCAGGGCCACCTGGGGTTACCGGGGCATTTTCGCGATTCCACCCAATCGCAAGCCCGGCAACTACCAATTGAGCGTAATTCACAATTCGGGCAAACAGGAATTGACGCGCCATTTTTCGATTCAGGTGGATTCGACGTACTATCCCCTGTTTACGCGTACGGTGTATCTGGGTCGCGCGGAAAATTTTCCTCCTCCGAACCCGGCCATTGAGGAGTTGATTCGCGTCGGGCGTTTGAAAAAAGACCAGGTGTTCGCCATCAACAGTGCGAACAAACTCACTTCGAATTTATCGCATCCGCGCGATCTGCACCGGGTAACGTCCCCGTTTTACACCCAGCGCAAAACGATCCAGTGGTACCACGAAGGCGGCCAGAAGATCGTAAAGCCGCCCATCGTCCGCCCGCACAACGGCCTGGACTTGCGCGCTCGCGTCGGGGAACCGATTCTGGCCATGGCCGACGGACGCGTTGTTTGCGCGATGCGCATGCACATGGAAGGCAATTTCACGATCATCGATCACGGGAACCAGGTCTTCACAGGGTACATGCACCAGTCGCGGTTCAATGTGCGCGAAGGCGATTACGTGCGCGCCGGCCAGAAAATCGGCGAAGCCGGTAACACCGGAGCGTCCACCGGACCGCACCTGCACATCGCGCTCTGGATTCGCGGGGTGCCGGTTGAACCGCTCAGTTTGCTCGCCCTGCCCGTGCGCTGAGGCGCGGGCCTGAATGTATTTCAAAAAAATTACCGGTCTTCTGTTCCTTGCTGCTCTTTTTTGAACAGGCTATCGTAGTCTTCAATACCGAGGAGCTGTTTCAACATATTTTCCTGATTCTTTTTTCGTTCGTCGGCGGCTTGTTTGCGGGCTGACGCAAGTTCGTTCATGGCTTGAATTAGCTGGCTTTCGCTGATGACTTTCCAGTAGTCCACCCCGCGCAGGGACTTCAGTATTTTTTCTTCGGCTTCAGTGAGTTTTTTCCGGTATTCCCAGAGAGATGGGTCGCGGCCTTTTTCAATGCTAAACGTGAGCCAGGTTTTAGATGTGTATTTTTCACCCAGGCTGGTGCGATCGGGATCATTCTCCTTAGTGGGATCCGGATTCTCCTTGGTGTCCCCCAGATACATAGTGCTCGTGGCGGGCTCGAATAACAATGGACGATGATGGTTTTCGCCCACTTTTTCGGCGAAATAGGAATCCTTACCTTTTATTCCGCCGATTTCCGCCCGAGAAATTGAATCCGGAGTATCCAGCAACAGGTTGCGCCCCGCGACCAGGGGGAGTGCCAGGATATCAAGCACACCGGCACCCAAAAGACAGAGCCCGTCAACAACCCAGTTCCCATCCCTGTTCTTCCAGATTTTTTGAGTAAGGGCAAAGCTTTGGGCGAATAGTGGCGGCTCTTCTTGTTTAACCAGGGCGTAATCACCTTCGCGCAAGGTAAGGGCTCTTTGGTGAGGTAGGTCCTGGCCGGATACCAGTTCAAACTCATATTGGAGAATAAAATCATTATCGTCCAGTTCATTGAGCAATTTGGCGGCCTCGGTAGCGACTTTAATTTCGGCGGCGGAAATCGGATCCGCCAGGGCGACCGGCCCGGCCACCTGTTGGGCCAGGTGAAGAAAGGCTCTCCTTTTTTCTTTGTCGCCATCGTCAAATTCGATGACATTCATACTCACTCGTACGGAATCACCGGTCAGTGTTTTTGGGCCGTAAATAATGATATCCTGTTTGGAAAAATTGGAATTTTCCGCCTGCAGGCTGGTGGGGCCGATAATTTTGTGAACGGTTTCTCCCGTGCCGACTTCGCAAAAACTGAATAACAAGACGATTTCGTGATCATTGCCGAATTCAGGCAGGTATTTCAGGAAGTTTTTGCGCAAAATGATCGTAAAGGAGTCATCCTTGCGAATGTCCCGGCCCGGATGCGGATCGCGGGTTCTGTCCTGCATTCCGAAGAGGTACAACGGCATTTTTTCACCCGCCGGGGAAAGGTCCGGTTCGCGCAACTCAAGGGTCCACTTTTGATCAGATTTTTTCGCGGTCAATTGTTCTCTCAGATTGAAATTCCCCTCTGAGCATTTTAGGGTACCTGTAAATACTCCCTGCGGTTCAGATTCTTTTTGCATCAAATTGCGCCGTTCCGCAAGGGAAAATATCCCGGATTTTTCCACGGTCTGATACGAATAACGAAACTGCCTGGGAATTAACTCGCAATCCTTCTGGAGAGATTTCGGATTTGAAACGAAAGTCGTTTCGTGGTACAATTGAATCGTTTCAAATTCGGTCTGGATGGTCTTTGTCGCTTTCGCTGTGGGCCATTTCATACTTACTGATAAGGTGCCGACCTGCTTCTCTCCTATTCCGAGGGCGAGTCCATTTACATGGGCGATTACCTGATAGAGAGCGCCGCCCGGTGATTGAATTCGAATTTTGATTGGCTTTTTCCCTTTGATTTCGCCGGGTTCTTCAAAATGACTCGTAATGGGATACATCGTGTCTCCGGATTTGTAGGAACCGGATAAATAACCGCGAGTGTTTTTGAGTTTTTTATTTTCAAAATCATAAGTTACAGCTATTTTCAGTTCCCCTCGATCCTGGTCAGACATTCCAGGCTCACCTTCTTTCCATTCGGCCGTTCGGACCATTCTTGTTATGTAGCTGCTCTTATCTTCCGTTTTAATTATGAAACCTTTGTCCAGATTGAGAGGAGGGAATCGTTCCGCTCGTAATAAACTGACGTTGCCGTTGAGAGGCTGAAAGCTCCAGGAACCAAGACAGGAAAATAAAGAGGGAATCAAAGATAGCAATAGAAATGCGTTTTTGCGGTTCATATTTACTCCTTGCAAATAGGGTTTTTCGTAAAAAAATCCTTATCGTATTCGATCCGGCACGGGCACCCTTTTCGCCCGGTTCCCTCATCACAAACAAGTTTGTTTCCTGCGCGTGGGAAATTTTTTTCCAGAGTTTTACGATCCTGGAGGGGAGCGGTTAATTTCTCGCAAATAACCTGATCCATTGCGTTTTGCGCCAGGTGGTAATACCCTCTGCGCGAAAGATGAATCGCGTCGATGAATCCGGGAATTTGATTCATTGATTGGACGGGACTGGGGCACCCCGTTTTGGAATCTGTGACGTTGAATGTCGAATTGGGCAGGGGTATGACTTCTGGATCGTATCGACACTTATCTCCAGAACTTTGATCTCCGTACAGGCGTTGCATGAGCCCGAAATTATTTACGTAGCTTGCCCACGTGCGCCCCTTAGGGCCACCATTGTTCCGGCCCTCAACTTTATCGCGGATCTGGCGACCGAGTTCCAGCCAGGCACGGTTCAAGTCAGCCTGGTCTGGCGCGGTGCTCGGCAGGGAACCATTGAGAAATCCTGGCAAACAATCGGCCGGTTTATAACGAACCAGGCAATTGAATTGGCCTTCGCGGTTTCCGTAAAGTTTCCTCAAATAGTTTCCATTGACCTTCGCCAGCCCCGTAAGCTGCGTTGAATTGATAAAATTCGTGTAGTCGTACCCAATCACAACTACGTGAATTTTGGGGTTCATCTCGCGAATGTCCCGAACCACCTTATCCACGTTTTCAGCGATTTTTTCGATTCTGGCGCTGTTGCGCTGGTTCGGATCCGGGTTGTTTTCGTTTTCTTTGCGCCATACTTCCACAAAATCATTACCGCCAAGACTTAAAGCCACAACCTCCAGTTTCGGAGCGTGTTTGATCGCGATATAAGGAACATAAGGAACATTAACCCATTGATGGGCCTTGGTGCCTATCCACGCCACGCCACCGCCGTAGTAATTTTCCGGATAACCGCGATCAACCAGAACCTCTTTAAAAGTTCCGTGAATCAGCATGAGGTGCGCCCAGCTGTCACCGAAGATCATCAGCCGCGCTTCCTTATAACGTTTCCGGTAATTTTCGTACCACTCCCTAGCGCTTTTTCGAATCGGCTTCGGCACCTGGTTGGGATTTACGATTATTTTCTCGGCCTCATCTAATCGGTCCGCGGGGTATTGTCTTATTTGCTCCTCGCTTTCTGCGATCCCGTATTCGAATCTTTTCTGAGGAGATTCGACGAAATCGCAGGGGCCACACTTTTTTGTATGAGAACAGAGGGTGAGGACAACAAACGGAGAAATCAAAAGGCAGCTAAATTGATTATGTAGCATTGACGCGTGCCGATCGGTGGACATTGTCCGGCGATTGTGGCTTATAGTAGAAAAATTTACTATAATAATTTTAAGCGAAATTAAAAAAAGGCTATTATTTCTGTAATTCGCGAAAAATTTGACGTGCACGCAGTCCAATTTTTTAGGAAACCAAGCATAGACGTTTTGGGAGGGTCGGCTATATCATCGTAACTTGCGCCGGCTTCAGATGCGTGTGATCATTGAAGCTGACCGTTTCGATCAACGACCCGGAGGCGTGCAGGAGCGACCAGGATGTATTGTAGAGCCAGCGCATGAAGCGCAAACTTTCCCCCGCGCCCAGTTCCAGTCCGCGGCCGATCAGAAGCGCTGAAGGGGTGCTGGAGCTGACCACCAGGATTTTCGCGTCCGGGGCGTCGGGTAAACCTTCCATACTGGCGTAGACGCGTTTCGTAAAATCCGCGAAACTTTCGATCGCGAGACCCGGGAAGCGGTTTTCCACCCAGGCCGTCAGCACCGCGAGCGTAAGCGTCAAATAATTTTCCCAGCGATCGGCATGCGGCGCGCGCTCCTGGCTGCGCAGGGCGATCAAGTGGTGGCGTAATGTGTGGTCTTCGCGCGCGAGTTCTTTCGCGATGGATGTCCAGACTTCGGGGTAAAATTCGTTCAGGCCGGGCCGCTCCTGTGTTCTGGTTTCTGCCGCGCCCATGGCCTCCAGAATGTACCCGGCCGTCTGTTGCTGGCGCAAGAGGCTGCCGGTGATCACGGCATCGAAACGTACGCCGCAGCGCGCGAATTCCTGGCCGAGCAACATGGCCTGGAATTTGCCGGTATCCGAAAGGCGGTCATAATCTTCCGAAAGGAAGCTGGCCTGGCCGTGGCGAACGAGATAAATCCAGGCCATCAATCAGCCCGGACGGAGGATGCGCAAGGAGCGTGCGTGTCTGTGCAAGGCACGCCGCCCCTCATTCGCGGGAGCCGGAAATTGGAACAGGCAGGCATCGCGCTCAGGCCGGGCTCTTGCGCGCGGTTTTTTCCTGGATGCCGTATTTTTCCATTTGTTTGCCGATCTGGCCGGTCCAGATGAAATAGTACATCACCCAGTCGGAGGCAAGGGACATAAACGGATACGTGAAAGTGGCCGGGCGATTTTTCTCAACGATAAAATGGCCCACCCAGGCAAAGCCATAGCCCGCGAACGGCGCACCCAGCAGAAACCAGGGATTGGCCTTCACGATCGCGAGGGCGATCAGGACCAGCACGAGGGTGCTGCCGACGAAATGCAGGACCCGGTTTCTTATATCTGCGTGTTCAGAGAGGTAAAAAGGCCAGAACTCTTTCAAATTTTTGTATTCTTTTGCCGCCATAGGTAAGTTCCCCCACTCCAAAAGGTACAGGACGGCCTTCGAAAGTCCAAACATTTTTTACTGTGAATGATGAACAGCGCCCGTAAAATGGCCATCAAGGCGTCCGGGGGAGTCGTAACCAACCCCCGGGCGGACCATCCAACCAGCAGGGCCGAACATGAGTACACCTGACACGCATCCCATCGTGGAACTTCTCAAAAAACGTATCCTGGTGCTGGACGGCGCCATGGGCACGATGATCCAGCGTTATAAACTGGAGGAGCGGGATTTTAGAGGCGATCGGTTCCCGAATCATCCGGTGGAGTTGAAGGGTAATAACGACCTGCTCGTGCTCACCAGACCCGACATCATTCGTGAACTGCACGCCGCGTTTTTTGAAGCGGGTTCTGATATCATCGAAACGAATACCTTCAGCGGCAACTCATACTCCCAGGCGGATTACCGACTGGAAGACATCGTCTATGAACTCAATCTGGCCGGGGCCAGGCTCGCGCGTTCGGTGGCCGATGAGTTTACGGCGAAGACTCCGGACAAACCGCGCTTCGTGGCGGGCGCCATGGGCCCGACGAATAAAACCCTGACCCTGTCGCCGGACGTGAACGATCCCGGTTACCGGGCCACCGATTTCGACGCCATGAAGGCCGCGTTCAAAGAGCAGATTCGCGGCCTGGCCGACGGGGGCGTGGACCTGCTTTTGCTGGAAACGATCACCGATACCCTCAATACCAAAGCGGCGATCATGGCGATTCAGGAATTTTTCACCGAACGCCCGGATAAATCCAACCTGCCCGTGATCATTTCCGGTACGATCGTCGATATGAGCGGACGTACTCTATCCGGCCAGACGACCGAGGCCTTCTGGATTTCGGTCCAGCACTGCCCCAATCTGCTCAGTGTCGGCCTCAACTGCGCTCTCGGTTCCGCGCAGATGCGTCCGTATCTTATGGAACTGGCGCGTGTGGCCGATTGCCACGTGCATCTTTATCCCAACGCGGGCCTGCCGAATGAAATGGGCGGGTACGACGAAACCCCGCGATACATGCAGGATCAGTTCGAGGAGTACGCCGGCCAGGGCTGGCTTAATATCGTCGGCGGCTGTTGCGGCACGACGCCGGATCACATTCGCGCGATCGCGCAGGCGGCCGCTCATCATACGCCGCGCCAGCGCATCCTGCGCAGTCCGCTCATGCAACTGTCCGGACTCGAACCGCTGGTCCTTCGCCCGGAAATGAATTTTGTCAATATTGGCGAACGAACCAACGTGACCGGTTCCCCGAAATTCGCCCAGCTCATCAAGGCGAGCGACTACGACGCGGCCCTGTCCGTGGCGCGCCAGCAGGTGGAAAACGGAGCGCAGATCATCGACGTGAACATGGACGAGGGCATGCTCGATTCCGTGGCCGCGATGAAAAAATTCCTGCGACTCATCGCGTCGGAGCCGGAAATTTCACGCGTGCCGATCATGGTCGATTCTTCCAGGTGGGAAGTCCTGGAGGAAGGCCTCAAGAACGTCCAGGGCAAAGGCGTCGTCAACTCCATCAGCCTCAAGGAAGGGCCGGAGAAATTCAAAGAACTGGCGCGCAAGATCATGAACTACGGCGCCGCCGCGATCGTCATGGCCTTCGATGAAAGCGGCCAGGCCGACAGCTACGAACGCAGGATCGCCATTTGCGAGCGCGCGTACCGGATCCTGGTGGACGAGGTCGGGTTTCCGCCGTCCGATATCATCTTCGATCCCAACATCCTGACCGTGGGCACGGGGATCGAGGAACACGCGAATTACGCCGTCGATTTTCTACGGGCCACGGAGTGGATCAAAAAGAATTTACCCGGCGCGAAAGTCAGCGGGGGCGTGAGCAATATCTCCTTTTCCTTTCGCGGCAACAACCCGGTGCGTGAGGCCATGCATACCTGTTTTCTGTACCATGCGATCAAAGCGGGCATGGATATGGGCATCGTCAACGCGGGCATGCTCCAGGTGTACGAGGAAGTCGAACCAGAACTCCGTGAACGCGTGGAAGATGTTCTCTTCAATCGCCGCTCTGACGCCACCGAACGCCTCATCGATTACGCGGCCGCCCTCAAAGCGGGCGGGGACGGCGCGGCCAGTCCGGCCAAAAAACTCGAATGGCGCGGCCTGCCGGTCGCCAAACGCCTCGAACACGCGCTGGTGAACGGGATCGTCGATTTCGTCGTGGAGGATACCGAGGAAGCGCGCCAGCAATTCGCGCGTCCCATCCAGGTCATCGAAGGTCCGCTCATGGACGGGATGAGCGTCGTGGGCGATCTGTTTGGCGCCGGTAAAATGTTTCTGCCGCAAGTTGTCAAAAGCGCGCGCGTCATGAAAAAGGCCGTGGCGCATCTCATTCCTTACATTGAGCAGGAAAAGGCCGAGTCAGGCGCTACAGGTCCCGCCGCGAAAGTTCTGATGGCCACGGTCAAAGGCGATGTACATGACATCGGCAAGAACATCGTGGGCGTCGTGCTCGCCTGTAATAATTTCGAGGTGATCGACCTGGGCGTGATGGTTCCGCGCGATTTGATCCTTGAAGAAGCCGCGAAACAAAAAGTGGACGTGATCGGCCTGTCGGGACTCATCACGCCCTCCCTGGACGAGATGGTGGAAGTGGCCCGCGAAATGGAACGCCGGGGCCTGGATACGCCGCTGTTGATCGGCGGGGCCACGACCTCGCGCCTGCACACGGCGGTGAAGATCGCCCCGCAGTACTCACACGCGGTCATTCATGTGCTGGACGCTTCGCGCAGTGTGCCGGTCGTGAACGCGCTCATCACGAAAGAACAACGGCCGGCGTTCGAGGCCGGGATCAAAACGGAATACGAACAGGTGCGCGTCGACCACGAAAAACGCAGCGAATCGAAAAAGTATCTCGGTATCGAAGCGGCGCGCGCCAACGCGCCCAAACTGGACTGGAAATCCTACCGCCCCCCCGCGCCGCGACAGACCGGTGTGCGGAGGGTCACCGCGGACCTGGCAGTGCTGCGCGATTACATCGACTGGACGCCGTTTTTTATTACCTGGGAGATGAGCGGTCGTTACCCGGCCATCTTCGATCACCCGCAGATGGGCGTAGAAGCGCGTAAATTGTTCGACGACGCGAACGCCATGCTCGATCGCATGATCGCCGAAAAATGGCTGGAGACGCGCGGCGTGTTCGGCCTCTTTCCCGCCAACAGCGTGGGCGACGATATCGAACTCTATACCGACGAAACTCGCGAGCGCTCGTCGGGCGTGTTCCATACGCTGCGCCAGCAATCGGAAAAACGCGCGGGCGAACCGAACCGGGCACTATCGGATTTCGTCGCTCCGCGCGCGAGCGGCCTGCCCGACTGGCTCGGCTGTTTCGCGGTCACGGCCGGCCTCGGCGCGGACGCTCTTAATGTTCGCTTCGAGATGGACCACGACGATTACAGCGGCATCATGGCGAAAGCCCTTGCGGATCGCCTGGCGGAAGCTTTCGCCGAATATCTGCACGAACGCGTTCGACGCGAATTCTGGGGCTACGGCGCTGACGAAAAACTTTCGCGCGAGGACCTGATTCGCGAACAGTACCGGGGCATTCGTCCGGCCCCCGGGTATCCGGCCCAGCCCGATCATACGGAAAAAGAAAAACTGTTCGAACTGCTCGGCGCGACCGACGCGACCGGGATCATCCTCACCGAGTCTCTGGCGATGTTGCCCGCGGCTTCGGTCTGCGGCATGTACTTCTCGCATCCGGAAGCCGCCTACTTCGGCCTCGGCAAAATCGGCGCGGACCAGGTGGCGGACTACGCCCGGCGGAAGGCCATGCCCCTGGAAGCGATCGAAAAATGGCTCGGCCCGGTACTGAACTACGATCGCCCCGCTCTGGCGGGCGCGGCCCGCTGACACGGAAGGCAGAGTGGCTCGTATAGTGGCAAGATCAGTGGTATTTTTAGTGGCAAAACATTCGTTGGAATTGGCAATTTTTGCGATTCTCTGATAAAATTAAGGCTTTCCTTCCGCTGTAGTAGTGGCTAAAATAGTGGCAGAGTGGGGTTCGTAAAGGGACCCCTTGCTGCCCATGTTTGTTTCTCCCACCCAGATGGAGCCCCTTTACCCGGAGCGCGACCGGGAAGTTCTGATCGAACTCGGTCTCGACCTGCTCCGGCAGTCCAGCGGGCTGCGCGAATCCCTGCACCCCGAAACCAGGAGTGGCGTCGCGCATCTTCTGCGAAACATGAACAGTTATTATTCGAATCTGATCGAGGCGCACCACACCCATCCGCTGGAAATTGAACGGGCCCTCGAAAACCAGTATTCCCATGACCCGGGCAAACGAGCGCTCCAGATCGAAAGCAGGGCACACGTGGAAGTCGAACGTTTGCTTGAGGAGCGACTTGCGCGGGACCCTGGAATCGATATTTTCGAGTTCGAATTTCTGAGCTGGATTCACCGGGAGTTTTACGATCGCCTTCCGGGCGAATTTCGCCGCATCCAGAACCCGGCTACCGGACGCGAAAAAACCGTCGTGCCCGGAACACCGCGCGACCAGACCGTGAAGGTCGGGGAGCACATTCCGCCCGCTCCCGAAGCGCTCCCCGATTTTTTGCGCAGGTTTCACTCGTACTACGGAGGCATGAAAGATCCGGTGAGTCGAATCGTCGCGATCGGCGCGGCGCACCACCGGCTGGTCTGGATCCATCCCTTCCTGGACGGGAATGGCCGCGTGGCGCGCCTGTTCACCAGGGCCTGCTTGATCAAAACCGGGACCGACGGCAGCGGCCTCTGGTCTCCCTCGCGCGGATTCGCGCGTAACCGCGAAGCCTATCTAAATGCAATGGCCGCGGCCGATCGGACGCGCAAAGGCGATCTGGACGGACGTGGCAAACGTTCCGACGCGGAACTCGCGAATTTCTGCTTATTCTTTCTGAAAACCTGCCTGGATCAGATCGCGTTCATGCACGGCCTGCTCGCGCTGGACGGATTCCAGACGCGCATCCAGGCCTACGTCGATCGGCAGGCAGCGCTCGGTAAGATGAAACACGAAGCGGGGTACATCCTGCGCGATGTATTTTTACGCGGGAAAATTCAACGCGGCGAAGTCGGGCGAATCACCGGCCTGCCGGACCGGACCGCGCGGGATATTCTGCGCAAACTGCTGGAGCAGGGTTTTCTGAAATCGGATTCGCCGCGCGGACCGCTGACGATGGGCTTTCCCTTGAAGGCGGTCGGCTACTATTTCCCGCGCCTGTATCCGGAGGGAATCGAACTGGACCTGGAGCGCGAGGACCCGTACTGACGAGCGGAAAAAGTCCATGGAGATGGGCTCTTATTCAGTGCGACTCCGAATATTTTTTGAAATTATTCAAGATCGCCTGCCAGCCGTCCCTTTGCATTTCAATCGGGTTTTCCAGTTCCGCGTCAAACGTCGTACTCACTTTCGTCGTCGCGCCAATCTGTTCAAATTCTGTCGTCGCCTGGCGGCCGTCCGTCATGGTATATGTTATTTTTTTCCGGTCGACCACTTGATCATAGATCGCCTCAAAATCGAATCCGAAACTGCCGTCTTTCGCTTCCATTCTGGCCCGGTACCGGCCGCCGACGCGCAGGTCGTTTTCCGCGCTCGGGCACTGCCAGTCGTCCGTCGCGAAGTTCCATTTCGTGATGTGCTCGGGTTTCGTCCAGAAGGCCCAGACTTTTTTGGGATCCGCGGCTATCGTGGTTTCGATTTTTATTTTGGTGCCCAACCTGGTTATCTCCCTTCAGAAAAACTATTCATCACTGCTACGAATCCCCCGTCTGGAAACGCGGATTCGCCACCTGCAAAGTCTCGGAAAGTGTCCGCTTCACGTGTCGCCAGACCGGGTGTGCGGGGTCGGCGATTTTTTCGGCGCGGATTTTTTCGGCCAGGAGCGCGCCCAGTTCCCGGGCCTGGTTCTGTTTCGCGGCAAGGGACGGCGCGGCGGAGGTGGCGGCGGACTCCTGTCGGCCGAGCAGGTCGCGCAGCCGGCTCAGCTCCGCGTCCAGCAGGCCTTCGCCTTCGCGCAACTCGCGCGCGACGACGCCCAGCATGTTCCAGCTGACGAGGGTTTTGTACGCCAGCAGGTCCTGTTCCTGAACGAAGGGCAGCACGTCCTTGATCAATAAATCGGCGATCGCGTCCAGTAAATCGGGGGCGGAAGGTCGGTCCTGCATATTAAAATCCGGTGTAACTGGGGTATTGAAGAAAATCCCCTTGAACGGGTGTATTCTCGATTAGTTTATTTTCGCGAACAATTTCACACATAATCCGGGTCAGTCGCCGTTTTCGATCAGTCGCAGCGCCTCGAATTCCATTTCGCACACGCGCCGTCCGATGGCGGCCAGCTCGATGCCCTTGTCCTTGCCGGATAGATGGCGTTCGGCCTGCTGCGCCGCGCCGACGCCCCAGCGGACGTTGCCCATGATTTCCCAGAACAACACCCCGGCCGGGTCCACCGGCACGCCGGCGGCTTTTTCGTATGATCTATAAAATTCATCACGATCGGCGAAACCGCCCGCGTGTTTGTTCAATTTCCCGAAGCGCCAGTCGCGCATGCACAACCAGGCGATGTCCTCGTGTCGGTCGCCCCAGTGCGCGAATTCCCAGTCCACGATGCCGTGCAGGCCTTCCGGGGAGACCATAAAATTGCCGGTGCGAAAATCCCCGTGTACGAGAACGAGTTCGCGCGTGTCCGGTAGATGGTTTTCCAGCCAGTTCAGAGCGAGCAGGGTGGCCGGGCGCGGTTCGGGCAGGGCCGGGAGCAGTTCGCGGACATCCTGGATGGCCCGCGCGCCGTGGGCCGGGCCGGTGCGACCGGGATCGCCGAGGCGGGCGCGCAGATCTGCGTCCTGGCAGGTGGCGGGCCGGACGCTGTGGATCCGGGCCAGGTTTTCCGCCAGATCGCCGCCGAGCCGTTTGCGGTATTCGTTGAGGGAGCGGTCCTTGACCAGGTAGCGACCGGTGGCGCGCCCCTGGATCCGTTCCATGAAGTAAAAAGGATGGCCGAGGAACCGCGCGTCCGGTTCCAGCCAGTACGGCCGGGGTGTTTTGACACCGGCCGCGAAGGCCAGGGCGCCCACGTTGTATTCATCCGCGCGCGAGAGACTGGAAAGGAGGGAGCCGCCTTTATCCGTGCGCAACACAAGGCGGTATTCGCCGCGCTCCTGGCCGTCAGGCACGCTCAGGTCGACGGCATAATTATCCTGGCAGGCGCCGCCGCTCAGGGACTTGATATTGGTGACGGAGGCACGACTACCGAGGCGGCCGGAGAGGTACGTCTCAAGTCGATCCTTTAAATCAATGGTGCTCAACTCCATAACGGGAGGTCAATGAGCCATGCGGGGGAAAATCAGGCAACACTAACTGTAAGCTCACGCTGGAGCTGGGGGTAAATTCTGAATTTGTATTCCTTGTAGTCGTCCCAGGTCCGAATAATATTGTCCACTGAGGCGCTGATATACAGGGCCGCGCGCACAAATTCGTAATCATCCCGGGTGGGCGAAAGCGGTTTCAGCTCACGCACAAGGCGACGAAACGTGGCCAGAGAAATCATCCGGGCCAGGGGCGGATCCAATTTCCCCGCCAGCGAAAAAGGACTCAACTCCTGAAAAAAGCCGCGGGCGTAATGCAGAAAGCAATCCACGTCATCCAGCAGCCGATTCCGGTAGTGCTCCGGAAAGGTTTCCAGGTAGGTATTGAACAGCGTGATCCGGGCGGCATCCCGGGGGTCGATCTGCTCCCGGGCCGCGAAATAAAACGGGGACTCCAGCCCGGTTTTGATGAACAAATACCAGGCTTCCACCGAACAATCGATAATCTCGTTAATCTGCTGGCGGTCCATGGGATTTTGAAACGAAGCGGCGAGAGCTTCCCCTGTGGGAGTGCCGGATCGTTCGCGCTCAGAATAACTCAAAATCCTACAGTTACAAGCAAATTTAAAGAAAACATGAAAAAAAAATATGGATTTGGTAGCCGGGCTCGTAAACGCGGTCAAAATAAGGCGAAGGGATTAGTCCGACACGCACGGTATCCAGTACCGATACTTGAACCATCCGTACTGCTACAGTGACACATCGTCGAAGCTTTTGTACGAAGCGTCCTGTTCCGCTGTGAACTGGCCTGACGCCTCGTCGAAATAGTAACGTTTGCCGGTTCCACTGACCGGGCCGCCACCACGGGTAGGTGGAGTGAACCCGGCGGGTGCCTTCGTCGCCGGTTCCGGCCTTCCGTCAGCGACACCGACCTGGAATACCGCGCCGCCCGGGTATCGCAAGAATACACCCGAGGAATCCTTGCGCCAGATCCATTCCTCTGGCAGCTCCTGGCGAATAATCGGGATCCGTTTGCCATCGACCAGGCGCAGGAAGTAGGCACCGGCCTGCGCATCGCCGGTGAGCACCAGGATCCACTGGCGATCCGGGGCGGGCACGGCCGCGCGCAGAACGCGGCCGGGTTCGGTTTTCGCCAGAATTCGCGGCTCTTTTCCCGGGGGGAGATAAACGAGTTCCCGTTCGCTTCCGGCGAACTCATGTTCGGGGCCACGCATGAGGAGGGTCCCGTCCCGCCACGCGTACACGGAGGCGGGATCACACCAGCCGGAGAAGCGAATGTCCGCGCCTTTCGCCGCGCGACCGGGCATGCGCACGCGCCGGATTTCGCAGCGATAGTTACGCTTCAATGTGGTGCCGGCGAGCGGATCGAGCGGCTGTTTTTCTTCGTACGAAACCAGTATCTCGGCGAATTCATCGCCTTCGATCCAGGACAGCTCCGGAACAAGGGCCGCCGGCCGCCAGACGAACATGGCGCAATTCGTCAGGAGGCAGGCGATCGGAAGGGTCAGAAGTCGGCGCATATTCAATATTTTCCGAACGGGGGTTTGAGGATCGGCGCAGTCCTCACTGGTTCGACATGGCCGCCTTGAGGTATTCCAGACGGGTGGTCTTTTCTTCTGATTCCCATTCCTGGTCCGAGAAGTTCGCCGCCGTGTACGCCGCGGTCGTAAAGGTCAGGTTCGTGAACGGCATGTAATGCAGGAGCGGTTCTTTGAGCGGTTCCGCGTTTACGATCTGATCCATTTTCGACGGGTCGCCCAGCCAGCGGGCGGGGAAGGGCAGGTTTTCGCAGGTGCCGCGCAGGTTCTGAATGCGGAATTTGCCTTCGTAACCCCCGTCCCTGAAAATTTTTCCGAAAAACAGATAACTCACGGTCTGTTTGCCGGGCGCAAGGACTTTCTGCACGTTCACCCAGTGGGTGGGCACGTCTTCTTCCACGTTGAACAAATTCGCCTGAATCGTGAAACGGCATTCCACCTTTACGTCCACGATCTGGTCGATCACGAGGCTGCCGTTTTCCAGTCGTTCGGAAAACTGATTCGTAAACACCGCGGGTGTCACCGGGCTGGAGTAAAAATGATGGTGCAGGGTCACATCCTCGTTGATCCCTTCCACCCGCGCTTTGACGAGCAGGTCCAGATTGCCCCAGTATTTTTTATCAGCCGAGGGGAGTTTCCAGCTGGCCGTATAAATTTTATCGTCCGCGGTTTTATCCGCGCCCACCCCGCGATCATTGAAATCGATACTGCGGAGTGAGAGTCGGCCGAAGTTTTCATCGCCGCGAATTAGTGCCTCGGTGATATTCACCGACACCTGGTTGTCGTCCGCGCTGGTGACCGCGAGAGTAACAATGAGTTCGTCGCCAGGAGTGAGAGTGTGGCGGTTGGCCGCGAACTGATAGGCCGGGCCTTTTTTCAACGTCTCTTTTATTTCCGCCTCGATCTCTTCGGGCGATTTACCCTCTTTTTGCTTCGCCTCAAGATACGCTTTGAACGAATTTTCGGTGGCGAACACGGGATTGGTGATGATCGGCAGCCGCACCGGCGCGACCTGCCACGGATCGAGCAGGTCTTTCATTTTCGCGTCCAGCGGACGGGATTCGTGCGGATACCTGGCGTAGGTGCGGTACACTTCGTAATCCGCGGCCGGGTCCCCGGACAGCATCAGTTTCTGGACCTGGCTTTCGGTCAGGAACCCGCCTTCGCCGCTGCGGGAAGGGCCGCCGAACGGTCCGGGAATTAATTCTTCGAGCGCGGTCTGGCCGTCTTCGCCCTCGCTCAGGAGGAGTATGATGCCCCCGACCAGCAGGAGCGCGACGACACCGATGATGATGATCCATTTTCGATTCATAGGCTAACTTCTATTTCTAAATTTCGACGCGAAACAACTCAAATAAAAAAACAAGCCCCCGCGTTCGCGGAGGCTTGTTTCAATCAGTTTCCGAATTGTTGACGATTAAATCAAAGGCAACCGGAACCAAGCGACTTGCAACGATTCCATTCCAGTTTCATCGCGTTGTTGATGGAGTTGCTGCCATCACCCGTGTGAACTTTGTGGTATCCGTTCTGGCTGCTGCCGTATTCGGCTCCCGAGGCGCCGCCCGCCCAGCGGGTGTGGTACGAGTAACGGGTTCCGCTCAGGCAACTGGAATAAGACCCGGTGGTGTTGATGCCACAGGTCGAGTGGTAGGCGACCGCGCCGTCGTCTTCACCGGGCAGAATCACGGAAGCTCCCGTCCAGGTGGCTTCGTAGCCGGCGATGGCGTATACAGTCACGCCACGGGTATTGTTGTGGTTGTACGATCCGCGCGCGTTGCCGGTTTTCAGAGCGTCAACCATGCTGTTGCTTTCCCAGAAAGCGGCATTGGCCAGTTCCGATCCGCCCGCGGCGCTGGAGGAGGCCCAGATCCGGCGAATGTTGTACGCGGTGGCGTTTTTATCGATGAAATATTCCGAAGCGTAGCAGCCCGCGCTGTGGCAGATGATGGTGCACCAGTTGGAGCCCTTGCATTTGGCTTCCAGTACCTGATACAGTTTGGATTGCGCGCGGCAGGTGCCATACGTACGCGGATCAGAGGCTCCGTCGTAACCGACGAAATATTTGGACGCGGACGTGGTGATGTTTTTGGAAACGCCCCAGTAATTGTTAACGTCGGTTGTGTATCCCCCACCCGTGTCACAATGTGTGCCGGAACGGCCATGTACGAAAATGACCGACTCAGCGGCCTGAACTGCGCTCAGGCTGATCGCGAAAAACGCGACCGCGGCGAGTGCCAGTAAATTTCTGTTTTTCATAGTTTCTCCCCAGGGCCGGGTTTTTAGTTTCGCATGAACCGCCCTGTTGCGGCAATCGAGACCGTGTAGTGGAAAAAAATCAATGCTAAAAGAAGCCAGAGGCGATTTTTTGCGCAAGGATCCGGTTAAGATAACATTTTGTGGTAAAGTTACAGGGTGTCAGTAGTAAGCGGGCACTGGTCGGAGCCGTCAGGTCGCTCCGCCGCGATCCACGCGTTCAAGGATCATGGCAATGTGCAGGTCCATCTGGCGGAGGTTTTCCTGGTGTTCATTATGGCGGCGCTCCAGGTACTGGCGGAGGCGTTCGTTTTCAATCGCGTTCCATGCGCTCATCTCGCGGTGATACGACTTTGAAAAATAAACATGAATTCCGATACTGAACGCGGTGCACAGAAAAAGCATGGCCAGGATGCTCAAAATTCCAAATTTCATAAATTCGATCAGTTCAGGACTCATACGCGCGGGGCCCTCCCGGGTGACTTTTCAAAATAGCGTCTGCAAAGCGCCGATTGTCGCGCGTTTTTTCGGTTTTCCGCGAAAAATTTCCCGTTTGGTAGCCCGGACGCTCAGAACTCCGCTTTGCCGCTCATCAAATTGCGACCGATGACCATCTTGTGCGTTTCGGATGGCCCGTCGGCCAGGCGCGCGGCGCGCGCGTCACGGTAAAATAATTCGAGCGGCATATCGCGGCTGTAACCGGTGCCACCGCAGATCTGAATGGCGGTATCGATCGTGTTACACAGAGTTTCGCTCACGTGCCACTTGGCGATGCTGGCCAGATGGCGAATGTCCTGACCCGCCTCCAGTTGCCAGGCGGCTTTCATTGTCATGAGCATGCCCGCCTCGATCTGCCTGGCGCATTCGGCGAACATCCACTGAATTCCCTGGTGCTCCGCCAGTTGTGATCCGAATAAATGGCGACCGTGCGCGTAGGAGCGCGCGATGTCCATGGCGCGCCGGGCCATGCCCGTCCAGCGCATACAGTGCGTGAGTCGCGCGGGTCCGAGTCGTTCCTGGCTGAGGCGAAACCCCGCGCCGATGGAGCCGAGCACCATCTCCTCCGGAACTTCCACGTCGTGAAATTTCAGTTCGCAGTGGCCGCCGGGTCCGTGCGAACCCATGATTTCGACCTCGCGCACGAACTCGTAACCGGTGCTGTCGGTCGGAACCAGGAACATGGACGAGCGACGAAAACTGCCGCCCACTTTCGCGAAGACGATCAGAAAGCCCGCGCCGTTCGCGCCGGTGCAATACCATTTGTGTCCGTTCAGGATGTAGCGGTCGCCTTTTTTTTCGGCGTTCGTGGACAGGAGCGATGGATCGGACCCCGCGCCCGGGGGCGGTTCGGTCATGGCGAATCCGGAGCGAATTTTACCGGCGATCAAGGGCTCCAGAAACCGTTCGCGCTGGTGGGGCGTGGCCACCAGGCTGAGCAGGTGCATATTACCTTCGTCCGGGGCGTCGCAATTGAACATGAACGGAGCGATCGGGGAATAGCCCAGTTCGGCGAAGATGATACAGCGGCCGGTCAGGTCCAGGCCCAGGCCGCCTTCTTCTTTCGAGAGGTGCGGGACCCAGAGTCCGGCGGCTTTGACCTTCGCTCGCACTTCGTCGCAGACGGCTTCCGGCATGCGGCCGCGGTGGTAATCGTATTCCTTTTCGCGGGGGATGATGTGGGTGCGCACGAATTCGCGCATTTTGATCTGTAATTCGGTTACGGCCGGGTCGATGCTGAAATCCATGGTGCCTCTAATAAAGGTTTCGGAAAAAGTCCCTCCATGGACTTTTTCCGCCGTCGCATCGGCGAACTAAATTCGCCGATGCTCGCAAAACCGGTGTTACACGCTGTTTCACGAAACACCGGTTTTGGCGCTACTTCCTGTAGCGCATAGCAGGCTTCACCAGCCTGCTATGGCAGGACCCGCGCGCGAGTCCCGGTTGATTCACGATTCATGAACCCCGCGCCTTCCGGTGTAAAGGATTTTTCTTTTGCTATCGTGTCGTGCGCGCTTACTGTTCGACGCAGAGAAAACGACGATTGGACGTGCAGACAATCGTGCCACTCGCGATCGAGGCGCCGTTGACCGCGGACTGGTTTCCCGCCTGCCCGTTCGATCCGGCGGTCCCGTCCATCCAGTTTGCGCAGTCGATCGCGGCGGTATTGGTCCAGTCGGAGTTCAGGCCTGTCCAGAACGCGGGTCCGCCCGAACCGAAGCTGGCATCGAGTGCATCGCTCCCGAAGTCAATGACACCGTTCGCGTTTGTAGTGAAAATCAGGGTCGTCCCGTCCGACCGGGCGTACCGGGTATCGGGAGTGAACACCCAGTCGGTGTGTTCCCCCGTTCCGCCTCCGCAATTCGCGCTGGTGCAGGCCACGCGCGCGGCCCCATCCGCGATCAGGGCTTTGTAAGTGCCGGACCCCGGGTGGTTGCCGTCGCCCATGCAGAGCGCGTCCGTGGCCGCCACCCCGCCGGTGCCGCCGTTGTTGCCCGCCGCGGTGATAAAAGTTTTTTTGGGAGTTATCGTGGTAGTGGTCGTTGTGGAATTCCTGGCGGTCGCGTCGACGATTGTTTGTAAAAGGGCCAGGGTTAAGTCCGGCGGAACCGGACGCGCGCAGAGGACGGTGACCGAGACCGCCGCGAAAGCGCATATCTTTGTCATGTGGTTCATATAAAATGTGGTTCCGTCAAAATCGAAGGATCAGGCCAAAATCAACGCTTGGTGCCGGCCGCCGCCCACCAGGCCCCGGCATGGCCGCAAAATAAAAATCGATTTCCTGTGCTGGCTCCGCGGCGGCCGATCCCGCTGGCGCGAAAAAGATTACGTCCACCCAGTGAGCGATATAAAACAACGCCGCGGCTCCCCCGATGATAGCCTGGTTGCGCTGGTGGGTTGCGTGTTCATTCGTCTGTTCGCGACCTCTTTGGTAAACGCTGGCAGCCAGTAAGAATTCGCCGGAGGTAGACCCCAGGTTTCCGCGCGTGAAACCGAAATACAGAGTCGGGTTATTAAATAAAAGATAACTCGAATCCGTCGCTTTTGTCAGGGCGATGGATTCGGCCGCCGCGAATTCAACCGCCCCCGCCGCGGCCAGGCCGGTAAACAGTGTCATCCAGGCCAGACCCTTCGCCGTCTGGCCCCTCCGGAGCTGGGGCAGACCGGGCACCGTATTGCTCCAGGGCAGATGGGCGATACCCGGCTCGATGATGCGGACGTACCCTGGCCGGCGTAAAAATTTTTCGCCAGGATTCTCAAGGACCAGGTTGTAGTCTCCAGCCGGAACACGGGAAGTATCGAGCCTGAGTTCGAGGCCTTTCGCAGTGGGGATTTTTTCGCGGATAGGCACGATCAGCCGGCCATTCGCGGAAGTGATTTTTACTTCCGTATAGGCGAAAAGATTCGTCCCGAACAGGAAAAACGGCTGACTGGTTTCCCCGGCGAGCACCGGATCAGGGATTGTGCCTTCCAGCAGCGGATTGCCGGTTTTCCGAACCACCAGATTGAACCAGGCGGACCACTCCGACGTTTTCGAGTACGTATCAATCGCCGCCAGGCGGTATGTGTAGGTACCCGGCGCAAGCGGAACGGCAACCACGGTGAAGTCCGTCCGAAACTCATTGATGATTTTTTCGCTTTCGTCTCGAATTTGAATTGTGTACCCTGAAGCTCCGGGCGCGGGCCGCCAGCGCAACAAAACCTGTGTCGTCTGGGCGAAAAGGTCCGTGGCGATGATCACCCCCGCCAGCAAAAACAATCCACGCAGGCGTTGTTTACTCAACATACTGGACCTCCGGAGTATCGTTTTGAGGGACGACCTGAGGTGGGGCCGAAAGGCGCAGTGTTCCTGTTTTCGAAACGGCCGTATCCGGGCCGGATATCGCTCGAACGCTCCAGGAGTAAGGACCCGGTGGCAGGTCGGGTGATTTCTGGATGACGATCAGGGGTTGGGCGGTTTGCAATGTGATCCCACGCGCGGGAAGGGCCGGATCCAGAGGGCGTAATTGGAACGTAAAACGCGCGTCGTTTCGCGAGCAGCGCCAGCGAAAAGCGACCCTGTCGGTAGCCGTAAGATCGATCTCCGATCCATTGGCCGGACTCACGAGCGTTACTGTAAGGGCCGCCACTTCGGCCGCGGCGGCCTCCTTTGCCGACACGCCGCCCTTTGTTTTCTGAGCGAGTTGTGGCAGGAGCGTTACCTTCGTGGCGGGACCGACCACGCTCCGGTTCGCGGACGAGACGCGCCAGTAATACATTCCCTCCGGGAGCGAGACCAGGGTCGTATCGGAATCCAGCGTTTTTCGCTCCAGAACGCCCGCAAACCCCCGGTCCCGACTCAGTTCAAAAATGACCGGTCCATCCGGGGCCGCCCAGCGAAATTGCACCGGGAGGGGGTCGGCTTCCATCGGCAGGCGGCTGCCGTCGGCGGGGGAAATCGCGGCCGGGCCCATTTCGCTTTTTTTTGCTCCGGTTTGATCTATGTGAATTTGAAAACCGGCTTCAATGGTCTGCCCCTCCGTTCCGTCCCCGGGGATGCTGCTGGCCGTCCCCTCCCGCAAAAGGAGCCCGAGGGCATCGCCCGATTTTGTAGCATGAAGATCGCCCTGGTCCAGGCGTACCGTCCGGTTACCGCTGCGGATGAATAAAGGCGCTCCTCCGCCCGAACTCTTCAACCGAACGGAACCGCGCTCAAGTTTCAGATCAGATCGATCCGACCCGACCTCAAGGTACACCATGCTGAGTTCATCCAGAGAGATGGACGCCCCGTTCGCGAGTCGGACCGTGGCCTCCGATTGTTCGGCGGTGCGAATCGTATCGCGGTTGAAGACCGGCGCTTCCATTTCCATGTCCTGCCAGACCATGTTACGTTCCGCTTTACGCTGCCCCGAATTGTATTTGTATGAAACGACGCCGATGGTTTCTGTGGAACTCGACCCGAACGTTCGGGACTCACGGTACAGTAAACCCAGGGCGGCCGCGATCACAACCGATCCGATCGCCGTAAATACGATCTCCGTGCCGAAGCCGCTGATGATTGTCGCGGTTCGGTTCATATCGTGTTTGCCGGCGCCTGAATGCCCAAGCGCTCGCGAAGTTCATCGAGGCTTCGCGGTGATCCTGGATCATCGCGGCGGCCGAGAATCGCCACGGTGTTGACCCGTTCGGTTTTGCCTTTGATGGGGACAAAGGGCATCGACAGGCCGACGAATATTTCGCTTACCAGGTTATACGTACCCTCCGTCACCAGTACGTCGGATCCGTGGACGACGTTTAGCGATTCCACGCGGGAGGCGAGGTTCACCGAATCGCCGATCACCGTATACTGAATCCGCGCTTCGCTTCCGATTTGCCCGGCCACAACCGGGCCGGTATTGATCCCCACCCCAAAATTGAGTCCGGCCTTTCCCGCGGCCGCCCGAACCGTATTCAGGGAGATCAGCGATTCGCGCATCATCAAGGCGGCGTTGATCGCCAGTTCCGTGTCTTCCGCCGGTCCGCGCGACTCGATCGCTCCCCACCAGGCCATCATCGCGTCGCCGATGAATTTATCAAGAGTGCCGTGGGCCAGGAGGATCCAGTTTGCCATTTCGGTATAATAATCGTTCAGAAACTTTAATACGTCCTCCGGGGCCATTTGTTCTGATATGGTTGTGAAGTTTCGTAAGTCCGTGAACAGGATGGCGCAGGTTTTGTTTTCCCCGCCCAGTTTCAATTCCCCCCGCATCGCCTTTTCCGCGATGTCCTTTGAGGCGAATTTATACAGGGCCTCTTTCATTTTTTCGCGTTCCGCGAGGCCGCGCGTCATATTGGAGAATGCGGTTGTCAACAACCCGATTTCGTCCCGCGACCCGGGCGTGAGCGTGACGGCGAAATCGCCGCTTTCCACGCGTCCGGTGTACGCGACCAGCTTACGCAAAGGCACGGTCATGGACCGGGAAAAATACAATACCACGAGGATCGCCAGGGTGACGAAAATGATCATGAGGTAAATGTTACGGCGTTGAATGCTGTACACTGTCGCGAACGCGTCGTCCTCCGCGATGGTCGTCATGACCGCCAGGCCGAAGGCCGGAATTTTTTGAAACGATCCAAGGTGATAGGATTCGTTCTCCAGATACCGGACCTGCGCGTTCTGAACCTCACTTTCCAGCATTTTCCCCACGAGGGGGGACCGCGCCAGGTCCAGACTGTTCAAAACCAGGGTCTCGTCCGCGTGACCGATGAGCCGGCCTTTTGTGTCCACCAGGAAGGAGTTGAGCGCGCCCGCGCGATCGAACGCGACTTGAAAGGAGCGACCCGAGACGACCGCCAGTGCGATGCGACGGTCCGGTTCCAGGGAGACCCCCAGCAACAGGGTGGGCCGCGCGAGGCCTGGCGAAATATTCAGGAGCACCTGATCGCCCTTGAAACAGCGCGCCCATTCCTCTTCCCGTTCCAGGATCAATCGCTCCAGCAGACCGCGATCCAGGGCGCTCCGGGCAAGGGTCGCCTCGTTGAGATGTTGTTTTTCAACAACAGCCCGGCCATCCGCCCGGCCGACCACGGCTACGAGAGCGATCTGGTTGTTATCCTCATTGATCTGCCCCGGCGGGAAGCCTTCCGTCGCGATGTTTCGCGCCAGATACGAAAGATTGTGGAGAGCCAGTTCCACGCGCGAAGCGGAAAGTCTCGCGATATAAAGATTCTGTTCCTGGATCGTGATCTTACTGTCTTCCTTGAAGTAACCTGTGGCCAGCGCGATCATCCCCGAAAGGGCCGCGATGATGATAATCGAAATAATCGAAAGTAATTTGAACCGGATCGAAAAGAACGGTGTCCAGCCGCGTGCGTTGTCTGATGCGAGAACGTCGCGTACGGACGCGGAATCGGCTGGCGGGGCCTGGGCCTCCGGGAGCGACGGAGCCGGCACTCGCGCTTCAACCTGGCGGGTGACCCCCGGGGCGGTGTTCGATTGTTTTCCGTTTTTGGCGGCGGGCGAATGTACGAATGGTGACCGGGTCGCGGTTGTTTCCCGGTCGCGTGCCGCCTCCGGTTGTAGACGCTCGACCATTTGCCGGGCCTCAGCATATTCTCTGCCCGCCAGTACGAGCACCGGGTATTTCGAGGTCGCCTGACGAAGGTGCTGGTCGACCTGATCACGCAAACTGGAATCGGCACGCCACCGCAAAGGAGCAACGAGGGTAATTCGATACCCGCGGGCCCGGCAGATGCTGAGCATATTTTCGTCCAGAAACTCCGCTTCCGAAAAAAATACGAGTTCGCGAATCCCCTCCGACCGCCGTTTGTGCCACAGTTCCCAGGGCAGCCGCCCCGTCATGCGGTACTCCCTGACCAGGTTTTCCAGGTCGTTTGAAATAAAGAGTGCGCGCACAGGGTAGTTCACTGAAGTGGCCTAAATAGTTAAACTTTTTTATTAATTTATGTTCATGATAAATGTCGGAAGGAACCGGAGTGGTCGGTCGGAACGAGATCAGGTAGAATGTCAAAGGAGAAAAGCAGTAAGGGTTTAATGCAACTAAAAATTAATAAAATTCTAACAAAATATTAATAAAATCTTAAAAATTCCTTGTCGATCCCCGGATCGATTAACGAGTAGGTTTGAATGTTCGCTGTCAGTAAATTCATGATTGTCCCGCTCCTGTTATGGAGTTGCGCCCGTTCCGTGCCCCAGGATTCAACGGCCGCCATGGTGGATTTGTTAACTCGAACAATTTCTGATTCGTCCAGTACGACTGGCCAGACGGAAGGTTCGCCTGGCTCGTCCGGGGGTGCCTCCGGGAATAAAAAACTGTTTATCACAACGGCGACCCACAACGGCGACTTTGATAATGACGGCACTCTTACGGGCGGCGGTGCGACGAACGCGAATGGCAACGGGATCGAAGAAGCCGACCGATTTTGTATGATCGACGGGAACTACCCTGGTTCAGGGTCTTTTAAAGCCGTGCTGGTGGACGGGGTGAATCGCAGGGCCTGCAGTACGGCGAATTGCGGAACGGCCGCCCCCATTGACTGGGTTCTGGCGGCCAGCACCGCTTACTCTCGCTCCGACGGGACGACCCAGGTGTTTACCACGAACGGGAACGGCATTTTCGTTTTCGGTACGCTGACCTTTTCAACCGGAGCCGGCGCCGCCACGTACTGGACCGGGCTTGGTTCGGACTGGACCACCGACGCGAAAATTTGCACTTCCTGGACGAATCCCGCGGGGGGAGCGAACCAGGGCAACAAGGGCAGCGAATCAGCGACGGACGGCACTTCCTTTGGAGGAATGGGCGGTCCTCCGCAATGCAATAACACCTACGCTCTGCTCTGCGCCGAACAGTAACCGGGGAAAATTTTCAGTTTACGGGGCTTCCAGGCTCCCGGAATTTGTTTTCCAGTCCGCGTTCCATTGCGGAGCGAGGTTCGGTTCATGAATACGAAAATTAAAATTTTCACGATCGCGGTGGTCGTTCTCCTCATTATAATGGTGGCACCGGCCGTCTGGCTTTATCCTACCTTCCGGGATTTTTCACAGCTCGAAAAAATCGAAGTCGACCCGCAATTGACGCTGTTACTCGGGTACGGCAGCAACAGCGGGGTGCTGGTTTCGGATACGGACGACAAAAAAACCCTGGTCATCGACACCAAAATCATGGGCGGGGCCCAGGCGCTTAACGAACTCGTCGGCCAGAAATCGCAGGGCGGTCCGATCATCGTCGTCAATACGCATTACCATTCCGATCACACGGGCGGCAATTCACTGTACAAAGGCGAAACGATCATCGCCGGCGCGTACGAACGTGAAGTCTGGGCCCAGGACAACAAAGCGGACGCGGAACCTACCGAGTGGCTCAAGGATCGCAAGGATATTCAGATCGGAACCGAAAAGGTCACCATTTTAAACGTAGGCCAGAGCCATACCTACCAGGATATGGTGGTCTACCTTCATAAACGGGCCACGTTGTTTACGGGTGATCTGGTTTTCAATCAGTGGCATCCCGTCCTCCGCAAGGAAAGCGGCGCCAACACCGAAAAATGGCGCGAAAATTTGCACAGGCTCCTGTCCGAATTTCACGTGTCCCGGGTCGTGCCCGGTCATGGACCGATCGGAGACGGATTACTCCTGCTGCAACAGGCCGCGTATTTTACGCGAATTGAAAACTCCCTGTTTTTTTCGGACGCGGACCAGCGTCTGGAGATGATCCGTAAACAATATTACCAGGATTTATTCGTGCTGCCCACGATTTCCGGATTCGAAAAAAGTGTGGAGTTCATTCGCTCCGAGAATCCGCAAATCTCCGCGGGCACGCCTTGATCGTTCGCCGCGATAGTTTGTAGGACCTCAGCGTAAATCCGACAGCGCCCGCACGCATAGGTCGGCGTGCTCGCGGTACGGGAAAACACCGGACGGGTCGAGGTAGACGGTGCCCGTACCTGCGGCGCGGCCGGCCTGCAAATCGAATAAAAAATCCCCCACCATCACCGCGTCGGTGGCCCGGGCTTTCAGGCGCCGCAGTAAAATCAGAATTCCATCCGGAACGGGTTTGGGTGGAGCGTCATCTCTGGTCAGAATCGTTTCATCGTCGAAATACTTCGCCAGTCCCGCCGCGCGCAGAGTGGCGTGAACATTTGCGCGATTGTTGCGCGTGAGGAGACCCGGTCGTACCCCGCGTGCGCGCAGCTCGTTCAAAAGGTCGCCCGCGCCCGGGGACGGGCGGGAACACAGTGCCAGTTCCATTTCAATCCGGTCCAGTTCCAGGTACAGGGGCCGGGCGGTGGCGGGCGCGAGAGCGGCCAGAGCTTCCAGAATCGGTCGACCGGACGGCAGGCCGAGCCGCGCGCGAATCGCTTCGAAGTCGTGGGCGGCAACGGTCAGGGTGCCGTCCATGTCGAAAATCCAGCATGAGCGTGAACGGAAGTCCATCGGCACGGCAGATTTGTAGTTTCGAGGAATCAGGGCCAGAAAAAAATGACAGGGAGACCAGAGGCGAACATGCGAGAACAATCAGTGGCGGAACGGTACCTGCGCGGCGAAAAACGCCTTGCCCGGATCAACGCGCGGCATAAAACTTTTTTCGCCATCACGGCCGCCTTGCGCTTCGTCGCGTTCCTGATCATGCTCGGCGCGCCGCTGGTATTGTTGTTTTTTTTCCCGCAACATGCCGACGCCGCGCGCATTACGCTCTCGGCTTTGCCCGGACTGGTTATTTTTATCGTTCTGTTTTTTTACCATTACCGGATTCGGGACCGGATCCGCGAATCCGACGCGCACCTGACGGAATACCGCGAATGTTTACGCCGGTTTACCCCTGATTGGTACGAGGATGAGGCCTTTCCCGTTCATCCGCGCGAAGGTTTTTCGCGCCTGGTGGAAGAAGCGGTCGACCATCCGTACGGAGGCGATCTGAATCTGTTCGGGCGATTTTCGCTATTTCAATATCTAAACCGCGCGTCCTCTCCCGGCGGCGAACTGGAACTGGCCGGGCTTTTGCTCGGGCAGCCGGACGCGGAAGCTGTCACCGCGGAAAAATTTCAGAAACGGCAGAATGGGATTCGGGCGTTGGCGCGTTTGCGCGTGCTGCGCATGCGCTTTCGCCGTCAGGATCGCGCGGGATTATTCGAAAGTACGCACGAAACCGGCGCGGACTGGCAGGCGGAGTTACGCCAGGCCGTGCCCCCGGCGGTGGTCGGCATCATCCTGTGGCCGGCGGTGGCGATTGCCCTGTTCACGCTTTTTTCGTATTTCGCGTTCGCGCTCGATCTGGCGAAACCGTATTTTATCCTGACCCTGCCCGCGCAGGTTTTGCTTTTTTTCTGGACCACCTGGCGTTCCACGCGCATCGCGCGAGCCTGGGCCCGGGCCGCTGATCGACTGGAAGTATACGCTGGCCTTCTGCGCGTGTGCGCCGGTTTTCGGCCGCGGCAGGAATACCTGGCCGGTTTTTCCGTATTCCCGGGCCCGGCGGAATCCGGTACGGCAACGGACACCCCGCACGCGAAGGTTCGCCAGCTCGCGCGCCTTGCCGGTTTTTTCACTTACCGCAAGAATCCCATCGTTCATTTTTTTCTGGGCGTGTTCGGCGTGTACGAACTGTTTTTACTGCGCGCATTGGAACGCTGGCGCGAAAAGAATCTCGATGACCTCCCGCGCTGGCTGGAAGATCTCGGGCGCTTTGACGCGCTGCTGTCTCTGGCCGAGTTCGCGGCCGATCATCCTGATTTCGTCTGGCCGGACCACAACCCGGTGGAGGACGAGTCGCCGCGATTCACTCTGGAAGCGGAAGACCTTTCGCATCCGCTGCTGGCGCCCGGGGCGCGGGTGGGCAACAGTTTTAGCTTCGCTCCCGAACAGGGTCTCTGGCTGATCTCGGGTTCGAACATGTCCGGCAAATCGACGTTTTTGCGTTCGGTCGGCACGGCCCTCCTCCTGGCGATGATCGGGGCGCCCGTCTGCGCGCGCCGCTTCGTCTTCCGGCCCGCGCGGCTCTGGACCTCGATCACCGTGCGTGACGATCTGCGTCGTTCGCTTTCTTTATTTTATAGCGAGGTTAAGCGAATTCGTCTGATCCTGGACGAGGCCAGCGAACGCCGCCCGCCGTTGTTTTATTTGATCGACGAAATGTTACACGGGACGAATTCCCGCGAACGGAACATCGCCTGCCGGGCGATTCTGCGCCAGCTCCGGGAACGCGGCTCGGCCGGGATGATAACGACCCACGATCTGGATCTATTAGACCTCTGCGGCGCCGGGCCCGAAATTCACTGCGCGCATTTTGAGGAAATCATCGTGGAGGATCGGATGAGTTTCGATTATCTCCTGAAAGAAGGCCCGGTCACCAGGTCCAACGCGCTCAAAATTCTGGCCATGGAAGGGATCGAAATCAATTGACCCGGATGCCGAATCGCGGAGTTGGAACCTGGCCTGCTAAAATGGCCACCAGCACGATTTCGCCGGCGGCGCGAATGGATTGCGGTCGATATTCTTCGCGACCCGTTCGCGGTAAAGACGGATGCCGTGGTCGTTCACGCAGGAGGCCATGCTGAACAGCCCGCATTGATAGGGATTGGACGGCGCGTGCTGTAAAACGCCTTCGTCGTCGAAGTACACCAGCCGGCCGACGTGCTGGAAGCCGATCATCTCGGGTGGCACGCCGGTCACCGGGTCGCGATAGTTCGAAAAACGATACGTTCGATTGTTAAAACTGCGGTCGAAACTGCGCGCGAAGGTAGCGTCGCCCACCCGGGGCGATCCGAATGTATACAGGCCGAACACCTGACCGGGCGGCACCAGTCGCCGGGCAACCGCGATCGTGGCCAGCGCCGCGCCCAGCGAATGGCCGGTGAACAGGATCGGCTGTTCGGAGTCCTGGAGCGCCCCGATTTTATTTTTGATCATGGCGAACACGGATTCGCCCGCGCTCATAAAACCAGCGTGCACCTGACCGCCCACCTCACCGAAGCTGAACGGCTGCTTCTGCGCGTTGAGGTCGGTGAGCATATTGGCCACCGTCTTCGTCCCGCGAAACGTCACCACCACCACATCGTCGTTCGCCACGATGAAACCGGCGCTGTCGCTATCGTCGTCGTGGAACACGGCGGACCGATCGATTTCGATGTAGGCGCTGACGCGTTTTTTTAAATCGGCGCGCAATTCTTTTTCACGCGCGTAATTGATCTCGTACGCGATCTCGGATAACTCGGCCAGCGCGTACGCGATGCGACCGTTGTACTCGCCCGCGCGAAACTCGGACTCGCTGATACGTTTGCTCCCGAGCGCGCACTGCGCGGCCAGGAGCGCGATCAGCAGCGCCGGCAGGAGCCGGAGCGGGCGGTACGTGGTGAACGCGGAAACCGCCAACGATTATTCCTGTTCCTCGGCCGCGACCCGGGTGAGGAACTGGATGCGCCGTTCTTTTTCTTCCGATTCCCATTCGCGGTCCGAAAAATCCTCGGCCCGGTAGGACGCGGTGGTATAGTTCGCTCCCACGGGTTCGATGTATTCGTACAGCGGTTCTTTGTGCTCCTGCGGTTCGATCGCCTGCCCGGTCAACAGCGCGTTCTTGAGAATGTCCGGCGTGACCGGGGAATTTTCCCGTCGCCCGCGAATTTCGCGCACGATATAGGGCCCGTCGATTTTCGTATCTTTGATTACCTTGCCGAAGAATACGAACTCGACCATCTGCTGGCCCGCCGCGTAGCGGTCGCCCTTGCTGGCCGAAGCGACGAAACGCTGGTCACCGCCCGCTTCCTGTAAATTCGCCTGGAAATTATAATAACCGGCCTTGCGAATCAGCACGGGCACGGATACGACCAGGGAACCCTCGCCGAGACGATCGCTGATCCCGCCCTGGAAATCGGCCACGGCGGTGGGGGTGCTGAACCAGTTGGCACGTTGTACATGTTCCAGGCCGGCCACCGTAAAGCTGGCTTCCACGAATACGTACCCCCAGTCCTGCGCGGTCGGCCGCACCAGGATGGTATAGACCAGGTCTTTCGCGGTGGCGTCCCCGTTCTGGCCGTCGTCGCCCGCGGCGATGGGCGGCAGCGAATTTGTGATCGCACGATCGAACTTGCGATAAAATTTCGTTTTCAAATTCTGGAGCGGTTTTTTCTGTTTATCCCCGTCCGAGACGCACGAGAGCGTGACCTTAAAATCGCCCCGTCCGATGGAGATGGCCCGTTCGGGCGTCATTTCGCATTTTATGTCGGACAACTCGGCGGGTTTCGCGCATTTCATTTCACCGTTTTCGGCCGGTTCGCAGCCTTCGGCACGGGTTTTCAGAATACCGATGGGCGGGCGCCGCGCGTCATACGGTTCCAGGAGGTCTACCTGGCCGGCGTGCAGCGGGCGCGCGGTGGGCGGATACTGCGCCCATTTTTTATAACGGGCCAGGGTTTCGCGTGGATCGAGGGATTCTTCCATGCTCAGAGTCTGATCGCCATCCGGGAGGGTGGGATCGCCCTGCGAAGACATGTCCGCGTCCTGGTTCGGACCACCGGGGCCTTCTTCTTGAAACAGAAAAAAGAGAATTACCACGAAAATCAGCGCGACCACCGCGCCGATGATGTACATCATGTTCTTGTTCATTTTCAACTCTGCTCCGTACTTTTCGTTAATTATTAAAAAAATAAATTTTAGGAGAATATAAAACTCAGGGACAACCCGCGCCGATCTGGTCGATCCGCGCCGTCATCGGGATTTTATCGAATGATAACCATTCCTCCGTGCGGGTCGCGATTCCGCCTTCCTGCGTGCGGAAAAAAAACTGTCCGCTTTCGGAGATGGCCTGGCCGGAACGCGTGGGCCGAAAACACTGGGGAAAAACCGCCGCGGGGGCCGTGTCCCCGCGTCCGGGCACGATTTCCAGCACGCTGTGCTCCGCCTGCATGTAAAGCCGCGCGCTATCCTTAGACCAGGCCAGGTTCGGCACTCCCGGGGCGCCTTTCCATTCGACGCGTACGCGCGGGCTCAGCGCGGGGAAGGGTCCCTCCGCGTTCAGTTCCAAAAAATCGATAAAAATCTGGTCGGTGCGTTTGGAGATCGTGGCGTCGCTCAGAATGACCGCGAGCAGGCTGCCGTCCGGGGCAGGATACGCCGCCAGCAAATCAAGTTCCGGTTTGAGGATTGTCCGCGGTTCGTTCTGTCCC
Organism: uncultured Leptospiraceae bacterium; assembly: GCA_964631535.1. Classification (GTDB taxonomy): domain Bacteria; phylum Spirochaetota; class Leptospiria; order Leptospirales; family Leptonemataceae; genus CAZVZS01. The sequence continues at coordinate 57,109 of CAZVZS010000004.1, forward strand.
GGATCACGGTCCAATCGCACGGCGATCAATTCGCGGCGCGGGCCGCCGTAGCCATCATCCGTTCCGCGTTGCGCGATGACCAGGCCCGTGCCGGTGACAAAGAGGGAACCGTTCAGCGTCCAGCCGGGATAGTGCGCGAGCGGGGTGGTCTGGATCTGGTCGCCCTGGATGCGGTGTTGTAAAATGGTCGTGGTATAATTTCGCGAAAGCACGTTCTGGTTGAGCGGATTCCAGTCCGCTTTTGATTCGTACTCAAGCTGGATTTCAATGAAAGCGCTTTCGTCCCGCCATGTGCCACCCTGCCAGTTGACCGCGTCGCTCCAGAAGAGGACCTTGCAGCCGCCGCAAAAAAACGCCCCTGTCAGCAAGAGGAACAGAGTTTGAAACGAAAAAATCCGCATAGGAAAACAACCCGGAAGGAAACGGCCTGGCGCAGATTGTAAGAGTGGCGCGAAGAATTGTCAAACGCTTTCTAAACGCTTTTCGTGACCGAACAGCCGGAGCTTCGCCCTCGGGGTTTCGCGGCAGCGCATGCCCGTGGGGGCGACACAGCGTTTCATTCAAAAATTTAGGGATAACTTAGCAAAAAAAGAAAAGGCCGGGTCACCCCGGCCTTTCGCAAACGATGATGTTTCGATTTCGAATTATCGCTTGTTGTAATGCCCCATCGCCGTTTTATGCGTGTGGCTGCTGCCGCCCTGGTATACCGTGTAGTACGGCGTCCAGCGCGAATAGTAACGGTAGCAGGTAGCGAAAGGATTCCAGCCGCTCCAGCAGGTATAACTTTCGCGCAACTGGCCGTTGCCGCGCGCGCAGGATGCCTCAACGTCGGCCACTTTGTTGATGCCGCAGAGCGAGTGGTTGGCCACAACGCCGTCGTCAATACCGGGCAGGAACATCCAGGTTACATACAACGTTTCGGAGTCTTTGCCTTCACCGGAGGTGGTGTAGAGGGTCAGGCCGCCGGACTGGTTGTGATCGAAACCGTTACGAGCCCCGCTGGTGGATACGGAATGATCCAGTTCCCCGCCGTAGTTGCCCCAGCCCGCCCATCCGAGGTAGGTATTGGCCATGTCAGCCAGTTCCGATCCCCCGGCGGCCGAGGCCATTTCCTGGATGCGCAGGATGTTATACCAGGAAGAGGTGTAGGGATACATCCCAAAGAATGCCGATACGACCAATCCCCCGGTGGAATGGGTATAAATTTCGCAGTTGTTAGCGCCGGTGCAGAAGGTGTTCAGAGCGGCGTAAAGTTGAGTCTGAGCGCCGCAGCTTGCCCAGGAATACGCGCCTCCGCTGGCTTCCCCGTGAAAACCAACATAGCGGACGTTGGCGATGCCGGAGGGGGTGTAACCCCAGCCACTCCAGTAACCCTGCACGTCGGTGGTGCCGCTGCTGGTACTGGTGATGCTTCCGCAATGGTTTTTGGCCGAACGTCCATGAATGAACAGTCGGTAGGTGGTGGCCGAAAGGGCCGAGCTGCCCGCAAACAGGGCAACGAATGCTACGAGTATTAGTTTTCGCATGATGATACTCCCTCGGGATTTTTTCCTGCACAATATTTAGTTGTCAGCACAGGAGATGTCAATCTTTCACCGGATTATTTTTTTGTAAATCCATTTTGTGACAGTGCGTCAGAAAATAGTGAAGTTGTCAGGAAACCGAATTGCCCTGTATTATGTCACATTAGAAAAACCAGCGCAACGAACCTCGAATTTTTAACCATTTCAGGTGTTTCACGCTGTTTCACGAAACACCGGTTTTGGCGCTACCTCCTGTAGCGCTTAACAGGCTCCGATTTCAGCAGCCTGTTAGGGCAGCAGGCGGAACAACCCATCTTCCTCAAGGATGCGATTTTCTTCCTTTAAAAGGCGGAGGGAACGCGAAAACATTTCGGCCGAAATGTGCAGAGTCGCCGCGACCTGGTGTTTGGGGAGTGCCAGCCGAACTGTGCCGTCGTCCATCGAAATCGATTCAAAGTATTTGAGCACGCGGTCACGCGCACTGGCCAGGGTCAGATCGACCAGTTTATCTTTCAGAGTTACCGCGTAGCGCATAGTCGCGGCGGCCAGGGCGTAGCAGATCTCGGCGTCCTTTTTTAAACGCGCGAGCAGGGTGGCTTCCGGGAAAAAAAGGGCGGAGCCCTTCTGGATACAGGAGCAGCAGGAATGGTAGGCGCTGGCTTCCGTAAACAGCGGCGCCGTGGCGATCCATTGACCGGGTTCAAAGATATGCAGGACCGTTTCGCGTCCGTCCTCGGTGCAATTGAAAACGTTAAAGAGGCCCGCTCGAACCAGGTACGGGCCGGCGTACGGATCCCCGTCACTGAAAACCCGGGTCTTTTTTTCGAAGTGCGTCTCGGTGCCGAGTGTTTCGATTTTTTTCCAGGCGTCGGGGCTCAAGATTTGTTCGAATTCATGACATTCGTCATAAAAAAAGCTAAATTAAATACTATTCGCGTCTTTTTTTTAGGCAGGCTTGATGAATGTCAAGGAATTCGTTTTCGCTTGCGTTTATACTTCGTTCGATTTCGCGCCGGTTTGACCGGTTTCGATCGGAGGCAGTATGCTCACCAAATCCCAGGCCCGGACGTTTTTCCTGGGCGGTACGGTTCTGTTCAGTTCGGCGCTCGTTTTTTTGACCGTGGACACGGTTCGTCAAACCGCGGCCCGCACGAACGAACATAATCTAACACAATCCGTGAAGAACGGCAAAATTCTCTGGGAGAAACACAACTGCATGGGTTGTCACACTCTGCTGGGCGAAGGCGGCTATTACGCCCCCGAACTCACGAAGGTGTATCAACGACGCGGCCCGGAGTGGATGAAAGTTTTTCTGAACGACCCTGAGGCAATGTTTCCCGGCGAACGGAAGATGCCACGCTACGGTTTCGCCGAAGGTGAAATGGAAGACCTGATCGCGTTCTTTAAGTGGATCGGCGAAATCGATACGAACGGTTTTCCCCCGGCCCCGGACATCGCCGTGACGAGCGCGACGACGGTCGCGCGTCCTGGTTCGGAAGCGGCCGGTCCCGCTCCGGAGAAATTCCGGACTCTGTGCGTAGCCTGTCACGCGGTGGGCGGCGCGGGCGGACGCGTCGGCCCGGCGCTCGACGGAGTCGGATCGAAATTCGACACGGCGTATCTCCATAAATGGCTCGCGGATCCGACCGCGGTCAAACCGGGCACGGCCATGCCCCGCCTTCCGCTGAGCGAAGGCGAACGTGAGGAGCTCGTGCGGTATCTGTCCGCGCTCAAATAAGAGTTTTTCTCCAAAAGGATTGAGGCAGGCGTGAATGAAGACCGGCCTCCAATACGGAGTTGTTTATGAAATACCAATCGCAAAAAATCGCTTATATTTTCTTCGCCACCTGTCTGGTGCTGCTGGGTTTGCAGATCTGTTACGGATTCGTGATGGGTTTCGCGCGCATCGGCTACGACGTCCTGCATGCCTGGCTGCCGTACAATGTGGCGCGCACGACGCATACCAATCTGCTCGTCGTCTGGCTCCTGACCGGCTTCATGGGCTCGGCCTACTACATCATTCCCGACGAAACGGGCCGCGAAATTTATTCAACGAAACTGGCGTGGCTCCAGTACGTGAGCTGGGTCGTGGTCGGGCTGGTCGCCGTCATCGGTTTTCAGTTCCAGTGGTGGGAAGGACGCAAGTTCCTGGAGATTCCGCGCCCGCTGGATTATCTGGTGGTTGTCAACGTGTTGCTGTTCCTGTTCAACGTGGGCATGACCATCTGGAAGGGCAAACGGTTCAGCACGACCGCGCTCGTGTTTTATTTCGGTCTGCTCGCCGCCGCGCTGCTGTATCTGCCGGGCATGATTTACTTCGACAACCAGACCCTCGACAGTTACTTTCGCTGGTGGGTCGTGCATCTCTGGGTGGAGGGTGTCTGGGAACTCATCATGGGCGGGATCATGTCTTTTCTCTTAATCAAACTAACCGGCATCGATCGCGAAATCGTCGAAAAGTGGCTGTATGTCATTGTGGGCCTGACCTTTCTGTCGGGCATCCTCGGCACCGGTCATCACTACTACTGGATCGGCACGCCGCGTTACTGGTTGATGGTGGGCGGGATTTTTTCCGCACTCGAGCCTCTGGCCTTTCTGGGGATGGCCATCTGGGCCATCCAGATGTATCGCAAGGCGGGCCGCCGTCATCCGAATCAAATCGCCCTGTACTGGACGATGGGTTGCTCGGTCATGTCGTTCGTGGGCGCGGGGTTTCTCGGTTTCGCCCATACCTGGCCGCAGGTGAATATCTGGACGCACGGCACGCTCGTCACGGCCATGCACGGCCACATGGCCTTCTGGGGCGCGTACGCGATGTTGATCTTCGCGGTGATCGCGTACGCCTTGCCGCTCATGACGGGGCGTAAACTCTGGAACGATATGATCGGGTACCTGGCCTTCTGGCTTTCGAACATAGGCTTCACGGCCATGGTGGGCGCTCTGGCCGTGGCCGGTATCACCCAGGTCTATCTGGAACGCAAGGTCGGACTCGACTTCCTGGTGGTGCAGAAAGAAATTCAGGTGCACTTCATCGGCATGCTTCTGGCCGCGTCGCTCTTCACGACCGGGATCACGCTCTATATCGTGAATTTCATCCGCTACGGGCTGCCCAAAACCGAGGCCATGGTGCCCGAGGATACGGGCGACGAATCGGCGGCGCTCGAGGCCCGAACCACCGGCCACCCGGCCTGAAACACGGAGAGTCCATGAGGGGGAGCGGCGAACGATGAATACTACCATGAACGCGCAGGTGCCTTTCGCGACCCCCGTGGCCGGGGCGCGACCCGCTCCGTTTTACCGGCCGGTGGGGCGCGAGATCGAAGTGTTCGAACATGCCTTTCGCAATCGCCTGCCGCTTTTACTCAAAGGCCCAACGGGCGCGGGCAAGTCGCGCCTGGTTGAGGCGATGGCCGCGCGTCTGGACCTGGCGCTGTATACGGTTGGCTGCCACGAGGAAACGTCCGCGGTCGATCTGATCGGCCGGTATCTCATCAAGGGCGATGACACGGTCTGGCAGGACGGGCCGGTGACGCGCGCCGTGCGCGAAGGCGCCCTGGTATACATCGACGAAATCGCCGAAGCGCGTCCTGATACGATCGTCGCTCTGCATTCGCTGACGGACCACCGCCGCGCGCTCTTCGTGGAACGCACCGGTGAAACTCTGCACGCGCCGGATCGGTTCATGCTGGTCGCTTCGTACAATCCGGGTTACCAGGGCATCGCGCGCGAATTAAAAGCGTCCACCAAACAACGTTTCGTCTGCCTGACCTTCGACTATCCCGCGCCCGCCCTGGAAAAAGAGATCGTCACGATCGAAAGCGGAGTGGACGCGTCCAGCGCGGAGAAGCTGGTGCGTCTGGCCGGACGGATTCGCAATCTGGCCGAACTGGGTCTGCCCGAAACCGCGTCCACGCGTCTGCTCGTGAGCGCCGGGCGACTCATCGCCCAGGGTTTGCCGCCCCGCGCCGCCTGCGACAGCGCCGTATTACAACCACTCACCGACGACCCGGACACTCTGCGCGCTCTGCGTGATCTGGTCGCGCTGATTTTTTAGGGCTTGAGAGGGCACGGGGAGAATTGGATTTTATTCCATTTGTGAAAGTTCCGGAACGTTTGGATTCGCGCCCGGTCAGCGAAACGAATTTCCCCGTGTCCCCCGTGCCCCCGTGGTTTAAGAAACTGTTGCGGCACATTGCTCTGTATCTCCGGTTCTCCGGGTTTGAGAAGGGAAACGTATGAACCCGGAGGAATCGTTATTTAAATTCGCCTGGAAGTTTTTCGGCCGTGCTGGAGCGAAGTGGCGGGATCCGGGGCGCGCCGCGCGGGTTGTGCGCCTGCGCGATGAACGCGAGCGACTGGTGATTCTGGCGCGGGCCCTGTCCGGTCGCCCGGTGGAAATTCTGGCTGTGGAGCGCGAACAGGAAGGCGGCTGGAGCGGCGATAGGTTTTACCTGCCGGTGGAGTGCGACCGTTTCGCGGACCAGGATCGGAACCGGTTTTTTTACGTATTTCGCGTGGCCTACTTGAACGCGCAGCGCGAACTGGGACTGAACTGGGCCACGCCGGCCCAGGCCGCGGACACCGCCCGCTCCCGAATGCGCGCGTGCGAAACCGCTCCGCTCGTGCTCGCGCGTCTGGGCCAGGACTTTCCGGCTCTGGCCGAACAGATTCCCGCAATGATAGCGGCCGCCGCTTCGGCTCGTGATGAAAAATCGCAATTGCTCTGGGGACGCTGGCTGGGACCCGCGCAGGCGATGGACGCGCGCGACGGCCACGGGCCAGCCTCGCTCGATGGGGACGAAAACCAGGAGCGCGCGGATAGGGTCACCACCGAAGTCGAACGCGAAATCGCGCCGGAGACTCCCGTCGTCATCCAGAAACCGGAGCGGGCGGCCGAAGACTACACCCTCATGCACTCCTTCGAAAAAATCGAAACGGTGGATGATTTTAACGGTAACTGGCGTGACCTGGACGGCAGCGACGAACTGGAAGAACAGCGCGAAGCCCTGGAGGACCTGAATCCGCATGTGCTGCTCCGCGCGGACGATCCCGCGCATTCGGTGTTTCGCCTTGACCTGGGCGGTGGTGGGGCGCCGGACGTCACCGACGGCCCCGTGGGCGGCGGGGTCCTGTACGACGAATGGAACTGGAAACGGCGCGCGTACAGACAAAATTTCTGCGCGTTGTATCCGGAAGCGGTTCGCGCGCAGAGCCCCGATTATACGCGTCGCGTGTTGCGCGAACGCGCGCGGGATCTACGAAAGCTCCGCAAACATTTTTTTCGCGTATTCAACGAACCGGTCGTGTTACGGCGATTGTACGCCGGGGACGATCCCGATCTGGACGCGCTCGTGGAGCGTCGGGCCGATCTCCGCGCGCGTCGCCCGGGGACCGAGCGAGTGTTTATGAGCCGGCGCACGCGAAGTCGCGACCTGGCGCTGCGGATTCTCGTGGACACTTCGCTTTCCACGGACGGGTTTACCGCCGGGCGACGGATCCTGGACGCTGAAAAAGAATCACTTTTACTTTTTGGCGAAATTTTACACGAGGCGGGTATTTCGTTCGCGGTGGACGGGTTTTCCTCGCGGACGCGGAACAACTGCCGCTATCTGTACATCAAGTCGAACCGGGAAGCCTGGCCCGCCACACGCGACCGCATCGCCGCCCTGCGCCCGGAGGGTTATACGCGGATCGGGCCCGCCATCCGGCACGCCACCGCGCTGCTGGCAAAAACACCCGGGCGCAGAAAATGGTTGCTGCTCCTTTCGGACGGGAAGCCCAACGACTACGACCGGTACGAAGGGAAACACGGGATAGAGGACGTGAAACAGACCATACGGGAGGCGGGTCGCGCGGGCATTCGCCTGTTCTGTCTGGCCATGGATCCGCGCGCGCGCGAGCACCTGCCGCGCATGATCGGGCCTGGTCACTTTCGGATTCTGCACGACCCTTCGGCGCTGCCGGGCGTCATGCTCGATTTTTTTCTGCGGATTCTTCAACGGTAATGGCCGGGAACGGCCGCGACATAATAAAGAAAAAGGATTGATTCAGGCCGGTACCATACCCAACTCTGGGCAATGGCAAAGGGCTTTGAACGATTGCGGAATGTATTTTCCGGAGACGCGGCGCTCCGCAGGGAAGCCCTGAAAAAATCCTTCCCGCTCATCCTGATGGCGGAAGGGGTCCTCGCGATCCTCCTGGTGGCCCTGTATTTTATTTTTTCTACCGCCACGGATACCGCGGGCGCGGAGAAATTTGATCCGGGCAAAGCCCCGGCGGTGGACTGGCCGGAAGCGGAAGTTTATTCCCAGGAAAGCGCGGTCCGCGGTTCGTTCCAGGACCTGCCCTGGGAAGTGAGCGACGGACGCGGCGCGGTAATTCTTCCCGATGTTTTTTATTCCGACGATTTTCAAAACGAACAGATCATGCCCACCCGCCTGGAGTTGCGCCTCGGCTCCGGACGCCAGCCGTTTTCGTATCGGATCGATCGCCTGATCTATCCCACCATCGGCAATCCTTCGTTATGCGTGCGCGAATCGAAGGACGAATTGCGCGTCGTATTGCGTTTGAAACGCCCCGATTACGCGCACCTCAGTCCTTTGATCGAACCCGCGGGTGTGGCGTGGGCTCCGCATCTGCAAAAACTTTCGTTAGAGAAAGCGGACGCGCAAAATCGGATCAGCATTTATCTTCTGAACCGGGATCAACGCGCCATCACCGAATCGTTTCGCCCCGCGCCGTCCGGGCCCGCCGATTCGATCGAAATCAAACCGGTCGCGCTGTTCCTGCATGACCCGGACCGGACTCCGGTGCCGCTGCGCGGCCGTGATACGATCCAGTTCGTGTTCGATACGGCCGCTCTCGCGAAATTGAAGCCGGGCCTGTACGATCTACGCCTGGAGATTTTTCAGAACGGCCGCATGCAGCGCCACGAATTTCAATACAACGCCGTGCGTATCTTCGATCGCGTGCCCGATCGCTACAGCATCCTGAATCTGACGGACAGTCAGGTTTCGCTCAGCGAAATTCTCGACGGGGTACCCAACCAGAAACCGTTCAAGGCCATCAGTCTGGACAAACTCAAACGGTTCGTCGCGCACACGTCGCGCAGCGGGGACGATCTGGTCAAAAACGCGGCCTTCATCACGTTCAACGGCGATCTGCACAACGGCGGGTCACCCGGCACGCTGATGCCGGGCGACGTGGCGCCAACGTACAACCGGGAGGCCGCGGAAATTTTGAGCGTGCTGCGCGAACTGACAATTCCGATTTTTCTCACTCCCGGCAATCACGACGGATACGTGTCCATGGGCCACGTTCCCGCGCCCATTCGCCTGAAAGTCGCCAGTCGTTTTTTTCTGAGCCGGTTTCTGGGTCAGGATCAATCACTCCAGGAAGTTGTGGAGGCCGAGAGCGGTCCGGAACACTGGCAGCGGCTGAGTCAATATCTCGCGAAATCCGGTTCCCAGCCCGGCGGCTGGCACCGTGACGTGTTCGGTGGTCGTTTCATTCGCCGCGGTCGCGTGGACGAAGGCGGCGCCTTCACCTGGCGACTGGTCCCTGAGGGTGCGCGCAACACTGTGCTTTACGACGGCTTCTACCAGTGGCAGCACGCGTACGGGCCGCTGTTTTATTCGTTTCACTTCGGGCGCAATCACTTTGTCGTGCTGAATACGTACGATCTGCGCCAGCACCGTCGCAGCGGCTGGGGCATGTACACCGTCAACTACGGCGGCGGGGTATCGCCGTTTCAGATGAACTGGCTGCGCCGCGATCTGTACGCGAACGAAGCCGCGGCCCGCGATATCACGCTCATCGCTCACCACGACCCGCGCGGCGGCCACAACGGGGAGGACTATCCGTATTATTTCGAGATGATCGAATACACCGGCATGGGCGAAAGCGCGAGTAATTACGTAAAAGGCGAAATTCTCAATCCAATGCGCTGCGGCAACACGCCGGACTGGGCCGTATCGAAAGGCGACGTGCTCAGTTGCATGCACGACGGCCTCCAGGAATGGATGCGCGCCGATCCCGATTTCGACTGCGCGGACGAGGACCTGATCACGGAGGGGCCGCGCGCCGGTTTTTGCGACACGGCGAAATTCAAGAGCCAGACCTTCGCGGGCAACCCGCGCCGCCCCGAGTACTCCGGATACCAGTTGCTGCACCGGCTCGCGAAACACCCGCGGGTTCGCACGCTGCTCCTGGGTCACACGCATTACAACGCGCTGGAGATGCTCCAGCCCGGCGACGAAATCGTACCCGGACAGGTTACGCTTGATCTCACGGCCGACCGTAAATACGCGAAAATCGAAGTCGAAAACCCCATGCGCCGCGGCGCCCTTGAGGACCTGGAGCGCGCCGGTGCCGGCGGAGACGCCGCTGAAAAAAAACCGGAGCCGGTGGCGACGCCAGGCGAAAAGCAGGGCGAACTCGAAAAGATCAAGATCGTGGAACGGAACGGTGTGCCGGTGCGCGTTCTGGATCTCTTGAAATCAGGCCACGACTTCGAACGCAAACTGAACGCGCACGAACTGGCGATCTTACGCATGACCAGCGTGGCCGACCTCTCCCTGCAAACCTTCCAGGACCGTCCGCTGTACGGATTTTCCGTCTTCGAAATTTACCCGCGCGCTGACCGGCGCGCGTACCCTCAGCCCCAGATTAACGGAGTGCATTATTTTCAGGCCCGCTCCGAGGCCGCCAATCCCGCCGCCGCGTACGAAAAAGTCGCATCCGTGGAGTTGAATCGGACGACGCGCTGGAAACAACGTCAGGAAAATCCTTTGCTCAAACTATTTCGCCTTCCCGGTTGGACGGATGAAGCGGGCGAAAAAGCCAGCCCGGCCGTGAAGCCAGAGCGAACATACGCGCCGGCAGGGCCGTGAATCCAACTCCGGATGGCGCTTGCTGCTGATGTTGTTGTAACTTCCGTGGGGGCTTTGCATTTCGCAGGGCGTTGCGGTCCGGTGTGTCGCTCCTTCGCCGTCGGACCGCCGGGCTTTCGCTCGCGGGCTCGCTCAATCCCTGACGCGGCGTTGCTCTTCATGGGGTGAGTTGGTTGTGGAAGGACGTTGTAGATTGGCTGCTGGCCTGGCTTCCCCGGGATACCGGGTCATGTTTTCGACTTGCGTTCTGATCGTGGGGAGCGAGTATACCGCATGGACGTTCTTCCTATCGCGCTCAGTATGATCTTCTGCGCTTTGATTTTGCGTCCGGCTTTGTTGCTGCAGAACGCGGCATTGCGTCAGCAAATCCTGGTGTTTCGCCGTACGGTGCGCCCGCGCGTTAAACCGGTCGATCGAATTTTCTGGAGAATGTTGCGCCGGCTGTTCGGCGGCTGGCGTTCGGTGTGTCTGTTCGTGCAACCAGCCACGGTGACGAAATGGCACCGGGAAGATCTATTTCGCGTTTTCTGGCGCTGGCTTTCGCGTCGTCGTCCCGGACGCAGGCCGCTGGACCGTGAGGGTGTTCTGCTCCTGCGCAGAATCGCAGCCGCCAATCCGCACTGGCAACCCGCGCGATTGCGCGGCGAGTTGTTGAAACTCGGGTACGCGGCATGTATCACTACGATCAAGAAATATCTCGGTCTGCTCCCGTTCCCGCCCGGCGGTGCGCGGAGTCGCGGGCCTTCGTGGTGGACCTTCCTCAAGCTTCATCGCGAATGCATCGCCGCGATGGATTTTTTCGTGGTGTATTCGCTCGGCTTCATCCCGCTGTACGTTTTTTTCGTCATCGACCACGGACGGCGCGCGATTCTCCACACCGGGGTCACGCAATTTCCGGATCTCGTCTGGGTACGTCAGCAATTACGCGAAGCCTTTCCCTCTGATCACAGGATTCGTTTTCTCGTCCACGACAACGATCCGGTGTTCCGCGCGCTGGCTCCGTTCATGATCTCTGTGCTCGGGATTCGCGCACGGCGCACGATTCCGCGCCGTCCCTGGATGAACGGGATCGCCGAACGTTTCGTTCGCACGATTCGCTCGGAGTTGACCGATTTTCTCATCCCTTTGAACGAACGCCACCTCGCGCGGCTGGTGGACGAATACGTGAACTATTACAACGCGGACCGGACCCACAGCACTCTGGACCTGGATTCGCCGGACGGTCGTCCCGCACAGCCCGGTCCGGGTGGGAGGGTTGTCGCCTTACCCCGCGTGCGCGGGCTTCATCATGTTTTCAGGAGGTTGAGCGCTGCGTGAGGTGCGGCGGATGGGATTTCTGGTGGGTACAGGGGCCGAAGAACTCGATCGAGTGAAAAACGGTTTCGGCGGGAGTCGAACGGGGAAGGCAGCCGAAATAGTTACGAAATTTGCGTAATAAGCGCGGGGGGAGCCGGGGGACCCGAAAAGACGAAATTTCTCCGAAAAAATGTGGAACCGGAAACGACTCCCACGAATGGCTGAATCCGAACGAATGACCGCTCCTCTTTGCGAGACGGCCCGACGGATCGTTTTTGCCTTGCGGACTTACACTCGTTTCCCGGCTTCGGGTCGCCGTATGCGTGATTTTCTGGATGAAACCGAATGGTTCTTTTTCAGCCGATAGTCCTGAATCAAAGATTCCGCGGGAATTCCCAGTTCTTGATTCAAGGAACGAATCATTGAAACGGTCAGGCGGCGTTCCTGGTTCAATACTTCGGTAGCCCTGTTTCTTCCGCCTATTATTTCACCCAATCGGGCCTTGTTTATGCCCAGCTGTTCCATTCTGAATTTAATAGCTTCTACAGGGTTTGGAGCATCGATCGAGAAATGAGTTTCTTCGTATTTCTCAACCAGCGTAGTCAGAATATCAAGCAGGTCACCCGATGGAGTGCCCGGCCTTGCGTCCCACAGCTTTTCAATCGCCTCCAGGGCAGCTTCGTGGTCCTGCCTGGTTTTGATCGGGCGAATCTTTATCTTTCCGGTCATATCGTTTCCGCATCGATCCGGTCATACTGTTGATGGGTGCCAATGAACCGGATAAAAATGATTCTAAAGTCGAACTGTATTTTGACCACCAGCCTGTATTTATTGCCACCAATATTGAAAACGACCCTGTTATCTTTCAAAATACTGGCATTCCGGAACAGTGCTTTGATACGGGCTGGAGTTCCCCAGTCAGCTTTCTTTGCTTCGGCATACCAGGCTTCGATGGGTCCTTTCGCATCTGGATGTTTTTCATAAAAATCCCGCAGAGCCCTCCGGGCGATGATCCGCACGGAACCATTTTAATAAATTCCCAATTCGGGAACAAGCAACTTTTTCCCTCCGGCCGGGAATCCCCTGGTAGAACTCCCCCCCGCCCATGTCAAAATTCCAGCGCCTTCCAGGACTCTTCGTTTTCGATGTACCAGCGCAGGCGCGTATCGCGATTGAAAACCACAGCGGGTGACAGCCCGAAGATTTCCCGGAACGCGTTCGTGAAATGCGCCTGGTCGTAAAAGCCGGCGCTGAGGGCCGCTTCCACGAGCGGTGCTCCTTCCTTGATGGCGATGACCGCGGCTTTCATCTGAAACCATTTGCGAAACTGTCGCAGGGGCAGGCCGGCCGCACTCCTGAATCGATGCTGCAACCAGGAGGTTGACATGCCGATCATCGTCGCGAGTCGATTCACGTCGAGCGCGGCTTCGGGGTTCGTCGTCAACTCCCGCGCGACGCGCATGAGCCGCGGGTCATCCGTGATTCCCACGGCCGGCCCCAGACGATTGAACGGAAACGCGCGCGCGAGAACCGCCGGGAACTGTTCAACGGACGGCGCCTGAAGAATGGTGGCGCAGGTCTTTCTGAAATCTTCGCCCCAATCGGGTTCGGCCGCCACCCGACCGGGTCCGGCGTCGGCGAAAAGAACCTCGCCAATTTCGCTGCCGGGATCCGTGAACAGAATGCCGACCGCTCCGGAAAAGGCCGTTTCCTGGCGCAGGGCCCCGTCGAAGACGAAGGACCGCGCGGAAAGCCACTCCCGCGTGTCGCCGACGCGCTTGCGCACCGGCCCTTCCAGCCCGACGACCGCCCCCGCGCTCACCGTCGCGTGCGACGCCAGGTCGGGAATCCGACCCACGAACAGCGTGGCTCCGCGCAGGATACAGAGATGGTTTTCCATGGTCGTTCGTAGTTCGGGAGGGTCGCCCTGCAATCGGATTTGGACGGCTGTGCGGAATTTTCCAATACGCCAGACGAAAAGCAGGGTACATTCAACCAGAGCGACACGAAATTTTTACGAGGAATCGAAAGGAGACTCGAACCCATGAACGTAACTGAGATGCTTACCCTGACCGTTCCCCGGGACCTGTTTGTATTCAAGACCGAGGGCACCGTGGAAGAACAGGCCCAGAATCTGATCGACCAGTGCCATCCCGGGGCCACGAAAATGAAACTGTTGCGCCTCAGCCCCGAACTATCCGAGGCGACCATCCCCTACGATATGAGCAACCGCGCCCTGCACGGCCTCATGCATGGCGGGTGTCTGTTCAGCGTGGGCGATACGCTCACGGCGATCATGAGCGCGTATTTTGTGGAACACGCGGATGAACGCACACTGACGATGGAAGCTTCCATTCGGTATCTGAGACCCGTCGCCAGGGATACGGTGACCGCGAAAGCGCGCCTGCAGGGGAAAAAAGGCAAGCAGTTGAACTTCGTTTGCGATTTTTTCAACGAGCAGAACAAACGCGTCGCCCAGGCGAAGTACCGGTATGTACTGGCGGTGCCGCGCTGAGCGCGCGCGGTTGATTGCCACGGGCTGGCCACTCGCTCAGTCACTGATAATTTTCATCAACCGGTGGTTGATGAACAGGTGATACTTCCCGCTGTGAAGATCGGTTAGAAGGCCCGCCTCTCGTAATTCTGTCAGATAGCGGGTAGCGGTCGTGTAATGAATTTTAAGGACTTCCGCCAGGCCCACGGGCGAAAGGATCGGCGCAGCGAACATTGTGGCCAGCATTTCGGTGTTATAGATTTTTTTGTGATTCTTTTTTAGTTGGCCCTTAATCTCTTCGTAAAGACCCATGATTCTGAAAAGAACATTCTTGGTCGCGAGTGCCTGGGTGTAAAATCCCTCCAGGATAAACAGAACATATTCCATCCAGGTCCCGTCGCGGGAGACAGAATTCAAATGTTCGTAGTATGCGGCCTTTTTTTCGTTGATATAGCCGCTGATGTACAAAATCGGCAAATTTAATAAACCCGAGTGGATCAGGTACAGAACCATCAAAATGCGACCGGTTCTGCCGTTGCCGTCCAGAAATGGATGAATTGCCTCGAACTGATAATGCAGGACCGCGCATTTGATCAGCGGGTCAAAGCCGTCTTGCTCGTGAATAAATTTTTCCAGATCGGCGATGTACATCGGAATCGTATTTGCCGGTGGGGGCGTGTACAGAATTTTTCCTGTTTGCGAATTCTGGATATGATTCTGCGTTTTCCGAAACCCGGCCACCTTCCCCTGCATAAGCTGGCCGTGGATTATTTCGATGAGCCTGGAGGAGAGCGGCAGATCACGCATCTCTCCGAATCCGGCGGAAATCGCGTTGCGGTATCTTAATACTTCCTTATCGCTTTCATCCCGTTCGCTGTCGGGGAAAATATTTTGTTGTAATACTTTTTCGACGGTGGTATTTATATTTTCGATACTGGAGCTGGCGACGGATTCCTTGATAATCGCCGGCGAAAGCAGGAGCATCGGATTGGGCAGAGCCGCCGCGTAGCCCTTGATTTCTCCAAGTTCGGTCCTGGCTTTCAGTGCCGTATCGAAAAAAATCGGGTTTCGAAAATCGATGGGAGGCGGCAATAGAGGTAAATCAAAGGGCCGGTCGGGGTAGAAGGCAGGAACCATATATCACAAAAAATTAAATTATACGATATAAGGCAAGTCATTTATCGGTTTTTTTACCTTCTTACCATACAAAAGACGGTGTTTTTGCTCGCGCGGGGCCCCCCGCTCACGCCTCGCGCGCCCGCTTTTCCGCGAGCACACGCTCCAGCAGCCCCAGCAACTCCTCTTTACGAAACGGCTTGGCCAGGTGTCCGTCACAGCCGGCGGCCAGCGCGAGTTCGACTTCTTGCTTCATGGCGTAGGCGGTGAGCGCGTAGACGGGCAGGGGCGTAATTTCGCGTCCCGCGTCGCGTTCTGTTTTTTCGCGAATTCGAATCTGGCGGGTGGCGGTGAACCCGTCCATGACCGGCATCTGCAGATCCATGAGCACGAGATCGTACCGTTCCACGCTCGCCATGCGGACGGCTTCCTGGCCGTTCTGCGCCAGTTCGAGGCGGTGGGGCGTGTTTTTTAAAAAGGCCTGCACGAGCAGGGTATTATCGGGATTGTCCTCGACCACCAGGATGCGCAGGGCCCCGCCTGGCGCGGCCCTGTCAGTCGACGCGGGCTCGGGGGCGGGAAGGGTGCCCAGCGCGCCCGCGAGCAACGCGTACAATTCTTTGCGACGCACCGGCTTGACCAGGTAACGACTGATGCCCACCGCGCGAATGCGTTCGAGATCGCCGGGGCGGTTGTCGGAGGTGAACATCATGAGCACGGTGGACGGGGCCAGGTGTTCGGTCTGAATGGTGCGCGCCAGCTCGAATCCGTCCTGTTCGGGCATCCGGCAATCGAGGATGATAAAATCGAAATGTTCGCCGTCGCCGGCTGTTTCGCGTAAGATCGCGAGGGCGCCGCGCCCATGCGGGGCCTGACGCGTCCGGACGTTTACGAAATCCAGATAGCGCGCGAGGATGAGACGGTTGGTCGCGTTATCGTCCACCACCAGCGCGCGTTTCCCGTCCAGGTAACGGTTGATCGTCTCTTCGGCGACTTCCGGTGGCGGACCGGCCGCTCCGCGCGCGAAGGGAATGAGGCAGACGAAATCGCTGCCCTGGCCGGGCGCGCTGCGCAGCGACATCTCTCCGCCCATCATGCGCACGATCCGTCTTGAGATCGCGAGTCCCAGGCCAGATCCACCGTACTCACGGGTGGTCCCCGATTCGGCCTGCTGAAACGTCTCGAAGATTCGTTCCTGCTGTTCGACGGGAATGCCGATGCCGGTATCACGGACGGAGAAGCGCACCACGCAGGGTTCCGCGGCCGGATTCGAATGGGCGCGTACTTCCAGGAACACTTCGCCTGTTTCGGTAAATTTGATCGCGTTGGCGAGCAGATTGGTCACGACCTGTCGGAGTCGCAGGGGATCGCCCAGCAGGTTGTCGGGTAATTCCGGATCGATGAAACAATTCAGTTCGAGTCCCTTTTCATGCGCGCCGAGCGCGAACAGATCCGCGGTTCGGGTGACGAGCGTTTCGGGCGCGAAGGGCACCGCGTCCAGCTCCATGCGACCGGCTTCGATTTTAGAAAGATCGAGGATCGCGTTGATCAGAGCCAGGAGATTGTCCGTCGCGTTGCGCAGAATCTTGAGATACTTACGTTCTTCGTTCCGGAGTTCAGCCTGTTCGAGCAGTTCGCTCATGCCCATGATCGCGTTGAGGGGCGTGCGAATCTCGTGGCTCATGTTCGCCAGGAACTCGCTCTTCGCCTCGTTCGCGGCCCGGGCCGCCGCGCTTTCCTGTTCGCTGCGCCGAAAGCGATGCGCCAGTCCGAACGAAAGCAAAATCAATTGTAAGACGACACCAGGAAAGACGCCGTCGCGATAGATTGGATCGGCCGAGAGCCAGCCGAGATTGCTCAGGCCGGTCGTGCCGACGCCGAGTAACATCACCAGAAAGGAAGCCAGGAAATAGTAGGCGGGTACGAAACGATCGTACACGCGGATGAGCACCAGAACCAGGACCAGACCGGGAAACAGGACGAGTTCACCCGGGCTGAGAAGCGCGCTGTTCAGACCGAGCCAGGGCAGGAGCGGTGTGGCCGCGGCGCAGAGCGCGAGCAGGACCGCCAGTGTCAGGATCGCGCGGTTGAGCGCGCGCGAACGCCCCAGGTCCAGCAATTCGCGCGTAAAAAAAAGCGCGGCGATCATCGCGAGCGGCGTCAGATAATTCTGCAATTCGCCGCCCGCGTACCCGGTCGCGGGCAGGAACCATTCGAAAGTGAGGCCTTTGATCTGGGCCAGCACGAGTCCCACCAGAGCGATCGTCAGCACGTAAATCGCGAAGGTTCGGTCGCGCAGCGAAATCGCCAGAAACAGATTGTACGCGCCGATCACGACGATCATCCCGAGAAACGCGGCCAGGAATTGCGACTGACGCGAGTCGTAGCGAGCGAAGGCGGCCGGTTCGCGGATGTACAGCGGCAGGAGCATCGGCGCGGTGCGCGCCTCCAGTCGCAGGAAAAATTCACCGGTCTCACCCGGCCCGATCCGCACGGGGAACACGACCTCCCGGTGCGGAATCGCTCGATCGGCAATATCCACCCCGAGGCCACCCGTATGGATGGGCGTTTCGCCGGTGCCTTCATATAAATGAACGGAAGTGAATAATGGATCTGCGATGTGTAACAACCACTCCGATTGATCGGTTCGGTTTTCGCAACGCAGGCGAATCCAGACGGCGGCCGTGGTCAACCCAAAAGATGGGGGCCGGGTGAAGCCGGTTTCCCCCGCGCCGGCCGCGAACCGTTCCCGCACCTCCTGGAAGCTCAACGCGCGGTCGTGGTCATGGACGGCGGAGATGGCGGCGAAGGCCGGGAATTCAACCTGGCCGTCGACCAGGATCAGCGGGGTTTCCCCCGCGGTCAGGCCCGCGGGCAAAAACGCCCAGAACAGAAAAAAAAATCGCAGGCCGCGCATTCCCGGATAGCACCCGCCCGCACCATCGTGGGTGACCGGGCGGAGTCAAGAGCTTTCGGAGCGGTCCCGCTGAAAGTTCGGGGAAAGTTCTCAAGAAAAATGTGTTTCAAAAGCGAGCCCTCGTTCCAGTTTTAGAACATGCGACCGCGTACACTGTCCCTGCTCGCGCTCTTTTTGTTTACCGGTTTGAGCTGTGAGGCCTGGCTGCGTGACCGCTATAGAGCGGCCTTTTTCGCGAAGCTTGCGCGCCTCCAGTCGTATACGGGACTGGTCCGGGAGGACTACGGTTCTTCCGCATGGACTGAAAGCAAAGTGCGCTACCGGGCGCCCGATCGTTTTTATTCCGAAATCGTCGGCGCCAGGGAAAAATCCTGGACGGGCCTGCAAACCGCCCGGAACGGGGCGACCTTCGTGCTTTACCATCCGCGCGCGAAATTCGGCACCGAGTACCGCAATCTCCCGCTCACCCCCGCGCGGGAAACCGCGCGCCTGAGTTTGTTGTACGACCGCGAACTCGCGGAGCAAAAGATCACCCAGGCGCAGAACGAGGTCGTGGCGGGGTTGACCGCCGTTCGTTTCGAGTACACACCCGTCCGGCCCGGGCCCTTCGTTACCGGGGCGACGCGCTGGTTGTACGAGGAGTTTTCCTTTCCCCTGCGCCAGGTCCTCCGCTCGCCGGCGGGTCCGGTCTACGGGGTCGGTTTCACTTCGATTGAGTTCAACCATGATCTGAGCGAAAATGAATTTCGACTGAACGTCGCCCCCGACGCGGACATGGTTCGTTTCGATTTCGCGGGGCCCCCGCTCTCGCCCGACCGGGCGCGGACGCTGGCGAATTTTCCGGTCCGCCTGCCGGCGTTCGGCGCGGACGCGCCGGGGGGGGCCGCAGGGGGGGCAGCGCCGGGTCTCGCCAATTTTAAACTCGAACGAATCTGCAGCGCGACCGGACTCGTGCCCGCGCTGGCGTATTTTTATACGCGGGAACCGTTTTTTGTTTTGATCGCCATGGTCAAAGATTACGGCATCACACCCCTGCCGATGGAGCGCGGCCTGCGCTTCGAGCGCGACGGGCGCACATTATACCTGAGTTTCCTGGGAACCTACCCGCTCGTCTATTTTCAACACAGTGGCGTGCACTATACGCTCGTGGGCAGTGTCGCCAGCGACGATTTACTGGAAGCCGCGGCGTCGATTCGCTGAATAATCCGTCATAGTTGCTCCGCGACTGTGAGGAGTTCTTCGTATGGAACATTCCCCGCGAGCAAGTAGTGGACATCGTCCGCCAGAAAATACACCAGCGCGCTCGTGCCGAAAAAATTCACCAGATACGGTCGTTTCCCGCTCACGCGCATTCCGCGCGGCGGAATTAACTCGATCCCGAAATCTTTCACCATCGAAAAAGTAATCGTAAAGGGCGACTTGCGATAGAGCAGGGCGAAGCCCGGCACGACCCCGTCGACGCGAACGATCTTCGTCAGGGGGATATTCCAGAGTGCGGCGGGGGCCTTTCCCCGCGGCAGGGCGGCCTGCAGATCGGCGGCGGTGACGGACGGCCCGCCCAGATCGTAGCGCGCGACCGTCGTACCCTCCGGAAACTTGAACTGAAAGGTTTCGTCCGGAATGTTTCGATTAAAAACGACGCGCGAGTACGTCGCGTCGTAGACGGGACCGCCCCGCACCAGGAGTTGCGATTTGAGCGGGAACGAAAACGGTTCGTGGATGTACGCCCGCGCGTTGAAAACAAAACGCCGCTGGCGGCGTGCCGGATAACTCACTTCGGTTCCACTGTGGCCCGCGATGTTGAAGCGGTTGCCGATGCGCGGTTCGTAGATCTCGAAGGCCCGGTCGAAATTCCAGAGCATCAAACGTTGTTCTTCAGCGGGGCTCTGGGGGGGTATATTCGCGTAAACGTATCCGAATTTTGTCGAAGGGAAATACGAATACAAGGTATTATCCGCGTACACGCTCAGAATGCCCCGGTGGCTCGCGGGGGCCACGATCTCCGAACGCAGGAACCCCGGTCGTTTAAAAAAAATTTTATACTCCAGGGTGCCCTTCGGGAGCGTGCCGGTCTCGGTCAGATCGCCTTCAAAGGAGGACAGGCGCAGGGCCCGGTCGACCACGATGCCGCGCTGAATATTTCGAAAGGTCTGACAGAGCAGGGACTGGCTGGCCAGAAACACCAGCGGAATCGAACAGAAAACCAGAAACTTCCGTGACTTCATACGAATAACCCGTCCCATGCCTGAAAAAATAAAACCGAGGAAACGACCAGTTGCGTCACATTCAATACCGCGCCGAGAGCCAGGCGCGGGCGTGAAGGACGTGATCGTCTGAACCGCCGCGATGCCACGAGCGCGAGTGCCGCCAGGACCCCCTGCGTCAAAAAAAACAATCCGGCCCATCCCGGTCGGTACGATGTGGCCGCGATCATCAAAAAATATTCCAGGGCAATGCCCGCGAAGAAAAAAAACGCGAAGACCGCGGGAACCGACGCTTCGCGCG
The DNA here is from genome assembly GCA_964631535.1 of uncultured Leptospiraceae bacterium. Classification (GTDB taxonomy): domain Bacteria; phylum Spirochaetota; class Leptospiria; order Leptospirales; family Leptonemataceae; genus CAZVZS01. Next base: position 77,851 of record CAZVZS010000004.1, read on the forward strand.
ACCCGCCGACCGCGACCGGAGCGCGGGGCACTCGCCAGGCGGGCGCGTAAAACCTCCGCCAGAACGTGAGCGGGTCCGGCGCGCGCAGGGGCGAGCGCGGCGCCGGAGGCAGGCGGAAACCAAACGCGTTAAAAAAATCCGTCGCGTACAGGAGCCCGCCCCGCGCGAAAAGATACAGACTGAGGCCTTTTAAGACCGGCGGCACCCAGGCGCGCCAGTCGGTCCAACCCGCGCCGATCCAGGTGAGCGGGATATACAGATCCGGGTGCACCGCGGTTCCCCCGCCCAGCAGGAACACAAGCAGGAGCCCGCCCGCGGCGATTCGAAGGGGACCGCGCCAGAGTCGCAGGGTGAAACGTACGGGGCGGGATGCTTGCGCTTTGAAAAAGTAAAAATTCAGTTCGGGCGAAAAACACAAAAAATACAGGACATGCGTGAAACTAACGTTCCTCACCCGCGCCCCGCGTAAAATCGAAACGGTTTTCGCGCAGAGAAACACGTTCCAGACGGCCGCGAGAATTTCCAGCGCGGGCGCCCGCTCGAAGAACCCGGTATACACGACGGGAAAAATTAGGATCACAATTAGAAAAAAAATCGCCGCCAGACGAAACGTCCTTGCGCCGCCGGTTCGCCAGAGGCAGAAGGCCAGCGCTGCCACCGCGAGCAGATAGACGACCGGCGCGAAATTTCGCACCGGAAACAGGTGCGGGCTCAGAAACACCAGCGTGAACAACGCGCAGGCGAACAGCAGAACGATCGCGTGGGCGTCGTCCACCGGATCGACTGATCGCGACGATGATTCCGCGCGCTCTCGTTCCGACCGTGAAACCCATCCCGGCGGACGCACGAGCGAGATCAGGCCCTGTTTCCATGAATTTCGTATATCCTGTACGATCGCACCGTATTCGTGAAAGGCGATCCGGAGCGGTGACTGACTGTCGATATCGCGCGTGATTCCGTACCGCACCGGCGCCCGTTCCGCCTGAAAGGTGCCGAAGAATCGGTCCCAGATGATGAAAACCCCCGCGTAGTTTTTATCGATATACTCCGGGTTGACGCCGTGGTGCACGCGGTGATGCGCGGGCGTGTTGAGCAGCAAGCCCACCGGTCCAAAATCGCCGAAAAGGCGCGTGTGCATCAGCGATTGGTAGAGCAGCGAAATCGCCTGCATGAGCAGCACCATCGCGGGCGCAAAGCCGAGCAGCGGTAGCGGCAACCAGAACAGGACGCCGAGGAAGGGCGTCCAGGTCTGGCGCAGGGCCACCGTCAGATTGAACTGGCGCGAGGAGTGGTGATTGACGTGCGCGGCCCAGAGCAGGCGTACTCGATGCGACGCGCGGTGAAACCAGTAAAAGCAGAGGTCCTCCAGGAACAGCAACAAAAGCCAGGCCTGCCAGTCGGGTTCGATTTTGAACAGGGCGAATTGGTGGACACCCGCGTACAGGAGATACAGCGGTCCGGCCCAGAGGATATGGACGAGCACTGAGCCCCAGTACATGGCGATATTCGCCCAGGCGTCACGCACTTCGTACAGACCCCGGCCTTTCGTTTTATCATAGAGGTATTCGAACAGGATCAGGAGGTCGAATCCGACCACAGTGGACCAGAAAAAGGCGATGGAGTTCATACAGGGATGGCAGCCGGCCGCTCCGGGCCGCGTCAAATGGACCCGCAACGAAAAAGGACCACCACCTTGGACGGATTTTCCATCAAAAAGTGCGATAATTCCGGGAGGCAAACCAGGAAAAAAGCGAGTCGGGCGCTCGCCGGGGAGGCCACGCGTGCGTCCGCCTGCACCGGGTTCGGTTTTATAAAAACGCGGCGACGATTGAATCGAACCGGCTCGCGAAATATAACAACGGAATGATGTTTCCGTACAAAATCGTCGGCAAAAGCCAGACCAGAACCATAGCCATTGACTGTTCGTTGAAGTATACGAAAATCAGGAATAACAGCAGCCCGATGTACAGATCGATCCCCACCTGGCGGCCCCAGTGCAGGGCGGCCATTTTTCGGATCGAGAGGAACATGTTTTCGTGCCATGAACAGTACAGGGTGTAGCCGACAAACAATCCGAATACAGCCCAGGCCACGAATTTCAAGACCTGGAGACCAGGCGTGATTATTCCGGGGTCCGGCAACCGGGCGGGTCGCGGAGAAACCAGAGCGTATCCGATAAAGACGAACATACCGAGCCACAAAACATAACGCATCGCTTTCATGACCCCCGGTATCCCCTCCGCCTGAGCAGGTCAAACACAAATCTGCCCGGTCACGAAATAGTAACCGCCGTTGACAACTATATTGTCATATTGACAATATAGTTGTCGTTATACTATCCACCAAAAAAAGTACCCAGCAGGCGACCGACTTCGTCCGGTCGTTCTTCCTGTAAAAAATGGCCGCAATCAGGAAGCGACGTCACCTCAGCCTGCGGAAGATCGTTTTGTAAACGTCGCGCGGTTTCGGCCATGTCGGGCAGGATACGGTCGTCCGCCCCGTACAGGACGCGGACCGGAATCTGCAACTGTTTGATGCGTTCGGAAATCAAAAAGAAACCTTTCGGATTCAGGCCGCCGGCGGTCTGGATCAAAGCCTGACGCGCGGCTTCCTCCGCGAAGGGTTCCTGGGCGCCCCGTACGGTTTCTTCCGTCAGCTTGCGCGCGTCCGAAAGGCCGGTTTTCATGGCCAGGCGCAGGCCCGCCGGGGACACCAGGAAGGAACGCACCAGGGGCAATCGCAGGCCGAGGATGAACAGTTTCACGGCCCAGGACATTTCAGGATAAACGATCGTGTTTAAAATCGCCAGTTTGGAAACGCGCGCCATATTATTGCAGGCCCAGAACAATCCCACCGGCCCGCCGAGATCGTGCACCGCCAGGCCGAGGGTGGCAACGTTCAGATTTTTTAAAAAACCTCCGACGATCTTCGCGAAAAAACGAAACGTGTAGGGCTGGTCCAGGGGCTTGTCCGATTTACCGAACCCGGGCAGATCCAGCGCGATCACACGATTGGTCCGCGCGATATGCGGGATCACGTTGCGCCAGAGAAACGAGGAGGTCGGCCAGCCGTGCACGAGCAGCACCGGGTCTCCCGCGCCCGCTTCGAGATAGTGAATGGTCAGTCCGTCTACGACGGTCGTTTTGCTTTGAATCATAACGTCCATGTGACAGAGCGGGAGTTCCCGCCTCCGCGCGGTCAAATCCAAAATGAAAACACCCGGGAAAAAAGCTGGCGAAAATTGAAGAATGACAAACTTATTGTCATTTCGAAAAGAGGTTTGTCATGCACCCAACACACACGACCGGCGCAGGAGCCACCGGGCCATGGGCGACCTGGTGGGCGAAGTGTACCGCCTGTATTATTCCCTGCGCCGGGTGGAAGCGGAACTCCACGGGGGCGGGGATACCACGGAGGCCCAGCGCGGGGTCCTCTTCGATTTATTCGCCGTGGGCCAGGCCACCGTGCCCGCTCTGGCCCGCGAACGTGGACTGAGCCGTCAGCGTTTACAGCAGATCATGAACCCGCTTCTGGAACGCGGCCTGACGGTGGCGCTTCCAAACCCGGCGCATGAAACCTCACCCCTGTATACAATGACCCCGGCCGGGCGTCGCACTGTGCGGGTCATGTTGCGGCGCGAGCAGCGGTTTATGAAAGGTATTCCGTCCACTCCCGGGACCCGTCAAATTCGTACGACCGTGCGCGTGTTACGGACTCTGCGCGAGTCCCTGGTAGCCATGGGACCAAAAAAATCCTGAACAGCCGGACGTACGTCAATGCCCGTCGGGCGCGCGTTCGTATTTTGAAGAGTGGACCCCACCGCAAAAAATCGTAAAATTCCGCGCATGAAGTCGAAAAAAGCGTCTCGCCTTACGAGGCGAGTCGAATTCGTCCCTTGAATCTGGTCTAATCTCCCCAACTTCAGCTTTCAGGTTCGCCTGAAGTTTTCATGAGGAGAACGATGAACAAAATTTTATACAGCCTGGGCGCGGCGCTCATCGCCGCGAGTTCCGTAGCCTGCGCGCAACAAAACGATTCGCCGGATCCGGTGGCCCTGGCCACGTTGTGGTTCCTGGTGCTTGAGTACAATAAACCGGATCCCAGAAATCCCACGGTCAGTATGACGAACAGTAACAGTATCCCGGAGGGATATAATCTGTACACCACGAACTGCACGGGCAGTCCGGCGTACACCTTCAGCAATCCTGTATCGCCGGGGAATACGACGTCCGCCCTGACGGTCGTGTCTCAATCGTACTATGTAAACACGACGGTCTTATGCACGAGCGACGCGATCTGGTTCCAGGATAACCGGGCGTACGCCTGCGTATCGGACGGGTCTTCGGTTAATTGTTCGGGGACGCCGTTCTAATCTCAGGGAAAAAAATACCGGTCAAGCGACAAAATCACTCGATTTTCAAGGTTTCACCCATTTTTCGAACGAAGCGGGAACGCGGCGCGACTCGATCAAAATTTCCTTCTCCGTGCGAAAGACCACGGTTCCCAGAAACGTTCGACCTGTTTCCGCGTCGGTCAGGCGCAGGCGATCGGAGGGGCCAAACCTGAATAAAAAAATGGCTTCGGGTTCGGCCGCTGCCGACGCTTTCAGCGCGATCTGATCTTCCGCGACCAGCATGATCTGGCCGGTGCCGTCCTGATCGCATTCGCCGGCGGTGTCGCAGAGTTGCCCCTGCCGGACCCACTGGCCCTGGAAGAACGCGTTAAAATCGGGCGGCCGGTACGCCGGGGTCGAGGCGCAGGCGCACAACAGTCCAAGTAAAAGGAAGGGTTTTGCTTTCACTATTTTTACTCCAATTAAAATTCGTGCGAAATTATGCGAACTGGCGGTTTCTCAATCAAGCCGCGCGCCCGGCGCCGCCTGTACGGGAAAAAACCGCACACCTTCGGCGCGCAGCGCGACCGCGACGGCGTCCACCGCGCCCGGGGCGTAACAGAACAGGGTGCCCCCGCCGCCCGAACCGTTGATCTTCGCGCCGAGCGCACCGGCCCGGAGGCAAAGTTGTTGTAATTCGTCGATGCGCGGCGTCGAGATGCCGAGCGTCTCCGCAAGCAGTCGATGTTCCTCGTTGAGCCAGGCGCCCAGGTCCCGGGGCGAAAGTTCTTTTTTCAACATTGCCAGACCCATGCGGCAGAGGTCCCGGTTGATCAGGTGATCGCGGGCGATCTGACGCTGGATCTGGTACCCCGGGAGATGCATGGCGGCCGTCTGATCGAACTCCGCCAGGCTCGTTGTGTGCAGGCGAAAACCGGGCAGTCCGGCTTCCATGGCGGCGATCGCTTCGCGCGCGCGCTGGCCCACGCTGGAGAGAACACCCTGGGTATCCTTAGGGACGCCCGAATCGATCAGGATAAAATCGGCGGGCACGACGGGCAGGCGTTCGACTCCGTACGGGATCTGTTCGGCCAGGGCGCGCAGGTTGCCCGGTTTCGCCCCGGACGCGCGCGGCGATTCGCGCGGAAACACGTGCAGCAGGCCGCCGAGATAACAGGCGTACTGGTCCATCATGCCGCCGGCGCCGTGGAACTTTTCTTTTTCGCCCAGGTACACCAGATACGCCGCCAGGTCCGGTCGATCGAGCAGAATTTGTTTTTCGTCTGAATAGCCAATTTCGATTAACAGGCGCATCCAGGCGGCCGACATGGCCGACGAAGACGAACAACCCGCGCGAATGGGAATCCCGGAGCGAAACGTGACCAGGCCCCCGGTCTCGAAGCGCAGGCCATATTCACGCAGGGTCTGTCCGATGCCCCAGCAAAAATCCTCCGCGCTACGGGGCGCGTCGGAGCGGAGATCGAGGATTTGTTCTTCACTGCCGGGCAAATCCGGCGTCTGGATGTGGAACACGCGCTCCGGCCCCGGTTTGAATTCGATCTGAAACCGCAGATTGACCGCCATGGCGATCACCGGCAGTCCCAGGTAGTCCTGGTGTTCGCCGAACAGACAGATTCGACCAGGGGCGCTCGCGCGCAAGACCGTCATTTACGCCCCCTCCGTAGTGCCGTGCTGTTTACGCGAAAGGCGTGACGCCGCGAAGACAAGCCCCTGGGCGTTGATGTCGATGTCCATCGTCAGAGCTTCCAGCAGCGCGGCGGGCAGGCCGGCCCGCTCCAGCCGTTTCGCGTAGTACGTTTGTAATTCACTCCGCACGAAATCCATAGCGCCGGGACTCGCGCCGCCGTACTCGCGCGCGACCCGGTCGCGCAGGAGTTCCGAAACATCCAGATCGGCGCGCAGTTGATCGGCGCCATCCCGGAGATTTGTGAATTCGCCAAAGTGCGTGGGATAGATTCGGTCCGCGCCCGTGGACAGGATTCGATCGACGCTGGCGCGCGCTTCGTCGGGATCGAAATCGGTGGGGGTCGTGGATGCGAAAATAAACGGACCGCGTGCCTGTAGCCGCGGATAGGCGATGCCGAACGAATCGCCCGTGAAGACGCCGTTCGTGGTGGAATCGTACACGCAGAAATGATGATTCGCGTGACCGCGCGTGTAAAAAAAAGTCAGACGGCGTCGGCCGAATTCCAGAACTTCGCCGTCGGCCATGACGCGCACGCGTTCGGCGGGGATAGGGTGAATCTCGCCGTAGAGTCGCCGGAAATTTTCTTCTCCGTACACTTGCATGGCGCTGGCCACGAGTCGGGACGGGTCGATCGCGTGGGGCGCCGCGCGCGGATGCGCCAGAAGCGTTGCGTTCGGACAGGCCGCGAGCAGGGCCGAAGACCCGCCCGCGTGGTCCAGGTGCACATGCGTGATGATCGCCGCCTCCACCTGGTCTGGCGTTCGTCCGGCCTCTTCGAGCGCGCGCAGTAAATGCGGCAGTGCCAGGGCGGTATTGTTTTCCACGAACAGGGCCTGCTCGTCCTCCACGATGAGGTACGCGGCGGCGATGCGCGGTTGAATATAAAAACAATCGATCGTGATTGGCGCGGACGACATGGTGGGATTTTTGGATTGCACAAGGTTTCAGCGCGGGTGATGGCGCAATCGTGTTCGAAAAAAAAACGCCGCGAAGGGCCCCGGTTCCGGCTCCTCCTCCACCAGATCGATTTCGATTTCCACAAGGGGCCGCCCCGTGCGCCGCAGGGCCAGCCCGCTTTCCAGTCGTTCGTACAGAGAATCCTGGGACGTTGCCGCCGCCAGTTCGCGGGCGACCGTGGCCGGGTACAGGCGCAAGGGCGCGAAGGGGGCGCGCAGCCCGGTCAGGACGCGCGCGATTCGCCGGGAAAGTTTGCGACGTCTGAAGTTCCAGCGCGATCCGGCCCGCGCGCGATCGGCGAGCGAAGCGAACACTCGCTCCGGCGCGCTGTACCCATGGCAGGCCACCGGACCATCGCCGCGCCGGGTCTGCTCCTCGCGCAGGGCACCCGCAAGGAGCGGCAGGCGGCTCCGCGGCGCCGCCGGTTTCGTCCACGATGACGCGTCGCCCGAGAGCGTGTAAAATCCCGGACCGCACACAGGCGCCGGTGCCGAACGAACGATAATGATGCACGATGTCCAGCAGGCCCCGGTGCGCCGACGTCTGGAGCGTGCCCAGCTCCGCGTTTGTGAGCGCGGCGTCGTTGACCAGTACGATCTGGCTTTTTTCCAGCCAGTCGCGTTCGGCGAAGAAATTCGCCCAGTGTGTAATACTTTCACGAATACGCGTAAAAGGCCCGGTGGTGAATGGCAGGATCACCGAATACTCGCGGTCCGGGCTTTTTGTTTCGGGCAGGTTTTGTTTTTGCAAAACCACCAGCAGGCCGCGGCCCGCCCGGCGATACGCGCGCAGGAAAAACCCGCCGCCGCGACAGACTTCGTTCAAGTCCGACCGGGACCATGCTTTGCGCGGATACACCAACACCGCGACTCCGCCGGGCGAAAGCAAATCGAGCGCGCCGGTGAGTTTCAAAAGCGAGGCGGGAGCGTCATCGCCTTCCAGCAAGAGGCCGTTCAGGGAACCGGGTGGGGCTTCGTTGATCGCGATGGGCTGCAACCACTGACCGGGCAGGTTTCCGCGTTCGCGTCCGCCGGGCACACCGACGCGGTACGCGAAGGGCGAAAGCCAGCGAAAAAAAAGCGCCCGGTACGGGTTTCGATCGTCGCCCATTTGTTTGTTCAGCGCCGTGTTAGTGCGGTAATTTCGGTTTCAACAGGCCGTACGTGAACGCCCCGAGCAGCGCGCCGCCCAGGACCGCCAGCATCCCGAAATTTCCCGCCCCGATCAGAGCGTAGATCGGCCCGGGGCAGGCCCCGGTCATGGCCCAGCCCAGGCCGAAGGCGATCCCGCCGGGCAGCGAACCTTTCGTGAGCGGCTTGAACGGAATCACGATGTTTTCGCCGTACGTGGTGCGCGCGGCGAATTTGCGAATTAGAAAAAGCGAAAGCGCGGCCACACCCACGGCGCAGCCGAGGACGCCGAACATGTGGAACGATTGAAACCGAAACATCTCCTGGATGCGATACCAGGAAATTACTTCCGACTTGATGAGCACCATGCCGAAGAGCAGGCCGAGCGCCAGCGATTTCAAATTGTTTACGACGAATACGCGACTGCCCACGGCCGGTTCGGATTCCGTTATCGCCGGTGCGGTTGGTTTTTCAAGAAGAGCTGATTTCATGGAGTTTTCCGTGTTTAGAGTTTCAGGATACAGGGCAGGATCCAGTGCGTCATGACCAGTCCGCCGATAAAAAATCCGGCCACGGCCACCAGCGAGGACGCCTGGAAATTCGCCAGGCCGAAGACCCCGTGTCCGGAGGTACAGCCGTCGGCGTAACGCGCGCCGAAGCCCACGAGAAAGCCGCCGAGCCCGAGCAAGAGACCTCCCTTCACCGAGAGCAGGCCCGTCAGGCTGAAAATTTCCGGCGGCATCAGGCCCGAAAAATCGCGAATCCCCAGCGCGGTCAGATCCGCGCGCGTACCGGCCGCCAGCTCGACACTGCCCGTGCTCAGGAAAAGGCCCGCGACCGCGCCGCCCATGACCACGCCGAGAATGAAAAACAAATTCCAGGCCCCGGAGCGTTTCCAGTCGTACTGAAAATACGCCAGGCCGGCAGCGGGAATGCAGGCCGCCACGATGTGTCGCAGGGATGAAGATAAACCGAAGGCGCGGTTGGTGAGGAGTAGCAGGGCCGGCACAAACAGTCCGATTACCGGGCCACCCACGTACCAGGGCCAGGGTTGTTGAAGATACTCAATGAATGTTGCCATAAGTTTCTCTCGCGCCAGAATGGATTTTCCCGCGACCGGAGTCCAGCGCTTCCCGCGTCCGTTGTTCGAGAACCACACCGGAAACTCGGTTCAGTCCACGAAACGCAGCGTAAAACGACGGTGCAGTTCCAGGTCCCCGTACGGGTCGTCCGGGGCGGCCAGCTCTGTCGCCGAATAACCCGATGTGATCGAGTCAATCCGCACCCGGCCTTCGGCTTCGATCACCTCGTAGCGCACCCGCCAGGTTCGAAATGCGAGCACATAACCGCCGTCCGCCCCGGTTGGCCGAATGCGTTTGCGTGCCCCGTCGGTCGGCGCGGTCGTAAGCTGGAGCTGAACAAATCGTTCCAGCCGGGGGCCGCCCGCGGCGTTCAAAAATTGAAGCGCGACCCGGGCGGGTTCGCTCCAGTCGAGGGTGTACGTTCGTTCCGGCCGTTCCGGTTCCAGCCAGCCGGTGCGGGCTTCCGGAAAACTATCGTACGCCGGGACGTAGGGTTTGATATCGAAGATGGGCGCTTCGTTCAGGAGGTCCGCCTGGCTGACCGCGATTGTCAGATGTTCGATGCCCAGCAGGCGTACGGCCGAAAGTCCCAGCCCGTTCGGCCGGTGGGGCGAGCGCGTCGCGAACACGCCGATTTTCCCGGTGGCGGTACGCGGCGGTCGCACGAGCGGTTTCCAGCCCGGCCCGCTCGAACTGCGATTGCGGTCGAAGCCGAAGATCAACCAGATGCGTTCAAAACCATCCAGATCGCGCAACGCCTGTTCGAAGTTTCGGCCGGGCAGGAGGCGAATCTCGCCCTGGCCTTCGTCTTCAGCCGGCGAGTAAATTCCCTGGCGCGGGGCTTCGTAGACGTACTGCCGATCTCCGTAAAAAAAGCCGATGGGCGCGAGCGGCCAGTTCGAGTCGGTCTGCATACCACGCCGTTTCAGGCGATGCGCGGAACCAGCAGTAGATTATTCAAATGGTCCACGAACTGGCGGCGAAAATCTTTCAGACCCGAAAACACTTCAAGCGAAGGAATCGTGGTGCGCGCGAAAAGCCTGGCGGCGATGCGGGGATCCCCCGAGCGCAAGAGTCCGCGCTGGCCCGCGGCCGCGAAGATCGATTCGATCCGGCCGCGCACCGCCAGGTACATGCTCTTGCTGATTTCCGGCGGCGATTCCTCAAAACGGTGCACTACGCGCAGGCTGTCCGGATCCGTCTCCCAGAGATCACAGTATAAATGAAGTAATTCCTCCACGCTTTCGCGCGGATTGGCGACTTTGATTTTTTCGATGCCCTGCAGGGCGCGGTGGAAGATGTTCGTGAGAATTTCCTCCAGCAGGGTTTCCTTGTTTTTGAAATAACTGTACAGCGTGCCCCGCGCCACATCGGCCGCGTTGGCGATATCCTCAAACTTTACCGCCTCAAAACCAACCAGCGAAAACATGCGCGATGAAATCTGGATGATTTTGCGCCTGGTGGCCGCGCGGCGACGAGCGACCCGGGGGCTCGGATTCTGGTTCGCTTCATTTTCCATGACTGCCTCCAATGTATAATGGACGTAAGTTTTTAGCAATGAACTTTTTTGTATGAATTTGAACAACAGTGTCTAAAAAATGCTGGGCTTCCCGTCGGGCCGGTTTATGATCGTTCCATGAACGATAATCAGCCAGCGCTCACTTTGCACAAAATACCGGCGTATACGGGGAATCTCCTCAAAGATCTGGCCGTCCTGCTCGGTTCCGTCACGAAATGGCTCGTCTTTCTGGTGGTGACCCTGATCGCGGCCCTGGTCGCCTGTGTACTGGCGATTTTTCAGCTGGCCAACGCGGCCCATGTGGTCGCGCGGACCTGGGGGCGCACCCTGTTGTTCTGTTCTGGCGTGAAAGTACATGTGCACCAGCGCGAGAATCTGCACCGCGGCGGGCCGGTGATCGTTATGTCCAATCACCAGTCGCTCTTTGACGTGCTGGTCATGTACGCCGCGCTCGACATTCAATTTCGCTGGATGGCCAAGGACTCGATCTTTAAGATTCCGCTTTTTGGCTGGGCCATGGCCGGTGCCGGATACATTCCGGTCGTTAGGGACGATAAAAAAAAGGCCCTGCACGCCTTGTTTGAGGCCGCTGAAAAAATCCAGGGCGGCAAGTCGGTCATCATCTTTCCGGAGGGCACGCGCGGGTACCCCGACGGCGGCATGCGTCCGTTCAAGAAAGGCGGATTCATCCTGGCCAAAAAAGCGGGCGTCGTAATCCAGCCGCTCACGATTGAAGGGGCCCGGCGCATCGTTCCCAAACAGAAAGAACACCTTTTGCAACGCATCCACGGCGGCACGGTGGACGTGTACATTCATGCCCCGATCGCACCGGCCGCGTTCGCGAAACGGAGCGTGGACCAACTATCGGAGACCCTGCGCGGAGTGATCGGTGGACCTTTACATTAAAACGCTTTCGTCAGCGTCCAGATGCCGATGACGACGAAGCCCGCTCCGGCCACGAGATGCAGGCTGCGTTCGCTCACATAGTACGAAAGGGCGCTGCCGACCAGCACACCGATCGCGGACGTGGTCACGAGCGCCAGGGCCGAACCGAGAAACACGGTCCATTTTCCGGCCTCGCGATCGGAGGCGAACAACATCGTGGCCAGTTGCGTTTTATCGCCCAGTTCGGCCACCAGAACGCTGAAAAAAACCGTGCCGAGTACCTTAAAGTCGATCATAAATCATCCTTCGCGAGCATCGCTCCCTCCGGGCACTTTGCCACGGATTAAATTCGCGTAATGCCGGGCTGCGGTATCGTCCGGACTGCGTCCCAGGACGCGCTCAAAAAAAATCAATGCGGCGGAAAAATCCCCGTTCAGATACTGAAAAATGCCGCGTTCAAAATCCGACATCGTTTCCTTTCTTGTATCAAAATCCCCGCCTTCCAGGCCGTCGAGGATTTCGAGAATGGTTACTTCCTGTTTCTTGCCCTTGACGGAGAAAGAGCCGAGCATTCGGATCGTCCACTCCGAGCCCTCGATTCGTCGAAAGGTACTTTCGCTGATAAGGATCCTGACCCCGTAAGTTTTCGTCAGGCCCTCGATGCGCGAAGCGAGATTCACGGCGTCGGAAATCACGGTGACTTCCATTCGCTCGGCTCCGCCGATCGTACCGAACATGACCGGGCCGGTGTGAATTCCAATTCCGATCTCGACGGCCCGGAACCCTCGCGCCGTACGGCTGGAATTAAAATCGCGCAGCGCTGTTTGCATTTCCACCGCGGCGCGAACGGCCTGCCCGGGTGAGGCTGGAAACAGGGCCATGATCGAATCGCCGATGTACTTGTCGATGTACCCGCCGTTGCGCTGGATCACCGGGTTCATTCTGCGCAGATAGGAGTTCAGAAAATCGAAGCTCTCTTTGGGCGTCATGGTTTCGGACAATTCCGTGAAGGAGCGAATGTCAGTGAACAGAACCGTCATTTCTTTCTGGATTTGATCCCCGGGATTCAAATCCAGAATCGATTCGCGCCCCAGTATCTGCAAAAATTCTCCGGGAACCATCCGCGCGTACGCCCGGGTCAATCGCGTCTGCGTGTCCAGGGATTGTGTCTTCTCCCGGATGAGAGCGCGCTGTGCCAGTTCAGTCTCCCGACGCATTACGTTCATCCGGTCGGCCAGACCAAGAGAAAGCAGGGTAACCTCAAGCGCGCTACCGAGCTGCATCCCGTACTGTGTCAGAAAACTCACCGGGAGTATTCCAAACGTTTTGAGTGAATACAGGACCGCTCCCACGATCAGAATGATGAACGCCGTCATATAATAACGAGCCGGTCGGTAGCCGGAACGGAGGCTCTGGACCCCCGCCACGAGCGCGAGCGCGCTCGCTGCCAGGCCGAAGAACACAACGAGAATCGCTCCATGGGTGAGATTCAGGAAAAAAGCCGTCGGCGACGCGACGGCGGCTCCCGCCGCGAAGAATACGATGGCCCGGTCGATTCGCGGGGCGGTTGATTTGGTGTTCAAAAAATGGCGTGTGAAGATCAGGATTGTGGCTTCCAGAAGGGCGGCGAGAATAGGATTCAATTTTCGTGCGAGCGAAGTCCACCCGGGCCAGAGGTACTCGTAAGCGTGGCCATACTGCGAAGCCAGAAAAAAACCGAAGACCGTGATATAAACTACATAAAAAAAATAACCGCGTTCGCGCAGTGCGATGAGCAGAAAGAAGTTGTAAACCGTCATGACCGCCAGGATGCCGTAGTAGGCGCCGAGAACGATCTGCTCGTCGTGATCGGCGGCGGCGAACGCGGCGGGCGACCAGATGAGGAGCGGGATTTGCATACTGTCTTCGTTCTCGAATCGCAGGTAGTATACGCTTTCTCCGTCCGGGTGAATGCGAAATACGATGGTTCGATGTTTAACCTCGCGCTGCGAAAACGGCAGGGTCATACCCGCCGAAGAATGACGAATCGTCCCGCCCTCCTCCCTGTACAGATCGACTCTATCGACCAGGGGAAAGGACGACTGGAGCAAATATTCTTTGAGTGGCGACGCATTGCGCAGAACGAGCCGAATCCAGTACGCGGATCGTGTGAATCCGAAATTGAGAGCGCTTTCCTGGCCGGGAGTGAACCGGGCGGCCATTCGTTCGCCGCGAATATCCGCGAGTGTAAGACTGCGCGAAGGATCTTCCAGGATGTCCACCTGATCTCCGATTTCCTGTTTGGTCACATTGCGTAACAGGAAAATCGTCCGGGTTTGGGCGGTGGCAGGCGAAACGATCGCGAAAAAAAACGTGGCACACGCCGCAACCCGGGCGAAGGTAATTTTGCTCACAAACGGTCGCCGACCCATACCATCCCTCCGTACCGCTATTCAGCGGAATCACCCATCCGCGTGGATCCATCGATCAGATCCACGCTGTACCCGGCCGCGTCAAGCGCGGCGACGATTTCGAGCATATGGGCGGCGTCGCGCGTTTCCAGCGCGAGCAGGAGCTGCGCCGATTTCACGCTAACTTGAGCGAAAATCCGTTGATGCGAAACGTCGATAATATTTCCGCCCTCCTGCCCGACGATGCCCGCGACACGCGCCAGTTCGCCGGGGGAGTCCGTAATTTCGATGCTCAGCCTGGCGATGCGACCCTCGCGGACCAGAGAACGATTGAGGATATTCGCGAGCAGTCGCGAATCGATATTGCCCCCCGTCAGCGGCAGGCCGACCACGCGCCCCGCGAATAAATCCGGACGCGTGAGCAGGGCGGCCAGTCCGGCGGCCCCCGCGCCTTCCACGACGGTTTTTTCCACGTTCACGAGCAGACTGACCGCTTCTTCCAGACGCGCTTCGTTCACCAGTACGATTTCATCCACCAGGGCCCGGACGATCTCCAGGGCGCGCTCGCCGGGTTCTTTCACGGCAATGCCTTCGGCGATGGTAACACCCCCGCAGACGGCCGGTTCGCCGCTGAGCGCGCGCGCCATGGACGGGTAGAGTTCGGTCTCCGCGCCGATCACGCGGAGCGAAGGTTTGAGTGTTTTCGCCGCCACCGCCATGCCGGCCAGGAGTCCGCCCCCGCCGACCGGGATTACGAGCGTATCAAGCTCCGGGCTGGCGGTGAGCATTTCCAGAGCCAGAGTCCCCTGGCCGGCGATGACAGCGTCATCGTCGTAGGGATGCAGAAAAAATAAATTTTCCTTCCGCGCCAGCTCGCGCGCGAAGGCCGCCGCTGCGGTGAGGTTTTCGCCTTCCAGCAGCACCCGCGCGCCGAACTCGCGCGTGAAGCGTACTTTGATGAAGGGGGTGGGGCGGGGCATGACGATCGTCGCGGGAATCCCCAGGCGCCCGGCGTGGTAGGCCACGCCCTGCGCGTGGTTCCCGGCCGACATGGCGATGACTCCGCGTTCGCGTTCCTGTTCCGTGAGCAGCGACAGGCGGTTGAGCGCGCCCCGCTCTTTAAATGAAGCGGTGAACTGGAGATTTTCGAATTTTAATAGTATCCGCGCCCCGGTCAGATTCGAAAGCGTACGCGACGGGGTCTGCGGCGTATTTCGGACCGCGCCGGCAATGCGCGCCGCCGCGCGGTGAATCTCTTCGATTGAAATGGACATCGACTATTTTTTATCTGGACCGGGCCGTGTCGCCCCGTCAAGTCATTGTATGCCCGGGGAATTTCGGTTGTCGCACGCTCCAGGCCGGGGAGCATGAGCTGTGCCGGGTGCCTGGTTCGTATATATCATCGAGGCTGAGAACGGCGCTCTATACACCGGGATCAGTACCGATCCCGATCGGCGCCTGGCCGAACATCGCGCGAGCCAGAAGGGCGCGCGTTTTTTTCGATTTACGCGGCCGGTTCGGTGCGTGTATCGTGAACGTGTTCAAGGTCGCCCGGCGGCGCTGCGGCGCGAAGCGGAAATCAAACGCCTTTCGCGCGCGGCAAAGCTGGCCCTCGCGCACGCGAAAAAAGCTACCGCCAGGAAACGCGCTCAAAAGCGGAGGGGCCCGCGGCGGAAAAAACCAGCCCGGGGAAAAACTCCCGCGGCCGCGAAAAAAAAGATGAAAAAAAAAGCCCCGGCGGGTAAACCCGGGCCGCCGGTCGTTCGCAAAAAGACCCGGGCCGCGCGGAAGTCGCCGGGCGATGGGTTCGAGTAATATGATTGATAAAACCAATTCGATGAGCGTCGCCGAATGGAAGGCGGGCGGGAAAACGTTCCTTCACAACGCCCGGGCAATTTTTTACCGGCGCGACGGGAACGGGCCGGACCTCCTGCTCCTGCACGGGTTTCCCACCTCCTCGTTCGACTGGAAGTATCTCTGGCCGGCCCTCACCGGTCGCTACCGTTGTATCGCCCCTGATTTAATCGGCTACGGCTTTTCCGCTAAACCGGTCGCGTATTCGTATTCCATCCTCGACCAGGCCGACCTCGTGGAGGGGCTTTTGCGTCAGGAAGGCATCGGACGGGCGCGAATCCTCTGCCACGACTACGGCGTAACCATCGTGCAGGAATTGCTGGCCCGGTACGAAGACCGCCGGCGCGCCGGACAGCCCGGATTCGTCCCGGTTTCCGTCTGTTTTCTGAACGGCGGGCTGTTTCCCGAAACGCACCGACCGCGTTTCATCCAGAAACTCCTGCTTTCGCCGCTCGGTTTTCTTGTGGGCACACTCCTGAATGAAAAATCATTTCGGAAAAATTTTTCGGCCGTCTTCGGCCCGCGCACGCAACCCTCCGACGCGGAATTGCGCGAATTCTGGGAATTGGTCAGTTTGAACGAAGGCGCGCGCGTGTATCACAAACTCATCGGGTATATCCGGGAGCGCCGGCGGTACCGCGAGCGCTGGGTGAACGTGTTGCGCGAGACAGCGGTACCCCTGCGCGTGATCAACGGCCCCGAGGACCCGGTTTCCGGGCGTCACCTGGTGGAGCGTTACCGTGAGCTGGTACCGAATCCGGATGTGGTCCTGCTGGACGGCATCGGCCATTATCCGCTGACGGAAGACCCGGAGGGAGTGCTCAAGGCCTACCAGGAATTCGCTGAAGGGCGCGGCGCGGGTTAGCGCCCCGGATTATGCATGAAACGAAAATATGATGCGCCCCACAGGCATACGCAGGCCGGCTGTACGGCCCTCCCTGGCCGAACAGCCGGCGCTTCGCCCTCCTTCGCGGCAGCATATGCCTGTGGGGGCAACACACTGTTTCATGCAATAAATCCGGTGCCACTGAGGAACGAAGAAAACCGCCTTGAATGGCGGTTTTCCTTGAGCACAAAAATTCACGGAGAATTTCGTGCATTATCCGGGTTAGCGCCCCGGATTTTACTCCTTGCGACCCATTTTTTTGAGCACGCTGTCCAGCTCCTTCCAGTCCAGGTTCACCGGGTTACCGCCAGGGACCACATTGTACTTGCTGAAATCGGTAACCCCGCCGCGTTCGCGCAGCACGTCCTCATCGATCAGGGCCTGGCCGCTGTACGTGCGCGGGTCCTGTGAAACGATGACGGCGGCCGCGTCGGCCAGCACGTCCGCCTTGCGCCAGTCTTTCGGTTCGCCCATCCCCCAGTTGATCGTGGCCAGGGATTCAACGAGCGTTTTGGGCCAGAGCGAATTGACCGCCACTCCGCTGTCTTTTAGTTCGCCCGCGAGGCCGATGCTGAGCAGGGTCATGTCGAACTTGGACGCCATATAGGCGATCTTGCCAATCGCGTCAGACGGCGCGATCGGCGGACTCATGTTGACGATATGGCCCCAGCCCTGGCGTTTCATATGCGGCACGCAGAGCTGGCTCAAAAAAAACGGCGCTTTGAAGTTGACTTCCATGACCAGGTCGAATCGTTTTTCGGGCGTGTCCTCTATTGCCTCCACCCAGATGGCGCCGGCGTTGTTGATGAGCATGTCAATGCGTCCGAAGGCCGTAATCGTTTCGTCCACCAGCTTTTCAAGCTCGGGTATATGGCGCACATTACACTTCACGCCCAGGGCCTCGCTGCCGGCGGCCCGGACCGCGTCGACGGTTTCCTGGATCGTGCCCGGCAGGCGCGGATTCGGCTGGGTGGTTTTCGCGGCGACGACGATTTTGACGCCTTCGCGCGCCAGACGCAGCGCCGTGGCCAGGCCGATCCCGCGCGAGGCTCCGGTGATGATGGCCACTCTGTCTTTTAAATTTACTCCGGCGCTCATACGATTCTCCTCGACCCTGTGATGTTCTGGAGTATTGTCGGGCAAATCCAGCGGCAACCATGAAACGAAATCGCGCGCGAAAAAAAACGCTTCGGCTCCTGCTGCCCGTCGCGCTATTCGCGTTCGTGAATTCTCGCCCCGCCGTGCGGGATCCGGGGGTCATCCAGCTCCTGGATCTGGCCGGCGAAAAAACCGAAACGCTCGCCGCGCAGTATGAACACGGTCCGGTCCTGCTTAATTTCTGGGCCACGTATTGTAAACCCTGTCGGCGAGAAATGCCGCTCCTGGAAAGCGTGGCCGCGCGTCACCCGCGTGTCCGGCTGGTGTTTATCAGCGTGGACCCCGCGCGCAAGGTGGCGCAGGTCCAGGACTTCGTGCGTGAGCTGGGTATCGGTTCCACCGTCCTGCGCGATCCGCGCCAGGCGACTGTCGCTGTGTACCTGCCCGATCGTCGCATCCCCGCGACCTTCCTCCTGGACCGTGAGGGCCGCGTGTTATTTCGCGACACAGGGAATCATCCGGGCTTCGCGACCGATCTGGAACAGGCACTGCGCGACGCGGGCCTCTGACAGGTTCTGGCGACCGAACCGATTGACGCCGGATGGCCCGCCCGCCACACTGGTTCCGCCTGTATGAATCAAGATTTCCAGATTGAATGGGACTCGCAGGATGGGGTCTGGATCGCGCGCTTGATCGGCCGGTTGGATCTTTCAAAGGCCATGAACCTTGAAGAGATGATCACGGCGCGGATCGAGGAAAAACCGGCGCCGCTGGCCATCCACCTGGCCCGGATGTCCTACCTGCCCTCGGCCGGAGTGGGGGCCCTGCTCAATATCCACCGCTTCATGGTTGAACACGGTCAGCGGGTCGGTCTGTGTGATGTTCCGCGCGAGGTCAAACGCCTGCTGGATATTGTTGAGATCACGGCCCTGCTCCCCGTGTACGAAACCCAGGCCGAGGCCGTCGCGGATCTGAAAAGTTAAGGTCCGCACAGAAAGGCGTCGGCCTGGTTCTCCTCGAACCGGATCGCTGAATCATTTGATACGCATGATCCAGACGACGGACATGTTTTTGGGTCTGGTTTCGCTGCCGCCGGTAGCACCCGTATCTTTTGTCCTGCGCCATTCGGTCAGACCCGTTCCGCTGTTTGATCCACCCCAGCCATTGGTGTCCCGTTCGCTTTCGTAATCGTGCGTGTGCGATTCAATAAGATCGTCCTGACCGTTCCCCGATGTCATCCCGCCGCGCAAAAACATCTGCTCGGCTCCGGAGAGCGCGGGTGACGGGCCGCCGCCCGGGTTTCCATTGAGATTGGGAATCGAGGCGCCCCTGATCGGCGAATCCGGGTCGCTGACGGTCCCGCCTTTGCATTCCACCCAGCCCGCCGGAATGGAGAGGACTCCCTGGACGTTTTTATGCCAGCCGACGATGCTGCCCACCGGAGCCTGGGTTTCATTCCGAAGAGTTGCGATTTCAGTGCGAATCTGCTGAAAATTGTAATTAATCTGACCGGCTGAAATCAGATCGCCGGCGGAAAACGAAAAGAGTGAGTCGGCCACCAATCCGCCCGCAAGCAGGAGGAGACCCAGAAGACCCATTCCGGCGGCGAAGCCGAGTCCCCGGGCAAAGCCCGCCCGGATTTGTGCGCCCGGTAATCGTGAATCCATACCATGGGGAATGAGGACAGGAAGTTCGAGTAAAAGCGAAAAAAATCGAAAAATAGATATCTGCCGAAAAAAATCGACAAATATGCGCGAAACTGTCGATTCGAGCCTATTTTACGCGTAAATTCGGTCATCCTTTCCCAGGCACGGTGGACGAAGGGCAGATAGCGCGCAGGGGACAGATCCCGCAGTCGCGGCGGCGGGCCGTGCAGCAGAAGCGGCCAAGAAAAATTAAATACAACGACCAGTCGCGCCACCGGGCGGGCACCACGACCGCCATCAAATCACGTTCGATTTTCGCCGGGTCGCTGTGCGTCGTCAGCTTCAGCACTTTCTGACTGATGCGGGCCACATGCGTGTCCACCACGACCCCCGTCGCCACGCCGAACAATTCCTGCTGGATCACGTTGGCGGTTTTGCGGCCCACCCCCGGCAGCTTGCGGAGCAGGTCCGGGTCACGCGGCACTTTGCCGTCGTGGTCGGCCAGCAGCGCTCGACAGAAGCCCTGGATCGATCTGGCCTTATTTTTGTAGAATCCGGTCGAATAAATGAGCCGTTCGATTTCGGTCAGGGAGGCGGTCGCGTAATCCTCCGGATTCGGAAACCGTCGAAATAGCTCCGGGGTGACTTTGTTGACCTGGGCATCGGTACACTGCGCGCTCAGAATCACGGCGATGCAGAGTTCGTGCGGCTCAGCGTAGGTGAGCGGGGTGGCCACCGGGCCGAAGTGTTTTGCCAGACGTGTTAAGACGCCAGCGGCCAATTTCCGGGCCGCGACTGGGCCCGCTTGCGATTTCGATGCCCGTTTTTTACGGGCGACTGGTCTGGATTTAGCCATGCCGCGCGGGCACCGGCGTGGGCTTACTTATTGAGAACGCTCAGGTCCTGCCCGTAGGCTTTCATGAGCGTTTTTACGCCTTTTTTGTTCAGCGTTTTGAGCATCCGGGCGGAAATTCTCAGCCGGACCCACCGATTCTCATCCGGGAGGAACACGTTTTTGGAAATCAGGTTCACCTTAAAGGTCCGGTTGGTTTTCCGGTGGGAGTGCGAAATGCTCTTCCCGTAACCCGTTTGTTTTCCTGAAATCTGACACCGGCGAGCCATAGGTAGCCAGAGTCGAGCCGGGGGAGGCTCTGTCAATGAAAAAAGAACTGGGCAAATTCTATGGGGGGGCGCATCCGGGGGTGGCGGGCGGCCCCGGGCGGCCGATCAGGCGGACCCTATGGGAATCATCAAGGACATCGATAAGGGCAACGGGGAAGTCATTCGCGTCGAAATTTCCGAATTTAAGGGCCAGCAGTACCTGAACATTCGGACCTGGTACACGGACAAAGAAGGCGAATTAAAACCCACCCAGAAAGGGGTGACCATTCGCCCGGAACAATTCGCCGACCTCAAAGCCGCGTTATTACAGGCCGAAGGTGAAATCCAGCGCCTGCTGGGCCCGGCATGAAGGCGGGTGGTCGTCTGAAACGCGCCCTGGCCTGGCTCTTCGCCCTGAGCTGGATTTTCCTTTTACTCTGGAGTTTCCAGGACGTGCGCTTCTGGGCGCGGTTGCGGGTCATGGCCCTGCTCGGTTTTGGCGGGCATCCCGGCATCGAAGGGTATGACGCGATGGTGGCGGTCCAGGACTTTCGCCCGGCGACGGTCATGCGCCCCGCGGCCGAATCGCAACGCACCGTGCCCGCGTTCGAAACGATCGAGTTTCACGGCCATCTGTTTCGGGACGCGCCGCCCCCGGACGAACTCCTCGCGAAACTGGACGCGCAGCGCACGCGGTATTTCGTGAACCTGGCGCTCACGACCACCACCCTGGCCGAATTTCGCGAACTCAAAGCAAAGTACGATTCGCCGCGTATTTTACATTTTGTCGGCTTTAACTGGAAATATCTGCGCGAGGGGGCTCCGGACTGGGCGGGAAAAATGGCCCGGGACCTGGATGAAGTGGCCGGGGCGGGCGTGCGCGGCGTGAAACTCTGGAAAAATTTCGGGGTGCTCGAAAAAGATCCGGATGGTAAAATCCTGGCGCTGGACGATCCGCGCCTCGACCCGGTCTGGGATGTCTGCGCGCGCCGCAAACTATTGATCGCCATGCACACGGCAGATCCACCCGCCTTTTACCGGCCCGCGAACGCCACCAACGAACGCCTGCCCGAACTGGCCGAATTCCCCGAGCGGTCCCTGCATCATTCCGCCATGCCGGCGTTCGATGAAACCATGGAACGCCGTGAGCGACTGTTCGCGCGCCGCCGTGACGTACGCTTCGTGGCGCTGCACTTCGGGGAATTCGCCCACGACCTGCGGCGCGCCGCCGAACTTCTGGATCGCAATCCCAATGTGTGGCTGGACATCGCCCAGCGCCACGATGAACTCGGCCGCCAGCCGCGCGCGGCCCGGGCCTTTTTGATCAAATACCGCACGCGGATTTTATACGGAACCGACGGCCTGCCGGATTTCGAGAAAGTGCGCGTGTACTGGCGTTTCCTGGAAACCGCCGACGAATACTTCGACTACCATCCGCCCCACAAACCCACCAAGGGCATCTGGAAAATTTACGGACTGGAACTACCCGACGAAGTCCTGCGCGACATCTATTACAACAACGCCGCGCGCCTGCTGGGTTTGTGAGGACTTCGACCGGAGATTTCAGGAGGCAGTTTTGAGATGAACTCTCATTGTAAGACGCGTTCGAGCATCTGAAAACGCGTTTCATTGCGATTGCTCTCTTCGCGGACGGCGCGATCGATCCGACGTTCCAGGAGTTCGACCATTTCGCGGTACTCGCGCAGAAATTTCAAACGTTCGGCGATCTGGTTGACATACACACGCGGCATTTGATCGATTTTTTCGCCCGAGTCGGCCGGCAGGGGCGTGCCCGGGTCCACGCCGCGCAAATCACGCCCGGTGAAGAGACGCTGGTTGACGTAAGTCCCGCCTTCGTACGTGTCAATCCGGCGCACGACAAGATCGAGCGCGAAACCCTGGATGCCGCCGGGATTTTCCGGTCCGGACGCGCCTCCGCCGACAATCCGCCCGTACCAGCGCCGCAACAGAACCTGCACCCGGTCCCGGTGGGACTGGCGCTGTTCGAATAAAATATAATCGATCCGTTCCTCGTTCCAGTGGATGACGCCGACTTCGTTGTACACGAAGCGTTTGTCGCGTTCGCCCCAGTAATTCTGTTGCTCGGCCCGCAGGGGAATCCGGGTGGTTTTCCCGTCTTTGATCAGGCCCGCGGCCCGCAGCAGGCGCTGGTATTTTTCGATCGCGCGGGTCAGTTCGAGAATACGCTCCTCGAGCGCCTGAAAACTCCGCTTTTGATCCGGGGCCGGTTCTTCGTATACCTCCGGCTCCGGCTCGTAGAATTGCCCGAACAGGGGCAACGCGGGTGTGAGGGCCGCGAGGCCTGCCAGAAGGAATAGCATGTGCGTGGAAGGTTTCACAGGGCGGCTGATTAATATAATCGGCCTTTTGTCGCGATTGGTCAACCATTCTATCAGGTTGGACTTTATTACCTTAAATGATTAAAGAGGAAAGTTTGATTTCAAGCTCAGGAAGTACCAGCGGGCTGATCAACTCATCAGCCGGAACTCTTCGATGAACTTGATATCCGGCTGGCGTAGGTTCACGGAATAATTCCACCTGCCCATTCTTGAGATTGACGATCCAGTATTCGGGAATATTACTCATCGCGTAAATTTCAGCTTTTTCACGATCAAGGTCCAGAGTGGTATTGCTGACTTCGATTACCAGATGCGCGGTGCGCGGGTGGGCCTGGCTGTAAAAATCGTCGCGAAAATCCACCACCGCCAGGTCGGGTTCAGGCTCGGAGGTGTCGAGAGTCAGCGGGTTTTCCTGCCGCAGCATATAACGATCTGAAAGTGCCCGGGACAGGAGGTTGTGCAGTCTGGCCACAAGCGCTGAATGGAGGGGGTCTTTGGGCCTTTTTTCTACGACTACTCCGAATAATAATTCGGTTTTTTCCGGTATTTTTCCCAGTCCCCCAGGAGTATGATACGCTTCGATGGAAAGGGGAAGGGCGGCGCGACGAATCGCGGGTCCGTCAAGCACAGCCCGTTCCATTGTTAATAAGGTTAAGTTGATAACATGAAAAGTCAACTCAATTCGCGGGGGATGCCTGTCGTTCTGATTGAAAAAAACCGTGCCTCAACCCGGACTGACCCTGGCATCCCGCCCCTGCGCGACAGGGAGGTGTACAAAGCGCGATGAAGACGTTTACCGATCAGATCATCATCCTTGGAATCAATCCCTGTCTGAACGTTCCGCACAAAATCCTGGAGGATTTGTTCCGGGACGCCGGTAAAACCAGAGGGCCGATCCCGGTTCGGGGAACGTTGAACGGAAAACCGTTTAAACAGACGGTGGTAAAGTACCGGGGAGAATGGCGACTCTATCTAAACGGCGATATGCGCCAGCGCGCGGGGATCGACGTGGGTGACCGGGCCCGTGTTAAAATCGAATTCGATCCCGAACCACGGCCCACGCCCATGCCACCGGCCTTCGCGCGCGCACTGGATGCGAACGGAGCCGCGCGGGCGGCATTTGAAAAACTGGTTCCTTCGCGTAAAAAAGAAATCTTGCGTACTCTTGCGTCCATGAAAACCGAAGCCACCCTGAATAGAAATATCGAACAGGTCGTCGCGTTTTTAGCGGGCAAACGACTCCGGCACATCCCGGTTTTTTTGCGACCGCGCGGCTGAGCCTCCCGGGCCCGAACCGAACGGTGGATTTCCAGAATCCAAACGGAGGGACTTTTTCCGCAACCTGATCGGGAGCGACCTGGCGATCACGGCCGCCAGTTTCGCGTGACCGGCCGGTGAGGGATGGTCCAGGTCCACAAAATCCGCGTCAGGGGCCGGGCCTGCCTGTTCGAGCGTGACGGACGGCAGATTCAACCGGGCGGATGCGCGGTTCCGGTCCGCCTTAAATTTTTCGTATGAATTAAAATACGATTCATGCGGGTGAAATCGTTCGTCGAGCAGGCGTAACAGGCCCGGGTTCAGCGCCGTGTGCACCACGACGGCCCCCGCCGGCCGCGCGGCGTCCAGGGCCTGTTTTAAATCCACCAGGCAGGCGCGACCGCGTTTCAGGTCCAGGCCGGCCACGCGTTCGGCCGCGAAACCGAGATCGATGCGGCCGTCCGCGTGGTACGCGCGCCAGTCGCGCGCCGGGGTCGGGCCGGTTCCTGGAAACGTATAATAGGCGAAATCGGGTCGCCGCGGTTTGAGCTTCGCCATGTTTTCCGCGGCCGGTTCCGGAAGCAGAGCGGGTCCGATCGGCCCCAGCCAGTTCATCTGCCAGGGCCCGGCCGGCGATACACCGAACATGTGGCCGAAGACGGCGCGGCGCAGGAGTTCCGTCCCGAACCGTCGCGCGAGACTCTGTTCCAGCCGGTCGGTCCAGTCCGACTTATTGGTAATTTCGCCTTGCGACTGGATCTGTCCGCGTTCGGCGAAAAACACCGGGTTGACGGTGATCGCCAGGGCGAACCGGTCCGCCACGAATGTTCCGCGGATTTCCTCAAGAAATCGCGCGGTTTCGCAGAGGGTCTGCCCGTGGCGGGTCAGGTTGATCACGTTCCAGTCCGGCCCCGCGAGGGCGGCCAGATCGCGCGTCACGCAATGTTCGGTGTTGCACGCGTGATGGCCGGCTTCGCTCGCGCCGAGGATCAGCAGGAAGCGGCGATCCGGAAAGCGTTGGCTCTGGATCATTCGCAGGTACGCGGTCGCGAATTCAGCCGCCGGCTCGCGTTCGCGGATCTGTAACAGCGGGCTGAGTTCGGGCGGAAAACGACGGCTGTAGTCGACGTAGAAGCGCGTATCCTCCGCGTTCAGGCCGCGTCGCGAAAGTTCCCGGGCAAGGGCGATGGCCGGGTCGCCCTGCACCGGTTCCGGTACCAGAAGATTCGTCGCGATAGCCCTGCCGGCCCCGGCGAAGGTAAGCACGAGGGCGATACAGGCCAGGGCCGACAGGAGGATCGCGAGCGGTAAATACGTCGATTTCATAAATTCGCTAAAACTTGTAATAAATAAATTCACGCACCGTGCCGCCCGAAGCGGCCAGCCCGATCCCCATCAGAACCGAGAGGGCCAGTGCGCCCGGCCAGCGCAGCGCGAAGCCGCGCTCTTCGAACAAAATCGCCAGGCGCGAAAGCCCGACGGTGGCCAGTACGCCCGCCACGAGCAGCAGCCCTTCGCGCGCGCCAAAATCGCCCAGCGCGCGCAGCAAGGGCCAGGGATCGCGCACCGCGTCCATCGCGAAAACGCCGAAGGCCGGCAGTGCGATCGTATACACCAGGCAGCACGCGGCGAATCGCCGCAGCCCGCGCGGGTGAACCCGGTGCAGACCGAACATTCGTTCGATCACCAGATACGCGCCATGCAGAGCCCCCCAGAGCAAAAAATTCCAGCCCGCGCCGTGCCAGAGGCCGCCGAGCACCATGGTCAGCATGATATTGATGTACGTGCGCGCTCGCCCTTTGCGATTGCCGCCCAGCGAAAAATATAAATACTCCCGCAGCCAGCTCGAAAGCGTCACATGCCAGCGATTCCAGTGGTCGGCGAAGTTATGGCTGTAAAACGGAAAATAAAAATTGCGCGCCAGATCGATGCCGAACCAGCGCGCCGACCCGCGCGCGATCGTCGTGTAACCGTGAAAGTCGAAAAACACCTGCCAGCTGAACGCGAAGCAGAACAGTACGAGTCGCCAGGGGCTCACGGACTGCGCCGCGATGTCGGTCGCGGCGACGATTTCGCCGAAACGGTCCGCCAGTGCCACCTTGTAAAACAGGCCTTTGAGGATGAGATACCCGCCCTCCAGGAACCAGGCCAGCCGCGGCGGCGGGCGCGGGCCGGCGAATTGCGAGAATTGTTCAAGGAGTTCGCCCGCGCGCATGATCGGACCGGCCACGAGTTGCGGAAAAAAGGCCACGAAGAGCGCGTAGCGTTCCAGCGACCGTTCGGGAGGACGGCCGCGGTACACATCGATCAGATACGATAAAGACTGGAAGGTATAGAACGAAATGCCCACGGGAAGAAGCAGTCCCAGCGATCGGGCCTCATCGCGCGGCCGGCCGAAGAGGGCGCCGATTTCGCGCGCGAAAAAATCGCCGTACTTCGGCACGATCATCGCGGCCAGGCAGAGAACCAGCGCCAGCACGAGCACCCGCCGGGCGCGCGGGCGCGGGGCCGCATGGATGATCAGGGCGGCCCCGTAGGTGACCAGAATGCAGTAGACCAGAAAGAAGCCGAAACGAAGATCGACCCAGCAATAAAATAGAAGAGAAAATCCGAGTAAAACCCGATTTTGATAACGGTGTGGAGCGACCGAATAACAGAGCAGGGCGGCCGGCAGAACCGCCAGGAGATAGGTAAAACCGGCAAGGCTCATTGGGTCCGATCAGGCCGGGAGTCCCTTACTCCCATTCGCCGCCGACTGCCAGAACGCGCCAAAAGAAAAGGGCCGCCCGGTACTTCCGCGCGGCCCCTTAAGCATCCGGCATTCCGGTTTTTTCGTATAAGAACGCCGATACCCGTGTGGGGAGCCATTTCCCTCTGGAAGCCCCGGCCCCCCCGTCGCCATTTTTTCAATTGCGCTGAGAGTGTACAAGTGATTTTTTTCAAGAATTCGGTCCTTTTCATTCAGAGCGTATTCCAGCCACGATGATTACCACCGGTTTACAGCCCGACCCGCGCAAGTTCCTGCACCAGTGCGAACACTGCACCCGCAAGTACCGGGTTACGATCCGGGTGGATATTTTCACCGTACACAGGGCCGCCTGTCCGCATTGCGGGAAGATGAATTTTTTCGACAATAAAAATGGCCAGATCCAGAATCTCGTGGAAGGCAAGAGCCTGGCCCCTTCTTCCGCGACCCATGTGGCCCCGGCCGCGGTCCGACCGGCCGCCCCGGGCGCGAACGGTACTTCTCCCGGAAGTCCGGGCCCGGCCGCGCCGGCAACCAGACAGGAATTGCCGTCGTTCCGTAGCGGGCGCGGCCCGCAGATTCACGCCTGGCAGAGCGAAAGCCCAGGTCGGCCCCGGGAGCAAGCGCCACCCCGTCCCGAAGCGGGTGGCCACGGTGGCGTTTTCACACCACGACCCGGACCGGCGCGCCGTGATTTTTTTCAATCCGGTCAGGCGGGCGGGGTGGACCTGCTCCAGAAGCTTGGCGAACTGATCAACGTACGCCTGGCCCTGATGATCGGGGTGGGTTTCGTTCTCGTGGCCCTGTTCGGCGGCCTGGCCTTCATGCGTTTTTCCCTGCCCGGCATGTCGGGGGACATGGAAGAATACACGGCCCGCCTGCGGGTCATTCAACCGAACCGGATCGTGGACCGCGACGGTAAGCTCCTCGCGGAATTATTTTCGCGGCGAACCGGCACCATGCGCTCGGAGGAAATCCCCGCCACCCTGAAGCAGAAACTGATCTTCGTGGAAGATCAGAATTTTTTCACCCACGGCGGGATCGATTACCCGGCGCTGATTCGCGCCCTCGTTCAAAATACGCTTTCAATGGGCTACGTCCAGGGCGGGTCCACGCTGACCCAGCAGCTCGCGCGCATTCTGCTCGGCAGCCGCGAAAAAGTCATCGGTCGTAAGCTGCGGGAGGCGAACCTGGCGTACTACCTGGAAAAGCGATATTCCAAGGACGAAATACTCACCGCGTACATGAACCATGTGTACCTGGGCCACGGTTCGGTCGGGATGGACGTCGCGGCGCGTTTTTATTTCGGCCTGGGACTGAACGAACTCAACTTCGTGCAGGAGTTGATCCTGGTGTCGCTGCCGTCGGCTCCGGAACGATATTCGCCTTTAAAGAATCCGATCGGTCTGCAGGCGAAAATGGACACGGTCTACGTCCGCATGCGCGAGGAAAATTTCACCGATCTGCCGGTGGAACAGTACAACGCCATGAAGGCGGCCGTGTTCGTCGGTCTGAACCGGTCGCCTAATTCCAACGTGTTCGGTTCGCGCGTGGACCACGCGCCGTTCGTGACCGAGTACGTGCGCCTGAAAATTCGCGAAATTCTGGGGGAAGAATTCGAATTCGGCGCGGGCCTGGTGGTTGAGACGACCATCAGTGCCGGGGTTATGGACACGGTCGCGCGCGAAACCGAACGCTACATGGCGAAGGCGGGAACGTCCTTTCCGCCGGTGCGGTTCGTAGACGGCAAACGCGTGGATCGCCAGGATCTCGAAACGCGCCTCGCGCGCGAATACCACCGGCAGGGCCTGGGCGCCGTCCTGTTCGGCTTTCCCGCGGCCGATACCTCGGACCAGGTTTTACAGGCAGCGGCCGTGGGCCTCCGTCCCGAAACCGGCGAAGTCCTGTTTGTACAGGGCGGTCGCCGCTTCAGCTCCGGTAACCAGTACAACCGCGCCCTGCATATGTATCGCCAGACGGGCAGCGCGATCAAACCGGTGGTGTATTCCACCGGCATCGAAACCGGGCAGATCACGCCGTCCACGCTGGTGGACGATTCGCCGATTTACGTGCCGCTCCGCAAAGAACACAGCGGCGGCAAGGGTTACTGGCTGCCGCAAAACATCACCGGGAAATACGAAGGCCTGATCCCGGTGCGCCGCGCTTTCGCCCAATCGAAAAACATTCCCGCAATTCGCGTGGCGCGTATCGTGGGGATGCCGCGCCTTTCGGAACAGTTTCGCCGCTTCTTTTTCCACGACGACGCCAGCTTTCAGAAACGATTCCGTCCGGATCAGACGATCGCCATCGGTTCGCTCGAGATGAGTCCGCTGGAAATGGCGGTCGCTTTCGGTGCCTTCGGCGATGACGGACGCATCCACCGGCCGTTCTTGATCAAACGGATTCTGGACCGGGACGGCAAAGAAATTTACAACGCGGCGGATAAGGACGAATTTCGCCTCGGCATTCCGCGCGAACACCAGGCGATTCCGCCCGATGTCGCGCAGATCATGGCGACGATGCTCGCCGATTCGGCCCGGTTCGGCGGGGTCGCGCGCGGCGGCTTAAAAAACCCGCGCCTGCTCGGCAAAACCGGGACTTCGAACGATTACCGCGACACCTGGTTCGTGGGTCTGTTGCCCGGGATTTCCGCGGCGGTCTGGGTCGGCTACGATAACCCCCGTTATTCGATGCAGGGGGGGACCGGCGCGGGCGTGGCCGGTCCGCTCTGGGGCACTTTGATTTCGCGCGTGGAAAAAATCCTGCCACCGCCGACTCAGAAGGAATGGAAATATTCACAGAGCGGGGTGCGCCAGGCGATCTGTATTCAGTCGGGGAAACTGCCCGGCGCGCATTGCCCGGTCGTGACCGAGTGGCACCGCAAAGAACACCTGCCCGCCGAAACCTGCCCGCTGGAACACTTCGACCCTGGCGCGTACGACCAGGACTGGTCGCTCAACAGCGATTCCGATTTTGAATAAGAGCATGAACCGGGCGCTTAAGATTTTGGGACGTACCTTAATTTTTTTCTGCGCGTTCGTTGCTCTGGCCGGGTTTCCACTTTTCGCTCAACAGGGCGGGGGCCGGGCTATGTTCGAGGAAGCCTACCGGCTGGAGGCTGAGGATCCGCACCGTTCGACGGAGCTGTACCGCCAGGCCCTGCGCCGCGGCCTGGAGCCCAATCTACGGCGCACGGCCCAGGTTCGCCTGAATTTACTTTCAAAAAAAACAGGCGCTACGCGCCCGGAAGAATCGGACGAGGCCGGTTTTGACGCC
Source organism: uncultured Leptospiraceae bacterium (assembly GCA_964631535.1). Classification (GTDB taxonomy): domain Bacteria; phylum Spirochaetota; class Leptospiria; order Leptospirales; family Leptonemataceae; genus CAZVZS01. Next base: position 108,079 of record CAZVZS010000004.1, read on the forward strand.
GCGGTCGCCGCGCGCGAGTTGCGCGAAACGGGGGTGCCGGCGGGCGCGTCCGATCAATTTTTTCGCGGTCTGCGCCTGCTGAAAGCGCCTGGTACGGCGGAACAACCCGAACCGTACATGAGTTTCTGGGGCCCCGCCCTGAAAAGCGCTCCTAATTTTCCCGCCCTGCGTGTGGCCATGGCACGCGCGCTTTCGGCCGCGGGCCGCGCTGATCGCGGTCTGGCTCTGCTGGACGAGGTCGATCCGTACAACCCGGCCTACGGAATTCCGAAGGCGGACCTCCTGGTCCAGCGCTCGCGGGCGAAGGATGCCCGCGCGTTACTCCTGACCCTGGCCGCGCGGTACGATCTGAACGCGAAAGACAAAACGCGCATTCTGTATTTACTCGCCCGCATCGCCCGCGATCAGGGCGATACCCTGGCCACGGTGCGCTATTTTCGCCTGGCGGCGCGCTACGGGGACCGTGGCCAGCAGATTCGTTATCGTTCGCTCGCGGCTTTTTCGCTTTATCGTGGCGGTATGCCACTTCAGGCGCGAGCGCTCATGCGCGGGATTCCCACGAAACACAATCGCAACATTCATATTCTCGACCTGATCCTGCGCGTGCAGGTGGACGGCGAAAAAGAAGCGCGCGTCGAGTTGCGTGGCTACGTTCCGGACATGCGCAAGGCGGCGGACGCGGGTCGCGCCTCGTACCTGGAACAACGCGCGCTGGAACTCATGGGGCCAAAATGAAACGAATTTTTTCACCGCGAACTCTGGCCGCGTTTGCGATCGGTACGGTTTTTCTGGCGACCTTCGCCGGGTCGTGGCCGGGCGTTTTCGCGCAGGAACAGGAGGGCACCGTACTCGAAGCTCCGGCCCCGGTCCAGGAACGGATCAGCTTCTGGCGAACCGAACAGAATCAGGCGATGGGTCCGAAGGTCGTTCTGCTGGTTCCCTTCGATTCGCGCGTCGTGTTGTTTCGGAACGAAAAGCCGCTGCAATTCCAGGGCTGGGGCGGGTTTTTGCATCGCCACGTTCCTGAATTGAGCGACGGGGAAGTGCTCACCCGGAGCATGAACGATCTGACGCCGCTGCTGAGAGGCAAGATCGGTGATTTTGTTTTGTTGAGCATCTCGGCGCGCGGGGGCATGGAAGTCGATTTTTCGCGTGAAGAGTATTCACTCCTGACCGCGCGAATCGGCGGTGTGCTGTACAACGTCATCAACCTGGTCATCACCGGCGAAGGCCGGATCGAAATCGAAGCGGAACGCGAGGACCGCTACGGCGAAGCCGGCGAGTATTTTCACTGGGACGCCGAAAGCGTTTTTCTGATGTACCGCAAGTGAGATCGTCCCGGCGCGGCGGCCGGGGAGGGTGATTTCCCTTTTTTTCACCCGGGTACTAACAGGTTGCTGAAAAGGTCCCACCCTGGACTTTTTCAGCTGTCGCATCGGCGAACTAAATTCGCCGATGCTCGCAAAACCGGTGTTTCACGAAACACCGGTTTTTTCGCGATACATCCTGTATCGCATAGCAGGGCACTTTTTCAGTACCCTTCTAATAACAATCGATACCGGCGAATTTTGCCGCCAAAAATTCCCTGGAAGTCGAAAAAAAAAGGTTCCGGGTCCGATTTTTATCGTGAAATTTCCCGATTTGTATGGTAAGCATAAATCAGGAATAAAAACTGGGGCGGGCGGCTTCGCTTGCCCGCGCGCGCATGGCAATGGAAATCGAACAGAAGGATCTGGAGCATTCCGTGATCCTGATATTACGGGGCGAGGTGGATCTGCGGTCAACCAACAAGTTGCGCGCGAATCTTGATGGTCTAATGGCTGAGAAAAAAAACCGGGTGATCGTGAATCTGGAGTTCGCCACCGGAGCCGATTCGTCCGGGTTGGGTACGCTCGTGGCGGGACTGACGCGGCTGAAAAAAGCCGGCGGCGAAATGGTCCTGTGCTGCCTGAGTGAAGATATACGCAATATAATGGAAATTACGAGCGTCCTGTCGTTTTTCCCCGTTTACGCTAACGAAAAAGAAGCCGGCGCCGCGCTGGCTCCGCATGAAGTCTGAAATCGGACGCGGTCTCCGGCCCTCCAGGGGCGAACAATCCCCGCCGCACCCCTGGTTTATTTCTTCTTAAAAAAGCCGGCGATCCGGGCGAAAATGCCCTTCCTCGGTTCCGGTTCGCGCGGGGTGTTCTGGTTGCGTGAACCACCCCGGCGACGGCGGCGTCGTTTTTGACCTTCGGATTTTTCGCCGTTTTCGCGGTTATTGTTATTTCGATCGCGTCCACCGCGGTCTTCGCGCTCACCGGGTTTGCGTTCCGCGCTTTCTTCGCGATTCCCGCCGCCCCGGCGGCCGCGCCTGCGACGGCGTTTGCCGCCCTGGGACCGGCCCTGGCTGTCCCGGGATTCGCCCGGGCGTCCACCGGGCTGGGGTCCGTCTTCGCGCGCCATACGGAAATCTTTGATTGGCGGCCGGACGACTTCGCGCTCACGGTTCGGTTCCCGCACCGTGTCCGGTCCGCGTTCGCTGCCGCGCGGCAGGTTGAGATCACGGTCCTGGTTCCGATCCCGGTCGCGGGAGTCGCGATCCCGGGGTCGGTCATCACGTTCGCGGTTGCCTTCACGGGGCGGTCGATCTTCACGTCCGCCACGGACGGGTTCGCGT
>CAZVZS010000004.1:110747-170571 GCA_964631535.1 uncultured Leptospiraceae bacterium
CGACCACCGCCGTCCCGCCCGGTGGAACGACCGCGTCCGCCATCGGACCGCCCGCCCCTGCCGCCGCCGGAGCGTCCGTTGCGTCCGCCACGTTCTTCTAAAAAAACTGTCCCGTCATCGAACGGTTCGAAAACGCCGCGCGGGGGTACCAGGAACTCCGGATTGATTTCGCCGAGCGGGATTTTATTGCCGAGATAACGCTGGATGCGCGGCAGATTTTCGTAGTCCGCTTCCGAGCAGTACGAAATGCTCACGCCGCTTTTGCCGGCGCGCGCCGTCCGTCCGATGCGGTGCACGTACGATTCGCTGTCTTGCGGCAGATCGTAATTGAAAACATGGGTGATATCGTCGATGTCGAGTCCGCGGCTGGCCACGTCCGTGGCCACCAGGATATGGTACTTACCGACCTTGAACTTTTTCAGTAACTGGATCCGTTTTTTCTGGTCCAGCAGCGATGAGATGCCCGTGGCGGGAATGCCGAAGCGACGCAGGCGATTGACGATCACCGGCACCATGGTCTTTAAATTCGTAAAAACGATCCCGCGTTCGACTTTCTGCGAAATGATCTGATTGGTCAGATAGCTGGATTTTTCCTCGCGGCCCAGGTGATACAGGGATTGTTCGATTTTGTCCACGGCCACCGAATCGGCGCCCACGCTGACTTCCACCGGGTCTTCCATGTAATCGGAAGCCAGGCGCATGACGTAGTACGAGAGCGTGGCCGAAAACAGATACTTGCGGCATTCCACGGGCGCGAACTTGATGATGTAACGAATGTCACGGATGAAGCCCATGTCGAACATGCGGTCGGCTTCGTCCAGGACGAGGAAGCGGATGGCGCTTCCGTCGATTTTATTCTGTTTGATGTAATCGATCAAACGCCCGGGCGTGGCCACGATGATATGGGGGCGGTTGCGCAGGTCTTCTTCCTGGCGACTGTAACCTTCCCCGCCGTAAATGGCCGTGACGCGCAGCGGCTGTTCTTCGGTAAATCGTTCGGCTTCTTCGGCGATCTGAACGCAAAGTTCCCGGGTGGGGGTGACGATCAGTGCCGTCGTTTCTTCCAGTTTTTCCGAATAAATCGTATGAAGAATGGGCAATAAGAACGCGAGGGTCTTTCCGGTACCGGTCTGGGACAGGCCCGCGATATCACGCCCGGCCAGGGCCGGTTCCAGGCATTGCTCCTGGATGGACGTTAATTCCGCGAACCCGACGCGGGCGGCTGCCTGAATCAGATTGGGGTGTAGCTCCAGGTCGGTAAATTTCACTCCGGATAGATTCCGTACCTGTGGTCCGGCTGTCACTCTTCTTTTTTAATGGAGCAGGGAGGCTCAGCGGCGTTCTTCCCGACGGGAAGGTCGGAAAAATCGTCGGGAAGCGGCCTGGGTCCCGGTTTCTCGTAGAATCCTGGTAACCGTACCGGCCCTCCGCCGTCCAAGCAATATTCGATCTTTTCAGGAGTTTCGATATGTTTCAATTCAGACAGATTTTTACCGTGGGGACTGTGCTTGTTTTCGGCCTGTTTCTTGGCGCTTGCAAACAACAGGATCCAGGAGCGGCGGGTCAGGCGAAAGGGTACGTAAAAGTCCTCAACGGGACCGTTTCCACCGTCCGCAATGGCCAGACCCTTCCCTTAAAAAAAGGCGACCAGCTTGAACAGGGCGATTCGATCCGTACCGGCGGGGATGGGCTCGCGATCATCGCGCTGTTCGGCGGAAGAGGCGAAGTCGAAATCCAGGAAAATGCCGTGTTTACGCTGACATCGCTCGGCGGAAACGGAGTCCTGAATCAGGAAAAGGGCAATGCCTGGATTCAGATGACGAAGTTGCAGACGGGCGAATCGCTGAACGTCATTACACCGACCGCCATCGCCGGGGTGCGTGGTACCAAGTTTTATAATTTCACGCTTCCGGACGGAACGGCGGGTATCTGTCAGTGTGAAGGTTCCGTGGATTATAAACGAGAAAGTACCGGTTTCAACCGCGTTCACGAAATGGACTCCGTCGTCCTGACCCGCGGGGATCTGAGCATCGTTCTCACAGCCGCTGATATCGCGGAAACCGGGGCCGGGGGACATAATCACTCCACGATTGCCGATAGCTCGCTGGGGGCGAAAAATACAATGACTCCCGAACAGGGCGCGAAGATGATGGCCCTGATCAATCGCAAATTTCAGGAAGCCGGAGCCCGATAATAAAAGAGCGCTCCGGGGAACCTGAGCGCCGCAATGATTTCGCGAACTCTGGCAAACATTGGCTTTGTTGCCCTGCTGCTCCTGGTCGGACCGCCTTCGGTGCGGTCCGCTCCGGGCGCGGACACGGAGCCGCGGTCGGCGAAAGGCTCAGGCGCGGATGTGCCGTTGTTTTCGGTGGCCACGTCTTTTATCGCGGATCCCCTGGCTCGTGTTCAACCGCGGGTTGTGATGATCGTCCTGGACGGCGTCCGCACGGAAGAGTTTTTCCAGGGAGCCTACCAGGAAAACGGGTTTCTCGCCTCGCCTGGCCTGCTGCCGTTCGTATACGGCACATTCATTCAGGAAAAACAGTCCCTGGTGCTCGGGAATCGTTTCGCGCCCTGGCCGCACCGCTGTATCGTAAACAATAATCGTTTCATTTCGCTGCCCGGTTACGCGGATTTGCTGGGCGCCGTTCGGCAGGCGAACGTCGTGACCAATACGTTCAACGGGCCTGTCGCGTTTCCCACGGTCGTGGACCGCCTGCTGCGGCAGGGCATGGCTCCCCAGGAAATGGCGGTTTTCGCGAGCTGGAAACACATTCGCAACATCGTCACCCAGCAACCTGTTCCCGGTCTGCATGTGGATACGGGGCGCAAATCGGGCGAAACCCCGCCACCATGGCATGACGCGCGTTATGACGAGGACCTCATGGATGCGTTGGACCGCTACCTGAACCGGGAAGGGGACCGCGTGCGCTTTTTATTCGTTGCGTTCAACGATAGCGACGAGTGGGCCCACAAGGGCCAGTACGGCAGGTACATCCAGGCCATTCAGCGCCAGGACGATTATATTCGCCGCATTTACGAAAAACTTGAGGCAAACCCGGCCTTCCACAATCACACCACGTACATCGTCACCACCGATCACGGGCGCGGAACCGGGGCGAACTGGATTCACCACGGGCCTTTTCCGGGGTCCCAGTATATCTGGGCCGTTGTGCACTCGCCGCGGCCGCCGTTCGCTTCGCCCCAGGAACATTTTTACTGGAAGCAACAGCTGTACGCCGGTTGTTCGCACGCCGCGCTCGGGTCGTATCTTTTTCGAGTTCTGAATACCAACAGCTCGCGCGCGGTGGAAATCGGCAAACGATCCGGTTTTAGATAGGGGCTTTTCCGGTCCGGGATTTTCCCTATGTTTCTCGCTGACCCTGTTCGCTTCTTCATTCTGTTCGGTGTCCTGGCATCCATTACACTCTGCCGGCCCGGCCTGTCGGTGACAGAGGGGAATCTGGACCTGTCTGACTACGATTTGACCCAACAAACTGCGGTACTGGACGGTGAATGGGAATTTTTCTGGCAACAGGTCCCACCAATAGATCCTGAGACGAAGGGCATGCCGGGCCCTGTCCCCGGGATGTGGTCCGGATATTCGAACGAAACAGGGAAGTTACCGGTGCGCGGGTTCGGAACCTACCGGATCAGGATCAAAATCGCAGAGCGCGATCGGCTCTATGCCCTGCTGGTCCGGGCCGTGAATAGCTCGTACCGAATTTTTGTGGACGGCAAGGAACTCGGCGGCGCGGGAAAACCCGGGGTCGATGCGCGGGAAACGGTCACCGGGTTCAACGTGGCGATTTTCCCGGTCAGGCCGACCGGCGATACGATCGAAGTGCTCATTCACGTCGCCAATTTCGAAGATCTGGACGGCGGATTGCGAAATTCGATTTTTTTCGGACAGATCGAAACCATCGAACGGAAGCGGCTGCTGGCCGTTGCGACGGACCTTTTTCTGGCCGGATGCTTGCTTATGGCCGCCCTGCAGTATCTGGTTCTGTTTTTTTTCCGTCCCCGTGAGCGATCCTGGGCGCTTTTCGGCCTGTTCTGTCTGATCATTTTCGTACGCGTTTTGCTGGAGGGCGATCGTTTCATTCTCGTAATGTTTCCGGACTTTCCCTGGAGCATTCACTGGCGCGCGGGTATGCTCACTTTTTACCTCGCCACGCCCGTATTCGTAACGTTCATCGAAAAACTCTTTCCGGCAGAGTTTCCGTCCGTCGCCGCCCGGGCCTCCCGGATCACCGCGATGCCCTTCCTCCTTGCGGTGGTTTTTTTCCCGCCGGCCGTTTTTATGCAAACCCTGCCGTGGTACGAAGGAATCGCCGCCGTTTTCGGAATTCTGGTCATTGTGGCGATCATCCGCGCGGCCCTCAATCGGCGGCCGGGGGCGAAGCTGATTCTGTTCGGTTTCCTCGTTCTGTTCGGGACCATCCTGTTCGATTTTCTGGTCAACCACGGCGTCATATTCTGGAGCTACCTCAGCCCGCTCGGCCTGGTCTGCTTCATCTTGATCCAGTCATCGGTCCTTTCGTTACGTTTCACTCGTACGGTACGACTCGTCGGCGTCCTGATTCGCACTCTTATGAATCTGATCAAAAAGCACCGAAAAAATCGAGAGCTGCTGCAAAACGCGCGTTTCAACTCTTTACTGGAGCGAGTGAAGCCGCATTTCCTGTTCAACGCGCTGAATTCCATCCTCTCGCTCCTGCGTACATCGCCCGAAAAGGCCGCCACTGCCGTGCTGCGCCTGTCGGGGGCCTATCGATTCATCACAAAAAATTCCGAGCGGCTCCTGGTCGATTTGAACGATGAACTGGGATTTCTGAACGAATTCCTGGAATTCGAACGCATTCGTTTCGGAGATATGGCTGCAATATCCCTTACGGTTCAAGGAGACCTGACGGGAAAAAAAATTCCGCCTTTGACGCTCCAGCCCTTCGTCGAAAATTCGCTCCAGCGGAGTTCGCTTTACGCGCAGGCAAATGGGTGGGTGCGGGTCCGCGTCCGCGGCTGGAAGGACGGCGTCTTCTTTTCGGTGGAGTCTTTCGGCGAGGCAGACCATCGCCGGGAGCTCGAAAATTCCGATATCTACAAAAACGTGGCCGCACGTCTGAAATTGCTCTATAAGAACGTTTCCTGTTCGATCCGGAACAACGGCCGAAACACCGTGCGGGCGCGGTTTTTATTCTATTCTTTTCATCGTCAAGGGTCGGAAACGACGGGCCGTTGACATGGCGTTTTTGCGAAACGGTCAGGAAAACCCGATCACGCTTTTTAATTTTCCGGCGAACAGGCGGCTGACCGGAATCTGCGTTTCGTCTTCGTCTTTGAGAAACAGGACGTAATCTCCTTTGGTGATGTGCTGAAGATGGGAGATGTATTTCGCGTTTACGATAAACTGCTTGTGTATCCGAACGAAATGCGGCGCGGGTAGTCTGGATTCGAGTTCATGCAGGAGCCTGCTGGCTTCGAAATCTTTGAATATCGTGTGCAGAATCGTGTGTTTGCCGTGCGAGGACAGGTAGATTATGTCTTTAAACAGGATGAAGAAGTAATTCTGGTCTTCTCGTACCGTGATGCCGATGCCCCGCAATTGCTCCGGCAATGCCGATCTTCGCATTTGCAGGCATCTCTTCACGGCCTTCTCGAAACGCTCGAAAGTGAACGGCTTCAGAAGGTAGTCGACCGCCTCCATTTCGAAGGCCCGGACGGCGTATTCGTCATAGGCCGTCGTGAAAATCAAATTCGGCGTCCGATCGATTGCGTCGAGGACTTCAAATCCGGACATGTCAGGCAGGTGAACGTCGAGGAAGACCAGATCGTAGCCGCCGGTGCGCAATTCTTCCATTGCCTCCCGTCCGAACCGAACGGTTTTTTTCAGTTCAAGTTCAGGGACCCGGGCGCAATAACTCAGCAGCAGCTCCTGGGCGGGCAGCTCGTCTTCCACAATCAGGACCCTTTGAAGCGCCATACGGGGCAACCCACTCCTCTGATCGCCAGGGTCAATTGAAAATACTGAAACAATAGAGTCGTGTTAGTCGATTCCGGTCGCGATATCAAAACCGAACCTCCAGCCCAGTTCCACACGGCGAAGGTGGCCGCGAGGCTATCGTCCGGCCGAGGCCGCTTCCGGTGAGTTGCGCGACGGGGATCCAGGACGCTTCATCGATCGCGGACCAGATGCGCGTTTCGACCCCCTTCTGGCCGAGGGCGAAAAATTTGCCGGTCGCGGCGTCGTGGACGGCGTCCGTCCAGTCGATCCCGGCGCAACCGGACATCGTTTGCGCGCCGACCCAGACGACTCTGTTCCCGGAAATATTCACGGAAAGCATGTCGCCGGTGACGGAGGTGCCCGTTGAAAGCGCAGCGACGAAGCGCACGACGCCGGATCCGGCCGCAGTCGTAGAACCGGATGAAAGGACCCCCGGCAGTCCCAGGCGGCCGCCCCGGGCGACATCAAGATCGGAAGGTTCGAAGCGCAGGCATGCGGAGAATCCGGCGAAAAAAATCGCCGCGAGCACGCACAGCCTGGCCCACCGGTCTGTTGAAACTTCAGGCGAATTCATATTCCTCCATTCGAATTCGTCGATACGATAAACCCGTACGCAAAATCCGCCATGGCATGGGAATGAACCGGGAGTTACGGGATTATCCGGACATTGCATGCGCGTGGGAAAACAAAAAGCCGGAGGGCGTTTCGCGTCGCCCCCCGGTCTTTCCAGCACGCCGGAGCCTCTTACTGTTTTTTCGTTCCGGAAAAAGTTCCGCTCGCCACGGTGAATCCGGCGTTCTGGCCGATCGCGGGACAATTCGCGGCCAGAGTGATGGACCAGTTGCCGGTCACGCTGTTCGTGCTCAGCGTCAGACCCTCGTTCGAGGTTCCGGAAATACGGCAGGTACATCCGGTACTCACGCATTCAAAGGAGTCGCCGGAACTGGAAAGAATCTTCGTCGAGGGATTCAGGTCGGCCAATAGATCCGCTTCGCAAACACCGACCGTGCATGCCGGGATCAATTGCTTTATACGGGCCTTGACCGACGCTTCGCCGCTCGTCGTAAAATTCCAGACTCCGCTGGTGGCGGTGCCACCCAGTGCGGGCTCCAGGTTACCCGAGTAAGTGCCCTCGAAAGCCCGGGCCCGCGCGGTCGTTTTTTCCTTGTAACCGGAAATGCTCAGGCTTACGCCATTGACGGTCAGCGTCGCGCTCGTGATTTCTCCGGTGCCGGAAAGAACGATCGCTACCACGAAACTGACCGTCGGGCAGGGGGCGACCGTGCTCGAGCTGAAATTCAAGGTGTGGGCGCCGCCCGATTGGGAAGCAGTGCCGGTAATCCTGTCCGTGCATTCACTGGCGCTGGTCGGTGTGTAATTGTACTCGAAAGTCGGGGCCGCTCCGGTCCCGCCGCTGTCGTAGTCGAGCTTCCAGGAGCCGGTGGATCCGACGATCACGCCCTTGTAAACGCCCTGGGCGCTGTTGTCGAAGTTCGGCGAACTGCCGTCCGCTTTCGAACTCCCTGTGAGCGCCAGAAAGAGCATCGTGAGGGCATTGTCGTCGTCGTTCTGGTTTACCTGTGAACAACCGAGAGCGAGGGATAGAGCGAGCAGGGTTGCCGCGAATATAGTAAGATATTTCATATCGATATTCCGTTAAAAAAGTTTAATGGCTTTTGCTGAGCGGCCATTTCCGGATATTGATAGCTCCCTGCATGTCGAAGCGCAATCGCACAGGAATGATTCGCGTGTTTCAGGAACAGGACGAGTCCTCCGGGTAATGACCCGGACCCGGTGGCGAGGATGCCGGCGGACAGGATCCCGATTCCTGCTCGCATGGCGCGTTTCATTCATTATCGCCGCGGGGGGTCGAGCGGCTGGATATTCGCGCGCCGGCCATCGTCGGCCATTCTTTCGGTGGAGGAACCGCCCTCGCGCTGCTGCTCGATCCATGGTCAGAGCGCGGGGGCTGGTGTTGCTCGCTTCGGTGGGCTACCCCTGCGGGTCGGTGCGCTGCGCGCATCCGGAACGGGTCATCGCGGCGGTCGACACGCTCGCGGGTCGCTGAGGTTCGCAGCCCGACCGGCCGCGCGCCGCCGCTTGCAAAATTACTGCCCTCGAACGAGACCTTCGAGGTATTCCAGCCGCGCGCTTTTCGTTTCCGACTGCCACTCTTCCGACGAGAAATCGTGGGCTCTGTAATTGGCCGTCGTATATTCATTCGGGTAGGGCTCGAAAAATTCGTACTGCGGTTCCGAACTCGTTCGCCCTTCGATCTTGCCGCCCGCGTCCAGCATGCGCTTGAGGTCGCCGGGACTGACGGCGGAATTTTCCCGCTGGCCCCGCAGATGAGTAATGCGGTAGGGACCGTCGATCCTGCTGTCGTGGATGACTTTTCCGAAAAACTGCATCGGTACGACCTGATCGCCAGCAGCCAGGTCTCCGTTCCAGGAGGCGCTCGCCACCGGGCGATCGTCCTCAGCGTCCACCAGGTTCGCCGCCAGCGAATAATGGCCCGTCTTGTAGACCGTGATCGGAACGGAGACAACGAGATGACCGTTTTCTTCACGGTCGGTGACCCCCTGTTTGAAGGCCGCCACCCGGTGCGGCGTGGAAAACCAGCCGGCGCTCTGTCCGTGATCCATGCCGTTGACCTTGAAGGCGACCTGGAGAAACAGAAAACCCCAGTCCTTCGCCGCGGGCCGAACCACGAAAGTATAGACGTGATCGCCGGCTATCGCGTCCCCGTCCCTGCCGTTATCTCCGAAGGCGATGGGCGGCAGGGACTTTACCTGTTTCCCGCCTTCGTTGCGATGGATGATGGCCCTGAGGTTCTCGATGGCCAGGGGCCGCCTCGCCTCGCTTTCGGTTGGAGTGCATGAGAGCGTGACCTTGAAATCCCCCGTCCCGACCGAAAAGGAGCGTTCGGGTGTCAGTGCGCAGGCGACGCCGGTGGGCGTCGGCGGTTTTGCGCATTGAATGTCCGTGCCTGTGCCGGTACAGTCGCCTTTCTGGAATTGGAGCACAGGTGTCGGCGGTCGCGGGAGGTCGAAAGGCCTGAGCAGGTCCACCTGACCAGCATGCAAGGGGCGGGTGGTCGGTGGGTACTGCGCCCACTTTTTGTAATCGGCAAGCGTTTCAGCCGGATCGTCAAAGGCTGAACCTTCTCCTGTTTGCATATCGGTGTTCCCGGTGCCTCCGGGTAAAAAGTCCGAAAGGAATTCGTTAGAATCAGCGTCCGCCGATGGGGCTTCTTGTCTCAACAGGAAAAAAATCCAGGCGCCGACCGCGACGATAGCCGCGGCGGCCGGTATCAGTATCTTCTTCGGTTTCATAGTTTCTTCCGTAAGTCCGGTGTTCTGAATAGGTGTTCTGAAGCCGGCCTGGTCCAGGGCGCGGCTTCAGAAGCATATGAGTCACTCAGTTCTGGACGGTGCCTCTTCCCCCAGAACCACCGCCGCCGGTCGAGGGGCCGCTGCTGCCTCCATTGGAGGACGTCGGCAAACTAAAACCCTCGAAGGGGAACCAGGCAAATTTCGTACTCGCGTGGTTCAGCCATTCGTGGTGTGCGACGGTCGTGTAAGGCGTGAACCGATGTACATAACCGGAACCATTCCATACCGGACCTGGACCCAGAGGACAGCTCACGTTCGGAGCGGCCATCTGATTCAGGCCGCACAGAGTGTGCATCCCCAGGAGGCCGTCGTCTTTGCCGGGGACGATGAGTCTTACCGCTTCCAGGATCGGTTCAGGCTGAAACTCCGGTAACAGATCGAGGGGATTCACGCCACTTGCGGAAGACACGAGGTCGAATCGCAAACCACCGGAGTTGTTGTGATCCCAACCGGTGCGGGCACCCCAGGTGCTTACGCTCCAATCGATCCCAAAATTTGCTGTATTCAAAACCTTCATAAGCGTGAAATTCGCCAGGATTACGAGTTGCGGAGGTAGAAATTGGTAATAATTGTAACTCCACAGGTTACCGGTCGAGATATCAGCAATTTCATTTCCACCCTGGGCCGAGGAAAGCATTCGCACCGCGCGGACATTCCAGTACTGAGGCCAGTCCTGGAAATGATTGAAGAACCGGGCCACCACCAGTCCGCCTGTGGAATGCGTGTAGATGATACAGTCGTTGTTTTGCCACCGGGCGCAACCGAGCCAGAGCGCCCGGCCGAGCTGTGTGAGAGCCCCGCATTCGCCCCAGTCGTACGCTCCCGCAGGGTTGTATGTACCCCCCATATTTCCGCCGTTGAAACCGGCAAAAATGACGTTCGACATCGGATGCGTACCGGTCAGGGGCGAACCCTGGCCATTGACATATTTGGACCAGTAATTGTTGTGGTCCTGCCTCCAGTACGACTCGTTCAGCGTCGGCATCCATTGACCGGGGATGCAATGCGAATCGCCCGACCGCCCGTGCACGAAGATTTTGTACGTCGTGGCCTCCAGTTCCGCTCCCCCGGCGGACCATGACGCCGGCACCAGGCCGATCACTCCGGCGGCCAGCAAGGCCGCAATAATTCTTTTTTTCACGTATCCTCCTCGGGCTGCTACCCGCGCTCTGCGGGGATCGAGCCCATTGGTTTTCGAGAATACGATTCCGGAGGAAAGCGCTCCACAGAAAGGGAACGAAGCGGACGGGGGTCGGAATGAAATGGAACAAATTCAGCGGGCAAACCGCACGCGGATTTCCGTGCCTTCAGGGATGCGCGCGGAGCAGGACAGATGCCCATTCGGGAAAAAATGGAGGAGCCGCTCGCGGATCCGGCTGAGCGATCTGGTACCTGCGAGTTCGAAATCCGGGGAGAGACCGAAGCCGTTGTCGGCGATGAGAACTTCGACCGTCTGGCCTTCCGCGATTATCGAGAGCTCGATTCGATTCGGCTCTCGTTCCGCCCGGAACGCGTGTTTGAAACAATTCTCCACCAGCGGCTGCAGCGTCAACGGTGGGATTTCCACAATCGGCAGTCGCTCCGGCTGACGGACGATTACCTGGAGCGACCGGGGAAAACGCAGACGCATCAATTCGACGTAGGACAGCAAAAATTGCCATTCCTTTTCGAACAGAACCAGATCCGCATCGCCGATGTCCATCAGGTAGCGATAGTTGTCGGCCAGCAGGACCAGCGCGCGCGAAGCCTGCGCCGGATCGGTCCCGATCAGATAATGTATCAGATTCAGCGAATTGAACAGAAAATGCGGGTCCATGCGGCTGCGGATCTGCTTCATCCGGACGAGTTCCCGGGCGGCGGACTCCGCCCTGCGTTCCAGGTCCGCATACAGGCGCGCATTTTCGATGGAAATGGCCGCCTGCGCGGCGAGCACCTGCGTCACCCGGATCCGCTCGTGCGTGAAGGCCCCGCGCAGGGCGTTGTTTTCGAGATAGGCGGCGGCGCGGCTCTTACCCCTGGCCAGAATCGGCACGCACAGCACCGAAAGAATTCTGCGCTTCGATACCGTTTCGTCCGGGCCGAATCGCATGGAAAACAACGCTCCGTCTTCGACCACCGTTTCATTGGAGCGCATAACGTAATTGACGATGCTTTCCGGTATGCCCCTCTGATGGATCGGCGCATGCTCCAGATCCGAAATCCGACCCCCCTCCCTGTACGCTACCACGGCCAGGGGCGCGCCCTCCTCCTCCACGATCAACGCTGCGCGTGTGGCGCCGGCGTTGCGCAAGAGCGTGCCCAGCAATAGGTCCAGCAGGCGATCCAATCGCACTTCGGCGGATATCGCCTGGGCCGCCTGATACACGTCCCCGAAATCGAGCGATTCTTTGCGGGAGCCCGTGCGGGTAACCGTCATCCAGGTCGCAGGGGAAGGGGAAAGGACCTCCGGGCGTTCGATCGTGCCGAGAAAGGGGTATCGCTCTTCCAGTTGCTCCACTTTGTGAAACGCTCCCCAGCGACGGTAGGCCCGGGCGGCCTGGCGGAGACGAAATTCGGCAAGCGGAACGTCTCCTGCCCCGGCGTGCAGAGCCCCCAGCGACTCGAGCGCCAGGGCCTGGTGGGCAAGAAAACCGTACTTCGCGGCATTGCGAAAGGCCGCTTCGTACCTGGAGCGCGCGCCGTCGAAGTCAGCGCGCAGGACCGCGGCCTCGGCTTCCAGAAACTGGAGACGATGCAGAAAATTCGCCGGACAGACCCGGGCCAGTTTGGAAAACCTCCGGATCATCCGGCGCAGCACGCGTTCATGCCTGCGTTTCTCCGACGGGGGCGTTGCGCGCGCCAGGCGGGCCGCGCAGACCGCCCGGTCGAAATCGCTCTCCGGTACCACATTTGTGCCCATGATCGCGTTTTCGTAATCGGACAGTTCGAGATCCGCGAGCGCTCGCTCGTAATGTCCGAACACCGTGCGGGCGAAGGATGCCATGCTCAGATATCCCGCCAGGAAGGTCCGGTTCCCGAGTTCGTCCCGGTAATATACGATCGCATTTTTGCCGCGAAGATGCTTCGAATGGAAAAAATCGGGGTCGATGCCCTCCGTCAGGTAGCCGAGCACGGCATCCACCGAAGCGAAGAAGCATTCGTTCTGCACGTGTCCCTCCGCCTCGGCGCGGGCTGTTTCGGCCCGGGCGAGTTCCACCAGCGGCGCGAGGGCTTCTCCGCTCTGAATCCGCCCGGCGAAACACATATTGGTGGCATAGGCGTGGCCGATCAGATCGCCTTCTTCCCTCGAAATCTGAGCGGCCCGGGCGAGATCCTGGTTCACCGACCGGGCGCTTTCCAGCCAGTGCCGGGCGAAGACGTTGCCCGTGAACACCGCGCGTCCGCGAAACGGCGTCGTCACGGGGTCGAGGGCGAGCGCCTGGTTGAGGGGTAGAATGGCGGCCGTGGTTTTGAAATCTCGCAGGGCGCCCGCATGCACCATCGCGAAGCAGGATAGGGCCTCGGCGGTCGCGAAGCAGGCGCCCCTGGAATAACTCAGGCGAATGATGCGCAAGGCATAGTGTACCGAAAGATAGGGCCTCCTCAACATGTATGCCACGGGCAGGGCCATGATCATCAGCATGGCGGCCATTTTTTCTTTTGAATCCGGCATGCGCGGAGCGTCCAGGATGTAATTTCGCCCTTTGCGCCAGATCAACCAGCGCGTGCGGTACAATTCGAACAACATGCGCGACAGGGAAACGTTCCGGGGCGTATGCATTCCGAGTTCCGAGGCCATGAAGGCGCGCGTGGTTTCGAGCGCGCGCTCGAATTGCGCCCGTTCGTTGTCGAGCTTGATCGAAACGAAAACCGCGCGGAAGCGCTCCTCTGTCGTGCGCGCGTGCGCAAGAGCCAGATCGATCAGTTCCAGGGATTTTTCGTAACGAGCCAGGGTTCGCTCGACTTCCGCGCTTTCCGTGTAGAGCACGATCAAGAGATCATGGTGCGCGTTCCATCGCGCGACCGGAAGCAGAGATCGGCCGACGGCAAAAAACTCCGCCGCCGCGGAAAAGGCCGTTGCCCGGCGCGCCCGCTGTCCGGCCACCAGGTTCAGACGAGCCAGTTCGATTTTCTCCGGCTCCTCCAGTTCGGCAACTTTCGTGAAGCCCCGATTCAGATGCGAAACGATATCGAAGATTCGCTCGGGCAAATCCTTCGCCGCGCTGCTGTGCAACAACAAATTTCCAATCGTGCGATGGGCTACTACGCGCTCTGACGGACTCATCCCTTCGTAGGCCGCCTGCTGCACCCGGTCATGGGAGAAGCGAAAGCGTACCTGTTCATCAAGTGTGCCGGGGCGACCGTCCCGGTGTCCGCTGCCCACCGGTTCCACGATCCCTTCCTCGGTGACCCGCTCCAGCGCCGCGAGAACGGCCAGAGGATTCAAATCTGCCGCAGTCGACAGGGTCAGGAGGTCGAATTCGTTGCCGATGGAGGCCGCCAGGCGCAATACCCGAACCGTTATCTCAGGGAAGCTCGTCAATCGATCCCCCAGGAGCCGGGCCACATTGTCCGTGATTCCGCCCTGGAGAATCCGTTGTCGGTTCCAGGTCCAGGCTCCCGCCTCCGCATCCAGTTCGAGATAGCCGCTCCGATGCAGGTGCATCAGAAATTCCCGCACGAATAAGGGATTGCCCCGCGTTCGGGTCTGCACGAATTCCGCGAGGCCGGACGCTTCCTCGGGCGTTTCGTTCAGAGTATCCGCCACCAGGCGCATCGTGTCGGCGGCGCAAAGTTCGTCCAGTTTCAGGTGAGTCATCCGTTGTCCGGCTGCGCCGCTTCTGCCGAGCACGGTCTGTATCGGATGGTTCGCTTCCACTTCGTTGTCGCGAAAGGCGAGGAGGCACAGCAAATAGGGATATTGCGCGCCGGACAGCAATACATCCAGCAGCCTGATCGATTCGGTATCGATCCACTGCACGTCATCGAGAAACAATACCAGCGGATGTTCTTCGGAAGCGAGTAATTCCACGAAACGGACAAAGGCGTCCCTGAATCGAAGATCCGCCTCGTTCGGGCCGAGTTCCGGCAAGGGCGCACTCCGTCCCGTGATGAGTTCCAGCTCCGGCAGAAATTGCGCCATGACCGCGGCGGTCCGGCCAGGCGTCGCCTCCAGGGCGGATCGGAACGCATCGAGTTGCCCGCGGCTTTGAGCCAGAATCGTGTGCAGCACTTCCCGCAGCGCCGCGGACGTCGCGCTGTACGGCATGTCGCGTTTGAACTGATCAAACTTCCCCTGTCCGAACAGGCACCGACGTCGGGCGATCCGGGGGCCCAGCGAACCCACCAGCGCGGTTTTCCCGACACCGTAGCCGCCGCTGATCAGCACCAGTTCGGTCCCGCCCGCGCTGACCCGTTCGAAACAGGCCGACAGGGCGGCGACCTGCTCTTCGCGACCGTACAGTCGAGCGGGCAAAATCAATCGATCCGAACGATCGAAGCGGCCTGGCGCGAAATCGGGCGGAGAATGCGCCACCTGCCGCAGATCGTGCAGGAGACCGCGGGCGCTCTGATACCGGTCGTCCGCGTTTTTGGCCAGGAGTTTCAGGATGATCCGGGAGAGGGATTCCGGCAGATCCGCAATCAGACGGGACGGGTGCGGCGGCTCGATCGCAAGATGCGCATAGATGATTTCTGACGCCTCTTCGGCTTCGAACGGTCGCGCACCCGTGAACAGTTCGTAAAACGTAACGCCGAGGGAGTAATAATCGGTCCGAAAGTCGACGGGGTTTCTGGTTCGTCCGGTCTGTTCGGGCGACATGTAATGGACCGTACCGACGATCCGGTCCGGCGGGACCGGTTCGGCATTTTCACGGGCGATGCGCGTGGAAAGCTCGAAGTCCGTGAGGATCACGCGCCCGGTTCGCGGGTTCAAAACCACGTTGGACGGCTTCAGGTCCATGTGAATGACGCGTTCCCGATGCATGTAGGCCACGGCCTCGACCAGGCAGAGGGCGACCTGCAGCTTCTCCGGGAATTTCGGGCTCGTTAAGATCCATTCGGAAAGCGCCATACCGCCGATATCTTCATATACCAGCGCGGAGAGGTCCTCCTCGTCGATGAATTCGATGGCCCGGGCCACGCGGTCCGACGCGAGCGAACGCAAAATCGCGTATTCGCGCCGCAGCAGCACCGGGCCCTGCGCTCCCGGCCGGGTCGTGAATTCGCCCTTGATGATAACCGCTTCGCCGGTATCGTTGCGGGTCGCCCGCCAGACCCGGTATCGGCGCCCCTGGCCCAGTTGTTCGCCGATCCTGTACCCCTGTATCTCGATTCCGGTCGCCGCCTGCACGAAACGGAGGATGGGGTTGCCCGAAATTTTCGCAAGCCGCAATTCCACGATCCGTTTCTCCCGTCCCGGTCAGACCAGGGACGCCTCGAAAGCACGGTGGTAGTGGTCCGCGGTTCGGGCGAGTCGCGCGAAATCATTCACCGCGATTATCCGAAAACAACGCTCCCGCTCGAAGACGAACTCGACTGCCAGTGAGAACTGCTGGCGAACCGCACGCGCTCGGTCTCGAGCCAGGCGCTCGGAATCGAGAAAAAAGGGTGCGGGCGCCCGCAAATATTTTCTCGATTTTTCTTCTTTACCCCCGCCAGGGTGTGAGTATACTCATCCGTAAGCGACCATGCGGTCGCTTGAACGCTGGGTGTGACCGCGAGTACGGTCTGAGACTTCGCTGATGCAGTCGGGTTTTTCCCGCCATCCGCGCGAGGGAGCCCCTGAACCTGTCCGCCACGCGCGGAGCCCTGGACCGTATGGGCCCGGGTACCGGTTGATACCGGCGCAGGGAAGCGCGGACCCGATCAGTCGCAATCGGGCTTTCGTCTTTCCGGTTCAGCATTGCCTGTCTGGAGACGAACGATGAACCAACACACCATTTCAACCACGCCCTTACCCGCATCGCGCAAAATTTACGTTGAGGGTTCGCGCCCTGATCTGCGCGTGCCCATGCGCGAAATCGAACAATCGCCGACCCGCGAAAACGGACGAACCGTCGCCAATCCGCCGCTCACGGTGTACGATACTTCGGGACTGTACACGGACCCCACCGCGCGCATTTCGATCGATCAGGGTTTACCGCCGTTGCGCTCGGATTGGATCCTGGAGCGGGGCGATGTAATCGAGTCGGCCGAATCGGATTCTATGTTCGCGCGCGAACGCGCGGCCGCCGCGGATCCGGACCAGGCGCGATTCCGGCGCACGCGCGGAATTTTACGCGCCCGCTCGGCCTCTCGCGTTACCCAGATGGCCTACGCGCGGCAGGAAGTAGTCACTCCGGAGATGGAATTCGTCGCCATTCGCGAAAACACGCGCCTGGAATTGTATAGCGAATATTTAAAACGTCTGCGGCCGGATTTTTTTCGCAGCGCGCGCCTGCCCCAGGCGGTCACGCCCGAATTCGTACGCGCCGAAGTGGCCCGCGGCCGGGCCATCATCCCGAACAATATCAACCACCCTGAATCCGAGCCGATGATCATCGGGCGGAATTTTCTGGTCAAGATCAACGCGAACATCGGCAACTCCGCTGTGACGTCTTCGATCGCCGAGGAAGTCGAAAAGATGGTCTGGGCCATCCGCTGGGGCGCCGACACCGTGATGGATATTTCGACGGGCGCTCAGATCCACGAAACACGCGAATGGATTTTGCGCAATTCGCCCGTACCGATCGGTACGGTCCCGATCTACCAGGCGCTCGAAAAAGTCGGCGGCCGTCCCGAGGAACTGTCCTGGGAACTCATGCGCGACACCCTGATCGAACAGGCCGAACAGGGCGTGGATTATTTTACGATCCACGCGGGCGTGCTCTTACGTTACATTCCGCTGACGGCGGGGCGGCTCACCGGGATCGTTTCGCGCGGCGGATCGATCCTGGCGAAGTGGTGTCTCGCGCATCACCAGGAAAATTTTCTGTATACACACTGGGACGAAATCTGCGAAATCTGCGCGGCGTACGACATCGCCTTCAGCATCGGCGACGGGTTGCGTCCGGGCAGCATTGCCGACGCGAACGACGCGGCCCAGTTCGCGGAGCTGAAGACCCAGGGCGAACTCACGCGGCGCGCCTGGGAGTTCGACGTCCAGGTCATGAACGAAGGCCCCGGTCACGTGCCGATGCACATGATCAAAGAGAACATGGACAAACAGCTGGAATGGTGCGAGGAAGCCCCGTTTTATACGCTCGGTCCGCTGACGACGGACATCGCCCCGGGTTACGATCACATCACCTCCGGCATCGGAGCGGCCATGATCGGCTGGCACGGGACGGCAATGCTCTGTTATGTCACGCCGAAAGAACACCTCGGTTTACCGGATCGCGAAGACGTGAAAGAAGGCGTGCTGACGTATAAAATCGCCGCGCACGCGGCTGATCTGGCGAAAGGACACCCCGCCGCGTACATTCGGGACGTCGCGCTCTCCCAGGCGCGCTTTGAGTTTCGCTGGCAGGATCAGTTCAATCTGGGACTGGACCCCGAGCGCGCGCGCGAGTACCACGACGAGACCCTGCCCGCGGACGGGGCCAAGCTGGCGCATTTCTGTTCCATGTGCGGGCCGAAATTCTGTTCCATGGAAATTACCCGCCAGGTCCGGGAATTCGCCGCGGAAGAGGCGGCCGCAGAAGCCGCGCGGGCGGAGGGCGAACCGGCCCTGGCCGCCGGAATGCGCGCGAAATCGCGCGAATTCCTGGAAGCCGGCGGCGAACTGTATCTGTAAAGAGAACCACCATCGGTCGTCGACGGCGCCCGGCGCGACGTCGCGCGACTTTTATTTATAAAATTTGCATATAAGATACCGGTTCGCGAATGCCCGCGAACTGGCCTTTCTGTTTTTTCCTTGTTGCGACCATTGCCGCCCGGTACTCCGAAACTGGAACGTTTTTGTTCGCAAGAGAGAAAATTTACATATAAACAGGAAAGGAAAGATGTTTCAAAAAAATATATTTTATCCGGGTCTACTGGCGTTAGCGATGGCCGCCTGCTCCACCGGACAGGTGGACGACGGGATCATCGATTATCGCATTACAACCAATAACGAAGTGGTTCGCTCCGCGGCCGAAGTCAAAGGCAATCGCCACCTGGCCGTTTTACAGGAAAAGTACCTGCACGACCAGGGCAAGGACCTGTACGTGGAACCGGGGGAATCGATCTCCATCGTTCTGCAGCAGGTTTTTCTGAACGACGCTTCCTCGGGAGAAGTGGCCGTCATCGCGAAAGTGTACGAATCCACCAAAGAAAAAGGGGATCCTTTCGCCACCGCGACCCAGTCGGGTCGTATCGTACATTTTTCGCGCGGCGTCAAAAAAGACGGGCAGTTTCTGAATTTTTCGTCCCTGCCGATTTACGGACCGATTTCCTATTCCGGCAAACCGGTCGTGCTGGAAGTTTTTGTCATGGAGCTTGACGCGATCAAATCCCCGCAGCAACAGCGACTGATGAACTACCTCGCGCGCGCGGGCGCCACTCCCCAGGCGCCCTCATCGCAGGTGCTGCGTCTCCTGGAAGGCGTGGGCGAAACCCTGCTGGAAAATCCGGAGGATTCGCGTATTTTTAAATTTCGGATGGTTCTGTTTCCCAAAATCGAGGACGATCTGCTGAACGCGGCGAAACTGCGCGTGGGCAATTATGTTTTCGTCAAACAGAAAGACGAAAAAGATTCCATCCCCTGGAACGACATTCGCCTGAATAAGGTGACCGGCCGCCTGGTCAGTAACGGGTCCAAACAGGATTTCGTCGACAAATCGTACATGATTCTTCAGCTTAACAAGGGCTACAACAGCGTCGAAATGGACGCCGCCCAGCTGTACGGGGAGATTCTGGACAGCCTGAACGAAAATACGATCAACGACCGTCGTGAAATGACCGAGTTGCTCACGCGCCTGGAACGCGGTTTACGGACCATCCGGGACCGGAACGAAGATCGTTCCAAACGCAGCTTTAACGTGCAGTAAGGAACGCGGACTTTATTCTCATACGCGTCGCCAGAGGCCCGGCTTACCGCCGGGCCTTTTTTCGGTGCAGAGGGGAAAAAGTCGCCTCCTGGGCGCTACAGGAGTTAGCGAACCGGCCCCAGCAGGTCTGTTCCTGTTTGCCATCCGACACGGGGGGATTTTTTTCTGGCTCTGCGGGCGCTCCAGCGCGTCGCGTGGAGCCTGGCATGCACCCGTTTACCATCGGTCTTTTTATTTTTCCGCGCGTCACCCAGCTCGATTTCACCGGCCCGTATGAAGTTTTTTCGCGGCTCGCGGGCGCGCGCGTTCTGCTTGTGGCACGGGTAAAGGATCCGGTGCGGTCCGAGTATGGCCTCACCGTCCTGCCCGACGTAGATTTCAGCACGGTGCCCCCGCTCGATTTAATCTGCGTTCCAGGCGGGCCTGGCATCAACGACGTGCTGCGCGATCCAGCCACCCTGGCCTTTCTGGCGCGCGCCGGAAAGGCCGCGGGATGGGTGACCTCGGTCTGCACGGGGGCGCTGGCCCTGGGCGGGGCCGGCCTCCTGACCGGATATCGCGCGACCACGCACTGGCTGTATCTGGACATTTTACGAAAGTTCACGGACCAGGTGGCGACCGAACGAGTCGTCGTAGATCGCAATCGAATCACCGGCGGTGGGATCACGGCGGGGATCGATCTGGCGCTGCGGGTTGTGGCCGAGTTACGCGGCGCGCCGGAAGCGGAGCGCATTCAACTGATGATGGAGTACAATCCGGATCCGCCGTTTCGCGCGGGACATCCCTCGGTGGCGGACCCGGCCGTCGTCGCCGCGGTGCGCGGGGCCACGGCCGACGCGCTGCGAACGCGTGCGGAAATTGTGGCCGGCTTGCTTGCGCGGGGAAGGTCGGAGTGATGCGCATTCTGATTGTCCCCGGTCTCGGCGATAGCGAACCCGATCACTGGCAGAGTCGCTGGCTGCGTACTCTGCCCGGCGCGGAGAAAGTCGCGCAGCGTGACTGGCATTCGCCGCGGGCGGAAGACTGGGTCAGGCAACTGGACGTGGCCGTCATGAGTCGGCCCGATCCGGTTGTTCTCATCGCCCATTCGCTCGCCTGTTCGGCGGTGGTCGCCTGGGCCGGTCGCTCCGGCGGCGGCGCGGGCCGCGTGCGCGGCGCCATGCTGGTGGCCCCGGCAGACGTGGACGCCCCAACCCTGCCCGCCGGGCCGACCGGATTCGGGCCCATGCCCCTCGCGGCCCTGCCGTTCCCGGCTCTGGTTGTGTCCGGTCGCGATGATGATTTCGTATCGATCGAACGGGCGCAGTTTTTCGCGAAATGCTGGGGGGCCCGCTTCGTGGATGCGGGTCCGGCCGGGCACCTCAACCTGGCCGCGGGGTTCGGGCCCTGGCCAGCGGGCGAGGCGCTGCTGGACGAATTCAGGAAGTCGTTACAACAGTGAAGAAGCGGCAAATAGTTTTTATCTGGTTTTTGTATGGAAATACGCGTTAAATATTCGGGACCGATTCTGGACGCCTGGGCCCAGCCGGCGCTGGTTTCGTTTTTCGAAAGAGTACCGGAAGTCGCGTCGCTGTTGCGGCGTTCGGGCACACGCGGCTACGGTCACCAGGACCTTTCGCCGCGTGAAACGGTCGAACTCATGGACGCGGCCGGCATCCAGCGCGTGACGCTGCGCGCCTGGCACAGGCCCGGCTCCTGGGTGTGTTCGAACGAAGAGGTGGCGCGTTTCACGACAGCTTATCCCGATCGATTCGTGGGGATCGCCTCCGTGAACCTGGAAAATCCGGTGGAAGCCGTGCGCGAGTTGAAACGCGCCGTCAACGAGTACGGGTTCAGGGCGCTGGCCCTTCTGCCCTGGCTCTGGAACCGGCCGCCGAACGATCGTTTTTATTTTCCGCTCTACGTCGCGTGTATCGATCTGAAGATCCCATTCTGCACGCAGATCGGTCAGACCGGCCCGCTCATGCCCTCCGAGCCCGGTCGGCCCGTGCCGTACCTTGACGAAGTGGCTTTGATTTTCCCCGAACTGCGCATCGTGGGCGGGCACCTGGGGTATCCCTGGACCGACGAAATGATCGGCCTGTCGATGAAACACGCGAACGTTTACATCGACACGTCCGCCCATCTACCCTCCCGGTATCCGCCGCAACTTCTTGAGTATATGAAAACGTCCGGCCGCAGCAAGGTCCTTTTCGCCACGAATTTTCCGCATCTGAACTGGGCGAAATGTGTCGAGCAGGCCCTGAATCTGGACCTGCCTGAACCGACCATGCGCCGATTTTTTTATTCGAACGCGATGCGCGTGTTCGGCCTTGCCTGAAGGAACGGGGCGTAGCCATCAATCTGCCTTTTCGCATGAAATGTTTGGTGTGAGTCCTCCTGTTTCATAGTAATCCGTGTTTTACTACATCGGCAGATGAGACAACCACGGGGACTCGGAGGTCACAGGGAGCACCATCCATTTCAATGAATTTCAGCGTCCCGGAACGTTTCGGAATCGGAAACGGAGTATTCACTCTCCGTGTCCCCCGTGCCCCCGTGGTAAATATCTATTTACGGTTGTAGTATTATACATTCCCCGTCGACGCGCTGGCGAAAATGGACCAGAAGATCGTCGCGATAAACAGCGTGATAAACAGGAAACCGTACCCGAGCACGGGCGCGATCCAGGTCAGAATCGCGCGGCCGGTGTTCTGGCCGTAGGCGGCGCGAAACGCGCGCAGGCAGATGAACGCGTCCCAGATCATGGCCACGGGGATCAGGACGATGCTGAGCCAGAATTCACCACCTGGTGACATAGCCTCTCCGGGCTGCGGGATCCCTGGCGCCAGATTGCCCACCATACTCGACAGCACCAGGAAGACCAGCATCGGCAGTACGCCGAAGATCGTAACCGCCTGGGTGATGGCCAGTTTGCGGCGACTTTCGCCGAGGATGGTCAGAAACAGATGCCGCAGCGCGCCGGTCGTGAAAATCGCCGTAAACCAGAAGATGGGGAAGGTCAGACGGTTCCAGGGCAGCGCGTTCTGGAAACTTTTTTGCCAGGCGCTCTGGGCCAGGGGTGTCTGATTCTGGACCGCCATGTTGAACATTTCGATTTCTTTGAGGTTCACCGCCGTGGTCAGAAAGATCGCGGCGGTCCCCATAAACAGGACGATGCCCAGCGTTTTCAATGCGCTCTGAAACAGATCCAGATCCACGCGGCGAAAATAATCGTCCGGGCGAATGAGCGGATCGATGATGTCGAAGTTTTTTATTTTTTCCAGCATTGCTTGTTCCTCTTTGGTTTTTATTAAATGATGCTTACGATTCTGTCCCGGATCTGTTTGGCCGTGTATTTTTTTTGAACGCCTTCGTTCAGAATGTCGAGCACCTGAAAGCGGCGAATTTGCATCCGAACGATCAATTCGTTGTAGGCGTCAGCGATTGGCTGAAAGTCCTGGTCTCCGCCCCGTGATTGAAATGGCTCCAGGTCCTCCGGAGCCATTTTCATGACCGTGATAAAACGGCGAAACGGCGCGGTGATGAGTACCATCCCGCCCAGCAGGGCGAAGTCGAAAATATACCAGCCCCAGAGCAAAAGGATCAAGAGCTTGAAACTTGCCGATTCGTTGATGAAACGGCGTACGGGCTGGAGCACCGACACACCGCTGCTTTCCAGGAAAAACCAGTCCAGAAAATCGATCCCGAATAAAAGAAATAACATACAGAGCGTGGCGACCGCGCCCACGACGCCCTTCCGAAAGACTTCGGGGTTGCTCGTGATCAGTAATTTACGATCGAGCTGTTTACTCGGTTTGACTCGTTCTGGTTTGGCGCTCACCTGTTTCTTCCTTCTGGCCGCCGTTTTCAGCGTAATTTCGCGGGGTCTTTCACACGGTATCCGGCACCGTCTTTTAGCTCGTTCACGATTCGATTGCGAACGCCGGTCAACTGATTGCGCAGGGCGTCCTGTTTCAGATTCGTCAGGGTCTGGCGGATGACGGGGCGGGCGCGTTCGGCGTCCAGATTCAACGACGCGTAATATTGTTTAAACTGTTTATAATGGTCGTCGATCTCCGCTTCCGTCACCTGTATCCGAAAATCTGAGTTTTCGTTACGGATCACGGTAAACAAATAGTACTCGGCGATGGCGTGGCGCATCTTATTCTCCAGAATCAGCCTGGCCTCCGGGGCGTTCAGGATTTTTTCATCGGCCAGGGCCGCGTTCACGAGAAGGTCAGTTTCCAGTTGATCCTTGAGGTACTCGGCGTACAGGTTCCTGTCGTTTTTCATGGGAGCGGCGCCGCGGTCGCCCCAGGTATAACGCGTCAGAACGGAATACTGGCTGGCCAGGTAATTTTCATCGAAATAGTACGGTCCGATGGCGTAGACCCATTCGTCGGTGTCGCTGCGGAACTTGTCGAAATAGGCGGTGGCCATGCTGCGAAATTCGTTCGACTGGTAGCTCACCATCGAATACACGAAAGAACCCACGATCGTGATAAAAAACGCGGCGTAGATTTTGCGTTTGTTGGTATGGGCCCAGGATTGCCACTCTCCCCAGCCGGAATCGGTTTTTTCCACGGTATGGGGATCCGCGTACAGTCCCATCGGGTCTTCGGGCGATAAATCTGGCAGTTCTTCCGCTTCGACTTCCTCCAGCTCGTCCCGCTCCGGGTGAAGCGACTGCACCACGGATGATTTTTTAATCGTCTTTTTTTTCGCCATTTGCTTGCTCCAGTTTATGTTTCGGGAAAACCCGATTTACGCCGTTGCCTTCGGGACCGTTTTTCCGGTCGGAAGTAAATTCTGAAAACGATAGAACATATAACACGCGAACGGAATAACCACCAGTGATATGAGTACTGAAAAAGAGAGGCCGAAGCTGACGGTGATGGCCAGCGGTCGCCACAGGTCCGATTCCTCGGATGGGTCGATCGCCATCGGTAACATGCCGAGTACGTTTGAAAGAGTCGTCATCAGAATCGGGCGAATGCGCGAGGAGGACTGGCGCAGAATGAACCGGACGGACGAGAGCGGATGTTTCGAGAGCACCGGCGGATCGTTTCGAAAACGATCGTTGATCGCGGCCACCACCAGGATCGAATTGTTCACGACGATGCCGCCCAGCATCAGCAGGCCGATGTAGGCATTGAGGGTCAGGGACATTTTGATCGCGATCAGGAACGCGAGTACGGCCGTGATCGTCAGGGGCACCGGGATCAGAATCAGGATCGGCTGGATGAAGGATTCGAAGAGACCCCCCAGCAGTAAATAGATGATCAGGATGGACAGACCGATGGCGAAGAGCATCTGCGCCTGCGATTCTTTCAGTTTTTTATATTCTTCCCCGTAGGAATAGATTACGTCTTCCGGAAACTCCATCTTTCGAAAAAGAACGTCGATTTCCTCGGCCGCTTTATCGATCGACTGGTTCTCCAGTACGACCGTGATGCTGGCGGTTTTCCGTTTGTTCTTGCGCCAGATACGGGTTTCCTCTTCGCCCTGCGTGAACGAGGCCAGCGAACGGAGGGGCACTGTTCGCTCTTCCAGAGGCAGCAGGAGCGCGTACAGTTGTTCGGGCGTCTCAATCACCTCGTCCATCCCCATGAGGCGGACGTCCACTTCCCGGTTTTTGTCGTAAAATTTCGTGATGATGGTTCCGGTTAAAAGCTGGCGAACCGTGGACCCGATTTCCTGGGACGAAGTGCCCGACAGTGCGGCTTTCGTCGTATATGGCCGCACCTGAATTTCGTGTTTTGGCCCGCGAAAACGAAGGATAACCTGTTTGACGCCTTTGACATTCCCCTGGATTTTTCCGGAACATTCCGAGGCGAATTCTTTCAGGACTTTAATGTTGTCGCCGTAAAAGTCGATGTTGAGTTCCCGGCTGCTGGCCGCTTCGCCCGACTTTTCAAAGTACACGAAAGCCTCGTCGAACTGCTCCGTGATTTTGCGCAACTCCTCAATGGTCTCGTCCGCGTCAAGCCCGGAGTCTTTGTTCAATTTGATGTGGATTGTCGCGTGCCACTTCTCGATTTTGGACGTGAGCTCCTTGACCGAGGGATGGGCTTTCATGGCCAGCTCGATTTCGCTTACGACCGCTTCCGTGCGATCCAGGTGAATGCCGGTGTCCAGGTCCACCGAGGCCTCGATCTCCTGGGCGTCCACCGGGCTGGAATATTCTTTGGGAATGTACTGAAATAAAAACGGGGTAATCGCCAGAAAGATCATCGGTATGATCAGGGCGTACCGAATGTTCCGATACACCGGACGGCAGGCGATGCGGTAGCGCTTCAGTAAAAGATCCATGTTGAAAATCTTGCGAAGCGTGTCTTTGCGGTAGTGATGACCCACGAACGCGGTAAATTTCGCCGGCAGCCTGGCCGAAAGTCGCGAACCGGTCGTTCCGGGCGCGAAGGCGGTCGTGATCCAGGTGGAACCGGCCTGTCCGAAGTACGTAAACAGATCGATTTCTTTGCCCCATTTCAGAACGACGAGGATGAACGAGGGCAGGAGAGTCGCGGAGAAGATCAACGAAACCAGCAGGGAGTACGTGACGGTCAGCGTCAGACCGGCGTACATCTGACGCGTTTCGGGATCGGTAAAGATCAACGGAATAAAGATTACGATCGTCGCCAGGGTGGCGGCGATGTTTTCGACGAACACGACCCCGGTCCCCTGCAAGACGCCCTCGAACAAATTATTCGTCTTTTTTAAGTGCACGTCGATCGATTCGGAGACGACGATCGACGTATCCACCAGCATTCCGGCGCCGAGCGCCAGCCCTGAGAGGCTCATGACGTTCAGATCGATGTTCGAAAGATACATCAAGAACATCGTGGTCAAAACGGAAGCCGGGATCGTAAGCGCCAGGACCAGGGTCATGAACAGTTTTCGCAGAAAAATATACAGCACCAGGATGCCGATCAGGCCGCCCATGTAACAGGAACTGGTCACCTGGTCGATGGCCTTGCGAATCGATTCGCCCTGGTTGTAGACTTCATGCGTCTGGATATCGCGGATTTTTAGCGTCCGGTAAATCTCCTCACAACGTTCCGTGATCGACAGGGTGCTGGCCGTGCCGGCTTTCTGGATGTAGAGCGTGACGCGTTCTTCGCCGTTCGTGCGCGAAATGCTGTCACGTTCGCGGTAGTGGTCCTTGACCGATCCGAGCTGGCGCAGGCGCAAAAGGCCGCTCTGCGACGGAATGAACAGCTCCTGCATTTCTTTGATACTCTCGTACTTGGCGGCGGTGTAAATGCTCCGCTCCAGACCGCCGGCCGCTCCCTGGGTGACGGGCAGTTTGCCGCCGGGAACGAACATATTTCCGGAAGCCACTTCATTGACCAGGGGCTGAACGGAAATCCCGTGGGCCGACATGCGCGCCGAATCCGCCGTGACCTGGATTTCGCGTTCGAAGCCGCCGCCCACGAACACTTCCGAAACACCCTCGATGCGCTCGAATTGTAGCTTGACCTGTTTGTCCACGATTTCGCGCAGCTCTTTGAGGTCGTAACGTTTGCTGGAGAACGACATGATGTACACCGGCTTGTCGCTCGGGTCGTACTGGATGATGGAGGGTTGTTCCACTTCGCGGGGGAACTGATCGCGGATGAGGTACACGCGCTCGGAGGCTTCCACGATCTTCACCATGATATCGCTATCGTGCGTAAAGATGAGGTTGATCTTCGATTCGCCGTCGCTGGACGTTGAAAGCATTTTTTCGATGCCGGGGATATCGCTGACGACGCGTTCCACCGGAATCGTGATCACTTCCTCCACCTTGCCCGCGGCCACGCCCGACCAGCGTGTAATGATGGTGATGCCCGGACTGGCCAGGTTCGGCATCAGGCCGACCGGCAGGCGGAAGATCGAAATGGTCCCCACCATCATCAATGTGGAGAGGATCATGGTGCACATGATCGGCTTTCTTATGAATATCGCGACCAAACCGTTCATAATAATTCTCGCGCGGTCTTTACAGACCCTGCTTGAGTTTCCCCCACATCACGCGGAAACCCTGGGTGCGCAGGTACTCGGCCATTAAAAACAAAGTGGGGAAGGCGACCAGGGTCAGCACGGACGAAACGAGCATCCCGCCCGTAACGACCACTGCCATCGGCGCCTGGAGATCACTGCCCTCCCCAAAACCAATGGCCATAGGCAACAGGCCGAGCAGAGACGTGAGCATCGTGAGCAGAATGGGCCGCAGGCGATCCTGCCCGCTCTTAATCAAAATCGGCGGCAGGTGCGGGAGATCGCGGCCGCGTTCGGCGAGCGCCGGGTCGCGGTTCTGTTGGATGAATTCGTACAGCACAATGCCGTTGTTGACGACGATCCCGACCAGCATGATCATCCCGGTGGCCGAGGTGACGTTGAGCGAGTGGCCCGTAATCAGGAGGGAAAACGAAACCCCGAAGGCCATCATCGGAATCGCGAGCGCCAGCGTAATCGGATGCAAAAAAGATTCGAACTGTCCGCCGAGCAACATGTAGATCAGAGTGATCGAAAGCACGAACGCGAAGATCAGACTCTTCAGCGAATCGAGGGTCTCCTGGTTTTCCTGTTTGAGCGCGATGACCGGTTTCGTATCCGTCAGTTGCGCGTGCTCCGCGTTGGCCTTATCGATCATTTTATGTAATAATTCGTAAATCGGTTCCTCCTGATCCGGGTCGTACTGGATTTTTATCTGTTCGATCCGGCGCTGGTTTTCGCGTAAAATAGCCGGAAAACCTTTCCCTTCCTTGTGCGAAATGAAATGACTGAGCTCCAGCATACCTTCTTCGCCCGCGGGTAAAAACACCTGGTCGAGCTGATCGACCCGTTTGCGATCGAACTCCTGGAGCCGCACGCGTACGTCGATTTCCTGGTCGCCCTTGCGATAGGTCGTGGGCACCGTACCGAGGACCGCCGAACGCACGGCCCCGGCCACCGCCTGCGCCGAAAGGCCCGAAGCCGCGATCTTCTGGCGGTCGAGAAAAATTTTGATCTCCGGGTCCTGCGCGATGGCGGAGGATTCCATCGACTTAACGCCCTTGACATTCTGTAAAACCGTTCCCATCGCCTGGGCGATCGCGCGGCTGACCGAACGATCCGATGATTCGATTTCGATCAGAACCGAAGAGCCCGCTTCGCCGAGCAGTTCCTGTAGCGCGTCGCCTTTCACCTTGAAGTTGGCCTTGAGATTGCCGGTGCCGTCCAGGGCCGCCTCCATGTGGGTGATGAAATCGAACGAGTTCAACACGCTGCGGTCCACGTAATAAATACTTTCCGAGTAATTCCCTTTGCGGTTGCCTTTGATCAGCGATTCACGATCCTCCTCGTCGTGGCCGATGTTGGTGACGGCGTGGAAGGATAAATTTCGATCCACCAGGTATTTCTGAATCCGCGCGTGCAGTTGTTCGGAGTCCTCCACGCTCGTCCCGCCGGGCAATTCCATAATGGCGGTGACGATTCCCTGGTCGACGGCGGGGAACAATTCGCGTTTGATGGGGATCATCAAGAGCACGCCAACCAGGGACAGCGCGCCCGCGAAACCCAGCATACGACCCGGCTGCTTCAGCGCGAAATTCATGCCCCAGGTATAACGTTCGCGCAGCACGGTCACGCCGATTTCGGTAAAATCAAACAGGGGTTTACCGATGGCGTTGACCCGTTCAATGGTACGACCGAGCATACTGGACGGGGTGATTTCAAGGGAGGTGAGCATCGGAATCAGCGTCAGCCCGCAGATCAGCGAAGAAAACTGAGAGAACGAAACGGTCAGGGCCAGGTCTTTGAACACCTGACCGGCGATACCCGGCACGAAAATGATGGGCACGAAAACGACGATCGACGTTAACGTGGAGGCGAACACCGAGCCCTGTACGATCGTCGTGCCGTCGATCGCCGCCTGCTGGAAACTTTTCTGCGGTTTTTCTTCTTTCTCAAGAAACACGGAATCGAGCACGACGATGGAGTTATCCACCATCATGCCCACACCGAGCGCAAGGCCACCCAGGCTCATGATGTTCAGTGAGAGATCCATCATGTACATGAGGATGAACGTGGAAAGAATCGTAATCGGGATCGTGATGACGATGATGAGCGAAGCCCGTAAGTCTTTCAGGAACGCGAACAGAACGAGAAAAGCGATCAGGCCCCCCATCAGGGCCGCGTCCTTGACCGAACCGATGGCGCCGGAGATATATCCCGACTGGTCCTGGATGATCTCGAACTGCACGTCACGTTCGAACCGTTTATTGATTTCGGCCAGGGCCTCCCGCACGGCGCTGGCGGTTTCCACGGTGTTCTTGCCCGGTTCTTTTTTCAACCCCAGCACGATCGCCTGGCGGCCATTGTGGAGAGCGGCGCCTTTTTTTTCTTTGTAATCGTCCTTGAGCGTCGCGATTTCATGCAGATAGATCGGCACGCCCGCTTCGTTCGCGCCAACGACCACGTTTCTGATTTCGTCTACTTCCAGGAATTCGCCCATGATGCGAACCGTCAGCTCGCGGTCCCCCTGGCGTACGTTCCCGGCCGGGAAATTGAAGTTGGAGGAAGACAGGGCCTGCGCGATTCCGTCGATGGACAGGCCGCGGCTGTGCATCTTTTTACTGTCCACGTTGATCTGGACTTCGCGCTTACGCCCGCCCCGGATGGAGATATTGGCCACCCCGTTGATCCGTTCGAAGAACGGCCGGACGTTTTTTTCAATGTAATCGCGGGTATTGTTGAACGTGAGCCCCACGGGCCTGGCGATGATCGTAACCACCGGGTCGGAGGACGGGTCGAATTTGTCGATGATCGATTTCTGCGTGTCCTGGGGCAGGAGATTGCGCGCCAGGTCCACCTTCTGGCGCACCTGAATCGTGGCCAGGTCCAGGTTGGTGCCCCAGTCGAGCGTCACGTCCACGATCGAAAGTCCTTCGCGCGAAAACGAACGGATTTTTTTTACGCCCGATACGGAGCTGACGGCGTCCTCAATCGGCCGCGAGACGAGGTTCTCGATCTCCTCCGGCGAAACGTTCGGATACCCGGTGAGCACCGTCAGGCGCGGAAACACGATATCCGGAAAAAGGGTCACCTTTAACCGGGTCAGGGAAATGACGCCGAGCAAAATCACCGCCACGTAAATCATCGTCGTGGCGATGGGTCGTTTGATACAAAAATCTATCATGGTCGCGGTCTCTCTTTATATAAATCCGCATTTAGCCGTCGTATTAGTTACCACGGGGGTACGGGGATCACGGGGAGCGAAAGAAAGGAACATTAAAATCAGCGTTCCGGAACGCTCAAAAATGTTATCAGCCTGAATTGTTCCCGTGTCCCCGTGCTCCCTGTGTCCCCCGTGGTTCCCCTGCTAACATCGCAATCGTTAAAAAGTCAGGAACAGTTCATAATCCGTTCCCATTGTATTTCCGTTCGTATCGTACGCGTCGGCGCCGATTTTCAATTTGTACGTGGGCGTACCGGTTCCGCCAGGGAAGGGACTCCCGTTCACTTCCACGAAGGCCTGGTTGCCGACGACGATGATGTCGTAAATGGTCATCGTGCCGCCGCTGCTGTCGAAAATTTTAACGAACGAAGTTTCAGAAAGAAGCGACGTGAGCACCATCGTATTGTTGAAGAGTACGCGAAAGCGTACGACGCAGATTTCGCTCCCGGCGGTCGGATCGCGGTCGATCACCTGCAAGATGTCCACCACGTCCAGCGGCGCGAGCGCGGTCCCGTAGGTGGCGGTCGTGGCCGAACCGTCGCAGGTGACGCCCGGGATCGACGCGTTTTCAAGGCGTACGTCCTGGACCGCCGGACGAACCGAGTTGACGCCGTCGGTATAAAACGGATACGAGTAGGTCTTATCCAGTCCGTTCCCCGCCGTGTCCTCCGCGGTCGTGTCGATCGTCAGCGTGTAGTTTTCTTCCATGTCGAAGTTGGTCGTCGGCGTGATCGTCAACTGGGTCATGGCTCCGTTCCAGGTTTTGCTGGTGGCGATCGTCGGCGAAATCGAAATCGCGCCTTCGGCGCTGACACGCTCCATGGCCTCGCTGAAATTGATGACCAGGGCCGCGTTTTTTTCGATGCCGGAGGTGATGATCCCTTCCGTCAGCGCCGTGCCCCCCGCCGTGGCGCCGGTGATCGACGGATCGCCGAAGTCGTTGCCGACGACGAAGGTCAGCGTCTTTTCGGTGCGCAGGGGATTGCCCGAAAGATCTTTCAGATTCGTATTGACGTTCACCGTATAAATCGTGCCCACGGTTAGCGGCGACTGCGGCGTGATCGTGACATTGCTGCCGGAGATCGTGATCGTGTTCAGAAACGAGGGCGAAACTGAAATCCCGTCCGCCACCGACGCGAAATCGATCTGCTCGGTGAAGGTCAGGGTAATCACCGTGTTCGCGCTCACGCCCGTCGTTCCGTCGGCGGGATTGGCGCTGACCCATTCCGGTTTGGCGTTATCCGCCAGCGCGAAAAAGCGGACGATAAAATCCTGGGCCATGTCCACACCGGTCGCTGATTCGCTCTGGCGCCCGATCGTCATCGTGTATTCGCCGGAATCCGTGAGCGCCGCCTTGGGCTGAAAAATCATTTTCTGGCCTTCCCAGCGAAAGGCGCCCGTCACCGTGCCCGTGCTGGACGACATCCGAAAGGACTGCTGGGTTTGCTCCTGATCCATGGGCGCGCTGAAAATGGCGAAAATCGGATCTTCGGCCTTCAATCCCTTGAGACCGTCCGACGGATTCGCCGAGATTACCCGGACCTTGAAGTTATCGCCCGAGACCTGGGGCAGGAGCATCGATTGTAACTCCTCGTCGTTCAGGGCTTCGCACGACGCGAAGGCGAAAACGGCGGGGGCCAGCAGCGTCAGGAGCAGGAAATGGTTACCGTTGCGTTTCATCTTAAATTCCCCTCAGGTAGATTTTAACGTCGTTCTGGAGCCAGGAACCGGTTTCGCCCGGGGCGAGCGTGGCGTCTGACTTGAGGCCGCCGGTACTTCCCAGGACTTCCAGCAGATAGTCCGTGTTGTGAAAACCGCTCATGGTCACGCGAATCGCGTTGTTGGTTCCGCCGTCCGATCTGCGCTGGAGGCCGATGATCGTGGCCGCGGACGTGCCCGGTTTGGCGATGAGCCGCGTGACGGTGACGTTCTCCGCGATCGTATTCGCGTCGAGGGTCTTATCGAAGACGATATCCATCACGACCGTCTGGGGACCCGTGCCGATCGTCAGCGAATGAATCGTATTGTTGTCGATCGGCGTGAGATTCGTCTGGACCGGCGCCGGTGTTACTTTGTCGACGCGAGTCACGCGCAGATACGTACTGTGGGCGGCGGCCGTACCGGAATACGTGCCGGAGTTGTCCACGTAAAACTGCACCTGGAGCGGGAGGCTGGGCGAATTACCCGCCTGATCCTGGGCGCTGGTGGTGACTTCCAGGCGGTACCAGTTCTCCGGCTCAAGCGGCGAATCCGGCGTAAAGGTCACGCTCTGAAAGTTCGCCGCCCAGCTGAAGACGCCGGACACCGAACTGCTGTCCGAAAGGCGCGTGAGTGAAAAAGCCGATTCCGTCTCATCGAAGTTCATCGCTTCGTCGAACGAAAC
Source organism: uncultured Leptospiraceae bacterium (assembly GCA_964631535.1). Classification (GTDB taxonomy): domain Bacteria; phylum Spirochaetota; class Leptospiria; order Leptospirales; family Leptonemataceae; genus CAZVZS01. The sequence goes on from CAZVZS010000004.1 coordinate 143,701, forward strand.
GACGAAGGCCGCGTCCTTGAACACGCCCGCGGCACCGTCCGGAATGCTCGTCACGCCGGCCGATTCGCGTACGCCCAGAATTGTGGGGTTCGTAAAATCCGTGCCGGCCTGGAACGAAAACGTGTGGGTGCTGGCCAGGGGAATCCCTTCCGTATCCGTGGCGCCCACGCCGATCGTAACCGAGTAGGTCGTCGCGAAGGTCAGGTCCGTGTACGGGGTGTACGTAAACGCGAGCGAATCCGCGTCCCAGGTGAAGGCTCCCGCGGCCGAGGGCGAAATCTTGAACGCCGCCTCCGTGGACGCCTGGTTCATGGGGCGACTGAAAATGATGCGCAGGGGAGCGGCAATATCCACCGCCTGGGCGTTGTCAGCGGGCGTCGTGGAGACAACGGTCGGTCCGTCGATGCGCGAACCGACGGTGAAGAATACGATATGATCGATTTCAAGTAAATACCCTTCTTTCGACTTCGCGTTCCGCCCCACTTTCAACTGGTAGCTGTTCCCCGGCACCAGGTCTTCATCCAGTTTGTATTTGATACGACGATCCCCGTCCCACTGAACCAGCCCGCTGGGCGAGGCCGCGCCGGTGACGCTGAAGGCGTTGCGCGTGGCTTCGGTATCCATGGCGACGCTGAAGTCCGCGTAAATTTCCAGATTACCCGGGTACGTGCCGCCGTTGCCGGCCGGATTCGTGGAGACGACGCGCGGCCGGCTGAGCGCGGAAACGCCGTTCCCGTCGGTCAGCAGTAATTCCGGAATGTCTTCCGCGTTATCGCAGGCCGCGAAAGCGGCGAATACGAGCAGGGACAGCGCCGCCATAGTTCGCGCTTTTCGCGTTTGCGCGATAATACCCAAAATGGGCATTTGTGCGAAATTATGTCTCATTTGAAAACCCGGAAAACGAATCCATTTTGTAAAATCGCGTTCAAAACGGGTCAGAAACTTTTTCAGCGGGTTTTTCGACCCCGCCCCCGGCCTTCGCGCCCGGATCAGCGGGGAGCGCCGGTCGATCGTACGCGTTATCTGTATTATTTGTGTTGTTCTGTTGTTCATTCTGTGCCTCCGCGGGAGGGGTTTCCGCCCCGGAATCTTTTGCCCCGGCGGCTTCGGGTGCTTTTTCGTCCGATTTCGGCGTCTTATCGCGCGGGCGAATCAGCGCGCCGTCTTTCAGGATGTTGATATTGTTGATGGCGACGCCTTCGCCCTGATTCAAGCCGCCGATAATTTCAAAACGATCGCCAAAGCGTTCGCCGATGGCAACTTTTCTTTGAAAAACGTTATTGTTTTTTAAAACAAAGATCTCCGCGACAAGTTGCCCATTTTCCTGGCGCTGATTGCCGAGCGCGCTCTCCGGTAGCGCGAAACTGTTTTCTTTTTTGCGCGTAATAATCGAAGTCCGCACGAACATCCCTGGATTGAGTCGCTCCGCCTCGTTGTCATATTCGATGCGCACTTCCGCCGTGCGCGTTTTCGTATCGATCACGGGCGACACGCGGTACACCGTGCCCTGGAAGGAATCGCCGCCGGTCGCGTCCACCGTAAACTCCACGATCTGGCCCTGCTTGACGAAGGCGATCTCTTCTTCGGAGACGCTTGTCGTGATAAGTAACTTATCCGCCCTTATCACGGTAAAAACCGGTTCATTCGGTTTGGTTTCTTCTCCAATTTCGATCGCGCGCGATGCCACGATCCCGTCCAGGGGCGAGCGAATCGTACTTTCGCGAATCTGGAGTTCGACGTTCTCGATCGACAGGCGCGCGTTTTCCAGCGCCATGCGCGCCGCGTTGACCTGTTCTTTTTCGACTTCGGTATTGTAGTCGATGAACGTCTTCACCGCGTCCCCGTCTGTTTTGGGCAGGGCCAGGCCGGCTTCCAGCAGGTCCTTATTACGATACCCGATCATGCTGGTCTGGAAGCTCTTACGCGAATTGTAATAGGAGGTCATGGAGGTCAGGTACGCGTTGTACACGGCCTTCAGTTCTTGCGACGAAACCCCGCCGAGGTCGTAGATTTCTTTCTTATTGCGCAAATTCTCCTTCGACGCCAGCCAGTCGGCTTTTTTGTTGAGAATATCGGTCTGCATCTGTTCGAAGGACTTGATTTGCTTCTGGATGCCCTGGCGCGCCCGGCGGTACTGGGCTTCCGCCAGCGAAAGGCCCGAACGCGCGGAGTTTTGCTGCGCGATCGCCCCGCGCCGGGACAACTCCAGTTCGAAGGTTTCCAGCTGGGCCAGGTCTTCGCCTTTCTTGACACGGTCGCCGATTTCGACGAAAAGCGACTCCACGCGTCCCTGGATTTTGGCCGCCACGGAGGCTTTTTCGAAAAAGCTCACCGTGCCCGGCGACTGGATCTTATGCACCAGGGTTTCCGGCTGCACGACGATGTATTCCACGTCCGGTGCCATGCCGCTCAGGTCGGCCTCGGGCGCTTTCGCTTTGAAAAAGATTTCTTTCGCGATCAGAGCGCCCATCATCAAGAGCAGCGCCGCGCCCACGCCGCGTTTGTTGGCGCGCAGCAAATTCACGGCCTTCTGCGTGTTGAAACGCGGGGCTTTCTTGACCTCCGTTTTATAAAACGGCGATTCGATTTCGTGGTAGGGCAGCGGGGGCCTGTCTTTAATTGCGTTCATAAGCTTCTCCCGGTTTCAGGATATTGGTTTTCGGTAACCACAGGCGCCGGATGCCTTCCTCTTCTTCCTCCGGCTTGAGTTCGGCGAAGTTCAACATTTCGAGCGTATCCAGTTCCAGTCCCAGGTCCATTTCGAGCTGGTTGATCGACAGGGCGAAGTCGACGCGCTCCTGGATGAGTTGCAGGCGCGCCTGGATCAGCTTGATTTCTTCTTCCAGGTATTCGGACAACGACAGCTCGCCCATGATCATGCGCCGGCGTTCCACCTGGTTGCGCAGCTCGCGAATCGCCAGCGATTCGTCCGAAAGCCGCAGCGCTTTTTGTTTGTCCTCAATGCCGCGGTGTGCCCGGGCGATTTGCAGGCGGATGTCGCGAATCAGGTCCGCTTTTTTCTGTTTGTTGCGCATGAGCTGAATCTGGTTCTGCATGTGCGGTTGCTGCCAGGCCGCGTTGCTGTAAATATCGAGGTTGCCGCTCGTTGAAATACCGCGCGAGGTATTGTCGCGCGAACGTTGCAACTGCGCGTCGTTGCGCAGCGTGTTGCCCAGAAAGTTGAACGTGAAATTGATGCCGACGCCCCACTCTGTTGAACGCGGCGGCCACTCTTCCCCGGTTTTCCCGTAGTTGCCCGTCAGCGAAACATTCGGTAAATAGGAGTACTTCGTGATCAGAAACTCCCGCCGCGAGCGCGCTTCGTCGATTTTCGCCTGTTTTACATCCGGGCGATTTTTTACGGCCAGATCGTACAGATCGTCCGGGTTGAACTTGAGGGCCGCCACCTCCAGGCCGTACAGATCAAGCAGGGCGATGTCCGGAACGCCTTCTTCCGGGAGTCGCAGAAGATTTTTAAAATCGATGAGTCCGTCTTTATACGTTTCCTCTTCCTGCTTGAGCGTCAGCACGCGCCGTGTGAATTCGTTTTCAACCTCGCGGTAATCCAGTTCGGTGATTTCGCCCTGCTTGCGTTCCATGGACGAACGGATTTTTAACGCGCGCGCGCTTTCCATGCTGGCCCGCGAGACCGAAATGTTTCCGCGTTGTTGCTGGAGTTTGAGAAAGCCCTGGCGCACCTGAAACCGTAGCTGGTTCGTATTCTGCCAGTACTGACTCCTGGCCATGCGTGCGTCGATTTTGGCGATTTCGTAGGCCAGTTTGCTCCGGCCCCCGTCGTACACCGGCTGGGAAACCGAAAGCTGGACCGAATACCGGCCCTGGTCGAAGTCGCGCCGGGCGACGGTACGGTTCTGGCGGTACGAAACCGATACCGTGGGAAAAAAATCCCGGAACTTGCCCTTGATATTCTGGTCCGCGATGCCCCGCTCCGCGCGCAGCATGCGCAGCTCAAAACTGTTCGTGAGCGCGACCTGTTCGGCCTCTTTCAGTCCTAACCTGCGCCCCCAGATGGGTGAAACCGCGCCGAAAATGGGGAGCAGGCAGAGGACGAGGCAGCTCCCCGTCCAGGCCCGGTTCATGACTTACCATTCCCCCGGGGTTTGCCCGCGGCCGGTTTCTTTTCGGCGGCCGGTTTTCCCGCGGCCGCGGTTTCTGAGCCGCCACCCGCGGAGGGGCGCTGGTTCAACATCTGAACCCGGCTGATATGGTGTTGCGCCCGATCGGTCATTTTCATTTCGGTCAGAAGGGTGCCGAGGTGCTGGTGGATTTTGCTGAGTTCGTACTCCAGGGCCAGCGCGTTATAGTATTGCTCCAGAGCCGGCTTCAATTTCTGGTCCCGTTCCAGGCAGCGGCCAAGGTAGTAGCGCGCCAGGTAGTTTTCCGGGTCCCGTTCCACGATCGTCTTGAAAATTTCGATGGCTTCCGCGTTTCGTTTTTCCTGGACGGCGACGGTTTTGCCCAGCCACATCAGTACATAAGGATTATCGTCGTCGCGGTCCGCGTATTTGCGGAGGAGCGCCTCGGCCTGATCGTATTCGCGCGTAAAAAAATGAATTTTTGCGCGTAAGACACCCGCTTCGATATTATCAGGCTTTTGCGCGATAAGTTTATTCAGGATGTCTTTCGCGTCGTCAAACTTCTGGCCGCGATACATCGCCTGGGCTTTCTGAAACTCAACCAGTTCTTCTTTCGAAAAACCATCTTCTTTGCTGCATCCGGCGAAATACAACCCGGCGAGAATCAAGGGCAGCAGCCCGATGAGCGTTCCTTTTTTCCCGAAGCGAACTGGTACGTTTTTTATATTTGTTTTTACGTTATCCATCTTTCTTAAACCCCGAACCATCGTTGCGTCATGTTTGTATTCGTCGCAACCTCGCTATGTCCTGTCATCGTAATTCCAATTGTCAATCAGGTTAAAACCATAAACATAATTAAATTAAGAAATACTCACCATAATAACAATGTGAATATGTTATATTCAAGACGCGAAAGTATACGTTCGAAAATATGATTGATCTTGCCCGGGCGGTGGCTCAACCATAGTTCCTGTGGTTATGAAACATATAAAGAACAACCAATTATGTCTCGTGGGCGCGATGCTGATGATCGTCGCCTGTAATGATCCTGTCGTGGAAACGTATCAGCGTTTAAAAAAGAATCAAACGGAAGCGGCCGCGTCGGGACGAACGCTCGGAAAGTCTGGAACTCTCAGCGTTACGGAAGGATCGTTTTTCTACGCGGATGGGAATCGCGTTCTTGACGCGGATGGCCTGAAGCCGATCGCGGAAGGCGTGCGCAGGCTGTACATCAAAAAGCACCTCTTGCGCCAGCTCGCCATCGCGAAGGGAATTGAAGAAAACATCTTCGACTCTCCGGAGGCCGCCGCCTTTATTCTTCCGCAGCTCGAAAAAATTATGGAAGAGTACTACTATCACCACGAGGGCCGCTTCGCGTCCATCGAGGATCGTACCAGAAAAGAATTACGCCCTGACGACGCGGCGCTTGAGGAATTCGTGAAAACAAATTCCACGATAAAAAAAGCCGGCCTGGGGCGAAAAGAAGTCGAGGCGGAAGCCGATCGAATCCTCGGCCGCGTGGCGGAAGTTCGAATTTCGCGCGAACGGCAGAAATTGATCGAACAATTACTGAAAGATAATCCACCGATGGAGATTTTCCCATGAAATCCGGTATAAAAGGACTCGTACTGGCGGTCGGGATCGGGATTTTTTGCGCTTCGGGGCTGTGGGCACAGGCGCCGGCCCAGGAAAGCGAATTCATTCCCGGTGACGATCGTATCATAGAAAAGGACATTTTAAAAAGAATCCAGGAAGAACTGGGTCAGGATATCGCGCGCGAAAAACCCCGGGCAAAAGAGGAAAAAAAGGAAAAGGACTCAGGGGCGCGAACGCCCGCCCTGGATCTGGGGCTTCGCGGCCTTGTTTTGAATTTAAAAGAAGGCAAACAGATCACGGGTAAGGCCGTGATCAGCCAGCATACTCTTTACATCCGGCCGGAGAACTCGGTTCAGGAAGTCGCCCTTCCGGTGGAGGAAATTCGCCGCGTTGAATTTGTTGAATGGAAAGCCCTGCGTCTGCGGGTCCTGTCGCCCGGGGAAAAGACCGCCGCGGAGCCGTCCACCCGGGCCGCCGGTGAAAACGCGGAGGCCCCGGACGCGACGCCGAACGACGGGGAAACCGAAGGCACCGGGACGGCCGTGACCGCGAACACAACCGCCGCCCTGCGGGTATATTTTTTGCCCACGCGTTGCCGGGTCACGCGGCAGGATGAATCGGTGGTGGAGGGCCGTTGTAATTCCATGGACTGGCTCCAGTTCAATTTAACGGACCAGGCGGCCAGGGGGTTTCGGACGTATTTCACCGAAGAGCGCCCGCTCCCGGAGGGTGGCGCGAAAGAGCTGGAAAAAACTCTGGCCACTCTGAAGGCGGAGACTCCGGTCGACACCGTGGTTTCCGTGGAACTCGGGGAAACCACGCGACCGGTTTCCAGTCTGGAAACGAATGATCGCGCGAATTAATGTTCCGTTTTACGGAGGCCTAATTGCCCGCTCGGGTTTTTAAAAATATAAATATAAATCGGGTCTGGAAATGAATACAAAAAGAAACTTTGAATCTGAATGGCTCTTATGCCTTTCGCTTCTGATCGTCGGGTGCTCGGGAAATCAAAAAGCGGTGCCGAAAGATCCGCTCGCGTCTACGGTTCACGCGCCGCCGGTGGCGACGCCCGCGGCCGAACCGTCCATGGATATGGTGGCCGTACAATCCGCGGCGCGCGCGTTTTATATCGATCGTTATGAGGCCTCCGAAACGGGGCCGGGCGATTTTTTTTCAGCGCGCAATCAAACCCCGCGCGTCCAGGTGACGGCCGAAGAGGCCGGCAAAATCTGTTCCGGCCAGGGTAAACGACTCTGTTCGTTTTACGAATGGAAAAACGCCTGCATGGGTATTCGCCGCAACCAGTATTCGTATGGAAAAACGTTTCGCGCGGGTTTGTGCAATCTGGAATCGGACGGGTTGATGGCCACCGGCCAGAAACGCGAATGCCATACGGATACGGAAGTGCACGATATGGTCGGGAACGCCATGGAATGGGTGGCCGATATGCGGCGGGGCCGCGTGGTCGCCGTGGGTGGATCGTTCGCCACCGGCGCTGACACGGATTGTTTTACCGCTCATTATTTTTCACCGGATACGAGAAACAATCAGATCGGGTTTCGTTGCTGCCTGTGACCCGTCCGGGGAAACTGAGGAAAGAAAAAGATGAAAACAAACAAAAATATTCTCTGGCCGGTCCTGCCGGTTCTCTTGCTGGCGTTAACATGTAAAAACTTCCAGGTGGAGTCCATCCGTACCGGCGCCTGGCCCGCGACCTCGTATGACGATATCAAAGACGTCGGCATCGGGTATTTCGATTCGACGGGGTCGGGCATGAGCCCGCTGACCCGCGCGAATTTTTATCAGACTCTGGCTTTCGCGCTGCGCGAAAACGGGTACACCACGGCCGAGGCGCCCGAGGTGGCCGACTTACTCAAAAAATCGTCGCTGCCGGTCGATCGCTCTCTGACCGATAACGAAGTGGAATTGTTCAATCGCAGCTTCGGCGGTAAACTTTTGCTCCAGGGCGGAGTGCAGGAAGTCCGCACGGAAACTCTGCTGGAAGACCTGTTACAGGTCATGGTCAATGTTTCGATCTTCGACATGCGCACGGGTAAGAAACTGGGCGAAATCAAAGTGTTCGGCAAAGACCTCGAATACCACACCGGGCGGGAAACGCTCGCGATTTCACGGCTCGTGGCCCGCCAGCTGGATGATTTGATCAAAAACCGGGACAGCAGTACGGAAGAGGAAACCGCACCATGAAGATCGAACTGACGTTGAATTCTCTCAAAAAAAATCTGGCGGCCTGGTTGACCGGCGCGGCCCTTGTCCTCTTCGGGGGGACCATGACGGTGTTCACCGGAATGGTGTTCTCAGGGGCGGGCCAGGCCACCCGGACCGCGGCCCAGGCGGATCGCCCGGATTCGGAGCGCACCTATCTGCTGCGCCAGAAAATCTGGCTGATGGCCCGGATCAACCTCTGCGAGCAGGAAAAACAGGGCCAGATCCCGGCCCGCAGTTCGGTCTGCCCCCCGGCTGAACAGGCCAGACTACCGGAATATAAACAACGTATTCTGGAAATTGATCGCCAGATTCAGGGCCCCTGATTCGAATTGTGGCCGCGGCCCGCTCCGGGGGGAGGAATGCCCCGGACTCAAATTTTTTTAGAGTATCTATCATTTTTTGATAGATACCGGGTAAAATATGAGTCTGATAAAGGCTGGGGTCTTTACTCTCAGGGTAAATTACCGCTAATTGCCCAGCGAAACTTACTACGGGTTTTTTCTGTTCTGATCAGAGGGGGAATAAAATGGAGATTCACCAGCAGGATTTGCAGCGGCTATTCGATTATACCAGGCCACACCTGTGTGGTTTAATGGCCCGGCTCATTTACGCGAGCGGCATCCGCTTGAAGGAAGTCGTAGAAATTCGAGTTTCAGACCTTGACATTGAGGATCTTCGTATCACAATTCGCGGCAGCGGGGACGACCTGGCCCGGACCGTTTATTTTCCGGAGTGCCTGAAAGCGGAAATCGCGGAATGTCTGACGGAAAAGACCGGGGAGGATTTTCTTTTTTCCCTGCGTCGGAGCACGACCGGGGAAGTGTTGCCGGTTTCACGCCGGACCTTGCAGATTTTTCTCACGAACTCATCCGAAAGACTGAAAATGTCCAAAATTACCGCTGAAACCCTGCGGATGTTGTATGCCCTGCATCTTCTGAAACGCGGGGTGGACCCGCGACGGTTAAAAGAGACCATGGGGTTCAAGAATTTCCAGCCGATTTTGCGTTTCGTAAAACGGATCCCGGACCGGGAAATTCGCATCGCGAGTCCGCTGAACGAAACGGTGCCGGTTCACGCGGAAACACCGGGTAAATTCGCCGAAGATCAGATAGCCATCAGGGCGAGCTGACCAGGGTTTCCACTTTCTGGCGGCGTTCACGCATCTGGTGGAGGTCGCCCAGCATATTCAAGAGTTCGGAGCGGAGTTGATCCACTGGCAGAGCCCCCTCCTGGAGCAGAGTCTCCAGGCCGTCCAGGCGGCGGGCAATGCGGTTCAGTGATTCTTCGTTCTGTTTCTGTACTTTCCGCATCAATTTCAGGTAATCTTTTTGCTTCCGGGTGAGGGATTGGGATTCGGCCAGTCCCGCTTTCATGCGGTCAAGGGAGGCCAGGTTCCGGGCCCGCGTGTCCCGGATTTCCTGCAGCCGCCGCGCTCGATTTTTGCGTTTTTTCGTTAATTCCGCGCGAATGGCCTGCTGTTCCTGCTCCAGATGGGCCAGTTGCGTTTTCAGACCCAGGAGCGAACCGAGGACCGGGTCATCGCCTTCGGTCCGGGTTTTTGGCCGATTTTCGCTCTTTCTGGTCTTTGGTTCCGTTGATGACTGCATTCAATTCCACCCGTATTCCCCTATTATCTGTTGGAATCGGAAATTTATGCAGGATTTTTCGGGGGCCGGCGGGCGGATTTCAGGAGCCGAGGTATTTCCGTTTGGCTTCCAGGTGGTCTTTGTAAGTCACCGAAAACTGGTGCGATCCGTCCGGTTTCAGCAAAAAGAAAAGGTACGGTCCGGGAACGGGCTGGAACGCGGCGCGCAAAGCGGGCAGACCTGGATTGGAGACGGGTCCGGGAGGCAGGCCGTCGTTGCGATACGTGTTATACGGGGATTCGATCTTTAAATCTTTTTCGTACAGGCGTGGCCGCGGTTTATCCAGCAAATACTGAATCGTAGCGCAGGATTCCAGACGCATACGTTTTTCAAGGCGATTGATAAAAACCTGGGCCATGACCGGGCGTTCCGCCGGCCGGACCGCCTCGCGCTCCACAATGGACGCGAGGATAACGCGTTCGTGTAAAATCGCCGGAGGCATGTCGGCCGGTACGTCCAGTTTGGCCAGCTCCACCGCGAAACGTTTCAGCATGGCCTCCACGATTTTCCTGGCCGGATACCCGCGTGGAACGGTATAGGTTTCGGGGAATAAATAACCCTCGGTTGTGTCGGCCGGAATTTTATACGCGGCCAGGAGGCCCGGGTCGCGCGCCAGGGCGAGAAACGCCGCCCGATCCTCGACCAGGCCTTTCTCCGCGAAGTAATCGCCGATCTGCCGGTTGGTCCACCCCTCCGGGATGGTCAGGCGCAGCATCTTGACTTTGCCTTTGGTCAGAACGTCCGCGATCGTATAGGCGGACATCCCGTCGTTCAATTCGTACACGCCCACTTTCAACTTTCCGGCGCGACTGGTGGCGCGTAAGAGCAACTGGAAGAACGAGGAACTGGAAATCAAACCGGCCTGTTCCAGATCCCGGGATACTTTACTCATCCCGGCGCCAGGTGGAATTTCGAATTCGATTTTGCGTGTCCCGTCCCCCGGGGCCTGGCCCGTGGTCTGGCCCAGCAAGGCCAGGCCGCCCCCGATCATCAGAAAGCCGAGGACGATCAGTTTGAGCAACAGAGAACCTTTTTTGGACTGGCGCGGACTGGTTGCCATGGTTGTGCTCGGGCGCGTCCGCCCTGCGATCAGCGGGCGACTGATTTCAAAAAAAATAAAATCGCCCCAGGCGACAATCGAAATTCGCGGGCGGGACGCGGCCTGGATTGGCTCAGTACTAAAACGGTTGGACTTCAAACGCGAATTTTTCAACCACAGGGACACGGGGGACACGGGGAGCCCCATTCATTCAGCGAATTTCAGCGTTCCGGAACGTTCTGAAATCCGAAACGGAGAATCCACCCACCGTGTCCCCCGTGATCCCCGTGGTAAGATTCTCTGAAATTAATCTACCGCTGTAGTATTAGCAGGCTGTTGAAAAAGTAACCGGTTATGCCCGGTCTTACTCGCCGGTAAAAACAGGCGGCCGTTTTTCTGCGATGGCCCGCAGCGCTTCCCGGAAATCGCGTGAGCTGAAATTTTCAGCCTGGCTTTCCGCTTCAAACACCAGGGCCTCGTCAAGGGTTGCGTGCGCGCGGTTCAGGCCCTGCTTGGTCAGGCGCACGGCCGCGGGCGCGGTGTTTTCGCCGATTTCTTCAGCGATTTTAATCACCTGGTCCAGGATTTCCGCGGTCGAAAAAAGGCCGTGGCAGAGTCCACGGGTGAGGGCTTCTTCGCCGTTGATGGTGCGGCCGGTCAGTAGCAATTCCTGGGCCTGGGTAAATCCGACGATCTCCCGGACCAGGAAACTGGAGCCCATGCCCGGGTGGATGCCGAGTCGCACGAAATTGAACGCGTATTTGCCGGCCGGCACGAAGTAACGCAGATCGCAGGCGAGCGCCAGAGCCAGCGACGCGCCGATCGCGTGACCGTTTACGGCCGCGATGACGGGGAAGGGCATGTCCCGTACCACCAGAAAGAGTCGGTAAAACGCGACCATGAATTCGCGATTTTCAAGCGGGGTTTTTTCGGCGAACCCGCGCAGCAGGTTAAAATCGCCCCCGCTCGAAAATATGCCGTTCTTGCCGGTGATGATCAGAACGCGCGGTGGATTGTGCCCGGCGATCTGGTGCAACTCGCGGTTGAAGTGCATGCCCATTTCCAGGGTCATGGAGTTGCGCGTGGCTGGATGATCCAGCGAGAGAATCGCCAGGTGACCGCCGTTGCGTAGCGGTCTGGTTTCAGTTTCGATGTACATGGTTAAGAGGCAATCCTTAAACCTCATTTTCAAAAAAATCCTGATATTTACGTCCAATCAAATGGCCCGGAACGCCAGGATTTCTGCATTCTTTCTGGCCGACCCTAAAACCCCCGGAGCGATTTTGCTTTCGCGAACGGGGGTTTTAGGATCGGCTCTTACTCGTTGATGTCGGGCGGTTCTTCGCGGATGGAATGCAGCTCATCGGTGGGTGGGTCCGCCGTCAGCACCCGGTACAGGGTCCAGATGAAAAATATCGTAACCGATCCCACCGATACGATCATCGTGATCCAGCCACCCGTCGTCATGGCGCCTCCCTCCTGGCCTCAAGGCGCTTCCAGCGGTTCACCGCGGCCAGCACCAGCAGAAAAAAGAAAATGCCCACGAGGAAAATAAAATAGAGCGTGTAACGCGCCACGTGATTGGTCTGTAAAGTTTCCCAGTAACCGGGGACCTTTTGATAGGCCCAGGCCCCGAAGATCACCAGGAGATAGGCCGGCGAAACGTATTTCAGAATGAACGCCACAGCCTGGGGCAGGTGCAGGAGCGATCCTTTGCGCGCTTCTTCCAGGCCGCGTTCGGCGCCGAAAATCCAGGAAAAGATGAAAACCTCGATGCTCGCCAGCACGTAGATGCAGAACGAACCGATCCAGAAGTCCATGGAATCGAGCGCCACCAGATCCGCGGAAAAAAACACGATAAAGGACGAACCGACCAGCGTCAGCATACTCAGCATGGTCACCGAGGCCCGCCGGCCGATACCGAGGCCTTCCTCCAGGAAGGCGATGGCCGGTTGCAACATGGAAAGAGAACTGGTCAGTGCCGCCAGGAAGAGCAGGAAGAACCACAGAAAGCCCCAGAAATCGCCAAGGGGCATGTACGCGAACACGTTCGGCAATACGATGAACCCGAGCGAAAGCGTGCCGCCGCCCGCGCCGGAGGCTCCCAGAAAAATAAAAGCCGCCGGAATCGTGATCAGACCGCCGAGCGCCACTTCCGCGAAGAGATTGCCGGAGGCCGCCGTGGTGCCGGATAACACGACATCGTCGTTTTTTTTCAGATAACTGGCGTACGTGATGATGATACCGAAGCCTACGGAAAGCGAAAAGAAAATCTGACCGGCCGCTTCCAGCCACATCTGCGCGTTTGCCAGGGATTCCCAGATCGTCTTGCCCTGGATGTGCGGGTTCCACATGAAGCCCAACCCGTTCAGCACATTTCGATCCGGTTCGGCCGGGTCGGGCGTGCCGAGCGTGAGCACCCGCACGAGAATAATCAGGGCCGAAACCATCAGGACCGGAATGGCGATCTTACTGACCAGTTCGATGCCCTTTGCCAGGCCACGGTACACGATGACGAAATTGATGGCGAAACAAATGCCGAGGGCGACCACCGCGGGTGCCATGCCTTCGCGCAGCAGGGAACCGTCCGAGCCCATTCCCGTAAACCCGGCAAAATACGCTTTGTACGCGGCCGGGTCACGACCCAGAGAGAGCGCTCCCTGGCCGCCGAACAGGCCGACCAGGTATTCATAGGCGTAGTACAGACACCAGGCCTCGATAAACACATAGTACATGTAAATGCAGACCGGCACCAGCAGACCGAGGACACCCAGATAAGGCGAAATTCGGACCGGCCAGACCACGCGAAAAATCCCCGGCGATGAATTAAAACCTTTACGGCCGCCGTAGCGCCCCAGCGACCATTCAGCCCAGGAAATGGGCAGGCCCAGCAGCAGAAAAGCGATGAAGTACGGGATCATGAAGGTCCCGCCCTCGTATTTGGCGGCCAGGCCCGGGAAGCGCAAAAAGTTGCCGAGCCCGATGGCGCTCCCCATAACGGCCATGATAATTCCGATGCGGGAACCCCAGGCCTCTTTCGGTGCATTCTGTTTCATTGTAGCTCGCGGTGGAACAGAACAGCGCCGGAAACGCCCTCGGTCAATGAAAAACCCGTACCGCTCCTGGTGATTTCAGTCGGAGAGTGAATGTATAGTATAGAGAGAAACCGGAAGAAAGCCGGGCCGGGCCGGATTGCCTGGGCCCTGCTGGCCTGTCTGGGCGGGGGTACCCTCCTTCCGGGAATGCCCGGTGGTCTGCCGGGCGCCCCGGAATCGCAAAATTCCGCCCCGAAGTCCCAAACGGAGGGCCAGGCCTCGCCCTTCGGCCCCTCCGTCTGGGAAATTCCCAACTGGCGCCCGAGCCCGCGCACCGGTACGGACCAGGCGCCAGCTCCCGGCCCGGTCGCCGCGGAACAATCGAACCCCGGAAGGCCGAAACACCCGGCGCGAAACGCGGGAATCGCGGAAGATGGGCTTTCCATTCCGATCCTCTGTTATCATCAGAATTTCGCCGCAGCGGAAAATCAAAACGAATTGAACGTACCGCCCGCGATGTTCGAAGAACAATTACGGACACTGCGCGCGGCGGATTACACGAGCGTCAGCCTCGATGATCTCTATTATTATATGGCTGGTGAAGGACGATCGGGATTACCGGAACGTCCGATCGTACTGACCTTCGATGATGGTTTCAAAACGAATGCGACCCTCCTCGCGACTCTCCTGGAAAAGTATGACTTCACCGCCGTACTGTTTATCGATCCCTCGGGTCTGAACGCGTCGAGCAACGGCGCGCTGACCGGGGACGAGGTGAAGGCGCTCCTGGCAACCGGACGTTTTGAAATCGGTTCCGCGGGGCTGGGTCAACCGGTCCTGCCACGGGAAAACGATCGCGAGATTCGTCGGCAGCTCGAACAATCGCGGTTACAATTACAGCAGGAACTGGGCGTGCGGGTTTATGATCTGGCGTACCCCGGTGGTTTGTATGATCGTCGGGTGTTCAACGCGGCGGCGGAAGCGGGGTATCGAATGGCCCTGACCATCAATACCGGTACCGCGCGGCCTGGTATGGAATTGTTCGCGTTACCGCGCATCCTGGTGACAAATCGGATGAGTCTCTCGGTTTTTAGTGACTCGCTGCGGATTCACTCGCCGGCGGAAGTGCGGATCACGCCTCCGGACGGTTCCAGGGTGAAGGTCGGGACTGGATTTTTACTGCGAATCGCGGGTAACGATCCCGCGGCCCTGGAAGTACGTCTGGGCGGGGAACCACTGGTGCTGGAACCCGGGAGCGATCCCACGTTTTTCCGCGGCATCCTCCCCGACGCCCCGTCCCCGGGCGGGTTCTTACCGCTGACGATCCGCGGCCTGATCCACGGTCGCCCATTCTTTCGTCAGTTCCTTTACATTGAAGAGGCGACGCGGCCCTGAGCGCCGCGCGCCCTATTTTTTTTACCAGAGCCGAAAGCCTTCCAGCTCAACCCAGGGCGAAAGATCCCCGCCCACCGTCGCGACCGGTGCCAGTGCCGGCCGGTTCTGGACGCCCTGGTAAAACAAAAGTCCAACCGCGGTACGGGCCGTTTCGATTTCACTCGCGCTGAGTCGCGGTCCGAGCGTTCCCGCGAAGTGTTCGTCCAGAAAATGTGTCGTGAAACGACCCGAGCGGAACGCGGCGTGTTCCAGAACTTCGCACAGGAATTCGAGATTCGTCACGGGACCGAAGAACAAGGTTTCGCGCAGCGCGCGGTGCAGAACTTCCACCGCCGCGGCCCGGTCCGCGCCGTGGGCGATGAATTTGGCGATCATGGGATCGTAGTAGACCGAAATCGTCCCGGAAGGGCCCATTCCGCTGTCCACACGTAAACCGTCGAGATCTGGCCATTCGAAGCGGTGTACGGGCCCGCTGGTCGGCAGGAAGCCGTTCGCGGGGTTTTCCGCGTACAGGCGCACCTCGATCGCGTGGCCGTGCGCTGTAACATCGTTCTGCGTGAAACTCAGCGGGAGTCCCGCCGCGACGCGAATTTGTTCCTCAACCAGATCGCGACCGGTGACCATTTCGGTCACCGGGTGTTCGACCTGTAAGCGCGTATTCATCTCCAGAAAATAAAACTCGCCCGATGTTTCGGAGTAAATGAACTCGACCGTGCCCGCGTTTTTATATCTGACCAGGCCGGCCGCGCGCACCGCTGTCTCACAGATGCGCGCGCGTGTGGCGGCGTCGATCGACGGCGCGGGGGACTCCTCGATTACCTTTTGATGGCGACGTTGAATCGAACACTCACGTTCCCCCAGATGTACGAGGTTGCCCTGGGAATCGCCGAAGACCTGGACTTCGATGTGATGCGGTCGATCAACGAATTTTTCGAGTAAAATCGTACCGTCACCGAAGGCGTTCAGGGCCTCACGCCTGGCCGACGCGCAGGCTTCCTGGAAATCCGCCGCGCGTTCCACACGTCGCATCC
The DNA here is from genome assembly GCA_964631535.1 of uncultured Leptospiraceae bacterium. Lineage (GTDB taxonomy): Bacteria > Spirochaetota > Leptospiria > Leptospirales > Leptonemataceae > CAZVZS01. Next base: position 159,766 of record CAZVZS010000004.1, read on the forward strand.
CGCGTCCGCCGCCACCGCGCGCGGCCTTGATCAGAACCGGATAACCGATCCGCTCCGCTTCAGCGGAGAGACGCGCGGGACTGTCATCCTGGCCGTGATAACCCGGTACGACGGGCACTCCGTTCTGTTCCATGAGCTTCCGCGCGGCGATTTTATCACCCATGCCGGTAATCGTATCCGGATCCGGGCCAATAAAAAGAATTCCAGCGTCCTGAACGCCTTTTGCGAACCGCTCATTCTCTGAAAGGAAGCCATAACCTGGATGAACAGCGTCCGCTCCGTATTCTTTGCATGCCGCGACGATTTTTTCAACGTTCAAGTATGACAACGACGCTTCCGGCGGTCCGATTTCAATCGTCTGGTCGGACATTTTGACAGCTAAACTATCACGATCGGCGCTGGAATGCGTTATAAGAGTCGTGATTCCGAGTCTTTTGCATGTACGAATCACTCGTACAGCGATTTCACCGCGATTGGCGATGAGAATCCGGTCAATTTTACGTGGAGTTGCGTTCATGTTTGCTTTTTTTCTTTGAGATTGATGATCTCATGATCCGTTTTTTGTTTTCATCTCGCGGCGATAGCTCTTTCGGAAAGCGTTTAACCGTCTTTCATTTCGTTGGTTAAAGAAAAAATTGCGATTTTGAGCGGGATTTCGCCTGCGATAATCATCTTTCGCATGCGATAACGCTTAAATAGGCCGCGAAAATTAAAAAATCAGCGAATTTCAAATTTTTTTGTCGAGAATATTAGAAATTTATTTGACAATTTCGCGTGGATGTGATTTTTCCACGGGAAATACCGCATGATTATGTCGCATTTAGAAATGCGGCCATTAGGAGAGTAAGCTAATCATGAATTGGTCCGATCTGACTCCAAAACAAAAAGCTCAAATTGAGCAAGAGTACAAAAGTGGCAGAGAGCCGGGGGAAATCGCTCCCAGATACGGCTTGAAGCCCAAACAAGTCTCCGACCAGGCCTATCGTAAAAAATGGACGAAGCCGGCCGGTGGCAAGAAAAAAGCCAAAAAGAAAGCTTCTAAGAAAAAAGCTGGCAAAAAAGCCAAGAAAAAAGCCAAAAAGAAAGCAAAGAAGAAAGCTAAAAAAGCAATGTAAGAGTTTCTTTCGGGAATTTCCCGGAAAAGTTCTGATTGCCTGTAGGCACGAAGGCCTGTCTCCGCTTGCGGGGGCAGGCTTTTATTTTTTAAATGGTTCTCAAAAATACCGTGGCTGGCATCGTAATCGCGCGAGATTTCGGGTGGTGGTCGCCGGCGTCTGATTTCTTCTATATATAAACAAAGCACCCGGGTTAAGCCGGAGGTTTTTAACGACGATAGTTTTTAAGGTAGCGGCCTGGGGACCATCGCACCAGGCAACCGAGGAATTTGTATGTCATCCAGGCGGCCTTTCCTGTTTTTTTTGTTAGTTCTTCTGGCCGGACTGGCCTGCGCAAAGCCCCAGGTGAAAAAACCGGATCCGGTACCGGACACGCCGGCGGCCAGCGTAAAACCAGCGGGAGACGGTTATCTGGGAGTGACCTTTTACCCCGGCTTCCAGGGTTTGCGAATCGTGGATGTTTTCCGTGACAGCCCCGCCGCGCGCGCCGGCCTGATCAAGGGCGATACGCTCGTGAGCGCCGAAGGCCAGCCCATCGGCGGGGCCCTTTCCTTCCGCGCGAAGATCCGATCCATGCGTGAAGGCGATCGTCTGCGCATGCGTGTGGTCAACGTCCTGGGTCGCGAACGCGAAGTGACCGCTATCATCAATGAGATGCCCCCTGGATTGACTCTGTACGGCCAGTAGCGACTTTTCGCGCCCCGCACAATGGATGCCCGACCGCACTATACCCAGCCGGTTGTTTCGATCGACCCGGATGAAATTCGCGATCTCGTGCGTCTCGCCCTGAACGAAGACACTCCCGCGGGCGATGTAACGTCCGAACCAATCTTCCCACCCGACCGGCACGGGCGCGCTCGAATTGTCGCCAGGGTGCCTGGAGTCCTGTGCGGCACGCCAGCCGTCGCCTGTATTCTGAGCGAGGACGCGCACCGGTCGGGCCGTCAGGTCCACGCGGTCTGGAACGTGCAGGATGGGTCGCGGTTCGTCGCGGGCGACGTGCTCGCGGAGTTCACGGGCGCGGTGGTCGATCTCTTGCGACTGGAACGAATCATTCTGAACTTCGTACAATATCTCAGCGGAATCAGCAGCGTCACGCGGCGCGCGGTGGATCTCGCTGGGTCGGGCATCGCCGTGCTCGACACGCGCAAAACCCTGCCCGGGTACCGGCGCCTGGCGAAGTACGCCGTGTACTGCGGCGGCGGTACGAACCACCGCATTCATCTGAGCGACATGGCCATGGTTAAGGATAATCATATCGCCGCGGCGGGCGGACTCGGTCCGGCGGCGGAAAAAATTCGCGCAAGGCATCCTCGGATGCGCCTCGAACTCGAAGTGGATACGCTCGCACAACTGGCCGAAGCCCTCGATCTGGCACCGGACGTGGTGCTCCTGGATAATATGCGCGGCGCGACGCTCGAACAGGCGATCGCTCTCGTGCGCGAGCTGCCCATGGAACAGCGGCCTTTCATCGAAATTTCAGGCGGAATCAGGCCTGAGGATCTGCCGGGCCTGCGACCGCTGGCTCCCCTGGGTGTATCGCTCGGTTTTCTTACGCATACGACCGCCTTTCTGGATCTGAGTATGGAGTTCGATTCCTTGACAGACGGGCCCCCGCCACGCGCCTGAGTGTATGGCTATCTTGCGCGCGGGCGAACGGGAAAAAATCGTGCCCGACGGGCAGTCCGTCATTCTCCCCGCCGAGGAACTCGGGGTCCCCTTCGGTTGTACGGCCGGCAATTGCGGGACCTGTATTACGGTCGTCGCGGAGGGCATGGAGTTTCTCAGCCCCAGGTCCGCGCAGGAAGTCGATTTTCGACTGGAAGCGCGCGAGCGTTTGTTGTGTCAGTGTCGGATTCTGGGCGGGACCGTGGTGCTTGATTTATAAAGTACATCTAAAAACTGGTTTTAAGATGTAATCTTTGCCCGCGAATTTTTTTTTAGCGTGCCGATACTTTAGTACATGAATTCATTCCCGGGTGGGGCGTCGGCGGGTGCGCCGGTTGTTACCATGACAGAGGCTAAAAAGTTTTACGAACAGGGATTGCGGGCCGAACAAATCGGACGCTTCCAGGACGCGCTCAAATACTACCGCGCGGCCGCCAGACAGGACCCCACGTTTCGGGCGGCCTTCAACAACCTGGGCGCCCTCTACGCCCGGGCGCGTCGCCCGGATCTGGCCATCGGTTTTTTTAAACGGGCGCTGCAACTGGGCGAAGACGACGTCGTCCTGTTTAACCTGGGCAGCGAGTCGTATCGTCTGGAGGAGTTCACCGAAAGCGAGGCGTACTTAAAAAAGGCCCTCAAACACAATCCGCGTCTGCTCAAAGCGCATCTTTTGCTGGCCTATTTAAACGAAAAATTCAACCGGCCCGAAAAAGCCGAAATTTACTTCCAGAACGCGCTGAAAATCGAACCTGCCAACCGTGTGGCCGCGCTGGGTCTGGCCGTTTCCCTGGCGAGCCGCGAAGAGTTCGAAGCCTCGCTGGAAATCGTGAATCGATTTCTGGAACGAGTGCCCGCGGATGCGGGCCTGAAAAATTTACGGGCCGGCCTCCTGCTCAAATTGAACCGGTTCCAGGACTCTCTGAACGACCTGACCGAAGTGACGAAAACATCCGCGCGTTTTACCTCGTTCACGGATCATTTACAGGAAGCCCGCCGCGAGACCGGCGCCGAATACGACCGCGTCTTCGAAGGCCTGGGCGAAAAAATCAGCGATCGGACGCGGCGACTCAAAGCGCGTCTTGAAAAACGTAAGGAACTCCTGGCAAAAAAAAAACAGGCCGGTGCGCAGGCGCAGGGCGCTACCGATCCCGAACTGGAAAAGGACTTACAGGAAATGGTCGATCTGAGTTTCCTGCATCTCTTCAACGGCGATCCGGAAAAAGCCATGCGCTACCTCGTGCAGGCGCGCAAGATTAAATCGCTTTCGGAATAGTCGCCCGGTCCCGCGCCAATTTTTCTCATCGTTGCTCCAAAATCGAAACATGGTAACAACGCTGGTTGCGTTCCAGAATCGCGTACAGCCGGCCTTCGGTTTGCAGTTCGATTAAAGTCTCCATCAGAATGACGCGGAGCTGGCGCGCCAGGGCGTCCCCCAGCAGATATCCAAGCCGTGGCCGCAGGAGTTCCAGAATCGACGCGGATAGAGCGCGCTCCCGTGGTACCGGCGGCAGGACCACGTAAAAATCGTCGTAGAAGAGATCGAAGCTCAGCCCGAAGCTGTGGCTGGACGCGCCGGTCGCGTTCGCGTTGGATCGTCGCAACTGGCGCTGGTAGCTGACCGGTCGCACGACGCTCGATACCGCGATTTTTACCGGAGGCAGGTCGGCGCGCTTGCGTAGGTTGGCCTGGAAACGCTCCGCGACCAGTTCCAGGCCCGCGCGGGTATGGGGCGCCAGCACACGATACTTCCGGGGGACGTTGTAAAAGTAAAAGAGCGCGTCGCCCGGAGCTTGAATTTGTTCCAGTTGGCCCGCGCTGATTCCGCGCCCGAGAGCCTCGTCGTCCGCGAGCAGCGGCAGACCGGATTCTTCGGCGAGTCGCAAATGATCGGCCAGGAGATGGCGCCGCAGTTCCTTTTCCTTCTCCGCGTAGGCACCCGGATCGTACCGAGGCAGTTCTTTCAGAAACAGCTGTTCAATGCGCTGCGCTTCATTCAAATACGCTTCCACGTCCGCACGCACGAGTTCCTGGGAATGCTGAACGTACGCCAGCCCCCCCGCGGTCCCCAGGACCAGAATAAAAATCGACGGCAGGAGGCGGCGGAGCGGTTTCATTTTGTTGGAGTTATTTCCCTGCTGGCCGGTGTAAACGGTTTTGCGCGATTTTTAGCGGCGAGCGCGCTTTTATGTACAGGAACGCTGAAAATCGGGCCTCCAGAATTCGATATTTACTAACAGGGTGCTGAAAAAGCGCCCTGCTCAGAGCGTGTCCCCAAATTACATCCATGAAAATGAGTCGTTGGTTTTTTTCCCTGGCCGCGATCCTGCTTACGATTTCGGCCGGTTGCCGGGTGGGCAATTATTTACAGGAACGCGCCTGGAACCTGCTGGAACAGCCGCTCACCCGTCCGCAGCAGCTTACCTATTTCGACCGGCAGTATACGGTTGAACTGCGCGGCACGTACATCGTGGCCGAGGGCGATATTCTGATCGGAGAGGTGCGTCCGGAAAACGCCGCCAAGTTCCGGGAAATCTCGAACCCCACCCAGGACACGCTGCATTCACTCGGCCGGATTCGGCGCACGCCGCGTTCTTACGTGTGGCCGGACGGCCTGGTTCCGTTCGTCTTCGATGAAGGTTTTTCGGAAAATCGCAAGCAGGAGATCCTCGACGCGATGAACGTCTGGCAGGGCCAGGTTCTGTTGAACTTTAAAACGCGTTCGGTGGAAGGCGATTATATTCAGTTTCAGGAAGGCGCGTCCGGCACCGGTTGTTTCAGCGACCTCGGGCGAATCGGCGGCAGACAGATCGTATCCGTTGAGTCCGCCTGTTTCGATCGGGGTGCGCTCGCGCACGTCATCGGCCACGCGCTCGGTTTCGAACACGAACACACCCGGCCCGATCGCGATGCCTACCTGGAAGTTTCCACGGACCTCTTGCGTTCTGATTACAAAACTCAGTTTCAAAAACGCCCTTCCTCCGGTTTACATGTGGCCGATTTTGACGCGTCCTCGCTCATGATGTACAGTCCTGACGCGTTCGCCGCGGGTGACCGGCCGGTTTACTCGTTTCGCCCGGCGGCCGGTCGTACGGGTGGATTCATTCGGCGCGGCACGCTCAGCGGGGGCGACTACACCAGCGCCTCGGCGTACTATGGCAGCGCCTGGTTCACGTTCGCCACGGACGTCAACGGCGATGGAACCGCGGACCTTGTTGACGTGCGCAAGGGCCTGGGCGCGGCGATCGCCCTGACCGGCTCCGGGGAGGGCTTTCGTCCGCGCGAATCGTTCGGATCCGCCGAGGCCATCGCGGGCAATCGTGAAAAGTCGTTGTATCTTACCGGCGATTTTAACGGTGACGGTCGCGTCGATTTAATGGAAATCAATCGCAGCAAACGGGTGGCCTTCGTCTGGAAGGGCAACGCGTCGGCGTTCAGCGATAAAAATAGTTTTGGCGTCGTCAAAGGCCTGGCGCCGGAGACGGAACTCGCGCAATATTTAACGGGCGATTTCAACGGCGACGGGAACGACGATCTCCTGGAAGTGAACCGCGAGCAGGCGACGACGCGTTTATGGATTTCCGATGGTCGCGAGTTTCAACGCAGCGAAGGCCCCGGCGCAAACGATATCGCGCGGCCAATTTCCAATGTACATTTTTTCGCCGCTGATTTTAACGGCGACGGGCACGACGACCTGGGCGAAGTCAATCGTAACGCGGGTGTGGTGTTCGTCTGGCCCGGCGGCAAAGAAGGCCTCTACAACTGGGGGTACTACGGTCTGGCGCATACGATCTCGCGGGAGGAGGTCGCCGTCACGTATTTGCTGGGCGATTTTGAAAAAGACGGCCAGGCGGACATCATGGAAGTGAACCGCGATCTGGGCCGCGGTCGGGTGTGGAGCGGCGGGAAGGGCGGCTTCGTCGATTATTTTCGCAGCGCGATCGGGCTGCTGCCGCCCGAGGCTCCGGCCGCGTATCTCCTGGCCGATTGCAACGGCGACGGCGCCACGGATCTGGTGGAAATCGATCGTACGAGCGGCCAGCTGCGCGCGTGGCTGTCCTCACCAACCACGGGGGAATTTCTGGGACCCGAACAATACGGTGTGGGCGGTGGCGCCGCGAAGGCCAACCGGCCCGCGCGTTACTTCGCGGGTGATTTTAACGGCGACAAACGCCAGGACATCCTGGAACTGAACCTCACCGATGAACAACTGTATCTCTGGCCCGCGGGCGAAAAAGGTTTCGGTGAACGGAAAAGCTGGGCTCCGCAAAAGTAGGTGAGCTTAAGACGGCCCCGCGTCTACACCAGCCGCTTGCGCAGTAGCCACTCTTCCATGATCCGCGTCACCTCGTCCGGTCGGTCGTGGTGCATATTATGGCCGCAGTTTTCCAGATCGTGGAATTCCAGGTCCGCGAAATGAGCCGTAATCTCCGCCAGCGGGTCTCCGGTTTCGGACGGTTCGGCGCCCGCGTCCCCTAAAACCCTGCCCGGCTCGTTTTCCGGCCGCAGAGCGGTTTCCTTGCCGTAGAATAACAACACCGGGCAGCGTATATTTTTCCAGAGGTTGCGACTCAGATACCAGGGAAAGGGCAGGGGGCTGAAACTGTCGCGCATGCGCGGGTCCATGTGCCAGACCAGGCCGTCTTCGCCCGGAGCGGGGTGGGTCCACTCTTTCGCGAAAAAGGTAATTCCGGCGTCGCTCATGCGCGGGTGCATCATCCGCAGCGTCTGGCGGGCCATCTCGATACTTTTCATGGTCCGTTCGCGCGGGGTTTTATTCTTGCGCAGTCCCCGCGCCCAGGCCCGCAGGCGATCGATTTCGGTCCGGGCGGATACGACCCCGGAAAATCCCTCAAACAGAATCAGGCCGCGCACTTCTTCCGGAAACAGGCCAGCGAAACGCGCGGCCGCGGCGGCCCCCATACTGTGGCCCATCAAAACGTAAGAATTGGGTAAAACCCCGCCCGTGAACATGGCCAGATCGCCGAGCAAGAGCGAGGCGTTATAGTACCCCTCACTCAGCGGGGACGAATTTCCGTGGCCGCGCCAGTCCATAAAAAAAAGTTCAAAATATTTTTCCAGCATTCCTTCCAGGAAGTGGAAGGTGGCGCCGGTGTCCCCGAAGCCATGCAGGCCCAACAGGGCCGGGCTTCCCGTCCCCTGGAAATGGCGATAAAACAGGCGGCCGCCCCGGGTTTCAAAATATTCGCCCTGGTACATGAATTGACATTGAAAAAGTGGCGTGGCCGGTTACAAGAGATAAAAAAGGTCGTTTTGCGAACCTGCGCGCCGGGAGATAAAAAAAATGGAACTTGTATTTAAAGAGTACGGCGGCAACGGTTCGGATTTGCTCATCCTGCACGGTTTGTTCGGTTCTTCCAAAAACTGGGCCACGGCAGCCCAGCATCTGGCCGATGTGGCCCGGGTCTTTGCGCTTGATCTGCGCAACCACGGGGATTCGGCCCACGCGGCTTCGCACAGCCTGGAGGATCTCGTGGAGGACGTGGAAGAATTTTCCGCGCACCGCCAGCTTTCGCGTCCGATTTTGCTGGGCCATTCGATGGGCGGCCTCGTCGCCATGGCCCACGCGCTTAAGTATCCTCATTCCACGCGCGCGGTGGTGGTGGTGGATATCGCGCCCAGAAAGTATGAGCCGCACCACCAGCAGGAATTCGCGGCCCTGAATCTGGACGTGTCGAAGTATAACACGCGCGAAGAAGTGGACGCCGCCATGGCCGGGCTTTTGCCCGATGAGAACACGCGCCGGTTTTTAATGATGAATCTGGAAAAAACCGAACCCGGGTATCGCTGGAAACTCAACGTGCCCGTGCTCGAAAAGTCGCAGTATATCGCCGAGTTCAAGGGCAGCGGTCAGTATCCGGGCCCGGCGTTGTTCGTGGTTGGCGGAAAATCGAATTACGTACAGGCCGCCGATCACGAAACGATTCGCGAATTTTTTCCCGGCGCCGTCGTGGAAACGATTCCTGGCGCGGATCACTGGTTGCATTTCACGTCCGCTGACGCGTTTTTATCGATCGTGAAAAATTTTGTAGCGAAAGTTGTGTGATGGAACGCGTGTCGTCGCTCACCCGCGGCGCGGTCCGGTGCCGGTCGCTCCTGTGGATGTTCAGCCTCGCCTGGGTCTCGGTCCTGGAAGCGGTTCCCGCTGGCGATGTCAGGACGCTTTTTTTTGATTCCGACCGCATGCGTCCCGGGACGGCCCTGTATTTTTTTCTGGATGCCAGCGGTGAAATGGATTTCTCGCGTGTTTCGGCCAGGGATTTCGACGGCTTTCGTCAACGTACGGGAAACCACGCGCCGAACTGGGGGTTCTACAGCGGGGCGGTCTGGCTGCGGTTGCGGCTCGCGGCTCCCGTTCCCCGGCGCGTTCTGCTTGAAATCGATAACCCCACCCTTGATCGCGTGCAGTGGTTTTTCCCGGGCCCGAACGGCGTCTACTCTTCGCGCCTGATGGGCGATAATTTCCCATTTGAAAAGCGGCTGGTCCCGCATCGCCTGTTTGTCTTGCCCGCGGAGATCGGCCCGGATCCGCGCGATTTTTACGTTCGCATCGAGACGATATCACCGCTGGTCCTGCCGATGCGTTTGATGTCCCCCGAGACGTTTCACGCGAGCGACCGGATCAACCAGATCGTGCTCGGTTTATATTACGGCATCGCGCTCGTGATGATCTTTTACAACCTGATCCTCTCGATTACCCTGCGCGATCGGAACTACCTGGAGTATTCATTTTACATCGCCGCCTTCGCCGGATTTATGTTCGTCCTCAACGGAATCGCCAGCGAAGTCATCTGGCCGACGCGGCCGCGCATGAACGACATCGGTGCCGTTTCGTGCGCCGCGAGCAGTTTGTTGTTCGGCGCGTTGTTCGGCCGCAATTTTCTGCGGACTCGCTCTCTGCCGCGCCACGACCTGGTAATCAAAGTGCTCATGGTTCTGGCTCTATCGCCCGTCCTTGTATATTATTCGCCGGGCGATAATCGGCGCATCGCCTTTCTGCTGGTAAATTTACTTTCGATCGGGGGCGCCGGCACGATTTTATCGGCCGGCATCGCGCAGGCGCGGCTGGGATACAGGCCCGCTCGATATTATCTGGTCGGGTGGACGGTGTTTCTCGCGGGTGTGATCATCTATTCGCTGCGAAATCTCGGTTTCGTGCCGGACGGATTTTTCACCTATCACGGTATGCAGATCGGGTCGGCGCTCGAAATGATCTTGCTTTCCCTGGCGCTGGGGTACCGGTTCAACGCGCTGCGCGAGGAAAAAGACGCCGCGGAGCGCGATACGCTGCGCCAGCGCCTGCGGCTGCTCGATTCCTTCGCGCGTTTCGTGCCGCGCGAATTTCTGAAATTCCTGGGTCGCGCGGACGTGACCGAAATTTCCGCGGGCGATTCGAACCGTCTGCGCATGACCGTCCTCTTCACGGACATCCGCGGGTTCACGTCCCTGTCCGAGGAACGTCCGGCCCGGGAAATATTTCAGTTTCTCAACGAATACCTGGCGCGCATGGAACCGGCCATTCACGAACACGGCGGCTTTATCGATAAGTTTATCGGCGACGCGATCCTCGCCCTGTTTCCCGAGGAAGCCGGCAGTGACGGCGCCTTACTCGCGGCCCTCGCCATGCAGAAGGAGCTGGAGCGGTTCAACGCCGAACGCCAGGGCACCGGGATGGAGCCGATCACGATCGGCATCGGCGTTCACCACGGCGAACTCGCGCTCGGCACGCTCGGTTCGCCCCGCCGGCTCGAGACGACGGTGATCGGCGATACGGTGAACGTGGCCAGTCGCCTGGAAAATCTGACCAAACAATTCGCGACCGGTCTGTTACTTTCAGCGGACGCCCGGGCTGTCCTGCGCGCGCCCGATACATTCGTTCTGCGCGAGATCGATACCGTACGCGTACAGGGAAAAAAGAAACCGCTCGTCGTGTACGAATTGATGGGCACTCGGATTATGCATGAAACGAAAATATGATGCGCCCCACAGGCATACGCAGGCCGGC
>CAZVZS010000005.1:0-22200 GCA_964631535.1 uncultured Leptospiraceae bacterium
AGTTTTTTCACTGTTTGTTTTTCCCTTTTCTGGGACCAGGAAATTGTATAAGGGAAGGCGAAAATGGGTTCGCCCGGGTGGGGCTCGGGTGTGAGTTTATTCCGACCTGACATGACGCCGCGCGGCGACGGACAGCGCGCGCTGTTCCTGCCCCTGCTCGCCGTGGCCGGGCTCTGGCTTCTGCGCTGGGCTGAATTGCGGTTCGAGCTTCAGTTGCCAGTCTGGGGAATCATCCCGGGGGATTTTCGCGGGCCGGAGTTTCTGCTGGCTCCGCTCATTCACGGCAACGCGGAACACCTCTTTTCCAACTCGGTGCCGCTGCTCGCGCTCGGTGCCGCCGTGCTGTATCTGTATCCGGCCGCGGCGGTGAAAATTTTTCCGCTCCTGTATCTGGGGACCTCCGCTCTGGTCTGGCTCTTCGCCGGGGGAGGCCCGCACATCGGCGCTTCGGGCATCAACTACGGACTCGTGTGTTTTATTTTTTTCAGCGGCGTCATTCGCCGGGAGCCGCCCGCGATCGCGCTCGCCTTACTGGTGACGTTTCTGTACGGGAGTATGGTCTGGGGCGTTCTGCCCGGCGATCCGAACATCAGCTGGGAGTCGCATCTGGCCGGTTCGATCCTCGGAACTGCTTACGCGGTTGTGTATCGACTCACGAATCCCCCGGTGCTCCCGCCCATGCCAGGCGATGACGATCCGGACAACGCCCCGCTGGATCCCGGCGCGCGCGCGAGTCGGCCGAATCCGTTCCTGGACGGCGAAGGCTTCGACTGGGAAGACGACGAATACTGAGGCAGGGCGCGACGCGCCCGGGCCACGCCGAATCCGCCGCGTACAACGCGCCAGCGATCGAGGAGCCGCACGCGCGCAGCGCGTCGGCCCGAGAGCGCGGTCCGCGCTTTGCGCGGAGGCGCCCTGAATTTTCGATTAAGCGAAATTTCGAGAACAGGCGCGGCGCGGCGCCGGAATTAATGATGGTGGTGGCCGCCGGGTCCGTGCACGTGGCCGTGGTTCAACTCTTCCGATGTGGCCGTGCGCACTTCCACGATGTCCACTTCAAAAAAAAGGGTTTCGCCGGCCAGAGGATGATTGCCGTCCACGGTGATATCGTCGCCCTCCATGGCGATGACGGTGATCACGCGCTCGCCGTCCGGGCCGTCGGCCTGGAAGCTCATGCCGATTTCGATATCGTCCACGCCTTCGAAGGAATCGCGCGGGAGAACCATGGTGAGCGAATCATCGCGCGTGCCGTACGCTTTTTCGGGCGGAATTTCGACTTTGACGGAATCCCCTTTACCTTTGCCCGTCAACGCTTCTTCCAGGCCGGGAATGATATTGCCGATGCCGTGGATGTACGCGAGGGGATCGTGCCCCCGGGAACTGTCGATGACCTGGCCGCTTTTGTCGCGCAGAGTATAGTCAATCACGGCCACGGAATTTAACTGAATTTTCATTCGACCCTGTACCCCGGGACTCCGGAATTGTCAAGAAGCCAATTGGCCGGATTGTGTCTGGCAGCGGGTTAATACTGCAGCGGTAGATGACTTCAAACGCGAATTTTTTTATCACGGGGACACGGGGGTCACCGGGAGCACAATTCAATCAGCGAATTTCAGCGTTCCGGAACGTTCTGAAATCGGAAACGGAGAATTCACCCTCCGTGGTCCCCGTGATCCCCGTGATCCCCGTGGTAAAAATTTCTCTGAAATTGTCATCTACCGTTGTACTTTAACCCGTGTTCGCACGTTCAGGGGGTTTCACCGCGCGGTCGCAGAATCATGATGTTCGTGGTGGACATGGCCACGAGTTTGCCCGCCCGGTTGTAACCGTTCGCGGTCATGTACATCGTGGAAAATCCGCGCAGTACGATCTGCGCCGTGATGGTGAACGTTTCGCCCTGAGGCACCGGCCGGATGTACTGGGTGTTCATGTCGATCGTGGTCGTGGGCGCGCGCGCGGCCAGAAAACTGAGCGGACCGAAAGTATTGTCGAACGCGGCGGCGATGATCCCGCCCTGCATATTACCCATCGGATTACAATATTTTTCGGGCACGGGAAAGGCGACCGTCAACTCTTTGCGCGAAACATAATCCAGAAACCGGCCCTCCATTTCCAGAAAAACCGGCGGCGGTATTTTTAAGCCCAGTTTTTCGGGGAAGTGGATGGAACGCAGTTCAAGGTCCACCTGTTTTCCGCTTTCGCTCGGTTCGGTCAGCATACACTCTCCAGGGACGGGTATTTGTGTGAGCAGCACCCGGAGAGGGTGCCAGCGCAACGAGAAAAATCTGCTTGCTCCGGGCAGGGCGGCTCGTTCGAAATGATTCGGATGTTTAGCAGGCTGCTGATAAAGGAGCCTGCTATGCGCTACAGGAGGTAGCGCCAAAACCGGTGTTTCGTGAAACAGTGTGAAACACCGGTTTTGCGAGCATCGGCGAATTTAGTTCGCAGATGCGACAGCGAAAAAAGTCCATGGAGGGACTTTTTTCGCAACCTGTTCTTATGCATTCTTTTTTTAAAATCAGTAATACCACCGGGGCACGGGGGACACCGGGAGCCAGGAATTTTACAGGATTCAAGGCGTTCCGGACCGTATGCGAAAAGGTAAAACAGGATTCCACCCCGTGTTCCCCGTGTCCCCGTGGTAATAAACAGGGACCGGCCGTTCTCAGGGCCGCACTGGCAACGGCGATCTTCGCGCTCGTTCTGGTCGCCTGCCGGCCGGCAGGACGCGTGGAGTTTCGGATCGCCCATCCCGAAGTTCTGACGGCCCTGCCCCTCATTCTGGCCGCCGAATCGCTGACGGACACGCCGGTGCAGCTGCAGCCCTTTTCGGACCACGGTCTGGCCCTGGCGGCGTTTTTACGCGGGGATACGGATCTGTTGATGACGGGCACCACCCTCGGCATCGCGCAGGCGAACAAAGGCGTGCGTCACTGGCGCACGTTCGTCTGGGGCACGGCCTCCGTAATTTCGCTTAAACCGAATATTAGACAAATCGCGGATCTGCGCGCGAGCACGGTGGCGCTTCCTTTCAAGGGCAGCCCCAACGACGTGCAGTTGCGGCGCATCCTGGAAAAACTGGGACTGGAAAAGTCCATCGTGATTCAATACCACCCGCATATGCAGGCCATCGCCCTCCTGCTCCAGGGCCAGGTGGACGCGGTCGTCGTCCCGGAGCCGATGGCCTCCGATCTGGTGCTGAACCGTGGCGCGCGGCGCGTCGCCGTGCTCGCGGAGGAAGAAAAAAAACTCTTCGGCGCGGCGGCCCCCGCGCCAATGGTTTCGCTCTTCGTACTCAAGTCCATGCCCGCCGCGCGCGCGGAGTTGCTCGCGGAACTGGAGCGCAGGATTCACGATCAGATCGAATTGATCCAATCGCAACCGGGGGCGGTCGGAACGCGCGAAGCGGGCCGGTACCGCGTGACCGCACGGGTCCTGATCGAAGCGTTCAAGTATACGCGGTTCGAATGGCCGGCCGCGGCGGATCTGCGCGCCCGTACCGACGCCTTCCTGAAAGCGGCGGAGATCCCCGCGCCACCGCCGGAATTTTTCCTGCCGTAAGATCGCCTTGGGAACCACTGCGAAATCGAAACGCACCGTACGCATCGCCACAGTGGCGGGCTGGAGCGCGCTGTTCGTTTGCCTGGCGCTGCTCTTACAATTCCTGCACAACCCGCTTTTCCCGGAACCCGGGCGGATACTGTCGCGCCTTTTCGAATTACTCGGCTCCGGCGATTTCTGGCTGGACCTGGGCCGCACCGTGTTTCGATCGGTGCTGGCGTTTTGCCTGGCGCTGTTCGCGGGCATCGCCTGGGCCGCGCTCTTCGCGCGAAGCGAACTAAAAACGGCGCTGGCCATGCCGGCGATTCTGACGCTGCAGGCCGCGCCCGTACTCATCTGGATCGTGCCCCTGGTTTTGCTCGCGGGTTCGGGCCATGCCGGGCCGGTGCTGGCGACCACTCTGGTCGTACTGCCCCTGATGGTTTTAGAATTTCGCGAGGCCTTCGCCGGGCTCACGACCGAACACCGCGATTTCTGGCGCGTCTATGTGCCCGCGCGCCTGGTTCGCGCGCGCCTGCGACTGCGGTACGAGATGCAGCCGCATGTGCGCGTCGTCACCGGACTCGGACTGCTCCTGGCCTTCAAGGCGTCCCTCATCGCGGAATGGTTCGGTTCCCAGAACGGACTGGGCCGCCTTTTACAGAACGCGTTTATCCGCGTGGACATGGAAACCTTCCTCGCGACGGCGGGCGTTTTTCTCGTCGTCGTGCTCGGCGTGTACGCGGTGGCCGAACGCGTACTCGCGCCGCGTACGATCGCGGCTCTGTCCGCCGATCGGCTGTCGCGTTTGAGCGGCACGGGGGTACCGCTGCGATTCGAAAACGTACATTTCGCCTTCGGTGCAAAAAAAATACTGAATGGCGTAAATTTCACGCTGGCGCCGGGGCAGATCGCGCTCCTGACCGGCCCGAGCGGTTGCGGGAAAACCACCTTCGCGCGACTGGCGGCCGGCCTGCTCAAAGCGGACGCCGGACAGATCGCGAGCGCGACCCGGCCCGCGCTCGTCTTTCAGGCGAACATTCTGCTACCGGCTTTCAGTATTCTGGAAAACGCCGCGTTTTTTTTGCCCGAAACCACATGGGACCGCGCGGCGGGGGCCTTACATGCCACCGGAATCGAAACCCCCCTTGAATCGGTCCAGACCTTGAGCGGGGGTATGAAACGGCGTCTGGCCGTCGCGCGCGCGCTGTGCCTGGACCCCGATCTCGTGATTCTCGACGAGCCGTTCAACGGACTCGATCAAGGGTCCACGGAGGCCCTGCTCGCGCTTGTTCGCGCAAATTTTCTCGATCGTGGAATCGGCGTGCTGCTCATCACGCACCAGTGGGCGACCGGCAGGGACAACGACCTGCCCGTTTACCGGCTCGAAAACGGAAACCTGACCCAAATCAGATAGTCGCCCGCGAAAAATCCTCGACATAACCTCAGGCTCCGGCCATACTCGGGAAGTGATGTCGGAACCAGCCGTACACGAAGATACCGGGACACGCGCCGCCAGCGCGGCTCTCGAAGCGCACGGTCGGGAGCGGCGGTACCTGCTGCCCATTCTGCACGAAATCGTGGATCGGGTCGGCTACATCCCCGAAAGCGCGATTCGCCTGCTGGCGGAGTCCATGCTCCTCTCGCCCGTGGAAATCGAAGGCGTAATTTCGTTTTATTCATATCTGCCGCTTGTAAAAAAAGGGCGGAGCGTCCTGCGCGTGTGCAAGAGCACGGCCTGTCTCCTGAAAAACTCGGATGAACTCCTGGCGCAACTGGAAGAACGGCTCAAGATTCCGTGCGGAAAGACCACGCCGGACGAACTGTTTTCGATCGAGGAAGCGCACTGCATCGGCTGGTGCGACCACGCGCCGGCCATGCTCATCAACGCTGAACCCTGTATGGACCTCACCCCGGACGGTCTCGACCGTTTGCTCCAGCAATTGAAACCGGGCGATAGTTCCACATGACGACCATGGGCGACAATTTGAATCAGCTGGATATCTTCGCTCCGCAAGATAGCGCGGATTTTGTGAGCGGCGTGCTGGCGCAGTCCACTGACGAAATCCTGGGCGAGTTGCGCGCTTCCGGACTCCGGGGCCGCGGCGGGGCCGGATTTCCCGTGGCCGCGAAATGGGAAGCCGCCCGGGTCAGCCCGGGTCACCCAAAGTACGTCATCTGCAACGCGGATGAAGGCGAACCGGGCACTTTCAAGGACCGCGAAATTTTACTCAAAGTCCCCGAGAAAATCTGGCTGGGCATGACGCTCTGCGCCCGGGTGGTCGGCTCCGACACGGGGTTCGTCTATTTACGGTGGGAATACCGTTTCATGAAAGCGCGTTTACAGGCCAGCATCGACGGGTTCCACGAACGCCTGGCACGCGCGGGCATCCCGTTCCGGATCGAAATATTCTCGGGCGCGGGAGCCTACGTCTGCGGCGAGGAAACGGCGTTGCTCGAATCCATGGAAGGTCGACGGGGTGAACCGCGCAACAAACCGCCCTTCCCCACGGTGAGCGGTTACCTGGGCCGGCCGACGGTCATCAACAACGTGGAAAGTTTCGCGTACGCCGCTGAAATCGCCCGCCTGGGCGGAGCTTATTTTCGCGAAACCGCCGTCGCGAAGGGTCTTTCGCGTCTTTTCTGCGTGGCCGGGGATACGCGCAAACCGGGCATACACACCCTGAAAGCGGCCATGCCCGTGTCCGCGCTGGTGGCCGAATTCGGCGATGGGGACACAAAGGCGGTGCAGATCGGCGGGGCTTCGGGTTTTTGCGTTCCGAACAAAGATTTCGGCACGGCTGTCATCGGCCAGAACGGCCTGCCGGCGGGCGGATCGATTCTGTTCTTTAATCATCAAAGATCCATGTATCGCGTGTTAGTAAATTTTCTTGAATTTTTCGCCGACGAGTCCTGCGGCCAGTGCACACCCTGCCGCGTCGGCAGCCGCCAGTTGCTCGAAGGTCTGCACGCCGTGAAGGCGAAAAAAAAACCCCCGGCGTATCTGGACCGTTTGCTTTCGCTCACGCGAACCATCCAGGACGGGTCGAAGTGCGGCCTGGGCCGCATGACGGCCAACTCCTTTCGTAGCATCGTGGGTAATTTTCGCGAAGAGATGATATACTGATGAGTAACGCGAATATAAATCTGACGATCGACAACCTCGACGTGGAGGTCCCCGCGGGCACGACCGTGCTGAAGGCGGCTGAAAACCTGGCGCTGCACATACCCACTCTGTGTTACCACGAGGACCTGTCCGTAGCGGGCAATTGCCGGATGTGCCTGGTGGAAGTGGAGGGCCATGGGAACCTGGAAGCGGCCTGCGCCCTGCCGGCGGAGCAGGGCATGCGCGTGCACACCGTGTCGGGGCGGGTGTTGAACGCGCGGCGCGACATCAGCGCCATGCTCGTCTCCGAACACGGCGGACAGTGTACCACGTGCTACCGCAACACCAATTGCGAATTACAGAACCTCGCGGCGGATTTTAACATCGACCACGAAAAATACCTGCCCCTGCCCCAGGTTGGTTTTTCGGGAATCGACGATTCGTCGCTCGCCATTGAACGCGATATGAGCAAATGCGTGCGGTGCCAGCGCTGCGTACGCGCCTGCGCCGAATTGCAACACGTGAACGCGGTGGGCGTGCTCGGCCGCGGGAATACCATGCGCATCGGCACGTTTTTCGATCGGCCCCTGGCGGAGGTGAATTGCGTGCTCTGCGGACAGTGCGTGACGCATTGTCCCACCGGTGCTCTGACCGAGTACCGGTATTACCACAATATCTGGGGGGCGCTGGCCGACCCGAACAAACACGTCATCGTCACCACGGCCCCGTCCGTGCGGGCCGGCCTCGGCGAAATGTTCGACCTGCCCGTGGGCGAACCGGTTACGGGCCGCATGGTGACCGCGCTGCGTCGCCTGGGATTCAAGGCCGTGCTCGACACCGATTTCGCGGCGGATCTGACCATCATGGAAGAAGGCCACGAACTTTTGCAACGATTGACGCGCGCGTTTCGCGACCATGAACCCACCGCGCTGCCCATGCTCACCTCGTGTTCGCCGGGCTGGGTGAAGTATATCGAACACAACTATCCCGCGAACCTCCCGCATCTTTCTTCGGCCAAATCGCCGCAGCAGATGTTCGGCGCAGTCGTCAAAACCTGGTACGCGCGAAAGATGGACACCGACCCGGCGAAGATGGTCTGCGTGGCCATCATGCCCTGCTCCGCCAAAAAATTTGAGGCGAATCGCCCGGAGATGCGCGCTTCCGGATTTCAGGACGTCGACTTCGGCCTGACGACGCGCGAACTCGGCCGCATGATCCACATGAGCGGCATCGATTTCGCGCGCCTGCCGGATTCAGAGTTCGATAAACTCATGGGCGAATCTTCCGGAGCCGGCGCGATCTTCGGCGCGACCGGCGGCGTGATGGAGGCGGCGCTGCGAACGGTGTACGAACTCGTGACCGGCCGCCCGGCGCCCTTCGCGAACCTGGAAATCCTGCCGGTCCGCGGTCTCCAGGGCGTCAAAGAAGCGAGCCTGCTTTTCGAAAATTGCCTGCCGGCTTACGCGTTTCTCAACGGTATCGAATTGAAACTGGCCGTGGCGCACGGACTTTCGAACGCGCACACCGTCATGGAAGGAGTCAAACAGGGATCGAGCCCGTATCAGTTCGTGGAAATCATGGCCTGCCCCGGCGGCTGCGTGGGCGGTGGCGGCGCGCCCATCCCGACGAGCGAAGCCAAACGGACCCTGCGCGCCGAAGCCTTATACAAAGAAGACCGCGGCAAAAAAATTCGCAAGTCGCATGAAAATCCGGAAATACAGGAATTATACCGCGATTTTCTGGGCGAACCTCTGGGCGAAATGTGCCACAAACTCCTGCATACGAAGTACACCCCGCGCAAGGGCTGATCGGGTCAGGCGGGCGCCGATTTTATTCGGCTCATTCATAAATCGAAAATAAAATCGAATCCGGTGGTCGATTAAAATAATTCGCCCTGGTCCGTCTCCGGCAACCGCGCGAAGGCCCCCTCCGGCGCGAAACACTCCCAGACCTCACGGTAAGCTTCCAGCCAGGCGCCCCGATAATAGTCCACGTCGTACGGAACGCGCCCGTCCCCGTGGCGGGCCGCGATGGTTTCCTCCGCCAGGTAACGGCCGGCCGGGTCCGGGTGTTTGCGGTCGCGCACCAGAAACCTAACTTTTTCGCCTGGAGACACTTCGCTACCATGCGAGCGAATTTGGGCCACGGCCGAAAACGTGCCACCGGCCACTTTGTAGTCCGCGAACGCCCGGCTCACCGTGCGACGCACGAGCAAATTGCGCCAGTCGGTGCCGGCCCGGATCAGATCGTCGATTTCCCGGTACACCGCGTCCATCGTGGGGTGCAGGGCGCGCAACTCCGCGACGGTCCGCGCGGTCGACATGAGACCGAGGAGTTTCAACTGGCCGGAGCGGACGAGCGCGGGCACATCCTTGCGGCGCGCGGCGATTCCACGAAATTTGAGTTCGCCGTTTTCAAACAGGCCGAAGTACCGGTTGATCACCGGCAGATCCGGGTCCTGGCGTGAGGGCAGGAACACGACCCAGCGGTAAAGACCTTCCACGTTCAGCGCGACTCCCGTGGCCGCTTCCACCGCCGCGCAGAGTTCCTGGAGGACAGTGGCATCGAGTTCCGGCCGCGTCAAAAACAGACAATCGGTAATTCCGTGCAGAATCTGGAAGCCGTGCTCTGCCGCGATTTCGCTCGCGAGGAGCATTTTTTCACGCCCGAAAGCGGTGACGGCCTCGTGGCTTTCCAGGCGGCCGAACTTCGCGTTGCGAAATCCCAGATACCCGAACGAAGTGACGAACATCCATTTTAAGGAACTCTGCCGCTGATCGTACTGTTCGCGCTGCCGGGGCGAACACGGCTCTTTCAATCGTTGTTTATAGTACCGGCGCCGTTCCAGCAGGCGGTCCAGCGCTTCCGCCACGACTCCCCGGCGCCGCACGCAGAGATGGCTTCCCGTGACGGGGACCCGGGGCGCGGCGGGGTCCGCGCGACAACAATCACACTGCACCGTTTCCGGGGAAATATTATGCAGGGCCATGATGGACGGATACATCTGGCTGAAATCGACCTGGGCCACATTTTCGCGCACATTGCCTTCCGTTGTATCCGGAGCGAAAATCATCCCGCCCTTATCCACGCGCATGAGCTGGTAAAACGTTTTGGTCTCTTCCGCGGCGCTTTTCTGCCAGGGAACCAGGTAATTTTTTTCCAGAGCCACTTCCGTTTCGATCGCGGTCAGGGCCATCCCGGTGCTCGCTCGCGCCATGCGCTGGACCGGCATTCGGGAGAGCCGGGCCAGTTCAATCGTGCCCGCCAGCTCGGCCTCTTTAAAAACGAAGGTATTTCCCGAATCGATGTGCCAGCGACCGAAGAGCGGCAACGAAGGCGCCCGGTAAATCCAGGAACCGTAGGTCATAAAACTATTTCCACGGCTCTTGAACCGCCGGTGCGCTGGCGTCGGGTCCCGGTCCAGTGCCAGATTTACCCCGGCGCGTTCGGCCGCGCCCAGCAGGGCCGGGAGCAGCGACTGGTCGCCGAAGGCGGTGAGAATTACGTCCGGGTCGTGTCGTTCCAGTAACCGGTTCAGCGGACCGGGCATTGCTTCCAGTGGGCAATCGAGAATCGTCTCTTCTCCGCCCACGCGTACAATCAGCGGATTGGCCGGGCCCGGGCGGGTCCGGTGGCTGTAACGCGTTTCCAGAGCGAGCGTGCGCAAGTCCGGAAGGCGGTACTCCGTGCTGGCGATATCGTCCTGGCAACGAATGGCGAGCACTTCCCCGTTCGGTCCCGCATCCAGCCGGGTCCAGGCCAGCGGAAAAATTTTGCGATCGAGCATGTACGCGGTGGTCAACTCGATATCCGAATGGTACAGATCCATACGCCCGTAAAACGCGTACAGCTTGCGGCGAATGCGCGGCAGGACGGCCGGCCTGGAAAGAGTAATCTCCAGCACATCCACCGCGCGGTTTTCGTAAAATAAAACGCGACGCGCCGGCCGGACCGAACGCAAAGCCTCCAGAGCCCGCAACCGTTCCAGGAGTTTTTCCAGCAGAGGGGCCGGCCCGCGCGCGAAAACCACGGGGTAAAACACATCCGTGAAATGCAGACGCCGCCCGTCGGCCGTAATCAGCCAGAGATGAATTTCTTCATCCACGTTGTATACATCGAATAGAAAGCCCTGGTAGGTGCAATGCATGATTACTAATTTTTACCACGGGGGCACGGGGCTCACGGGGAGGTCATTAAACAAGAACGGATTTTGGCGTTCCGGAACGATTTGGATTTTGAAAATAGTCAGAAACGCCCCGTGGCCCCCGTGCCCCCGTGGTGAATATTTTATAGCCTACGGCTCCGCCTGTACTGGTTCCCCGCCCTCCAGAACACGCACCCTTTCGCGCAGTTCGTCGATTTCGCGCTGGAGTTTGATCAACATGGCGAAGGCCATGGGTTCGATAGCGAGCGGAGCCGAGGCCAGCACTCCGGCCTGGGGTTGCAGGCGGGCCGCGCGCAGCAGGCGATCGAATCGTTCGCGATCATCCGGCCGTAAGGCGCGCCGAAAATCTTTCAGACGCTCCGCGACCATTTCCATTTGAATGGAATAAGGAGTAATGGTTCGTCCCATTTTGTGTTCTACCTCCGGAAATAGTTTTATGCCGACCCGCCCGGTGCACGGCCAGCGCGAAGGGCCGTCCTTCTTCCGGGCCCTTGTATTCGAACAGAGTGTCCGCCATCTGGAGCAGGCGACGGTACACCGCGAGGAAGGCGGGGGCGGCGTACGCGTCCGACTCGACCACGAGCAGGGGCCGACCGGCTGCCCGGTACTGGCGAAAAACCATGAGCAATTTATTCAGTAAAAAAACGCCTTCATCCGCGGCCACATCCCCGTCGAAAAATTGTTTGCAGGGCGCGAGAATGAACACCAGCCGACCGGGATGCGGCGGACGACTCAGCTCCCGCCGGAGTACATCCAGAATCTGATACGGCGTAAACACGCGCTGGAGCGTAATGGTCTGTAACAGAAGTTCGGGCGCGATGCCCGCGTTCAGGGCTTCCGCCACCAGGGTATCCGCGTCCGCGCGAATGGCACAGTCCACGACGTGAACCGCGTGTCCGCGCAGCGCGAGGCGCGCCTGCCAGACGTGCGCCATGGCGTAAATCCCGGACCGCCCCGTCAGGACGCCCAGGCCGCGCCGGTTCCAGAAACGAAACGACGAAAGCAAAGCGGGGTCCGCGGGCACTGGCGCTGAGCGCATAAACCACATATACCCATACTAAAATTATGCAAACAAAAGACAAGCTATAATAATCCCCCGGGCCGTTTTAAAACTGAAAATGGTTTCGCGTCCGTCTCGATTTTTGCAATATTTACCGGCCGGGCGCGCGACATAAACCGCGGCGTGGCGAGCGAAATCGCCGTAAAATATAAGTTGAACTCATCCCGTCCTCGAAGAGTCTAATCTGGGCGATTGTTTATGCGAACTCAGCACCGGTTTTTTTCGACTTTAATGATTCTTTTGACCCTGGGCGGACCTCTGGTCGCGGGAGAAACCTGGATCAGCGCGGACCTCGGCGTGAAAATTTTCGGCCAGGACCGCTCCAGAGTCGCCCGGCTGGAAAACGCGGCCCGGCCGGGGGAACAGATCGCCTTCTATGCCCGCCCCCACGCGGACGGTGTATTCTATATAATTGAGAATGACGGGGAGAAGGCCCGGCCGGTACACCGGGTCGCCGGGAAAAAAAACGAAAACCGGATTCTGCCCCCCGGAAAACAGGGCCTGAAACCCGGGCAGTGGGAGTACCGCATCCTGTTCTGCCCGCGCGGCCTGCCCCGCGTAGAACAAATGTTCCGGAACGGCCAGGTGCCGGCCGCCGACTGGGCGCGCCTCGTGGCGGACCTGGAACGCGAATCGCGTATCGAACTGGGCGATACGACGGCCAAACCCGACTCGCTCGCGGCGAACGTGCGCGGACTGGACGACGGCGATTCCCCCGGGGCGGACGATCCTTTTTTTCGCGCCCTGCGCACCTACTCGGGGCGCGGACTCCTGCTACGAACCTATCGCTTTTCGGTGCGTTAACAGCCGATGGTTCGCAGCCGACGCATTTTTTTCCTCACCGGAATCACAACGGCGGCACTCACCGGTTGTTCGCTGCTCTACGCAGTTTTTTTCGGGTTTAACGCCGCCGACTTTAAAATCGTCGATCTGTATCTCCGCCAGGCCGTCGCGGGCGGGCTCGGCCCGCGCGATTCTGGTCGCGTAGTGTATCTGACGATTACGGACGAAACCTACCGGCGTTTCAATCGCAACGCGCTCGACCGGGCCGGGCTCGCGGACATGAACCTGACGCTCACCCGGCAGAACCCGGCGGCCGTGATCTACGATGTTCTGTTCACGCGGCCCGCGCCGGATCCGCGCGAAGACCGGGCGTTCGCGGCGTCGCTTCAAACCGGGCGTTTTTATCTGCCCGTCGGTTTCGCGCTCTGCCTGTATCAATTGCCCGCGTTCGCCAGAGCGGCCGCGGCTCTCGGACACGTGAGCGCCCCTCCCGATGAAGACCGCATCCTGCGCCACATGGCGCTGCTCGTCGCCACGAAAGAAGGTTTCGTGCCGGCTCTGCCGCTCGCGGTATTTCTCGCGGAATACGAAATTCCGTTTTCCGATCTGGAGATCCACTGGGGGCGCGGTGTCCGCATCCCGGCGCGCCCGGAGCGCGGGCTCGCGGAAGATCTTTTCGTGCCGATTGACGAACGCGGCCGGGTGTTTGTTTCGTTCGCGGGCGCCTGGAATTTCGACTTCCCGCAGATGCGCGCCGACTCGCTCATGGACCGCGCGCGCGACCCGGCTCTCTCCGGCAACCTGGCCGATTTTTTTGAGGGGCGATTCGTCTTCGTCGGCGATGTCAGCTCCGGCGTGGCCGACGCGGCGGATACCCCGCTGGAACGGCGCGTGCCCCTGCTGGCCCTGCACGCCCACGTTCTCAATGCCCTGTTCACGGGCGATCTGTACGCGCGGGCCGGATTCACTAAAATTGCGCTGATTCAAATTTTAAGCGCATTCGTTCTTCTGGGCAGCGCCATGCTCCGGCGCTCCTTCGTTTTTTACGCCGCCACAGTTCTGGTCCTGGTCGGGTTGTTCGCGTTCGGCTGGTTTTCTTTTCGCGGCTTCGCGCTCCTGCCGGTGGCCAGCATCGGCGGCGGGATCACGCTGACGTTTCTGGGGACCCTCATCGCGTTGCGCGCCGGCCTGAACCGCGAGCGCACGACCGGCCTCAAACGTTTGAACGCCGAGTTGTTCGCGCTCAAAAACCACCTGGAGGACCTCGTCCAGGACCGGACACGCGAACTCAAATCCACGCTGCAACAAATCGAAAACGATCTGGAGACGGCCCGGCAGGTGCAACAAAAGATCCTGCCGCCGGTCGGCCTGCGCCTGCCCGGCCTGGAGCTGTACTACGAATACCGGCCGCTCGATCGCGTCGGCGGGGACCTCATTGACGTGGCCGAGTTGCGACCGGGAGTCGTGCGCGTGTTTCTCGCGGACGCGGTGGGCCACGGGGTCCAGGCCTCGCTGTTGACCATGGCCGTGAAAAGCGAATACGAAGAACTCAAACGCCGCTTCGATCAACCCAACCATTTGCTGGAGGAATACAATCGCCGATTGATCGCCAAATATAAAGCGCGCCTGTTTTCATACATTCCCTGTTTCGTAGCCGATCTGGATTTGAACGCGGGAATCCTGCGCCACGCCTCGAGCGGAATGCCCGATCAATTCTGTTTTTCCCCGGGGATGGAACCCACCCCGCTGACCCACACCGGACCGGCCGTCGGCTTTCTGCCCGAGGTCACAATCGATCCGGTCGAGTCGCCGTTTCCGCCCGGATCCCTGCTGCTCCTGTATTCGGATGGTTTGCCGGAAACTCAGAACACCCGGAGCGCGTTGTTCGGGGAAGAGCGGATCATCGCCACTGTGCGCGGCCTGGGCCCGGAAGGAGCGGCGGACCCGACCCGGGTCGTGAGTTCGCTGCTGGTCGCCGCGCGTGAATTTCGCGCGGGCCACCGGGTCCTCGACGATCTGACCGTGCTCGCTCTCTACCGAAAAAGAGGCGACTCCCGCTGAGCCCTTTTGAATCGTACGGTTATGAACGCCGCTCGCACCGCACGTTTTTTTCTGCGCGCGCTCAGACCCCTGGTTCTCGAACTCGGACCCGCTTCCCGCGCGCAGCTCGCTGACCTGCTGGTTCGCGACCTGCGTTTCCTTGACCGCCGCCTGGACCGCGCGGACGGGGCGCGGGGAGCGGAAGAGGAAACCCAGGCGATGGTCTTCGCCGCGGTCCAGACCGCCACCCGCGGCCGGTTTGCCCCGTTCACGGACGCGACCGGCGCGGACCAATTGCTCACAAACTGGGAAACGCTGAATCCTGGCGAAAAAGAACGCATCCGGTCCGAGGCTCTGACCCGCTGGCGAAAGAACCGGCCCGCCGCGCCGCCCGCCTTACGCTCCCCCGAAAGCATCCGCCGCCTGGACACGCGCTACGGCAGCGAGCACTACCCCGCCATCGCCGCGGCTCTGTTCCGCTACGCCCGCGCCCTCGTTTCACCGGCCGCTTCTTTTTCGCGCGATAACGCAATTTTATCAGATATCTGGCGAAATTTATTCCTGCCCGCCCGGGACTCTCCTCCACGACCCACAGCGAAAACCGGGGACGCGGCAGACAAAAACCGACCGCCCGGTGACGATCCGCCGATTGATCTACTCAGCCCGGACGAACGCTGGCCCGAACCGGGGAGCCCGGCGTCCTCCATCCCTCCGCCTGAGAACGACCTGGACGGGGACGGGCGCGAGGAAACGGAAACCCTGGACTCCATTCTGGCGGAAATGGACGGCCTCATCGGTCTGGACAGCGTGAAGGCCGAAGTTCGCACCCTGATCAATTTTTTATCCGTCCAGGAAAAACGAGCGCGGCGCGGGCTGGCCCGCAGCCCGGTCACTCTGCACGCCGTGTTCAGCGGACCGCCCGGAACGGGCAAGACGACCATGGCGCGCTTGCTGGCGCGCATCCTGCGGGTCATGGGATTTTTAAAACGCGGGCATCTGGTGGAAACCGATCGCGCCGGCCTGGTGGCGGCGTACGTCGGGCACACGGCCCAAAAAACCGACGCGAAAGTCACCGAGGCCCTGGACGGGGTTCTGTTCATTGACGAGGCCTACGCCCTGAAACCGGAATCGAGCGGCGGAAACGATTTCGGGCAGGAGGCCATCGACGTTCTGTTGAAGCGAATGGAAGACCTGCGCGACCGGATCGTGGTCGTCGTGGCGGGTTACCCGGACGAAATGCGCCGGTTCATCGACTCGAACCCCGGTTTACGTTCGCGGTTCACGCGCTATTTTTATTTCGATCATTACGCCCCGTCCGATTTACTCGCTATTTTTCGTGTATTTTGCGCGAAGGCCCAGTATCGCCTGGCCCCGGCCGCCGATGCGGCCATCCTGAAATTGATGGGAGTTTTGCACGGGGCCCGGGATCGCTCGTTCGGCAACGGGCGACTCGCGCGCAATCTGTTCGAGGAGGCGATCCTGAAACAGGCCAATCGCCTGGCGGCGATGGACGATCCCTCCGACGATGAGCTTACTCTGCTGGAGGCGGCGGACATTTCCAGCGTCCGCTTCGGCGACGAAACCGAACCGGACGCGGACCCGCGCGCGGGACCCATCCCCGGGTGGATGAAACAGCGCCGGCGCTAAATTTAATCGCGGCCGGTTCGTGGGCTGGCGGGGGCGCCACCTGTCATTTTACACTCGCGCTGCCTGACCCGGGTCATACCAGAGCCAGAACCACATGTCATACTCTCGATGATTCCCGGGTCGGGTTTGTCTGCCCTGGTTTTTCGAATCGAATGAGGTATATATGAAAGTGAAAGACTTGATTCCCGGCCAGCTCCAGGTCCGCCGGCGGCGTGAACGCCCCCTTCCAGTGATGATCACGTCGATGGTGTCGATGTTCCTGCTGACCGCACTGACGATCGGTTGTGTCGCTCCGTATCGCGAGGGCGACATGCTCCCCGGTAAGATCATCAAACTGACGAACGGCGTCGTATTCCCGATGTATATCGCCTACAGTTACGGAACAGGACGAATGACCGCCACCGACCCCGAAACCGGGGAGGTCTTCGAAGGAACGTACACGGGCGTGCGGGACGGGTTTAGCAATACGGCCACCGCTACGGCGGTTTTACTGGGAACCAACGGCACTGTTTTGAACATTCGCATGAAAATCCAGATTGGAAATCCCCCGGTCGGATACGGGGAAGGCGAAGACAACAAGGGTCGGAAGTATCACATTCAGTTGCCATAGATTCAGTATCGAAACCCCGGGAGCGACGCTTCGCGAACGGGGTACCTCACTCTCCTCCTTTCTTCCTCCCCGTCTCCCCTCCGTACCGGAGGCCCACCTCTCAGGCAGATTCATCAGCCGGACGAATTGGCTCGACCTGTGTCCCGTCAAAAAAAATACTTGCAAAGTCCCAATTTATTCGCGATCTTCAAAGTTCGGGGATTGAAACCCATCGCCAGGATTTTAACAATTCCTTAATAATAGGCCCGGCGCGAAAGACCGCGGCCCGGGGTTTTTTAGACAACGCAAGATTTTCATGACCGCGATCGCGAAAGAACTTCTGTTCCAGAATGTACTGGAATCCCTCGGTGAAGCCGTAGCCGTACTGGATGAAACCGGCCTGCTCGTGTTCGCGAATCAGAAATTTCGTTCGCTGGGTCTCGACGCCGAAGCGGTCGCGGGCCGTATCGATTCGTCCGTGGAAGGCGCGGAGGAAATCGATCAGGTTCAGTACTTCGTGCGGCGCCTGCCGGACAACCACCTCCTGCTCACGGCCCGGCCGCGAAACAACGGCCGCGAACTGACGGCTACGATCATCCTCGACGCGATCGCAAGCGGCAAAGATCTGTACCAGGCCACTGCCCGCGCGCTGGCCATCGGCACGGGCTGGCGCTGGGGAGCCATCACGCGTTTTACCAACAACGACACCTGGGCCGAGGTGCTCGGCTGGAGCGACCAGGGTCGCCCCGGCAAACTGTTCGATTATCCCCTGGCCGACGCGCCGTGCAGCGCGGTCAAACAGACCGGTCGTTTTTGTTTTTTTCAGGATGTGGCCCGCAGTTTTCCGGACGACCCTGACCTGCGCGCGATGGGCGCCAGAACCTACGCCGGCCAGGCGTACTCGGACGGATCCGGACGCGCGCTGGGACACGTGTTCGTCCTGCACGACTCGTTCGACGTGAACCCGGACGCGGTACGCGAAATTATAAATCTGATCGTTATGCTCATCACCGCCGAACTGAAAATCCTCGAACTCAAAGTGCGCGTGAAACTGGAATCGGCCGCGGCGCGTACGGATTCGCTGACATCGCTCTTCAATCGCACGGCGTTCAACGAGGATCTGGCGAAGGCACGAGAACGTTTCGCCTCCGGAACGATGGGGAACGCGTTCCTGACGATGATCGATCTGGACGGCATGAAAAAAATTAACGATTCACGCGGCCATGACGAAGGCGATCGCCTGCTGCAAAGTTTCGCGCGCAAACTCTGCGAAACCTTCCCGCGTGACCGGATCTTCCGCCTGGGCGGGGACGAATTCGCGCTGCTCTTTCTGCGTTATACGGATCGCGATTTTCCGGACGTCCAGGCCGCGCTGCGCACCATCGTGCGGAATATGCGGAACGAAGGCTTCCCCGAAGCCGGCGCCAGCGGCGGGACCGCCGATTTACGAGAAACCGCCGGAGACGCGGACGAACTCCTGCGTCTGGCGGACAAACGTATGTACGACGTCAAACTGGGCCGCACTCCGGGTTGAGACGGATTGATACTATAACCCTACCACCGAGAGTCCATGAGGGGCAATACTCCGCTTCCGATTACAGAACGTTCCGGAACGCTTTAATTCTCTGAATTGGATGGTGCTCCCCGTGTCCCGGTGGTAAAAAAAATCCGCGTACAACGAAATCAGCTTCCGTGGTAGCAGTATAGTTACAACGCCACCTCGTCGGCCTTTTTCGCCAGATTTTCGTCGGTCTTAATTTTAAGCGCAACCGCTTTCTCATTGGTCGGTTCAAGCCGGAGCAATTCCTCCAGAATTCCCTGCGCGCGCTGAAAATTTTGTTTGCGAAAATACGTATCGGCCAGTTGTAAAAGATTCTTAACGTTGTTCGGTTCACGCAGTCTCACGCGCTCCCCAAAATCGGCGGCCTCGTCGAACTTCCCGATTTTTTTGAAACAGAACGCGGCCAGGAACACGAACTCGGTGTCCCCCGGCACGATGTAGGTGTAATCCTCCGCCGCGCTGGCGGCCTTCCCGTATTCTTTCAGATCGATGTAGGCTTTCGCCTGCAGCTTGATGATCCGGCGATTGCGATCGTCCAGGAGACGGGCCTCCTCCAGCACGCGAACGGCGTCCCCGGCTTTTCCGGCCCGCAGGGCGTGGCGCGCGTGTTCAAGGAGATGGCCCACTTTTTCGTGGGCGGATTCGACTTCCAGCGGATGGTCTTCCTTGAACGAAATTCGCATCAATGAAAGATCGTCCGTCAGCGGGCCGAGCTTCTCAATTTCCCGGTGAACGAGTTCCAGGTCCCCGCGCCCGGTTTCCACATGCCTCAAAAAAACCGTTTCGTCAGAATTAATCACCCGTTCGCCGTTGTTCGTGGAGAGCAAAACGTCGTCGCGTCCGTCACTGCCGACGATGATCACATCACCTGGTTCGAGTTGAAACGTACGAATGTAAATCTGCCGGCCCTCGAGGCCGGAGGTGCCGAGTTTGCGGAAATCGATTTCCGAATCGATAAATTCCGCTTTTTCACTCCGGTAGAGTACGGTCCAGGGATGTTCGGCGTTGATGTAATACATGAGCCCGCTTTCCTCGTCCACCAGGCCCATCACGAGCGACACGAGCATGCTGCCGTCGAATCCTTCGAAAATTTTATGAAGTTCGATAAAAGTATTTTTCAACCAGCGCTCTGGAAACACATGCCGCGCCGTGGCGCTCAACAGCGTGCGATCCACGATGGCCTCGAACACCGCGCCGAGTACCAGCACACCCCCCGCGCCCTGCATGGACTTACCCATGGCATCCGCGTTGAGGAACACCGTGTACCGTTTTTTATTGAGGTAAATATTGTACGTGGAACAACAATCGCCGCCGATTTCCTCTTCCCATTTCCGAAACGAAAACTGTTTCTTCTGGCGCACCAGAGTATCCACGGAAACATTTTTACTGCGGGCCCGGTTCGCGCTGAGCGGCCGTAACAGGAGCGAAGTCAAAAAGTAATCGCCATCCTGTTGATGCTTGAGCGAGCGCACCTCCTCCAGCGTGTTCTGTAATTCCGCCGTACGCCGCCGGACTTTTTCTTCCAGCCCGTCCGCGTACTCCTGCAAGGCCTCGCGCGCCTCGCGTATGGAATCGACCATCCGGTTGAAGAAATGCGTGAGTTGACCGATTTCGTCCTCCACCCGCACCGGCACGCGCACCGACAGATCGCCTCCGTCGACTTTGCGCACACCCCCGAGTAAATTCATTAGAGGCGAAACCAGCGCCCCCTGGAAAAAAAACTGAAAACCGACCAGCACGAGCAGGAGCACCGCCCCCACCATCCAGGCCAGGCGCCCCGCCGATTCGTGGATGAACGCCCGGTACGCACGGTAGGAAAACCCCGCCTCCACCACGACACCGCGCGCCTGGTCGTACCGTTCGAACACGATCCAGTGACGCGCGTCTTCCGCCGAGCCGCCCGCGCGGTACAGACGCGTTCCGGCCCATTCCATGGGCGCGAGATATTTTAATACATCCCCGCGCAGAGACGCTCCATCGGAATCGGTTCTGGATTTCGCGAAATTTTCAATAACACGCGCGAAGGGCGCGAACACCGGCTCGGTGCCCTCTTTTTTTAAATAGGCCGCCAGTTCCTCCCGGAAATTTTTTTCCGGTAACTGGCGAATTTTATTATAACGCGTTAAAATTTTACGATGGGTCCCGTCCAGATACCCTTCGATCCGCTCGCGCGCCGTACGCTCCGGATCTTCCGCCGTGAGCACCCCGTCCAGAGCGGCGACGTATCCGGCGGCGAAGGGCGGCGCGCTATTCAACACCGCGCGGGCCGCCGTCGCGTCTTCAGCCGCGTGCAGGAGGCGCTCCCGAAAAATCGTGTTCAATCGCGCGGCCTGGCTCGCGTCAAAATCAAGGCCAGGCTCTTCCCGGGTGAACAACATCCGCGCCACGCCGGTGGCCGGATCGTACTCGCGCACAAAACCCAGATCCGGCGGGATTTCGCGCCGATCCCCCGCGAGAAACAGATCCAGTTGCGCGCGGCGCAGGTGGTCGTAGGCCCGGTCGTTATCCTGCAACGTAAAAAAACTGAGTCCCTGTAAAACCGTCAGGAGCGTCGTCAGCGAGATGCCGATGATCTTCGTCATGAAACTCGTCCGGTCTCGCGTATTGTTGATGTATATGATGACCAGGATGAAAAAGCCGAGCACGACGGTGAGAGAGTACACGGTCTGAAACAACGACCGTTCGATGGTACCGTCGCGACTGAGCACGTTGGTATATCCCTGCGCAAATCCGGATATGATCAGGGTCACGACGAGGGAAAGCGCGGTCCAGCGATCCCGGCCCCGCACCGAATACGAACGCCACAGACCGACGATCCAGAACGTCATATTGGACACCAGAAGGTAGATGCCGACGATCCTGGAAAGCTGATCCTCGTCGTTGTCCCAGTAATGCCCGTCAAAGTGGTAAAAATACCCGGCCCGCAACGTTCGAAAAACGAAATACACGAGAACCGTCAGACAGACCGAAACATGCGCAATAAAAAAGATTCGGGAAAAACGCGGATGGGTATCCTCCGGAAAGAGGAAAAAAAAGCGCGCGAGCAAGGGGCTGATCAGAATCGACCCGAACACACTTCCCCAGCGATGATACGCGGCGATCGGATGATAATATAATGAGGCGAAAATATAGGCGAGATTCCAGACGGCGAGGGTGGCGAAGGCCAGGGCCAGATAAAGTGTGGCCCGGGACTTATTCTGCAACCGTAAGAGGTAGACGGTCAGAACCAGGGTCATTGAAAAACAAATGAGCGAACTGACAGAATAGTAATTAAAATATAAGTTTTGCACGTTCAACCTGCCCGTTGGAGACCGAAAAAAGCCAACGAAACTTTTTATTGTTCCGCTACAGACTGGCAAGCAAAAAGTATTTTTCTTTTAGCCCGGACTATGCGCGAATTATATGATGCGCCCCGCGGTACGCAGGCCGGCTCTACGGCCCTCCATGGCCGAACAGTCGGCGTTCACCTTATGGTCGGCCCGCGGCAAATCGAAAGGCCGGAATCGGCCCGGCGAAGGCTTCATGCCGGAATTCGAAGGGAATCGGGTTCAACGCGCCTTCAATCAGAAAATCCTCCAGGCCCGGCGCCTCCCGGAAATCTTTGCTGACGACGATCTCCCCCGGCCCGGCGGCCTGTTGCAGTTTGGCCGCCAGGTTCACCGCCCGCCCGAAATAATCGATCCCGGTGTTAAAATTCACAGCCAGACAT
>CAZVZS010000005.1:22210-124703 GCA_964631535.1 uncultured Leptospiraceae bacterium
GCCGCGGTGCATGGCGATCCGCAACCGAACGGGAGCCTCCGGCGCGTCGCGAAATTCGCGCTGAACCGCCAGCGCCGCTCCCAGCGCCCGGCGCGCGTCCGGAAACGTCAGCATGGCCCCGTCTCCCATGGTTTTCACGAAAACTCCGGAAAAAGAACGCACAATTCCCGCCAGGACCTGAAACAGTTTTTTCACCGCGAGAAACGCGGGCCCGTCGCCCCGGCTCTCGTAAAAACGGGTCGATCCGACCATGTCCGTGAACACCAGTACCTGCACCCCGATATCCAGTTCGAGGTCCGTGGCCAGATGTTCCTCACTGAACAAATCGCGAAATTCCTGCAAATTAAATACGGCGGAGGGTTTCAGGAAATCGCGCGCCCAGGAAAAATCCTCCACTGTAAAGAGCAAGGGCGCCGGATCCGGGTTGCTCACCTGGAACCAGGACCGCATTTCCGGTACCTGCCCCTGTCCTGGCGTGAGTTCGCGCAACTCCAGCGCGAGTTTTGTCGGCCGACCGTGCCAGTGCGCGCGAACATCGCCGCCGGCGAAACCGGCTTCGAGACGATTCGCACCGGGCGGGAGCGTCTGCTGGAGGCGGACGTGTTTTTTGCGCGCGGTTTCGGCCGAACAAAAAAAAGTTTTTTTCGCCTGGCCGATGGTGGGATGCAGGCGAAAGGTCATCTCGATCGAATCCTCCCGGGTGTTTTCAAACTCGATGGCGCACACATCGCAGGAGCCGCGGCGCGGAACCAGGGAAAGGCTCGGCAACTCGTCCCTGGCCCCGCGACAGTGCGGACAGATCACGTCCCAGGAAAGCAAAAACAGCCCGGCGCGTACCCCGTGCAGAAACAGACGCAGAGTATCTTCCACGCAAAGACCGAATTTCCGGGCGAGCGGCACGACGCGAATCCGGGCCAGATCATTACGATCGGTTTCCACCAGATAACGCCGGAGCAGCGCGACCGTTTCCGGCGCGAATCCGATTCGCCTTAAATCATCACAGCCAGAATCAAGGCGAATTTCACCCGCGGGCGCGAGTTCGATCGGTTCCCGCGAAAGGATATCGGACGCCTCGCGCTTCTGTAGGATTCCCGCGGCGATTTTTTCGAATACGACGCGATACCGCTCCTGGAACGGAGCGAGGAAGCCCGGGATCAGACGCGCGGCCCGCGGGTCGACCGAGACGCTGCCGATGTACACGTAGATCCGGGTTTCGCGCTCACCGAGGCGCTGCAAATAAAATCCGGTCAGATTGAAGGCGAGAAATCCCATCGTATATTCGCGCAGCCGCGACGCGAACACCGGGTAATTCCACTCCCAGGGATGTTCCGTCCACTCCTCCCGGAAACGACCCCGCCCGGATGCTCCCAGCAATCGGCCTTCTTTTTCAATGTAGTCGATTTCCCCGTAACCGAGTTCCCGGTTCAAACGAGAAGTATCCATCACCTGGTCCCAGAGTTCCTCAGGGCCAACCGGCAATTCGTAAAACCAGAACATTTCGAATCGCTGGCCGGCGCGCAGGGCTTCCACCGGCCAGGGACGGAGGCGTAAAAAATCTTCGACCGTGAGCAGTGTATTCGTTGGGGCGGGCATACAATGAACTCATCCCGAAACCGTTTCAATTCGGCTTTGAGATTGTATCGATTTCCGGCACCGGTTTTAAAACCGGCACGTATATTCTACGTGCCCCGGCCGGTCACGCAAGCACAGTTTCCGAAAATTGTTGACATTTTCCAGGTTTTTAAGCCCACTGAGGAATCCTGTGTTCGATCCTCGTTCCTATTTCCCGCTTCCGCACGAAGGTATTTTTCGCCGGCTCGTAACTTTCGTGTCCGGGTTGTGGATGGTGCTCACGCTCAGCGGGTGTTTTCAGGCGGACGATTTGATCGCCCTGGACGGTCCCTGGGAATACCGCGAGGGTTTCCAGGCCGAATGGCTCACCAACCCTCCGCATGAAGGCTGGAAAACCGCCAATTTTCCCATCCGTTTTAAACAGATCGATCCCGCGTACGACGGGTACCGTGGCTGGATTACGATCCGGAAAAAGTTACCCCCGCGGTTTTCAGAAATTTTCCGACGAACCGGGGCCATCGCGTTCAACAGCGGGGTCATTTCGGACGTTTCGTATTTTTACTTTAATGGCCGCCAGTTCGGGCAGCTCGGCCAGGCCGACCCGTTTCAAACCGGTTCGTACCGGACGCTTCTGAACGATGTGCCCGCACCCCTGATTCGCGCTGGTGGCGAGAACACGCTGATGATCGCGTTGTACTCGGAAGGAGCGTACGCGCAGGATCTGTACGGCCTGCCCGAAATCGGCGGGGCCACTTCGTTGTACGGTAAGTACTACCAGGGTGAGATTGTTTCTTTTCTGTTACTGTCGGTGTACTTCGTCGTGGGCCTCTATCATCTCCTGCTGGCCATCCGGCGTCCGAAAGAACTGTACAACTTACTGTTCGGCCTGCACAACGTCGTCGTTACGGTCTATTGGATTTTTCGCACTGGATCGCGCGAAGTAATTTTTGGTGAAAACGTCCTCCTGCGCGTCGCGGTGGAATATTGTTCCCTGTTCGCCATCGCCCCGCTGTTGATTTTTTTTCTTTCGCAATTTTTTTACAATCGATTCTCCCGGCTCGGCCTGGTCGGCGCGGCCTGGTGCCTGGTGCTGGGCGTGATCACCTCGCTGGCCTGCGCCCTGGACAACTACCGGCTTGCGGATACATGCCTGCGCATCTGGCAAATTTCAGCGCTCGTGTATTTCCTGCCGGTTATCCTGTATTTCGTCGTTCGGCCTGTGTTACAGAGGAATGTGGACGCGTACTATCTTCTGGCGGGCGTTTTATTTTTACTCGGCTCGGCCGTACACGATATCCTCGCGGCCAACGGCATCGTAAACACGCCGCATCTGGCCCGGTACACCTTCG
The DNA here is from genome assembly GCA_964631535.1 of uncultured Leptospiraceae bacterium. Lineage (GTDB taxonomy): Bacteria > Spirochaetota > Leptospiria > Leptospirales > Leptonemataceae > CAZVZS01. Next base: position 25,132 of record CAZVZS010000005.1, read on the forward strand.
TGGCCTTCATCCTCGGCATCGCGGGTATCCTGGCGAATCGTTTCGTGCGGGTGCAGACCGAGGTGGAGGAATTGAACGCGAACCTGGAACGAAAGGTGGAAGAACGCACCCGGCAGCTCCAGAAAACCCTGAGTGAGGTCCGCGAACTCAAGGTCCAGCAAGATGGCGATTACTATCTCACGTCCCTGCTCATCACTCCGCTCGGCGGTAATTTCGCGCGCAGTGAAAACGTGAATCTGGATATTCTGGTGCGCCAGAAAAAACGGTTCAAGTTTCGCCGCTGGGAGGCTGAAATCGGCGGGGATCTCTGCACCGCGCATACGATCGAGCTGGGCGGCCGCCGCTACGTCGCCTTTCTCAACGGGGACGCGATGGGCAAATCCATCCAGGGCGCGGGCGGAGCGCTGGTACTCGGCACAGTCTTCAAGTCGGTCGTGACCCGCACCCAGTTCTCCAGTGACGCGCAAAAAAAAGCGCCCGAACGCTGGCTGAAGGATTGTTTCATCGAACTCCAGCACATCTTCGTTTCTTTCGACGGCACGATGCTCATCTCCGCCGTGCTGGGACTGCTGGACGACGAAACCGGCCTCCTGTATTTCATCAACGCCGAACACCCCTGGGTCGTGTTGTATCGCAACCAGAAGGCGGACTTCATAGAAGACAGCATGCTCCTGCGCAAAATCGGCATCGAAGGTCTGGCGGAAACCGGACAGATGCGCATTCGCACGTTTCCGCTCCTGCCGAACGATGTCATCCTGATCGGATCGGACGGTCGCGACGATATCCAGCTCGGCATCGACGCACGAGGCCACCGCATCATCAACGAGGACGAATACCTGTTTCTGAAACAGGTAGAACGCGGACAGGGGATTCTGGAAGAAATCAACAACGCGGTCCAGTCGGCGGGGGAATTGACGGACGATTTTACGATGATTCGCATCGCCTATAAAGAAGACGGGGCCGCGCGAGATCCAAACGTTCCGGCCGCGGCCGCGGAACTGTATCTCAAAGGCCAGGACCAGGCTCGCTCGGGTCGCTGGCCGGAGGCCGTGGAAGCGCTGCGGTCCGCGCACGCGGCGGCCCCGGCGTACCCTGACATTCTCCGCGATCTGGCCCGCGCCCTGCAGCGCGAAAAAAAAGTGGCCGAAGCGGCCGAAACCTGGGTGCGCTACGTGGACCTGAACCCCGCCGATACGGAGGGTTTATATTCCGCGGCTTACGCCTGCAAACTTGCCGGCGATTATTCGCTGGCCATGGAATTGAGCGAACGCACCCGCATGCGCGAACCGGATCACATCAATAACCTGGTCAACCTGACCGACGCCTGTCGCCTGACGGGTGATCTCAAACGCGCGCGCAAAATTCTGGACGAAGTGCTGGAACGTGATCCGGAAAACGAACACGCCCGCCGCCTGAACGAATTGCTCGCCACGCGAGTGTAAGACTCCTCCCGGCAACCCGCAATTTACCCCGCGCTCCAGCCGACCTGCCCGTTTTGATCGAGGATTTCTTCTTTCAGGCGCGGACCGTCGAAACTCAACCGCGCGAAGCCGTTCATCACGAATATTTGCGGGTTAACGTCGTTCGGTCGCTTTTCAAACCATTCGACGTACGGGAGCGCCGCGGGCGACTCCATCTCCGACGCCAGGCCCCAGGGCACGGCCCCATGCCCGATCAGGCGCGGCTCGATGGGCGGGCGTTTTTTATACACCGCCGCCGCGTGCGTATGACCGTAGTACCAGAGGACCCGGGCCGGCGGCGTTGGGCCGAGCGCGCTTGCGATCTCATCCCAGAGCGCATTGGTGGCCGCGCCCGTGTCCGACAGACCGTTGTGGTGCGAAAGCAGGATCATGTTTTTGTTTTCGCGTTGCGCCTTCCCGGACAGGAATGAGAGGAATTTCACCTGCGCGTCATTCTGGCCGCTTCCGAGCGAACCGAGCAGAAACAGGTGATCCGGGTCGGAATAGTAGGCCGTGTCCAGTCCGGCGATGATCCAGTTCGAGTTTTCAAGCGCGAAATAACTGTACTGCTGATTGAAAGCCGCGATCATTTCAAAATAACCGTTGGCCCCGGCGTACATTTCGTGGTTGGAGTTCAGCGAGAACGAACGGGAAAAATCCCCCGGCCAGAGATTCAGGAAGTTCTCTTTTTCCTGTTCCGGAGTGCCCGCGTAGTACACATCCCCGAGATGAATGGTATAGTCGCAGGGATTTTTTTTGAGCGTGACCGCCAGCCGCACCGGCGGACTCGGTTCGGCGCCGTACGGCCCGGTCCCCCAGTCGCCCACCAGGGCGACCTGGACGCGATCGGGGATGGGTAAAATCGCGTACGGTTCCGGCAGCGTACGAAACGGCGCGCGGGTTTCCAGGCCGACCATCAATTCCATCCATTTGATCAGGGCCATGCTCCAGCCCGGGTCCAGCTGCTCGTACTTGCCGGCGCCGATGATTTCACCGCTGTCCGTTACGATCGGTTCGACATCCGCCAGCGCGACTTTCAGGAGGTGTTCCGGTTCGTAGAGCGCGTCGTACGCCAGGGCAAACTCTCCGGGCGCCGGGCCCGGCCCCGCGGGGCCCACGTCCCGGCCCCGGGCGCGTAAAATCCGGTTTCGGCCTTCCCCCAGCAGATTTTTTAATTTCGCTTTTTTTGTGGCATCCAGCGCTTCATGCGCTTTTTTCAGGTCTTTGATCAGTTCGACGGGGGTGATCCAGTTCATAGTTCCTTTTCCAGGCTTCGGGCGCCGCCCCCGGCGATTCGCCAGAACGGAGCCTCTTTCAAAATGGGCGAAACAAATCTGACTCCGCGGCGGGCGCCTGTCAACCGAAAGATCGCGAGAACCTCAGACCGGGCAATTGTCGCTGAAACCGGCCGGAGGAATCCCGAAAGCCTGAATCAGCCGCGCCCAGTAATTCACCTGCGCGGCCGCGGCGGCGATGACCACGATTCGTTCGGGTTCGTACACTTCTCGTAAGGACCGCACGAGCGCGGCGGGGATCGCGAGCGGGGTGGCGGAAATGGCCCGGGGGTATTCCACGGCCAGCCGTTCGGCCGGGTTCAGCGAGGCGACCCCTGCAAGATCGTCCCCGCGTTTCAAGGCCTCCAGTTCCGCCGACGTAACCCCGTGCGCCGCGAGCTCGGCTGCATTCAAATCCAGGCAGAAAGGGCAGGCCACCGCCAACGATGCGGCGAGTCGCACAAGTTTCAGCACTCGTTTTTCTTCCGCTGTGCGCCCATGTGGGGTAAAAGCTTCCAGCGCACCGGATCCGAGCGAGGTACGCCAGGACCAGGCGAGGATTCGCGCTGGAAGCATAGTCTTCCCCGTAATCCACTCGGAGATAGCGATACCGACGCGCAGGTGCAAGGCCGGCCGCGACGGAGGTTCGAGAAAAGCAGTCATACGAAAAGACAGGAAAAAATTCGGGCTAATTATTTCGAAGGAACCAAAATCGAGACAATGGTTGCGAAACAGTGAAGGGTGCCGGCCGGTTCGCCGGACCGGTGCCCCTCCGGTGTCCTTACGCTTTCATTTCCTGTTCGAGCCGCCGGAGAACGTTTTCGTCGGCGGGAGTCGGCCCGAAAAATCGTTTTTTCGAATAGGCAAGCCAGTAGACCAGGAGCAACAGCGAGATACTGACCATTGACCAGAGGACGAGTTCGTTAGGCGGGAGCACGAAAGTCACCGAAATTACGACCACCCAGAAAATGGCGATGACGTTGATCACCGGCCCGAACCGACCCAGAGCCCAGGGAGCGGTCTCCTTCGTGGTGTATTCGCCCGATTTTCGCATTTTATTTCGCAAATTCAGAAAAATAGGAATTACGTAGGCCACGTACAGGGCGATCGTGCTGATCGATGTGACGACAAAATAAGCCGCGGCGTAGAGACAGATCAAAACGGCGAGAATACTTGTGATCACGATGGACCATACGGGCGTACGAAACCCCGGATGGATTTTTTTGATCACCGCGCTGCCGGGCATCCCGTCGTCGCGCGCGAACGCGTACCACATCCGGCCCATGGACGTGATGGAAGCCAGACCGCAGAGCCACATCGCTCCGCCGATGATCACGGCGATCAAATTCGCGAAAAAGGAACCGAGATTATTGTATACGATGTACAGGACCGGGTACGGGTCATTGGCGGTAGCCGCGATGTCCCCGTTCGGAATACACCAGGTGAGCACCAGGAGCAGAATATACCCGACGACCATGGAAATCGCCACCGAAAGAAATACACCCCAGGCCGAGTTGAGACGCGCCATGACGGTTTCTTCGGCCACGTGGGCGGAAGCGTCGTACCCGGTATACGTCCATTGCGCCTGAAGAGTGGCCAGTAAAAAAACGAGTACAAACGGCGCGGCGTGATAAAATTCTACCAGTCCGGGGAACAAACCGAACAGCGGTGAGGCGAATTTGAAATCGCCGAACACGAGGGCGGGAGCGATCTGACCGACCGCGAGTTCCGCGGAAGACGCGTCCAGCGGGTTAACGGTGTTCACCGCCAGAAATAAGAAGGACGCGCTATTGTGGTGTCCCCCGGCCAGAGTCAGCAGGAGCACGATGAGGAATCCCCCGCCGATATGCCACCATACGCTGAAGTCATTCAGACGGGAGGTGAGTTTGATACCGAAAATATTGATCAGGACCTGGGGAACCATGATCGCGACCATGACGAAGACCTGGAAATACCAGTTGGTGAGCGATCCGAATACGGGGATTTGCGTGTCGGCCGGGATGCCGAACATGCGCGTGATCGCCCCGATGATGTAAATCGAAGCCGCGACGTTGATGCCGGCCGTAATCGTCACCTGGCCGAGCATATTAAACCAGGCCGTGAGCCAGGCCCAGCCCCGGCCCCCCAGCCGAAAGGCCCAGAAGTAGAGCCCCCCCGCGGTAGGATACGATGAGGCGAGTTCGGCCATGCTGGCGGCGATACACAGGGTAAACACGCTCACCACCGGCCAGCCGACGGTATTGATGATCGGTCCGGCGAATTTAAGACCGTAGCCATAAAGAAGGATGGCCCCCGTCAGAATGGATATAATAGAGAAACTGATAGCAAAATTGGAAAACCCGCCCATTTCGCGGTATAGTTGTTGCGCGTAACCGAGCTGATGCAGGTCGCGAATGTCGTCCTGAATCATTGTATCCCGACTTTTTTTCTGTTCTGCCATCAACCATTTTCAAACAGAGCCCCGAAACCTTGCGAGCGAAAAAAAGAAAAACCAGGCGAAAAAATCGAGACGCGGCAGGGGCCGCGGAACTCCCGAAGGCCCGCGATCGCGAACCGCGCACCTGTCCGCGCGCACGATACCTGCCGGCAACGGGGCTCCTGTTGGGCGCAATCCTGGGAGAACCGGTACGCGACTGCCGAGCAACAAACGATTTAACCGGTTTGGAATTGTTCGCTGCGACAAGAATTCAGGATAGAACCCTCCGGGAGCGCGTCAAATAGAAATGGTGATCGCGGAGGCGAAAAAACGGCCCCCTTGCGGGGGCCGGTGAAAAGTTGGGATCACAGGAGGGATTACGAGTGCCAGCGTTGCCAGCGATTCAATTTGGTGCGAAGGGTTTCGTTCACCTTCTTCTGCTGTTCGGGATTCAGAATGGCGTAGAATTCCAGAAAATAATCCGGAGCCCGGTCCATCGCACCCGACATGGCGGCGATCTGTTTCTTGACGTCCGCGGCCGAACCCTTCACGTTCGGATCGTTCTTTTCGAATTCCGTATTCAGGCGTCCGACCATTTCTTTGCGTTCAGTCTGGCGGGCCTCCATATCGGCTTTCACCCGCGCGCGAATACCCTGGTATTTCGTTTGCTGGTCCGCGTTCAATTCGAGGTCTTCCACGTAGTTATCGACACGCTTCAAAAACCCTTCGGGATCGTGACGGTGCCGGTGGCAATTGGCCAGGAAACCGACGCCCAGGAGGACGACCGCGGCCATAAAAATCTTTTTGCCTGTTTTCATTTAAGTGCTCCTTGATCATGTTCGATCAATACCGGCAGTCTAACACAACATGAGCCGGAAAACATTTCCGAAGCGCAAAGGTGTGCAAAGAGAATCGTAACAATTGTTAAAAATTGTAAACCCGGCTTGCATCTTTTTACGGTTGCCGCCCGCGGGCCCCCATCTTCTTGCTTGAAATTCCCATGGAAGCCACCATACTGATCGTAGACGACGATGAACGCTTGCGGGATCTGTTAAAGGAGTACCTGGTGGGTTTCGGTTTCGAAATCGCCCTGCTGCCGGACGCCCGCACGATCCTTGAGACCATGCGCCGGGTTAAACCCCGGCTCGTGATCCTCGACATCATGATGCCCGGGAAAGACGGATTCGAGGCGCTGAGTGAAATTCGCCGCGAATTCCAGACACCGGTCGTGATGCTGACGGCCCGCGGCGAGGATACGGACCGCATTGTCGGTCTGGAAATGGGCGCGGACGACTATCTGCCGAAGCCGTTCAACCCCCGGGAACTTCTGGCGCGGATTCGGGCCATCTTTCGCCGTCTGGAGCAGACAAACACGGTGGCGCTTCCTGAGACCGGCGGCACCGGGCCGTTGCGAGCGGGGCCGATGGAATTGCAACGCACGCGGCGGACGCTCAAGGTGGGTTCGAATGAGACGGAACTTTCCACGGCCGAGTTTCGATTGCTGGAAGTGTTGATGGAACGGCCCAACCAGACCCTGAGTCGCGACGATTTGATGAATCACACGCGCGGCAGGGATTTTATGGCCTTCGAACGCAGCATCGACGTTCACATCAGCAAGCTGCGCCAGAAACTCGAAAAACTGGGCCAGCGCGATCGGATCAAAACCGTCTGGGGCACGGGCTACATGTTCGTGGTGGAAGAACATGAAACTGTACAGTAAAATATTTCTCTCATTTCTCCTGACGCTGGTGCTCGCCGAATTTGTGATCTTCGGCATTTTTCGCCTGTTCATCCAGGAAGATCGTCATCAGCGATTTTTCCGGCTGGCCGAGGCGCAGGCCATCATCGTCCGCGAATGGATTGAGGCCGATCTACACAATCGCCGCGACTGCCCACCGGTCGGCGCGCGCGGGGACAGGCAGGCGAATATGAAGCAGGCGGTGGACCGCCTGGCCGGACTCTTCCACGCCGATGTCTGGATCGCCGATCACAACGGACACACGGTCGCGCGTTCGTTTTCCGGTCCGGTGCCCGTGCCCGCTCCCGATTACGAACAACATTTTAAAAATTTTTCGATGGGCTGGGGCCACCACGGCGAAGGCTTCGCGCGCATGCCCATCGTGCTGCCCGGCGAACGACCGGGGCGGTTGTACGCGCTCCTGCCGCCGCACGAACACACACCGCTCGAGTCGTCCTTCGCCTGGGCCCTGGGCGGACTGGCGCTCGCCTTCGGCCTCCTGCTCATCCCCATCAGCCGCATGCTGACCGGCCCGCTCAAGCGATTACGCGAATCCGCCGTTAAAATCGCCGCGGGCGATCTCTCCGAACGCGTTCCTGTCAAGGGACACGACGAAATCAGCAGCCTCAGCCTGACATTTAATACGATGGCCGACCAGATCGAACGGATGATCCGCGGCAGCCGCGAGTTGACAGCGCACGTTTCGCATGAACTGCGCACTCCGCTCGCGCGCATGCGCATCGCCGAGGAAATGTTACGCGAAAATATCGACAGTGGCGCTAAAGAACCGGCCCGGCGCCGCTGCGATGCCATCCGCGCCGAGATCGAAGATCTGGACCGCCTCATCGGAAAGATTCTCACGCTCTCGCGCCTTGAAATGCAGTCCAGCGTTCCGGCGCGAGTCGCGGTCAATGCCCGGGAAATCGCCGCGGATTTGATCGAACGTTACCGGCCCATGCTCGCGAAAAAAAATCTGTCGCTGGCCGAAACTTTCGCTCCGGACGCGCCGCCTCTCAAAGCCGCTGAGGGTGAGTTGCGCACGGTCTTCGAAAACCTGCTGGCGAACGCGGTGAAATTCACGCCCGAGCACGGCGATATTCAATTTTCGCTTGGAACACGACCGGGTCCCACGGGAACGCTGGTCGTAATCGAATGCGCCAACCGCGCGGAAATCGACGCCGATATGGATTACTCGCGAATATTCGAACCGTTCTACCGCAAGACCACCAACGGCGCGGGTGGCACCGGCCTGGGTCTGACCATCACGCGCAAAATCGTGGAGAATCTGGGGGGAAGCGTAACCGTCCGCCACGACGATCAGCGGGTCTATTTTACGATTTTAATTCCGGTCCGTGATGAATGAGCGGCACAGCCACCCGCACCGGGTCGGTACGCGCGCGGCTTCCCGAAACAGCTTTTATTTCGGCGTGACAGCAGGAACCACGCGGGTCCGCATGGGTGCGCGGAGGTGAACCATGGCACGCCAGGAACTGTATGTAGCGGATCTGATGACCCGCAATGTCCTCACACTGAAACCGGATGACCGGGTGTTCGAACACCTGGATGTTTTCAAAAAAAACGGGATCCATCATGTTCCCGTGGTGGACGCCGACAAACACGTGGTCGGGCTCGTATCCCAGAAGGACATTGAGAATTACGTAAATATTATAAAAATATTAAATGATCGCGAAGATCCCGTGAAGATCAAGGACATCATGACCGCCCCCGTTTTCACCTACAGTGAGGAAATCGGCATCGACGCGGCGGCCCAGGCCATGATCGACAACGACATCAACGCCATCGTCATTCGCTCGCGCAGCGAGGAACTGGCCGGGATCCTGACCTCCACCGATCTTTTACGCCACCTGGCCAACCGGGATCGCTGGAAAGGATTCTGAGTCGCCCGCTCGGGGCGATCAAACGGCGGTGACGGTCTGGTTACGGGACGCGTACTGGTCGGATGCCAGGGATGGCGTTACCCGGACTGGCGTCGCGCGCCCGCCCCCCTGGACCTTGCCGCCGCGCCCCGCGTTTTCCCCGCCGGTGCGGGTGAAATCGCCGAAGATCTGGCCGCTCCGTTTTACTCTCGTTCGACCAGACCCGCCGACGAACTCGCGGCGTACGCGCGTACTTTTCCCCTCGTCGAAGTTGATTCCACGTTTTACGCGATTCCCAGGCCGCAATGGGTCCGGGCCTGGGCGCGCGCCACGGGCCCTGACTTTCGCTTCGCCCTGAAACTGCCGCGACTCATCACGCACGAGTACGGCCTGACCCGCGGTCGCCGTTCGCTCGCCGAATTTTGCGCGGTGGCCGCTCTGCTGGAAAACCAACTCGCCGCGATTCTGATCCAGCTCCCGCCCGCGTTCGCGCCCGACGCGTTCGATGTTTTCAAAAAATTCCTGCCGCATCTGCCCGCGGCCTTTCCTTTCGCCGTCGAGTTCCGGGACCCTGGCTGGCTTTCGAAACCGACCATCGAACTCTGCGCGCGACACGGTGTGTCCCTGATGCTCGGCCCCACCCCCTGGCTGGGCGGGGCTGTCCGCGCGGAACTTTTTCAGAACCTCCCGGGCAATTTCCTCTATGTTCGATTTATGGGTGTACGTGACGAAATGCCCTTCACGCATTTGCAGATTGACCGCGACCGGGAACTCCTGAAATGGGCGGACGCGGTGCGCGGGATGGCCGCCAGCGGACGTCCGGTCCTCGCGCTGTTTGACAATCACTACCAGGGGTATGCGCCGGGTTCGGCGCGCCTGTTCGCCGCGCGACTGGGGCTGCCGCTCGGCCCCTTTCCGCGCGACCAGGCCACCCTGGACCAGCCGCGCCTGCTCTGAACCATCAATGGTTTCGCGAAAACACGGCTACAGCTTTTCCCGGAGTCGATTAAACTCGGCCGAAGGCACTTCCCCCTGCCCGCCCAGTGACAATTCAGGGCGAATGCGTTCCACGAAGTACATGGCGATTTCCCCCTTGTTTTTCGCGTGAACTTTTCCTCTGTACGTGCAGACGAAAAAGTCTTTTACAAGATTGTAGGTAGTTTCGGAAATATTGACGCGGCCGGGCTCGCCGGAGGATTCCAGACGCGAGGCGGTGTTGACGGTATCGCCCCATATATCATAGGCGAATTTTTTTTTGCCGACCACGCCGGCCACCACCGGGCCCGTATGGATGCCGAGTCGAATTTCCCAGAACGGTTCGCCCAGGCCGGATTTGATTTCGCCCATCTGGCTCATGAACTTCTGGATCTCCAGGGCGGCCAGCACGATGTCCACACTGTTCGTACGATTCGGCTCGGGAATCCCGCCCGCGCACATGTACGCGTCGCCGATCGTTTTAATTTTTTCGAGATTGTACCGTTCCACGACTTCGTCGAAATAATAAAAACATTTGTCCAGTTCCTGGACCAGTTCGGACGGCGTCAGCTTTTCGGCCGCCATGGTAAAACCCTTGAAGTCGGTGAAGAGCACCGTGACGTGTTCGTAACCGCGCGACATCGCCTGGCCCTGGGATTTCAACTCCTCGGCGATACTGGCCGGCAGAATGTTCAGCAAGAGTTCGTCCGATTTTTTGCGCGACGCTTCCAGGTCACGGGTCCGTTCGACCACGCGCACTTCAAGGAGATCGCGCTCCTTCTGTAACTCTTCATAGGCCCTGGCGTTCGCGAGTGAAATCCCCGCCAGCGAAGTGAACGCCCCCAGCAATTGTTCGTCGGCAGTCAGAAAGCTCGTGCCATCCAGTTTGTTGAGGACCTGAATGGCCCCGATGATTTCGCCCTGGGGATTGTTCACGGGCATGCACAGAATCGACTTCGTGCGATACCCGGTTTTCCGATCGAAGTCGGGATTAAACCGTTCGTCGCGATACGCGTCGGGAATGTTGACGGTATCGCCTGTGGCGGCCACGTGCCCGGCGATGCCCTCGCCCAGTCGAATGCGAATTTCCGCCGCGCCCTGCGCCACACGCGACCAGAGTTCGCCGCGCGCGTGATCGACCAGAAACAAGGTGGAACGATCGGCGCGCATGACCCGCGTGACGGCGTCCATAATCAAGGACAGGAGTGAGTCCAGGCCCATTTCGGCCATGATCGAGCGGGCCGAATCCATGAGCACCGAAAGGTTGCGCGCCTGCTGATTCAGATCGAAGAGATAGCTGGCTTTGAGATAGTACCGGCCGTCTTCTTTGACGACGACCCCCGGCAGGAGATCCGTCTTGCGACGTCCGTACTGGAAGATTACGTTTTCGCCCCCACCGACCGCGGGCGGGATGTCGGGATCGCCAGGATCCCGGCGTTCATCCGCCGGTTGTTTGCTTTCGCTCTGGGTGTCTGTCATGTCCCGACCACGCGACTGGCTGTCGCCAATCCATCCAGGCCTGATGGCCTGTTTTCATTTTCGGAACATCGGGCCCGCTTACACACCCGGGTTTTTTTCAAGCGGTAAAAGGTCCTGTCTTTCGTAAAGAAAGCTTTTTTTATGTCTCATGGTGGCCGGATCCCGGGTAAAAAAACACGGTCTTCGGGCCGTTTTTCGAAAAAAAGAGTTCACAGGACATAAGCCGGTGAGTATTTTTTTCGTCATAAGATTCTGGAGGCGCACGAATGACGGAAATCAAACAGAACAACTGGCAGACGCTTTTCGAAAAATACGGCTGGGGGATGCCTTTTACGCGCGCTGAAGCCGAGGGAACCGTTTCCACCGAAGAATTAAATCGTCTCATCGAAATCGGAATGGTGCTTGAATTTGGCTCATTCCTGGAGATTCGTTACGGTGTTACGCGCCGGGCTTCCTGATCGGACATACGTACGGGAGTTTGATATTATAAAATAATTATAGTTTCTATCCCTGCGCAGCCTGTCCGCTTTTACAGGTACAGTCCAGACACCCATGCCGGGCACACAACCGGCAGGTTTCCTCCAGGCGCTCGCGTAACTGGCGTCGTGCCCGGTGTCGGCGCACTTTCAAATTCCCGGGTTCAATGCCCAGGCGGGCCGCGGCGGCTTCCGGCGCTTCCCCTCCCAGTTCCAGCGCTTCGATCATTTCCCGGTATTCGGGTTTCAGAGCCGGTAATAATTCCCGAAAACACTCACAGAGTTCGGGCTCCGCGTCCGCATTATATTCGCCGTCCGCTTCCAGCAGTCGGGCGTTCTGTATGGTCCGTCGTTCGTCGGTTCCCTTTCGCCGGTATGAATCAATGATGGCGTTGCGCAGCACCCGGTAAAACCAGGCCAGTAGACGCTCCTCATCTTTGATCGCCGGAGCGTTGCGCAGGGCACGCAAGAGGGCTTCCTGTAAAATGTCTTCCGCGAGGTCCACGTCCCCCACGCGGCCGCGTACAAATGCGAGCAGCCTGGTCCGGTATTTCAGTAAATCGGCAAGGGGCAGGGTTGAATCGGTCACGGTGCGGGTAAAAAATCGCTCCAGGCGACTGGCGCCCACAAAAAAATTCAAATCGACTGTAACCGGAACCACTCTGCCGCGTTTTCACGGATACAAACCTCAGGAGGAATTCAATGAATACTCATCAACACAACCATGCAGCCCACGCTCAGCAGGACACGCTCAACCAGGAACACGGACAAAGCCCGGCCGAACCACACGATCATTCTATCTGCCCGGCCACTGAGGCGCGGGAAACTTCCCCCGCTTCAAATTTGCGACTGGCGGTGACGGCCACCCTGCATTGTCTGCTGGGCTGCGGCCTCGGAGAAATCGCCGGGTTCATTTTGGGTACGGCCCTCGGGCTCGGCATGTGGGAAAGTATGGCGCTGGCCATGAGCATGGGATTCGTGTTCGGCTTCGCGCTGGGTATCATTCCGCTGCTGCGCGCCGGTTTCGGTTTCAGCGCGGCCTTCCGTATGATCTTGATCTCGGAAGGTTTGAGCATCGCAGTCATGGAATCGGCCGAGGCTCTCGTTCAGGTTTACACTCCCGGTGTAATGGAAGCCGGACTCGGCGACGCGATCTTCTGGTACGGGATGGGTTTCGCGCTCGTGGCGGGATTCGTGGCCGCGCTGCCGATCAACTGGCTGTTGATTCGCCGCGGGATTCGCCACCAGCATTAAGAGTTCATCTCAAAACAAATTTTGAGATGGGCTCTAAAACGTGTGCGCCAGAGCCCCGCCCCCTGAAACGTTAACGGACCGGTCGCGCGTTCTCGACAGAGCGGCCGGTCCCTTATGCACCTCCCGGAGCGCCATTCGGCCGGGCTTTTCAGCGCACATTATCCAGCCAGCCCCAGCCGCGCGTCGGCGCGATGCCGTTCTCGCCGAATTGGATCGGGAAAAACAGGGCCATGCGCAGCATGCGAAACTCGTAGCGAAAGGAATCGCGCGTAAACACCGGCCCGCCGAAATCGAAGCGAAGATTGAAGCCGGGGTAAAAATGCGGAACCTCCAGGAAGGCGATGTACGCCCCGGCCGGCTGGTCGCGAAAACCAATCACGCCGCGCTGCATGGCGATGAGCCCGCACAGTTCAAGGTCGTTGAGCTGCGGCGTCGCGCCGGTTTTCATTTCGATTTGACTGATCAGCACCTTCATCCAGAGCAAATCCAGCGGTTGCACCGCGCCGTGCCTGCCGGTGATCATATAGAGGCCGAAGGTTTCGAGCCGGTTGCCTTCGCCGATGTCCGTCATCAGATAACGGATGACCGGATCGTCGTTGATTTCATGCAGGCCCGACGCGTAATAAAAAGATGAATACTGCGACACGAACTGTCGATCGAAAGCCGCCCGTACGACACCAGCGCGCAGGAAGGGGTTGTTGAAATCCACGCCACCCCGCATCGACACCGTGCCGAAACCGACCCCCAGTCCGAAGCGAAATCCCGCCGAGCCGATATAGGCCGAGGGTACGAAAATGTTATACGTTCCCTGCGTGCGCGTGCCGATGTTCTGCTCGGATCGTCGCGCGGGGCGCGAACGGCCACCGTCGCTCTTGCTCGACGACGATTTCTCCTCGTCCGCATCCGCATCGCCGGAGTCGTCTTCGGACACGCCGCGCAGGGAAGGGAACGCGTAATACGGGGGCGAAAGTATCTGGTGTTCAATGAGTTGCGTGTCGGTTTTGAACACCCCGTTCTGCAAGACGATTTGCAGGCCGAACCAGTCGGTCAACTGGTAGTCCGGCGACTGCACGTCAAGGTGCAGGGCGGGTTGGAAGTTCTCGGTATCGAGTAAGGCCTCGCGGCCGCGCCCGGTGATGCGTACGGCTGTTTCTAGTGTTGTGATGCCTGGATTCAGGTAGAACCAGGTGTCGTTTGACCGTCCCGCGCGGTTTTCCGGCGGGACCTCCTCCGCCGTGGCGCTGGCGGACACGATCCAGGAAAGCAACCAGACTACCATGAGGAATGCGGAGTTTCGCATGGTGGATTTTCCCGGCCGGGCCGGTTTTGACGAGCGAAACAAGCATGTGACCCAAAAAACGCTTGCCCCGCACATGCTTCGCCCGGCATCCAACGGAATGCAGGAGCGAACCCTTCACCTCACCGCCCAGGACGGAACCGGCCTGGCCGGGAGCGTCTGGGACGTAAAAAAACCGCGCATCCTGGTGGTCTGGCTACACGGGTTCGCCGAACACCGTCGTCGTTATCAGAATTTCGGGAACTGGCTGTCCTCTAAAAAAATCGCCTTCGCCGCCGTCGATCTGCGCGGGCATGGCGATTCAGAAGGCAAACGCGGCTTCATCAAACGCTTCGAGGAATACTACCGCGACATCGCGGCCATGCTGCACTGGGCGAAGAACAATTACCCCGGCGCGAAGTTTATTCTCGGCGCGCATTCGCACGGCGGCCTCGTGGCCGCGCGTTACGTGGAGGAAGGTGCCCTGCCCCTCAAGCTGGCGGCCCTGATCCTTACGGGCCCTTTCCTGGGCCTCGCGACCGTCCCGCCCGCCTGGCAGAAAAACCTGGTGCTGCGCGCCGCGCGCGTATTTCCCGCCATGCCGATCCCCACCGGCATCGATCCCGCCTTTCTTTCGCACGATCCGGACGTCGTCCTGGCGTACAAACACGACCCGCTCGTATTTCGTTCGGCGCGCGCGCGCTGGCTGGCGGAGGTGCTCAAACACCAGCGCCTGGTCCAGAACAAAGCGCCTTCGATCAAAATTCCCACTCTGGTCATGCAGGGTATGGCCGACCGCGTGGTGAGCGTGGACGCCGTACGCCGGTTTTACGCGGGGCTGGAAACGAAAAAACGCTGGATCGGATACGATGATGGTTACCACGAAATCCTGAACGAACCGAATCGCGAAACCGTTTATCGCGATATGTTCGCCTGGATCAAGAAAACGGTCTGAGGCCAGGTCTCACTTTTCGAGCAGGCGTTCAACGAGCAGCCGCAACCCATCCGCGTAGCGCCGGTTCGCCAGGGGCGACGGGTGCATATCGTGCGGGAGATTCCACATGGTCGGGTCGTTCAGATCGAACGAGATATCGCCATAGTAGATCGCGGCGTTTTTCAGGAAGATGAGCATGGGCACATCGGGTTTCACGGTAACAACCATGAACAAAATGCCGTTCTCGGTCGCGACACGCTCGAACTCCTTGATGAGAGCTTCCGTAACGGCGCGAGCCTGGTGGGCGTCCTGTTCGAGATCGTTGTAGGCCATCTCCAGATAATGGACAAAGGCCGAACGGCGCATGAAAGGCCATTCCGTGTATTCGATCGGCTCGGCCGAAAAGACCAGCGACCCGTCGCGCTTGAGTTCCGCGTACGGCAACCGTTTATCGCCCAGAAAATTCACGGGCGCAACCCCTTTGCGGCGAAAACGCCGGGCCACGTTACGCGGGTCGTGAAATTGACCGTAGGCGTAAACCACGAGCTTCGGTTTTCGCTCGCGCTCACGCAGGGCGCGCTTGAACTGTAACAAAGACGAAACCGTGCCGTACCCGCTTGTCCCGAAGTTGCGAATCACGTACCCCGGCATCCGCTCTTGCAAAAGCCAGGGAAAGGTTTCTTCGTCGTGCAAAGAATACCCGAAAGCGAACGAACAGCCGGAAATCCAGATTTCGTCTTTATTGGACTCATTCTGTTTTGCGCGTAAATCGTCCGGGCCTGTTACGCGCAGATGATCCGGGCCCACGGTGATGCGCGCGGCGTGGCCGGACGGGAATATTAAGCGGTACCGCCCCGGGAGGTTCACGTAACCGAGTTCTGGATCGGATTCGTACAATCGCCCGCCGGGCTCGACACGCAGATTGATCACCGGCACTTCGTACGGGCGGAAACCCTGCAGACGCACCAGGGTTTCAAACAATCCGAATCCGAACACGAACAGGACCGTCAACATGATCAGAAAAAAAAACAGTTTCTTTTTTCGGCTCATTTTCATCCTTGAGGGGGACCCGGTTTACAAACTGCCCACTTCCGCGGATCGCATCCGGGTCGCGAGAAACAGGGAAACCGCGGTCGAGGCCACGCCGAGAACACCCACCAGGGGATACCGTGACAGGCGACCGTCGGCGGCCTCCTGCACGATCAGGCCACCCACCAGCGAAGCGATGCCAACGGAAAATTGCTGCACGGCCGACACCAGCGCCATGAAACTGCCGCGGCTGGCCGCGGGCACGCTCCCGGTGATCATGGCCATGGCCGGCACAAATCGCCCCGAAACGAAAACAAAAAACACGGTCGTCACACCCAGCACGTACGCCAGCGGCAGATGCGGGAGATTGGTGACCGCGAGCACCGGAACCGTGGCGATGGTGGCCAGCACGAGAAACACGCGCCGTTTGCCGAACCGGTCGGCCAGGTGTCCGATGATGCGCGAGGTGAAGAACGTCGCCCCGCCGCCCGCCAGATAGATGAAAGGCAATTGATCTTCCCGCAGACCGACGTTCGCCACCAGGTACGGCGCGATGTACGGGATTACCGAAAACGAACCCATCACCACGAAGAGTAAAAACGCGAATGCGATCCAGGCGTTGCCGTACCCGAGCACCGTGGCCGGACCGGCCCAGAAGCGCCGCGGTGTTTCGTGGCGCACGGCGTGCATGGGCGGTAAAGCTCGCGCGGAAAATAAAAACAGAACCAGGCCCATGACCGCGATCGCGATGAACGGCCAGCGCCAGCCAAAATGGGATGCGAAATACAAACCGATGGGCACGCCCGCCACCGACGCGACGGCGAACGAACTGAAGACCACGCCCGTGGCCATGCCGCGCCGCTCGGGGGGAAACAGATCGCCCACCGCGGCCAGAATCTGCGCGCCGAGGACCCCGCCGAACGCGCCGGTCAAAATGCGCGCGGCAAGCAACGCGCCGTACCCGGGAGCCAGACCGCAGGCGAGGGTCGCCAGCGAAAAACCGGCCAGGAGTCCCAGCAGGGCGCGTTTACGATCGAAGCGGTCCAGAAAAAACGACCCGATCAGACCGGCCACGCCCGCGCTCACCGCGTAGGAAGAAACCAGGGCGCCGAATCCGGCCGAACCGACGGCGAACACGCGCATGAACTGCGGCCCCAGCGGCATCATGATGACAAAGTCAAGCAGATGGCAGAACTGCACCCCCGCCAGAGCGAAGAGCACCGCGCGCTCGGAGATGGCCCGCGGGGCGCCGGCCGGCGCGGAGGCCCGCGCGATCACTTGAGATAGCCCCGCGCGGCGAGCGAAATATTATTTTTGTTCAATCGAATCAAACCAGACCCGGATCGGACGATCCACCGGTCCCTGTAACAATTCCTGGAATCCGCGCACGGACCCCGGTAAAAACACATCGCGCACTTCTCCGGAGGCGACCGTGCCGCCTCCGGTGGCGATCAACTCGCCCTGGAAAACCAGTTCGGCCGAATCGTAAAACAGGCCGCGCACCAGTTCCATGCGCATGGTCCCGGTAAAAACCAGACCGGGCACGCGCGCGGACTCGTTCACGGTGGAAAACCCCGTCAGCAAAAGTTTGCGCTCGACATTGCGACCGGCGTAGGCGCCGAGTTCCGCGCTTTCGGCCATCAGTTTTTCGTTCCGCGCTTTTTCGACCCGCGATTCACGCCCCATAAGCAGGGACCGCAGCGGGCTCTGGCGAATTTGAAACGAACCGGTAACGCCCCGGACCAGCACAAACCGGTCCCCGTCCAGCGCGGCCGGCCGGTCCACCGTAATCGCCTGATTCTGGCAGGCGACGGCGGCCAGTCCGCAAGCGAGGCTGACGATAAAACGTTTCATAAGAAAAAGGACATTCGACAGTTTTCGGACCCGGTTCGCCTGTCAAGTGGACTGGTTTCCGGTCAGTGCTTTTTTCGACTGGCCAGGAGTTCACGGAGCGCGTCATTGCCCGTCCTAAAACTTCAGCGGTCCCGGAACGAAACCGAGCAGCAGCGAATCCACGCGTGAGGCCGCTTTTTTCCGTTGTTCCGGTGTGAGCAGGGCGTCCACTTCCAGCACGACCTCGCGAAAACGTTTTTCCCACCGGTCCTGGACCGCCCGGTAGTACACCGGATAAAACCGTTTGCGATGCACGGACCAGTTGATCAACTGCGTTTTGATTTTTTCTTTGCCGGGCCGCGCGCGCAGGAGGTCCACGAATTCCTTCTGTCGTTCGCGACGGTACCGCAGATACGTGGGCGCGGTCTCGGGCATGGTGCGGCTCAACTCCACGATCTTTTTTTCCTGGTCCGGCCGCAAATCGCCCACCCATTCGCGCATCGATTCCAGCAATTTTTGTTCGCGTTCTTTCGCGCGTTCGGTCTCCGGCAGGGCCACGTGTTCTTCCAGGGTTTTGTTGTATTCCTTCAACTTCCCTTCCAGATGCTGAATCTGACGCGCGTCCACCGTTGCCAGAAAACTCGCCGCGTCGTCGGCGCCGCGTTCCACGGCCTGGCTTGAAAAGGACTGCGTTTTATCGTAGGCCCAGTCCAGCTCGGCCGCGTTCAATCCATCCATGCTCCGGGACTTCACGTCGGCGATGAACGACACCACCGCGGGCATCTGGTTCTGTTTGTGCCAGGAATGCAGCCGGTCCAGGCGCGGCTTCAGAAACTGTTCCTGATCGGACGTCAGATCGAAAAAACTGTCCAGGCGATTCAGGGCCAGAAAGGGCGCGTTGTTATAGGCGATTCGAAAGGCCGTGCCCGACTGGCAGGCGGCCAGCAAAACAAAACCGAACATACACAGGCGACGCATGCCGTACAAAAAAGTCGAAAGACTCCCGCCTGGCGATGTCAAAACGAAGGGGACAAGCGTAAATTTTTGTAAAACTCTGGCGCCTCCGCCGCGCGCGGGCCAGGCACAAACGGCGCGGCGGACCGCGCTATCGGGCTGACACGCTCCGCGCGTGCAGCTCCTCTATCGCTGGCGCGGTTGACGCGCCGCGGGTCAATTAAAATGGTCAATCCAGTCCGGCCGGCTCTTCGATACGGGCCAGGTCAGCCAGGTACGCCGACCGCAAATGCGCGGGCGATAAAATCAAAGTGCCGGGCCCCAGCGAGCGCAGGGTCGCCCGAAACCAGATACTTTCGCGGACCTTGCACTGGCCCTCCAGCCAGCCCGCGAAAAACGCGGCGTTCTCCGGCCCTTCCGCGTCCGGGGCGCTGAACGGCCCCGTCGTGCGCAGCCGAAAAAATTGTTCCAGCGGTGAACGCAGCGCGGGCGCGAACGCGAGTCGCACCGTAAAACCGGCCGGCTCCGGATTAAAAATCGGCGACTGTTTCATGAAGGCGGACAGGTCGGTCGGCGGCGTCGTGGTCTGCGCCACGGCGAGGATTTCCACGTCCTCCATGCGCTCCAGATGAAAATGCCGGGGCGCCTCGCGCAGATAGCAGTACGCGATCAGATACGTGACCCCGCGGTGCGAAAACAGGATCCAGGGATCGACGCGGCGAATTTCCGGTTCGGGCGAGCTGAGGGTGCGGTACAAAAACTCGATCTGCGAGCGGTCCGCGAGCGCCTCTTCCACGAGCGCGCGTTTGCTCTGGAACGGATCGCTCTTTTCGTCCAGAATCGGAACCGAACTGAACCTGGCGAAAAGTCCGTTCAGGACCCCGCTTTTCTGGCCGGCTTCGACCACCTCGCCCTGCCGCGCCAGGACTTTCTGCACCGCCGCCCATTCGCCGGGCGTGAGCGCAAGCGGACGGTCCAGGCCCTGGGGGAATTCCAGGTACACGCGGTCTTCGTTGTCCCAGAACACGTCGATAAAATCGGCCGGCGAAAACGGCGGCACGCCCATCATCAGCAGCTTGCTCAGGCCTTCGATCAAGTCCGAACGTTTCTGAAATCCGGCGAGCGTTTGTAAATCAGCCAGGGCGATGCCCTGGTTTTCGAACAGGAGCGGAATCAGGTCCAGCAAACGTTTGAGTTTGCCCGCGCGTGAGGTGTTCATTCCGAAGCCTCCGGCAGACGCCGGTACGGTTCGCCCATGGCCGCCAGGTACGCGCGAAACCGCTCACGCGCCGCTGCGGGTCCGAGCGCACGGATCACGCCCGGATTGCGGATCATCCACGAAAACAGGCCGTCGCGGTTCGTCGTTTCCAGGGTCACCAGATCGTCCTTGAACGAACGGCGCAGAAATTCGGGCAGGCCGGTCAAAAAATCGCGCAGGATTTCCTCACGCTCGGGGTCAACCGCCAGACGCAACTCCTCCACGGGATACAGACGCAGCGCCAGGGGATGCAGGGAATATTCTTTGATCTGAAATTTGGGATCCGGGCGAAACTGTTCGGCGGTACTTTCCACGAGCGTGATGCGGTCCAGATAAAAGGAACGCACCGCGCGCACGCGCCGGCAGTACGCGACGAGACACCAGCGGCCCCGGTGCGTGAGCAAGCCCCGCCCTTCCACCAGACGTTCCTGGACCTCTTCCCCCGCCGCTCCGCCCCGCGCGGGATACCCGAGCCGGAGCACCCGGTGACGGTGCAGGGCGTCCATGATCACACCGAGCCGGTCGGCCACCGCGTCGCCTTCGTCCTCGGGCAGACCGGGACGGAGCGGGACGGACTCCTGGACGGCCTGGGCCGCGGGATGCCGGTAGAGCAACTTGATCGCGGCGCTCTGGAGGGCTTCGGCCATATTTTCGTCTTTATTAGAATATTCATCAATCGCTGCGAAAAGGACCGCGGCCAGCTCCGAGGCCTCTTCGGAGGTCAGACGCAACTCGGGCAGCTTCTGGATTTCCTCCACCGGCACATAGGTATGCCCCATGGCCTCCGCGCCCCCGGGCAGGGTCTGGCCCGGCGCGAAATGGCGCAGCGGCAGGCCAAGGCCTTTGAGTTCTTCTTTGTCCCGCTCGAACTTACGACGGGCGGAATCGGGATCACCGGGATAGGCCAGGGGCAGAAAGGAACGGATTTCCTGGAAACTCAGGCCCCCGGGGTTGTTCAAAAAGGTCAGATACAGACAGCCCAGGCGTTCGAGTTTTTCGAGCGGAGCGCTTTCGCCCGCGCCGATGGTTTCACCCCTGGCCGTCATATCGCCGCAGTAACGACATGTATTTTGGTTGTCAGCCAAAAACGGGCGTCCAGAGTCGCGCATCCTGGAACCGAAACCGATTCTCCAGGCATCCTTATTAACATTGGCGTCAACTCTTTCATTCAAAATTCTGGGCCTGCGCCTCTTGCTCCAGACCCAGCTCGGCCGCACCGGCGCCCACGAACGCCGGGAAACCGTGCTACCAGTGGACGAGGGAATTCCCACGGATATATACCTGCCACCGCGCGGGAACCGGCGGCGCGGCGTGATATTGTTCATCCACGGCATGGCCCCGAAGGGGTACCGGGACGAACGGCTCCTGCTCCTGGCCGGGGTGCTTGCCAATCTCGGATACATCGTCGTCGCGCCCAACCTGATCGAAGTCTGCCGCTTTGAAGTGCGCCGGGAGACGATTTTTCGCACGGCGGAGATCATTAAAATTCTCGCGCGGGACCGGGCGCTCACCCCGAACGGCCGGGTGGCCCTGCTCGCGCCTTCGTTTTCGGGCGCGCTCGCGGTGGTGGCGGCCGGTCAGAAAGAAGTGGCGCCGCTGGTTTCTTCCATATGTACGATCGGCCTGCCCTGCGATCTGGTTTCATCGCTCGATTTTTTTATGCAGCGCGAGGACGCGGACCCGTACGGGTTTTTGATCGTCTTTAAAAATTACCTGCGGTTTTCCGTGGGCAACCGCGAGCAGTTGATCGAGGCTTTCGGCGTCGCCGCGGAGGACGACGGGCTGCGTCGCACAGACGGGGAAAAACGACTGCCAGCGTATCTCAAAACCCTCTCCGAGAAAGATCGCGAACTGTTCGAGGAATTGTTACGCAGCAAAGAAACCCGTTTCCACCACTGGCAGACGATGCGCGTACGCCTGGCGGAGGAAGTCAAAGGCATGCTGCCGCTCGATACCCTGGCGAATATTCGCGCGAACATGACCCTGATCCACGGCCAGGACGATAACGTGATCGCCCCGGTGGAGAGCGAAAAACTCTTCGCGGAGATGCGCAAAAAAGGTATCCCGGGCCGGCTGCTGATCACGCCTCTGATTTCGCACGGGGACCACAGCCTCACGTTCGGTATGATTGCGCATGTTTTTCATCTGGCCGGAACATTCGCGAATTTTTTCCGTTATATCTGAACCGGATGATGCACGGAGAATTTCGCGCGCAATCCGGGCTGATGCCCGGTTCCGAGGCCTGGACGCCGCGCGGGCGGTCAAAAGCCGATCCGCGTTTTTCGCACCATGTCATTCACTTCCGCCTTATTCTGCCTCTTTTTCCCGCTCTGCGTGCTCGTCGTGTTCGCCGGCCCGGCTCGCTGGCGCTGGCTTTCGCTTCTAACGGCAAGTCTGTATTTTTACGGCTCGTGGCGGGCCTGGTATCTTGTCCTCCTTGTGTTCGTGACCCTGGTCACTTACGCGACGGGCCTGGCCCTCGAACGCGTGCCGCGCGAGCGGGCACGCCTGGTCCTGGGGCTCTGCGTCACGGCCTGCCTGAGCGTGCTCTTCGTTTTTAAGTATTACAATTTCCTGGCCGTCGAGTGGAACGCGGGCGGCGGGCCGGCGTTCGCGATCCTCCCCGTACTCCTGCCGGTGGCGATTTCGTTTTACACGTTTCAGGCGATCGGGTACGCGATTGACGTGTATCGCGGCACGGCGCGCGCGGAGCGACACATCGGCCTCTTCGCCCTGTTTCTGGTTTTTTTCCCGCAACTCGTGGCCGGCCCGATCGAACGATCCACGCGTTTACTGGCCGAACTGCGCCGGGTTTTTCTGGAACGAACGACCGCTTTCGATTTCGACGCGGCCGCGAGCGGGCTGCGCCTGATGCTGCTGGGGTCGTTCAAAAAATTGATCGTGGCCGATTCGCTCGGTCGTCTGGTCGATCCGATTTACAGGGACCCGGGCGCGTTCAGCGGGGCGGACGCGCTCGCGGCCACCTACTGCTTCGCGTTTCAAATTTACTTCGACTTCGCGGGGTATACCGACATCGCCCGCGGCGCCGCGCGCGTGTTCGGCGTGGAGTTGATGGAAAATTTTTCCCCAGCCGTATCTGGCCGCTTCCGTGCGCGAATTCTGGCAGCGCTGGCATATTTCGCTCAGCACCTGGTTTCGCGATTATCTGTATATCCCGCTCGGGGGCAATCGTGTCTCGCGCGCGCGCGGTGCGGCGGCCACGCTGATCGTCTTCACGCTCAGCGGCCTCTGGCACGGAGCCGCCTGGACCTTCCTGGTCTGGGGCCTGCTGCACGGACTCCTGTACCTTTGCGGTCGCCTCAAAGCGGCGTTCCTGCCCGCGCCCCGCGCCCCGCGCTGGCTGCGCGTGCTGATGGCCTTTCACCTGGTGGTCGCGGCCTGGGTGTTTTTTCGCGCCGCTTCGCTGGCAGACGCGTTCTTGATCGTTCAAAACATCGCGGCGATCTTCAGAGAGGGATTCGTTTCGCGTGCCCCGGGCGCCTTCACGGGGACCGGATTCGCTTTCATCGCAATATCAGGAATTTTGTGCGAATTGATCGAAACACCCGCGGTCCGCGCCATCGTACGCCCATGGCTGCGCGTACGATGGGTCGCCTGGAGCGTTTATCTGGCCTTGATCGCGGTGGTGATCGTCTTCGGCCACCAGGACGACCGGCAGTTTTTGTACTTTCAGTTTTGAGAGCGCGGGGTCAGCGCCCTTCAGGGAAAGCTCCCGGATGAGCCATCACCAGAATCCTCGTCCGCGCACCGGGAGGGAACCTGAGCGGCGCAGTACAGGGAAAAGGCCAGGAAATTCACCGTACACCCCAGGGTCTGCGGGGTGGAAATTGTTCCAGTGCTGGCGATTTCCGCATTGACCCGGTTGACTTCGTCCTGGACACATTTCGTGTAGATCACAAGGCCGACCGCGGTGCAGAAATTCGCCTGGCGTTTTATTTCGGCGCAACCGGCTTTATTGGAAATTTCAAGGTCACCACCACAGCGAGAAAGAAACGACCCGAGGATCACCATCGCCGGGAAAAAAAGGAAACGGTTTCGGAAATTCATAGAGCCACCTCGCGCAAGCAGAATCGGAAGACGGCGATTTCAGTACGTCTTTTCGACTCTATGGCGGCCCCGCCAGAAAGCAAAGCTATTTTTTGTCCGGCTACTCCAGCCCGAGTTCAGCGCGTAAGGCCCGGTCCTTGAGCGCGTGTTCGCTCCAGTACGGTCCCATGCGCAGATGGGTGCGACGGGCCACGGTGGTCAGACGTTTCGCCCCCGCGCCCCAGCCGTCCTCGCGCGTTTCGCGCCAGCCGGCGATGCGGTGCGGGAACGCCGACTCGAACACGATCTCCAGCACGCGCTCCAGGGCGGGAACTTCCAGCCGGTACAGTTTTAGATTTTCGCCTGGAAAACCGTCGCCTGAAAAATCGTGCAAACTCGCTTTTGCCCGTTCAACACGCAGCGGGCGGTGGACCAGGCGCACATAGAGGCTGCCAGGAAAAATATCGAATTCCCCCAGAGGCAAGAGAGCCGGCGAAAGCCGCAGGCGAGTCCAGAGATCGTCCTCCAGCACCACGGCCGGGATATCCAGGTCCTGGTCGTTTTCCTTTTCGAAGTACGAAAACTGGCGCAGGTGGTACCGGTCCGCGCGCAGGTTGAACTGAGTGAAAGTATGACCGCACCACTCCTGGGAACTGGCGGTGATTTTCAGAGACCGGGGGAACTCCGCGAACTGAGTGGGCGTGAACACCGACGACATCATCGAATAATCGTAAATGCCAGTCGTAAATTTGAGGATCGTGTTGAGTTTCAGGATCGGCACCGCGTCCGCGCGATTCTCCGATTCCAGTTTCACCTGCCTGTCTTTCAAAAACTCTTCGGTGACGTACACCAGGACCGCGGTACCCGGGTGCAGTTCCCCGTAGCGCGCCTGCGAAAGTTCGAACTTACTCAACTCGGCCGCCCCCCGGTTCCAGTAGCCGTTAAAGGCGGACGCGTCAAAGCTTACCGGCCCCCGGGTGGTAGCGGGCGCCGGCGGCGCGCACAGGGCGACGCTCGCAAGGCTCAGACTCAGGGCGGAAAAAATCAGCGCGCGACGCAAGAACGAATCTGTCGACATGGAAAATTCCCCCCGCACGCCCAACGATTGCCTCGCGGACGCACGGATCCTTAGAGGTGGAAAACCCGCCCGCGTCACAAAAAATTAAGGTTTCAGGGACCCCTGGCGCCTTGCGCGCGGAGCACCGCGCCGCTCCCGAAAAAAAGCACCCCGAAGAGATTCACAAAAAAACCTGGAAACGGCCGAGAATAGTGGCAAGGGGCGGCTCAGATGGCAACGCTGGATTTACGCCAGAAATAGTCGAATTTTTTCGAATTTTGCCCTCCCGGGTGATCGGATTTCCACAACCTGCTGGAAGGACAGAAAATAAGCCAGAACGGGAAGAAAGCATTGTTATCTGGATACCGGTTGAGGGAAAGTACCGAAAAATCGGTGATTTCACCGTCCAGACACCCCGGATTCATCTATTTGTAGTAATCCCGGGTTAAATTTTCGCGTGATGAAACGGAATCAACAGAAACGGAATTTGCGGATTGCCGTGGTAACGGAGACCTACCCGCCTGAGGTCAACGGCGTCGCCAGGACGGTCCAGCGCATGGTGCAGGGCCTGCTGGCCCGCGGTCACCGAATTGATTTATTCCGCCCGCGCCAGCAGGGTCCGGCCCTGATTCGCAACGGCGATCTTACCCAGCATTTATTCCCCGGCCTGCGCATGCCGTTTTATCCCGAGGTTCAGATCGGTATGCCGGCCCTGCCCTCGTTGCTGGAAACCTGGCGCGAGAATCGCCCGGATCTGGTTCATATTATTACCGAGGGCCCGCTGGGGATGGCGGCTCTGCTCGCGGCGCGGCAACTGGACCTGCCCACCCTCAGCGATTATCGCACGAATTACCAGCAGTACGCCCGGCATTACCGGGTCGGGTTCATCCATCGCCTGGCGGAAGGATACATGCGCACCTTCCACAACCTGACGAATGGAACGCTCTGCCCCACGCACGAAATCAAAACTTACCTGGCCGGGCGCGGGTTCGAGAACCTCAACGTCATCGGCCGGGGCGTCGACACCGCTTCCTTTTCGCCCATGCGCCGCAGCATCGAATTGCGGAAATCCTGGGGCCTGCACCGCGAAGGACGGGCGGTTCTGTACGTGGGTCGGATCGCTCCCGAAAAAAACATCGACCTGGCCATTACGGCATTTCGCTCCATGCAGACGATCGATTCAAAATTGCGCATGGTTGTGGTGGGTGACGGGCCAGGGCGCGGGCGTTTGCAAAAAAACAATCCGGATCTGATTTTCGCCGGAATGAAACGCGGCCGGGATTTATCCGAATTTTACGCCTCCGGCGATATTTTTCTGTTCCCCAGCGCGACCGAGACGTTCGGCAACGTCATCCTGGAGGCCATGGCCAGCAAACTGGCGGTGGTGGCCTTCGATTACGCGGCCGCGCGCGAAAAACTGGTAGACGGCGTCTCCGCGGCGCTGGCCCCTCCGGGTCGCCCGGATGTATTTATCGAAAAAGCGAACGAAATGGCCAGGGACCGATCCCTCACGACGGAATTCCGCGGCCGGGCCTTCGCGATTTCTCGCCAGTGCAGCTGGGAGCGGATCATCCGCGAACTGGAAACCCTGTACCGGGAATTTGCGCCCCAGGGATTGCGGGTCCTGGAACAACAAAACCCCGCCGCCCAACCCGGCGAAACCGCCGTACGCGCGCTATAACCCGGATCATGCATAATCCGGGCTTTTTATAACGACCGATTTCGCGCAATCGGGCGTCGCGGGTTTTTTTAGAATGCCCTCCGGATTTATCTGGAAATTCTGCGCGCCCCCCTTCATTTTGCCGGCTGTCGAGTTAGCAGGCTGCTGAAAAAGTAGCATGCTATGCGCTACAGGAGGTAGCGCCAATTGGTGAGCACACCGAATGTTCGGTGCGCGGAGCCGATCGCGAGCGATTCCCGGATTTATTCCGGGAAGCGCGAAAGTCCCAATAGTCCCTGAATCTCACGGAGGTGATTCCGGTACGGCTTTTATATGGAACAACCGGAAGATCTGCCGCTTTCAAAACAAATCGCCTATGCCATCGGCCAGTTCGGCTGGTCCACCCTGGTAAATCTCGTCGGTCTCCAGTTGTTGTATTTTTACGCACCGCCCGATTCCGCGGGATTTCCGTATTTCATCACGCAGGCCACCTTCCTGGTGGTATTGAACACGATCTCGCTGATGCTTGCCGGCGGGCGCCTCTGGGACGCGGTCACGGATCCAATCATCGCGAGCTGGAGCGATCGCAGTAACCACCCGCGCGGCCGGCGCATTCCGTTCCTGGCCTGGGGTGCCCTGCCCTCGGCCCTGTTCTGCACTCTGATGTTCGTTCCGCCCGTGGGGGCCGTGAGCGGCTGGAACATCGTCTGGCTGGGCGCCATGCAATTGTTGTTCTTTCTGTTTATCACGATTTACGTGACACCGTTCTTCGCGCTCCTGCCCGAACTCGGTCACACCGAGAACCAGCGTTTGAATCTCTCCACGTATATCTCCATCACCTGGGCCCTGGGTCTCGTGCTCGCGGCGACAACGCCCGCGCTCGGTACGATTATGGGCGAAAGGTTCGGACTGGACCGGGTTCGTTCACTGCAGGCGGGCGTGGCCGTAATTTCGTTCGTAGGGATGTTGCTCATGTTCGTCCCGGTCATTTTTATCGACGAACGCCGCTACTGTTCGAGCGAACCGAGCACCGTCCCGCTTCTGCCCGCGCTACGCCAGGCTCTGGCAAATCGAAATTTTCGCATGTATGTGGTGGCGGACATGGCCTATTTCTGCGCCATTACGGTGGTCACCACCGGCCTTTTGTACTACACGACCGTGTTGCTCTTCCCGGATAATCCCCGGGAAGGTGAAACGATGGTCACGCCCATGGGTACCATCATGGTTCTGGTTTCATTTCTCCTGTATATTCCCGCCAATTTGCTCGCGAAGAAGATGGGCAAAAAGAAATTGATCGTAATCGCCTTCGTCGTATTCGGACTGGTTTTTGTTTACGTATTTTTCCTGGGCCGCCTCCCGATCAGCCCGTACCTCCAGGCGTACCTTCTGGGTGCCATGGCGGCTCTGCCGCTCGCTTCCCTGGGAGTATTGCCGATGGCCTGCCTGGCCGACATCGCGGAGCACGACGGGCGCAAGACCGGCATTCGCCAGGAAGGGTTGTTTTTCGCGGCCCGTACTCTGCTCCAGAAAATCGGGGTCACCGCGGGGATCCTGATCTTCGCCGGCCTGACCACCTTCGGGAAAGACCCGGGCAATGATCTGGGCATTCGCCTGTCGGGCCCCGTGGGCCTGGTGCTCTGCCTGGTCGCCGCGGGGTTTTTCGCGCGTTATCAGGAAAAAGAACTTTTAGACGAACTCAAATCGCTCGGCGGACGTTAGCGCGGTTTATTCGCCGCCGTCCGCTTCCACGATCAGGACCAGTCCGTCCAGGGCCGTGATGCGCACCGGAACGCCGGCGGGCAGGTGCGGGGCACCCTCCGGGACCCGGGCCTGCCAGAGTTCGCCGCGGTAGCGCGCCCGGCCGTGGGGCGCGGCGGACGTTTCAAGCACGGCCCGCTGGCCCAGCATGGCCCGCCGCCCCTGCGCCCGCTCCGGGCGGTACGATCGCCAGAGCAGGGGAAACAGAACCAGGTCTTTCATAACCCACAGCATAAAGAGAAGCAAACAGAGCGGGCCCTCCAGAACGTCCGCGCGGTACAGGCCGACGAGGACCAGACCCGCGAGGATCCAGCCGGGAATTTGAAACTTCCAGTAACGTAACATTTGGATTTGTTTATTATAGTAGTTTGAAGGCCCGGAACGGGTAACCCGGGCTTTTTTTCAGTGGATAAGGATTCCAGCCCGGGAGGCAATGGAAAAAAGATACGGGCGGCATCGAACCGTTTTCCCGGGAGGCGACGAATGAAGCCCGACCAAAAAGTAGCCGTCGTGCATGACTGGTTGACCGGCATGCGCGGAGGGGAAAAAGTTCTGGAAGCGATTCTCCGGCTTTTTCCCGGCGCGGATTTATTTACGCTCCTCTATAACCCGGGGAGCCTCACCCCGCTGATTGAAGAACGTTCCATTACCACAAGCTTCATCGATCGCCTGCCCTTCAAGGCCAGCCGGTATCGGCACTATCTGCCACTGTTTCCGCTGGCCATCGAACAATTCGACTTCCACGGCTACGATCTGGTGATCTCCAGTTCACACTGCGTCGCGCGCGGGGTCATCGTTCCACCCGGCGTTCCACACGTCAGTTTTATTCACAGCCCCATGCGTTACGTCTGGGACATGTACCCCGAATACTTTCCGCGTCGCGGACTGGCGGGCCGCTTCGTCATTCCGGCCATCGCGCATTACCTGCGCATGTGGGACGTGTCGGTCGCGCCCCGCGTCGATCGCTACGTCTGCAACAGCGCGTTCGTGGCCGAGCGCGTGCGGCGGTATTACGGCCGGGATGCTACGGTTGTCTTCCCGCCCTCGGTGGCGGACGATACGGAAGTTCCGGACCTGGCCGGACGCGAAGATTATTATTTGATCGTCAGCGCCTTCGCGCCGTACAAACGGATCGACCTGGCGGTCGAAGCCTTCACGGGCCTGGACCGCAAACTCGTGATCGTCGGCGGCGGCCAGGACGAAAAAAAATTGGCCCGAACCCGGCTGCCCAACGTGGAATTTCGCGGGAACCTCGGCCCGGACGAAATTCGCGGTCTGTACCGCCGCGCGCGGGGCCTGCTCTTTCCAGGCCTTGAGGACTTCGGCATCGTTCCGGTGGAAGCGCAGGCCCAGGGTTGTCCCGTGATCGCGTACGGCCGGGGGGGAGCCCTGGAAACCGTGGTGGCGGACAAAACCGGCGTTTTATTCGCGGAGCAGACCGTCGCATCGCTGCGCGCCGCGTTACGCGAGCACGAATCCCTGCGTTACCGGCGTGAAGACTTCCAGAAAAATATCCGAAAATTTACCAGCAGGGCGTTTCGCGAGGGATTCCTCCGCGAAATAAAACTCAGCCAGCGTATGACGGATACGCGACCAAAACCGGGGGCCAAAAAATCTTGAAAATAATTTACCTGACCGATATCCACGACGCCCTGCGCGAGTTGAAGACGATCCTGACTTCCACGGAAGCGGACCTGTATCTTCTTTGCGGAGACATTTTATACAAGGCGTTTTACGACGAAGATAAAATTTATCAATTCGTCTGCCTCCAGGAGGAATTTTACTCTCTGGCGCGCGAACGCAAAGAAAAGATTTATCCCTTCGATCTGGCCACGAACCTCCTGCGTTTTCCCGATCGCTACGAACAGGGCCGCTCCGACGACTGGAAATTGAAAGCGGCCGAGTACCGGTTGCTGTTCGCGAAAGCGTCAAAAACGATGAAGGAAAAATACGCGTTAATCGAAGACCTGATTCTAAAGTACGCGGGCGCGGCCTGTTACATGCTGCCCGGCAACTACGATATCGATCTGCGCTACACCGATCTGGACCACCGCGACCTGCACCAGAAAAAGAAAAAATTCGACGATCTGCTCTTCGCGGGGTACGGCGGCGCGCCCGTGGCCACGTCCGGCATCCCCGAAAAACTGGCCGTGGTCTACCACGAATCCTCCACCAGCCAGAGTTTTTATTCCGAACCCCAGGACCTCTTCGACGAATACCAACCCGACGTGATGGTCCTGCACAATCCGGTGTACGGGTATTTCGATCGCATCCCCGCCGTCGGCCACGTCGGCTCGGTGGGCCTGCGCAACTACCTGGACGACCACCGCCCCGTGCTGGTGACTTCCGGTCATGTCCATGAAGACTACGGCATTCGCGTAAAACACGGGACGGTTTTTTTGAATACCTCCAACTTCGGCGGCGTCGACTCACCCTACGGCTGGCAGGCCGGCGGCACCTACGGGGAGCTGTACCTGGAAGGCCGATCGCTCCAGAAACTCGTGCTGCGCCGCATGGTCGAAGGGGTCTTCCACGATCTGATGGAAGTCGAACAGCCCGAGCCGGGAAAACTCGTCGGCCGGCGACTCGCCGGGGCGGCGGAATCCTGCCTGGACCTATCGGTAATTGTTCGCAATCCAGACGGGGAACCCGTAGAATCGGATTAGCCCGGATTCCCGGATATTACAGGGCGCCATGCAACCGGTTTTTTCGGATCATCCGCTGATTCGTCAGTTCAACGAACTGAAGATTTATTTCAGGCGCCATGAGACGCCGGAGACGCGTCAGCGCGTCCGGGCCTTTCGTGAATTCGCGCGCCTGATCTCTCTGGCCGGCATCCACATCGCCTTCGATTTTCTCGGTTCGATGAATTTCGGGCAGGTGCAGCACGATTCGGACGTGGACCTGGTGATGTATCTGGATTGCCAGGAACACGACAGCGACTGCGGCCGGGATACCTGCGAACAGTTTCGTCGCGCGGAGGAAACCATGCTACGCACGCTCATCGAAACGTACACGGATCATCCGTACGAGCTGCAGGTGGTCGACTGCATCAACCTGCATCACCTGGGGCGCGAGATCGAACGCGGCGAACCGGAAAGCCCGATCCTCCTGCGTTTCGGTTTTTATCGTTCCATCTGTCGCCTGGCGAACGCGCCCCTGGTGCGGCCGTACCAGCTTCGTTTACAGAACAATACGAAACTCATGGAGGCCATGCGGCCGCATCTGTTCACGATCTTCGACGGTCTGGCGCGCAGCGCCCCGCATACGTACTCGTTCGAAAAATACCGTCAGCGGCTCAGCGACTTAAACGTCCAGATTCCGCCCTCGATCGAAGCGCGCATCAAGCTCATTCTCGGTCAGGGGAAATGAGGGCCTTTTTCCGCGAAGGTTGAATAAAAAATCTTAATCTTTGCGCATAAGTTCCGAATTTGCCCCTGTATGACTGCTGGAAGGCAAAAAAACGAGTGCGATTCTACTTTTTTGCCCTGTTACAAATGTAATGGAAACATTCTGGCGACAGATCAGGAAAGGGATGGGTTTCGGCCTGGGCTTGACCCTCGTGCTGGCCATTCTCGTGGCTGGCGCCGTACTGGCCCAGAGTCTCAATCAATTCGCGGCGGGTGACCTGATCTCGGCGGCGCAGATCAATGAAAACTTCACCACACTGAACACGGAAGTTGGCAGAAGAGCGCCGGTGGGGACGATTGTCGCCTGGCATAAATCCCTGGCCGGGACGCCGGGCCTGCCGGACGGCTGGGTGGAATGTAATGGCCAGACACTGGTGGACGCCGCTTCGCCCTACAACGGACAGGCACTTCCCGATCTCAACGGAGAAAACCGTTTCTTACGCGGGTCCGGTGCGTCCGGAGTTTTCCAGGACGGACAGCTTCAGAGTCATAAACACCTCAATAACGATCACGGGCACGGATTAAATATGCAGGCGGGCGATGGAGCGTGGGGGTGTTGTTTTAAGTGGTATATGTTTTCAACGCTCGGACCGAATGCACCCTCGGACCCCCAGGGCGGCACTTCCACACAGAACGCCTCGGTCGCCATGGGTGATGCCGTCGATCTGAATTCGAATCAGGCGATCGGCGGAGCCGAAACCCGCCCGACGAATATGTCGGTCGTCTGGATCATCCGCGTGCGATGATGCGCTCGCGTTCCCGTCCCCGCGCCTACCGCTGCAGTTTGATGTCGGTCTCTGGCGGATCGCGGTCGGTGACGATTTCCACGACTTTCGTGACCGTGC
Organism: uncultured Leptospiraceae bacterium; assembly: GCA_964631535.1. Classification (GTDB taxonomy): domain Bacteria; phylum Spirochaetota; class Leptospiria; order Leptospirales; family Leptonemataceae; genus CAZVZS01. The sequence continues at coordinate 58,142 of CAZVZS010000005.1, forward strand.
GGCCCAGTTGATCGGTGTACTTCATGGTCACGCGATTTTTTCCGCCCGGGAATTGAACCGTGTCGCCGTTTTGCGCGGAGATCGTGTCGCCGTTTTCCATCTCGAACGAGAGCGTTTCGCCTGGCTTGAGGCCGTCCACCTTCAGGCCCTCGGGGGGAACCTCAACCGGTCTGGATTCGTCGCCGCCGAACATGCCGAGCGCCTTGGGCAGGTCCGCCGGTCGCTCCTGTTGAATCTGAAATACGAAGGTTTTGAGCGGACTTTCGTTGCCGAGGCGATCGAAGGCGTGGATGAAAATGACGCCGTGATTCCCCGTCGTGTGTTTATTAAGCGGAATCGGCCCCGTATACTTTTCCCAGGTTTCGCGCACTGTGCTGCGCCAGCGCAACCCGGCGAGTCCCACTCCATCGTCGCGGGCGAGAATGGCCAGCTTCGCGTCGGAGGTGACTTCGTTCTCCTGCGTGAGGCCGGAGTCGAGCACGCGCGTGGATAGCTCCGGTCCCGAAGTATCCAGCACGATGTAACGCGATTCGGTGGCGCTCTTGTGACCGACCTGATCTTCCGCGTACCAGTAGATGGCATAGCGCCCGTCTTCGCGCAGTTCGATAATTCCCGTATCCAGGCGCGAAAATTCGTTCGCGTTCATCTTCACCCAGAGGTAGCGATTCCCGGACGAGGTGTCTTTTGTCAGAATCGTGATCTTCAGTGCTTCCGCGGTTTTGAGCGAATAGTATTCCGTGCGGCCGACCATAAAATGCGACGGCGGTAACGCGAATTCTTCTTCCCTGACGGGCGCGCCGGTCAGCGGATAGGTCTTCGACCAGGGGCCTCCCAGGCCGTCCGATCCAATCGAACGAATGCGATAATACGTATAACCCGAAGGCGGCCGATCCGGAAAACCTTTCGCGAAGCGTTCGATCGGCCCTTCCGCGTTCGCCTCACCCGGCAGGGCCCGCAGCCACTGGACTTCGTAGTACGCCGCGCCCGCCACCTGCTCGACTTCGCGCGGCAGCGCGAACAAAACGCCAAACGCGACCAGCGCGCAGAAAAAGAAGAACACCGCAAAACGAACCTGTTTCATGAAAAATTCCGTGTCAGAGCGGTTTGGGCGGCGGCAGGAGTTCCTGAGGTTCGTCAGGCTGCTTGCCTGGCTCCACGACAGTCCGGAAGCCCTTGTTCAGCTTTACGGTCTTGCCCTGGGCACTCACTTCCACAACGCCTTCATGACAGGCGACTGTCGTGCGACCCGAACCCTCCACGTCGGTCTGAAAATCCGTACCGCGGACGCTGGCCACCGCCGTGGGCGTGTGGACGCGAAAGGCCGTCTGCTTGCCGGGCGTGGTCGTAAACGAACGAATGCGGCCTTCCTGTAAAAACAGATCGCTCGATCCGCCGACCGAACTGAAATTGATAATAACGCGGGTGGACGGTTTGATCTGCACCTGCATGGCGTTCTGAAACACGAGGTTCACGAAGCCGCTCGAATCCGTCGCGATCCGATCCATCCGGAAGATGCCGAGCCCCTGCTCCACGGCGCCCCAGTTTTCGCTGTTGGAGCGCGAGTAGCGGGCCACTTTCTGGTAGGATACAACGACCGCGTCGGGTTTGCGGGCCTGTTCTTCGGGAATTTTGATTTTCAGGCCGGGACGAAAATCTCCACTCTTCAGATTGTTGTAGACTAAGATCGTTTTCCACTGCCGCGGATTGTTGAGATATCGTTTGGCGAAGGTTTCGACGTTTTCACCTGGCTGAACTTCCACGACCCGATCCGCCGAAAAAAGTCCGCTGGCGAGAAGCAGCAAACAGAGCGGAACGATCGAAAAAAAAACACGCTTCATGCTGAGGAACCCCGGATGGCCCGCGGGACGCGCAAACCGGCCAATTTCCAGAAAAACCGCCGGGGGCGATAAAAACAACCAAAAACGCGGAAATAAACCGTGGGCGCCGCGTCGGTTTTGACGGGCACCCGGATTATGCACGAAATTCTCCGTGAATTTCTGTGCTCAAGGAAAACCGCCTTTCAAGGCGGTTTTCTTCATTCCTCAGTGGCACCGGATTTTTTGCATGAAACAGTGTGTTGCCCCCACAGGCATACGCTGCCGCGAAGCCATGAGGGCGAAGCGCCGGCTGTTCGGCCACGGAGGGCCGTACAGCCGGCCTGCGTATGCCTGTGGGGCGCATCATATTTTCGTTTCATGCATAATCCGGGCTTAAAGCGGCAGAATCACCGAAAACTCGCTGCCGGAACCGACCTCACTATCGACAGTGATGGTTCCCCCGTGGCCCTGGACAATTTTTTTCACGATGGCCAGGCCAAGGCCCGTACTGCCTTCCCCGGCCGTGGCCCGGGTGGAAGCCGAGACGACGAAGGGATGGAAAATTTTCTGCAATTCCTCACGCGGAATTCCCTGACCCTGGTCCCGGACCGCAACCGCCAGATTTCCCTGGCGGAGCCGAACGCTGACGAAGATTCTGGTGCCCGGTTCAGAAAATTTCATCGCGTTGCCGATCAGGTTATTGAGCACCTGTTCCATGCGAGGGGTATCGAGCGGAATGAACGGAGCGCTCTCATACTCCTCCTCAATCTCGATTTTCTTTTTGACCGCGAGCACCCGGTTCAGCTCGACCACGTTTCGGACCACCTCACGCACATCGGTCGGTACGAGATGCAGCTCCAGCGCCCCGGCCTCAATCCGGGCGATGTCAAGCAGATCGTTGACCAGGTTCAACATCGACTCGCTCGACGCGCGGATCCGTTCCAGAAACAGGCGATGCTCCGGTTCGAGGCGATCGGACGCTTCCTCCAGGAGAAAGGAGGCGAATCCCTGGATGACTCCCAGCGGGTTGCGTAAATCGTGGGCGGCCGTGCCCAGCAGGTGGTTTTTCGTTTCGTTCAACTCTTCCAGACGCCGGTTGCGCTCGGCCAGTTCCTGCGCGTTCAAGCGGTCGAAGCGCCGCAACTTCAAGCGCAGGCGATTGAGCGATTTGAAGATGGCCCGGCGTTCGTCCCTGGTCCTGATGCGCGGGACGAAATCGAAGTCCCGGTTGGACACTCTTCGCAAAAATTCCTCTATTACAAGCAACGGGCGAATTTGTTCGTTCGCGGCGAAGAGTGAATACCCCAGAAACGCGAGAAGCACGGCGCCCAGAAACAGAGCCTGCACCGTCATTTCGCGTTTCAGCGGGGCGAACGCGTTCTCCAGCGGCCTTGCGATCGCCACGCGCATCGGCAGACCCGGAAACGGGAACGTGGAAAACAGGTACGCCGTGTCGTCCACCGTCACGATCCGTTCCTCCCCGGCCACAAACGGATTTCCCGGGTTCCCGTCCAGATGCGGCAGCCACCCGATTGGCACGGAGAGATCGTGGGCCACCAGATTGGAAAACGCGGGACTGCCGCCCTGGTTGATCAAAAAAAACGATTCGTCAGCTGTCAGGAGCCGCGATTCGAAAATGAACTCCGCGAGGAAATCGGCGCGAAACACGTAAAACCGAAAGCGGGTCTGCTCCGTGCGCACGTACAGAATTCGCGGGGAGCCCTCCACCACGAATACGAACAGAAACTCGGCCGACCCGCCGTGGTCCTGGCCGATCGTGGCATGCAGAGCCGCCGGGCCGGGCAGATCACCGGCGCGTTCCACCACACCGGAAGCAAGCAGCAGAGGGTGGCCCGGAACCGGGGCGATGCGATCTTTGAGCAGATTTTCAATGCGGCCTGCGAGCAAATCCGCGCGCGTTAAAAACGAAAAATGCAGGCGTTCCTGCAAGGTTTCATACTGGCGATACAGAAAAAAAACGCTGACACCCACCAGAGGCACGAAAAACAAAAAAGCCAGGCGTAAGAAGGTTTTGGTTCTGAGGCGCGGCGAAAAAAACCTGAAATATTTGTAATACGCGCGCGCCATAGGGCTAAATCCGGGCTAATTGTCGTCGTAAATCGTCCCGCGGTACAGGGAAATCGCCTCGCGGCGTTTGTCCGCCAGGTCTTTGTGGAACCAGAGGTTCTGGATGTGTTTGGATTTCTGCGGCGTGTCAACGCGCACTTCCACCAGGCAATCCGTTACCGCGTACTGCATGGCGGCCACGGAACTTTCGCCGAGCCCTTTGTTGCGCTTTTTTCGCACGATCTGCGATCCGTCCGCTTTTACGCGTTTTTGTAATTTTTCGTACTCTTCGTCGTCGATGCAGAAGACGATTTCGCGTGCCTTGCCGTTCTGGACTTCCACCTCGTACAGGGGGGCCGTGGTGATATTCACGACCCCCATCGTGTACAGCTCGGGCCAGTATTCGTAAAACATCGAAAGCATCAACGAGCGGATGGCGTACCCGTCGAAATCGGCGTCGGTAATGATGGATATTTTCTGATACTTGAGATCGCCGGGATTTTTCACTCCGCCCTGGAGGGGAAGACCGACGATCGCCACGATATTTTTAATTTCCTCGTTCTGCATGGCCTTCGCCAGGCTCATGCCCTTCACGTTCATCGGCTTGCCACGCAGGGGAAACAGACCGTGGATTTTCGGATCGCGCGCGGGGCGCAGCCCGGCGATGGCCGAGTCCCCTTCGGCGATGAACAGCATGCGCGTCCCGTCGCCCGGTTGTCCGGTGGCGGGGATCAGCTTGGGAATACTTTCACGGCTGGCGCGACGCAGACCCTTCTCCGCGTCTTCCAGCGCTTTCAGATGCGTGCGCCGTTCGATCTGGGCCTTGACTTCGTTGACCAGGTCCGTCTTGCGGATCAGTTTATCCAGGTGTTGATCGACCGCGGCGCGAATTTCCTCGTTCAAATCGTTGATGAGGTACGATTTATCCTGCGACTTAAACCGCGGATTCAGAATGCGCAGATCGATGTACATGTGAAAACAACTGCGCACGTCGTTGCGGGTGGATGGCGTCTTGAGTTTCTTTTCCAGCGCCTGGATGGCCGATTTTTTGCGCACCTCGTCACAGATACGATTTTCCAGGTATTCCACGGGCGATCCGCCGAGCGTCGCGAAATTCGAGTTCACCCAGGTGAGATTTTTACCCTGGCCGATGACGATGAACGCGTTCAGATCGATCTGGGAAGCCGCTTTCGGATCGCGGTGGTTCATGCGGTAGTACACGAGATCGCTGGACTGAAAGATTTCTTCGAGCCCCTTCTTAAACTGAAACGTTTCAGTGTGTTTTTTATACGTAAAACTTACTTTCAGGCCCGGGTTTGTCATGGCCAGGTCCTGTAAGTACTGGCGTACGTTGTCGATGTCGTAATCGATTTTGAGTCCGTTAAAATACGCCGGGTTCAGCCGGTAGGTTACGACAACGCCATGTTTGCCCTGGGCGGTTTTTTTAACGCGGGGGGCCATGAGGTTTTTCGTCATCAGGGCCATACATTTCTGCTTCTGTTTATCGTTCAGGGCCGGGCAATCGTTCACATTGCCGTGTTCGTCGAAATACAGACCCACGCTCTCCTGCGCGTCCTTGCTGAAACCGAACCCCGCCAGCAGGCGGCGAAATTCTTCGTCCACGGTGAACTGCCGCGCGTACTCGGTGCCCCCGTTGACGCTTACCACGTGAAAATATTCCGACACCATGCGCACGAGCGACACACCCACGCCGTTCTGTCCGGCGACATGATCGCTGCGCGCCATGTCGTCGAAATTTTCGCCGTACATCAGGTGCAGATAAACGCCCTCCACGTTGGCCACCGGGATCCCCCGGCCGTTATCCGAAACGGTGACGGTCTTGCGGTCGTCGCTCAACTGAACGTCGAGCCGGTTCATCCGGTCCCGCGGGGTGAGTTTTTTGTCGTTCAGGTTCTTGCGATACTCGTCGATCGCGTTCATACAGGTCTCGTCCAGACATTTCCAGACCGCCGGGATGATGTTGATTTCGCGGTGTTCGATATTGTAGACGCCCTTTTTATCGGGCAGGAGATAGTGCTGGGAAATTTCCGCCTGCGAATTCTGACCGAGCCACATCCCGGTGCGCAGTCGAACGTGTTCCACGTTCGATAGTTTACGAAAATTACGATCGCTCTTCGGGGCTTTTGTCGCGGGCACCACGGTCAGGGTTTTTTTTGGCGCGGCGGAGGCCGGGGAGGCCGCCGTTTTCACCGGCTTTTTCCCGGCGCCGCCGGACGGCCGCTCGCGACCGGAAGCTGGTTTAGACGCGGGCCTGGCCGCCGATTTTTTTTTCTTCTGTGCCATGTCTCTGCTCTATCAGGTTGCGGAAAAAGTCCCAAATTTCAAAAAGTTTCCACCGCCGCGGTGAACCCGATCAGGCGCGGACGGTGCCCGCGGGCTGGCCCGCTCAGGCCGCGCCGTCCCATTTCTTGCTCAATTCCTCGATTTCGTCGATCATAAATCCGGTCAGGGCTCTGTCTTCCTTGACATAACTCTGAAACAGTTTGAACTGCTTTCTGGCTTCCACGATCGCTTCTTCGCATTTGCGCACCTCGTCCAGAGTCATTCGATACACCGGCAGACCGGCCAGCCATTCAAAGTGTACGAATTTCGCGCGCTGCAATTGCGATTCCAGGTCGGCCTTCGATTTGATCGTGGTCACCTTCTGGTTCCACTTTTCCTGGATGAAGCGGATGAGTTCGCTGTTCCGGCTGATCTTCTCCTGTTCCAGGGCGGAAAGACGCTTAAAACGTTTAATCAGGTGCGATTTGCGAAATTTACAGAATCGTTTAATGATCGACTCCGGGCCGTGTTGCTCCAGGCCGCCGTCCGTCGTGATCACATTGTACACCAGGATTTCGTTGTTGACCCGGGCGAACAGGGTCTTCAGATTTTTTTCGTCCGGGGTCCAGCCGCGCTTGAAGACCAGTTCGATCTTATACCGGTCCGTGCAAAAATCGACGTAATCTTTCAGCGGACCGTCCTTGTTTTCCAGGAGCGCCTCCAGGTAGTCGATGACCTTCGTCCGGTTCCAGTTCTGCGGAGCGGCGGTCAAAAAGACCGATCCGTTCTCCCTGGTAAAACCGAAACCGGTCGTAAGCACCGGTTCGCCGTTTTCGTTTTTGTGGAACTCCTGGTAGCCGTTATAGTCCTTATACCAGGGCGCGAGTGGCTTCACCCGGCCCGACTTGAGAAACGATTTCATGGAATCCACGACGTCGCGCAGGCGATGGCCGGGCATATTGCTGCGAAATCCGGTGGCGATGCCCATGATCGGATTGAGCAGCACGACGGGAATTTTCCCGACGAAGAAAATGGGCTCGTCTTCGGTCTCGTCGTAGTTCAATACGTAGTCGATATCGGGCAGGCTTTCGAAAAACCCCACGTCCTTCGCGAAGTCGCTGATCTTGACTTCGGTATAACGCGGCGAGGCGATGGCCGACGGGTCCACGATGTCCCCGAACGTGCCTTCCCCGGCCACGAGCGGATAATTGTTGGCGAAGGGAAAATCCTGGGCCATGGCGCTGAGCGCGTCCTGGATGGAACGGTCCCCGTGCGGGTGATACCCCATCGCAAGACCGGCCATTTTTACGGTTTTAGTGAAATTATTGCGACTGCTCGAATTCCACATGGCCCAGAGAATCCGGCGCTGGACCGGCTTGAGCCCGTCGATCTCGTGCGGAATGGCGCGACTGTCACAGACGTAGCGCGAGTACTTCTGCTGATCGACGTGAACCTGGGTGGAAAAAAAAGTATGCGGGGTCTTGCGGAGCGGACGATTGATCGAAGGGCCCCCCTCACTCCGGGCGGTTTTTTTGGTACGGCCCGCCGTACCGGTTTTTTTTGCTGCCATACGCTTTCAGGGCGATGTTTGCCCGATGGGGTTATTATGTCACGTTGGTTTTTAGTGGGTGGGGGTCAGGGCCCCGGCCGCCCCCCGCGCGGGCCGCGCGGTCAACCCTGGCCGGTCAGTTTTTCCTGTTCCTTCTTTAAAATATGCACTCGATCGGCGTTCCCGAGCGTACGGTACAGGTTCTCCAGCAGCTTCAGATTTTTCTCGTCGTTCGGCCGACGCAGACGCACCTGCTCGCCCCACTCGACCGCGTCATCGAGACGACCGGCCTTGAAGGCGCAGAACGCGGCCGCGATCAAAAGGTCCGTATCCCCTGGCCGCAGCGGCAGGTACTGTTCCGAAAGACGGGTGGCGTCTTCATACTGTTTGAGTTTGCCGAGGACCTTGATCAAGTTTTTCAGGATCACCGGGTGATGCGGATCTTTCTGGTTGGCCTCTTCCAGCAGCGTCCGGGCCCCGGGATAATCGCCGCTTTGAATCAGGTCGCGCGCCCTGGCGATTTCCTCGCGCACGGCGGATCCATTTTCACCCGTGGGCAGGCCCTCTTCCAGATAGCCGATACGCATGACGGAAAAGTCGTCCGCCAGTTCCCCGGCGCCCAGAACATGATCGAAAATCACGCGTAGATCGCCCGCGCCGCGTTCCACGATACGGAGAAAGAGTGTTTCGTCCTCGTTGATGATGCGGCGACTGGCGGCGTCCGTGCCCATCAAAAGATCGTCTTTGCCGTCCGATCCGATGAAAAGCACATCACCCGGCTGGAGGGAGTGGACCTCGATGTTGACTTCGCCCTGACCGACGAACCCGATCTTGCGCAATACATACTCGCCCAGGAAGGCAGCGCGTCCGCCCCGAAACAGAACGGGCCGCGGATGTTCCGCGTTCATGAAATATACCGTACCGGTGTCGTCATCGACCAGGCCGAGCACGAGGGAGATCAACATCGACCCGTCGAAACTTTCGAACACCTTCTGGAAATCGGTAAAACTGTTCTTGAGCCAGCGCTCCGGCGTCTGGCGCTGCACCTCGGAGGACAGCCGGGTCCTGGCGATGTTAGCCTCGAAGATGGCGCCGAGCACGAGCACCCCGCCCGCGCCCTGGATAGATTTGCCCATGGCGTCCGCGTTGAGGAACACCGTGTACGATCTTTCCTGTAAACGGATGCTGTGGGCGACGCACATGTCCCCGCCGATTTCCTCGTTGTACTTCTTGAACTGGAACTTTTTTTTCTGGCGCACCACGTAGTCCACGTTCACGGTTTCGCTGCGCGCGTGATTGCCCGAAAGCGGTTTCACCAGCAGCGAGGTCAGGTAATAATCGCCGTCCTGCGAAAATTTCAACTCGCGGACTTCTTCCAGCGTGGCCTGGAGTTCGCGCGTGCGTTCGTCCACTTTCCTTTCCAGATTCGCGTTGAGTTCCACCAGGGAACCGTACGAGTCCTCCAGAGCCATGGACAGTTCGTTGATCACCCCGCCGAGTCGCCCCAGTTCATCGTCGGCCCGGATGGGGATCCGAAATTCGCCCAGGTGCGCGAAATCCCGCCGCGCTACGATATCCCCGATCGCCTGCACGGCGGTGGTCGTGGTGCGAATCGGTTTGACGAGCAGATGGTGCAGAATGAAGGCCGCGATCAGAATGCCGAAAAAAATTGAAATGGTCACGATGCCGACGATGACGCGCGAGATGGCCGCCGCCACGGCCTGGGCTTCGGCGATCGGCTTGACCGCGATCAGCTTCCAGTACGAACCGGGCACGTGAAAAATAAAAACCAGCGACGGTTCGTGCGTCAGAAAATCATCGTCGACTTCGAATCGTTTGTACAGGCCGGAGGTTTTGGTCTGTTCGCCCAGCGGGTCCGCGATGACGGCGGCGATGAATTCGGCCTCTTCCGCGTTGATCTGATCGCTATCCGCGTCGATGAAACCGATGGTTTCCGCGCGGTAGTTCGGCATTTTTTTGGCGCGGGCCAGGATGTCATCGTTCATCGATTTGACTTCCGCGGCGATCGGCGCGAAAAGGGTCTCTTTCGCCGCGAATTGTTCGGCGGTCATGAACTCTTCGGTTTTTTTGCCCTTATCGTCAGTATTAAAAATTTTAACTTTTTTTTCATCCGGGAAAGTCAGGAATTTATTGTTCCGATCCATTAAAAAAACATAACCGCCCGTTTTGACGCGGATGCCTTCCATGAACGCGGCCATCCCCTCCAGACGCAGGTCCACGGTGGAAACGCCGATGAATTCCTGCCCGTCCCGCATGGCCACGGTACAGGTCACCATCGGCTGGTACGAGTACGGATCCATGTACGATTTGCTCCAGAAGCAGGCCCCCGGTTTCGAGTACTTGACGACCGGATACCACTCGTCGTGAATATAACCGCGACCGGTGTTGTAATCGTCGAAGTAATCCAGGCCGCCCGAATCGGACCGGCCGTAAAAAAAACTGCGCTTCTCCACGCCGGGCGTGAACACGAACGGTTCGGGCCAGATACCCCCGCCCGCCACCGCCTGGTCGCCGTTAAAATCGACCACGCGCGGCAGGACCTTTTTAAACAGGCCCACATCTCGTGGCAGGGTGGCGCCCATGGTGGCCATGCTGCGGGCGAGCGCTTCGATTTCCTGGGAACGTTTACCGATTTCGCTGATGGCGTTGTTGCCGAGCTGTTCGATCAGACGCGAGGATTCTTCCACCACAAGGTCTTTGCCTTTGGTGTTCATGACCAGGACGATACTGAGGAGGTCCCAGATCGGGATAAGGGTGAGCGCGAGCAGAACCAGAAAGGTTATGCGTTTATACCATTTGATGTTATCTCGAGTACCGTCCATAACAAGTTTGTAGTGCGCATTTTCAAACCGGCAAGTCTTTTTAAATCGACGACCGGAAATTTGCTAAATTTTATGAAGATTTGACGGATGCTCCGAATAGACCCGGTACTCCCGCCGTATCCCCGGCCATGTGCGCGGGAATTGGGCAAACGAGAAGACATAAGCGATCGGCCGGGTTCCACTCCGGAAAAAATGAACGGAACTGCGTCTAAGGCACGGTCTGGAACCCTTTCCATCCAGGCAGGGTCCGTGAAAGAAGTCGCCCCGGGAAAGCCTGGCGGCGAACCTGCGCCGCGGCCCAGGAGGGCCCGAGCGTATGAAAATCACCCGCCAGGAAAACGTGTCCTCCGTCGTGCTGCGCATCGAGGGGGAAATCACCCTGTTTCAGATGGATTCCATCCGGGGCGAATTCTTCAGCCTCTTACAGGGCGACCGCAAGCCGGTACTGCTCGATCTGCATCTGGTGACTCGCATCGATTCTACGGGAATCGGACAACTGGTGGATTTTCAGAATCGACTGAAAGGACAGGAACGCCGCCTGTATCTCTGCGATATCAATCGCACCGTGCGCGAAATTATGGAGCTGGGGAACGTGACCGCCCTGTTTTCGTTGAGGGATTCGGTGGAACAGGCCCTGGAGTCGTAGAACACGGTGGGCGTGCCCTTGTTTTTGGGCCGGGCCGGGGTCTCGTCTTAGAGCCCATCTCAAAACCTGTTTTGAGATAAACTCTTAATCGGAGGGACCGGCTTTTTTCCGCTGCCGATTAAAAAGAAAACTGTCCAGACCGTAGACGGTAAAACAAACCACGGTGGATACCACGATGGACTCCAGCGGTTGCCAGATGAACAACCCGCCGAGGAGGCCCAGAAAACAACCGAGATACTGGATGTAGAGGAATTGATCCGATGTGGAATTCCAGAGCACGCGTTCCAGACGGATTTCGTCGAATTCCTTGAGATTGTCGGTGATAACTTTTTGAACGTTGACCTGCTCGATCAGAAAGACCAGCGCGCTCAGGGTCCCCTCCTCAATGCCGTCCGCGTTTTTATCGATCATTTTTGGCAGATTGTCCAGGTATTCGGCCAGTTTTTCGTCCAGATGATCCATACGAAACGTCACGCTCTGGATCACGTCACGCAGATGGTCGGCGATGTCGGTATCGCCTTTGAAAAAGCGGTACACTTTGACGAAACCGCCTTCCACGCCCTCAAGGTTTTCAAAGTCAATGCTGCGTACGAAGCGACTGATCTGTTCCTGGACTTCATCGGAGCGCAACAGGACGTTCACGTAATGTTCGGCCACGCGCATCAGGTCTTTGCGAAACTCGTCGGAGCCAACCACTTCGCGGAGTGAATTCGTCAACCTGGCCCGGTGTTTCGAAACCAGGCCGCTCTTGCGAATCTGTTCCAGGATCAGACGCGAATTGATGATTTCTTTTGAAATCTGTTCGCCCAGTTTGAGTACGATACGATCTTTGCGCGAAGGAATCAAACCCTGACCCAGCAGCGGCCGCTTCTGACGCGGATAAAATAACATCTTGATGGCCAGCCAGTTGGTCCCGTACCCGACCAGGCCGGTAACCGTGAGCGCGCGTAACAGACCGGCCAGCGAAGCCGGCTCCGAGCGCCAGGGAAAAATCAACTCACCGGAAAAATCCCACCAGAGCGAAACGATAAAACCCGCGGTCGTGATATAGGGCAGGACTTTCAGCAAAAACAGGGTGAGTGAAAACCCGCCATCGGGCGCGGGCGGAATTTCCGGAACGGGTTCGAATTCCGGCATCAGGCGATGGGCCCATTTGTTAAAGAAAAAAACCAGCGCGTCCAGGGACAGATTCGACGGATCGTTCCCGCCTGGCGGATAGTCCGTCCCCGCGCGCACGTGAGCGTCACCTTCCGGTTCGCCGATCGTCGCCCGTCCGCCCGGACTGGCGCCCGGAGGCGCGGCGGATTCATTTTTCCTGGAATCGGTTGGTTCCATAAAGATCATCAAAGAATATACTGACTGAGGTCGCGGTTTTCGACGATACTCGCGAGCCGGCCGGCGACGAAGTCGCGGTCGACCGTGAAATTTTTTTGATCGGCCGGCAGATCGGGCGCGTCGAAGGAAATTTCTTCCAGCAGGCGTTCCATGATCGTGTACAGCCGACGCGCGCCGATGTTTTCGGTTTCTTCGTTCACGCGGAAGGCGATTCGCGCCAGCTCATCCAGACCATCTTCGGTGAAGGTCAGGGTGACGCCTTCCGTCCCGAGCAGGGCCTGCGCCTGGCGTGTGAGCGAATTCTTAGGACCGGTGAGGATCTTGCGAAAATCGCCCTCGGTCAGCTTCTCGAGCTCAACACGGATGGGAAAACGTCCCTGCAATTCCGGAATCAAGTCGGACGGTTTGGATGTGTGGAAGGCGCCGGCCGCGATAAACAGAATGTGATCCGTTTTCACCGGGCCGCTGCGCGTATTCACGGTGGCACCTTCCACGATGGGCAGTAGATCGCGCTGCACGCCTTCGCGTGAAACGTCCGGTCCGCCGGAACCGCCGCTTCCGCCGCGTCCGGTAATTTTGTCAATTTCATCAATGAAGACGATACCCATCTGCTCCGCGCGACGCACGGCCTCGGCCGTAACCTTGTCCGCGTCGATGAGGCGTTCGCTTTCTTCATCCAGGAGAATTTTGCGGGCCTCGGTCACAGTCACGCGTTTGCGTTTCTGACGGCGCGGCAGGATATCACCCAGCATGTTCTGGACCTGCATGTCGATGTCTTCCATGTTGGGGCCCGAAAGAACCTGCACCATGGGCGAGGCCTGCGCCTGGATTTCGATTTCGACCTCGCGCTCGTCAAACTCCCCGTCGCGCAATTTCTGCCGCATCCATTCACGGGTTCGCTTACGACGCTCGGCCTCCTGATCGTCCACCGCCTCGTTCTGTTGCTCCAGTCCGGCCTGCACCTGCGCCCCGGTCCCCGACAGTTGACCGGTCAGGCCCGAAAACGCGCGCAGAATATCCGGGGTGATTCCCTGGCCCTGGGAGTGATCGCGCGTCTCCGCGGGATGCGCGGAGGGCAGCAGCAGATCCAACAGACGCTCTTCGGCGTTGTTCCGGGCCTGTGCGGCGACTTTCGCCTGGAATTCCTTGCGTACGAGATTGATCGAATTGCTGACCAGATCGCGAATCATGGATTCCACGTCCCGGCCAACGTAACCGACTTCGGTGTATTTGGTGGCTTCCACTTTGACGAAGGGCGCGCCCGTCAGGCGTGAAAGTCGCCGGGCGATTTCGGTTTTGCCGCAACCGGTCGGCCCGATCATGATGATGTTTTTGGGATAAATTTCGTCGCGGATGTCCTCGGCCACCATGCGGCGCCGTACGCGATTGCGAATGGCCAGGGACACCGATTTTTTCGCGTCATTCTGGCCGACGATATAACGGTCCAGTTCCGCCACAATCTGCCGCGGGGTCAGATCATCGAGCACTCCGGAGTGATCGCCCGGTTCGATGCCGGCCTGGGCTTCGGTCGTTCGCGAATCCATACTGTAGCGAAACCGGGGATCAGCCGATCTCTTCCACCTCGATGTTCTGGTTGGTGAATACGCAGATCTCGCCCGCGATGTTCAGAGACGCTTCGACGATCGCGCGCGCGCTGAGTTGCGTGTGCGCCAGCAGGGCACGGGCCGCGGCCAGCGCGTAGTTGCCGCCCGAACCGATGGCCAGAACGCCGTCATCGGCCGCGATAACATCGCCGGTGCCGGAAATCAAAAACGATTCGTTTCGGTCCGCCACAATCAGGAGCGCTTCCAGCCGGCGCAGCATCCGATCGGTCCGCCATTCGCGCGCCAGCTCGACCGCGGCCCGGCTGATACTTTTGTATTCCTGGACTTTTTTCTCAAAGAGTTCGAATAAGGTGAAGGCGTCGGCCGAAGAACCCGCGAACCCGACCACGATATCCTGACCGGCCAGACGACGAATCTTACGCGCGCGGGCCTTCATGATCGTATTGCCCATGCTGACCTGGCCGTCTCCGCCCAGCGCGGTTTTACCGTCCCGGCGAACGCAAAGAATGGTGGTGGATCGGATTACGGGCGTTTTCACGATTTTTCGTGGCGTTTTACCGCCAAACTGCCAGAATCGGAGCGCCGGGCAAAAAAAACAGTCTTTTTTAAGCCCGGTGCCGATGCCCGGCAGTTGCCCGCCGCGTTTCGGAATCGCTCCGAAAAGTCGGTCCTAATTCCACGAAACGAAAAACAGGAAGGTCGTGAGAATAAAAACCGGAATGAGGACAGCGCCCGAGTAGGCCATATACCCGAAGAACGACGGCATGGTGACGCCTTCCTCCTCCGCGATGGCCCGGACCATGAAGTTGGGTCCGTTGCCGATGTACGTGTTCGCACCCATAAAGACCGATCCGCACGAAATCGCCTCGAGCGTTTTGCGCGTCACAAACTGCCCGTCCGAAAGCACGAAGCCCAGATCGTTCGACAGCCCGAGCTGGAGCGCAACACCTTTCCCGACTGATAGGAAAGTCAGATAGGTGGGCGCGTTATCCAGGAAAGATGAAAGTACTCCCGATGCCCAGAAAAATTGCCAGGGTTCGCGCACGCCCAGGGCCGCGCCCTGTTGTTGCAGAATGTACAGAGCCGGAATCATCGTCGCGAATATCCCCGCGAATAAAAAGGCCACTTCCTTGATCGGCGCGAAGGTAAACGCGTTTTCGCGCCGTACTTCCCCGCCGAACGGCGTAATCGCCAGCGAAAGCGCGGCCAGCAGACCCATGGCGGCTTCCTGGGGACCGAAATGCGGCCACCAGTCCAGCTCGCGCGTCAGGTATCCCTGGCCGTAGATCGTGGCCACGACGCCCACAAGCAGCAGCAGATTGCTCTGACCCACGATGCGAATGCCTTCGCGCGGCGCGAAGTTGCCGAGATAGTCCAGTCCCGCGCGAACGCGTTGAAAGGCCTCGCGCGCGTCAATGACCACTTTCAGCGGAATTTTGTGTTCGCGGCGGAACCGCATGACGTCCAGCTTTTCCACCTGGCGATCGACATCATCGCCGAGTTTTTCGATCTCCGCCATCAGCGTGACGCCGGGGTGCTGGAAGAGCTCAGGGTCTTCCTTGCGAAACAGATACACATCGTACGCGTAAAAAATGATCAGAACAATGCCGGTCGCGAACAACCATTGCGGAAAGAGGCGCAGTGTCCATTCGAACGGCACCCCCTGGAGATAGCCGAGGAAAAGCGGTGGATCACCCAGCGGGGTTAAGAGACCCCCCAGGTTGCTGACCAGGAAGATAAAAAAAACGACGACGTGCGCTTTGCGCTGACGCGGCATATTGGCGCGCAGCATCGGCCGAATCAAAAGCATGGAAGCGCCCGTCGTACCGACGAGCGAAGCGATCAACGAACCGACGAGTAAAAAGCGCGCGTTCGTGGCCGGCGTGCCGTGCATATTCCCCCGGACCAGAATCCCGCCGGAAATGATAAACAACGAGGCCAGGAGCATGATAAAAGAAACGTACTCGAGGGCCTTCTCAAACGCCAGGTGACGCAGAGCCTCCCCCATCACGAAGACGAGGGCCAGGGACATGGGCAGGGCGAAAACGCCGAGCGAAACCCACCAGAGGTTGTGCTCCCAGAAATGGGCATTGACCATCGGAACGACGGCGATGCAGAGTAGAATCCCGGCAAAAGGCAGAATCCACAGCGGGGATAAAGATTCAGCGTGACCGTCGGCTCCGAAAACCGGGGTGGTGGCCAGAATGGTTACGGCCAGAATCAAGAACGACCGAACTTTTAAACGTTGCAAGCGGCCAGCGAATTTCCCGTTATTTTGGGAGTCAATGCGAAACAATTACCCCGGGATTGTCCGCCTGTTTTTTTTCCATACGACCCAGGGAAGCGTGCGGGTGGCAGGCGCGGTGCACATCCCGCAGGCGATCTTTGGTCACCCTGGTGTAGATCTGCGTGGTGGAAAGCTGGGCGTGGCCGAGCATTTCCTGAACCGCCCGAATGTCGGCGCCGGCGTTTAAAAGATCGGTGGCGAAACTATGGCGAAATTTATGCGGGCTGAGGCCGTGTTTCAGGCCCAGGGTCCGACGCAATTCTGAAAGGCGGTAGCGCACCCCCCGGTCCCCCAGCGGGCCACCCAGATGGTTCACGAAAAGGGCGTCGGTAGCCGGTCGAAACCGTCTTCTTTCTTTTATATAGAGGCTGAGCGCGGCCCGGGCCGGAACGCCCAGAAAGACCACCCGATCTTTACGGCCCTTCCCGGTCACGGTAAACTGTTCGGTGTGCCCGGTCACCTGGCCTTCGCGGAGGCCAAGCAACTCGCTGATGCGCATCCCGGAGGAGTACAACATCTCGTAAATCGCCGCGTCGCGAGCTGCCAGGGCGCGCCGCAGTCCGCGCTCTTCCTCATCCCGGCCGGAAGGAGCCGACCGGGTGTTCGTGAATTCCGATCCGGTGCTCGCCAGGACCGCCGCCGTTTCGTCCGGAAACAGGGCCCCCGGCAGGCTCCGGAAAAAACGCGGAGTGGGTATTTTTTCGGCCGGGTTGATGGCCACCAGTTCGCCCCGGCGCAGGACCCGGAAGAACGTACGCAGGGCCGCGAGCTTGCGGGCCTGGCTGCGCGCGCCGAGTCGTCGCTGCCCGCTCTGGCCGGCCGTTTTGCGTTGATCGGGGGATGCGCCCTTTAAGACAGCGCCCGTCCGGGCCGCGAAAAACGCGCGCAAATGCTGGATGTTCGCGTCGGCCGGGCTGAGCGACTGGCCGCGCGACCAGAGCAGAAATTCATACGCGTCGCGCAGATAAGCGCGCAGGGTATGCGGCGAGCGGTCCTTTTCCACGTAGAGAAAATCGAAAAAAAGTTCGAGCAGGCGGGCGAACTCCGGTCCCAGAGTTTCCAGATCTACCCGGGAAAGTCCGAGGTGGCGATTAAAATCGTACATAGGTTACTGAAACTATCGGCAGACCCGGCGCAACCCGACCGTACTTTCTGGCCCGAAACACCGCCCAGGCTCAGCGATAACCGCGCGTGTCGGCCGGCTTGCCTGCGTCCTGCACTTCCACGAGGTAGCGCCAGGCGTCGGGCTGGCTGCCGTCCAGGTCCGTGATGCCGTAGACGCGCGCCAGTTGCCCGCTCGAAAGCGACCGGCCGTTCCAGCGCGCCACGTCGGGATCGCCCGCGAGAGCGACGACGGCCCGCCCCACGAACGCGGGACTTTCCGAAATCGCGAAGTGCGGCACGCGCGCGGTGGCGTCGCGCCAGTTCGCTTCGCCGACCCCGAAGATCTCGAGCATGGCCTCCGAACGCAACCAGCCCGGCGTGAGCGACACGGCCGTGGCCCCGTGCGGTTTCAGCTCGTGGCCCAGCGCGAAGCCCATGCGCAGCACGGCCGCTTTCGCCAGATCGTAGAAGAAAGAATTGCGATACGTTTTTTCGTTGTACTCCGCCGTGCCGTCATTCACTTCGATCACCAGACCGCCGGGCGACTGGATGAGCAGCGGCAGGGCGCAGTGACTCGTGATCGCGTGCGTGTCGATCGCCAGGCGCAGCGTGCGCAGTCCGTATTCAAGGTCCGACTCCCAGACCGTTTTGTTCCATTCGATTTTCGTGGCGCCGAAAATGTCGTTCACGAGAATATGCAGGCGACCCTGTTCTCGCTCAATCCGTCGCACGAGATCGCGCACTTCGTCAGGCACGAGATGGTCGACGCGCAGCGCGATCCCGCGACCGCCGGCTTCGTTGACGAGAGCGGCCGTCTCTTCGATGGTCTCCGGGCGGTCCATCTCCGACCGATTGGTCCCGCTCGTGCGCCCCGTGACGTACACGGTGGCTCCCGCCGCCCCCAGCTCAACGGCGATTCCGCGACCGGCGCCGCGTGTGGCCCCCGCGACCAGGGCCACTTTTCCTGTGAGCGATTTTGTCATGACGATGGCTTACGATGGCCGCGCGGGGGTGCAATTAGAAAATGGGGCGTGGAGGCAGAGAGATTCCTATGATGCTCAAACTTTCCTGCTCAGCAAAAACCCGGATCTGGCGATAAAATTGGAAAGGGAAAGGGCATGGAAGTCGAGAAAATAGTAAAACTGGCAGTCGCGGTGACCTTCATTCTATTTATCTGGTTCGCGGGCCTTTTCTTATTTCGGTTTGAATCATTTCGAGCGGACGGGAAAAGAAGGAAGAAACTACTCGGAGAAAATAATGAAATTCGCGCAGATCAGCTCAAAACTCACAGCGAGGCCCTGTATCGTGATGTCGATCTGTTCTTGAAAGTTTCTCTGGCTATTTTCGGAGGTATCGCTTTCATCGCAATCTCCAGGAGCGCAGAAATTCCAATCGAAATCGCCACACGGCTGATTTCCATGGGTTTCAACCTGCAATTATATACGGCAATATTCTCGGTTTTGTTCATTTTGATTCACAAGCGGTCGGTAATCCTGAGATGGAAATATCGTTTCATGTGGTGGGAAATTTTCTTGTGGGGAGAAACCTGGGGGATTTTCTTTGGGATGCTTTTTTCCTGCTACGCCTTCTTAATAGCTCAACCGGAAATTCTTGCCCTGTTGAATAGAAAACAGCCTTGACCCCCATGCCAGACTGGACCTGCCCGCGCTGCAAACGAACATTCACCCGCAAAAACCAGCGGCATTCGTGTGACGCCGCCCGGCGGGAGGATGTACTCCGCAATCGACCGGAGTCGGTCGTAAAGACCTACAATGCCATTGAACAATTCGTAACCGGACTGGGCCGGGTGGAAGTCGTGGCGAAAGACCGGTATGTGCTTTTCCGAACGAATCGCATCTTTACGGATCTGAATATCATGACCGACGCGGTTCGGGTCGCCATTCACCTGGGGCGAACCGTCGATGATCCGCTGTTTTTCAAGGTTGCGAGCGACGGGAAAAAAGTTACGCACGTGGCGAAACTTTATAAAGCGGAGGAATTAAAAAAAATTACGGCTTACTTAAAAGAAGGGTACGAATTTTCAATCGCTTAAAATCGCGGCCGGAGTAGCAACATCTATGGCGCTGCGCGCCTTTCGGAGCGAGCAGGATTGCGAGCGGTCTGCCCGTCGAGCCCACGGAGGGGCGATACGGGCAGACCCGAAAGTCACGCGGCGCCTACAGCTGATAACTCCCGCCCACCGGCAGATCGAGCAGGATTCCGCGCGCGTCCCTGCCCGCGGCTTCACGCAACTGGCGAATGGGCGCGTCCAGGGCTTCGTCGGCCAGATCGTAGGTGCCCCAGTGAATGGGCAGCATCGTCCCGGCTTCCAGATCGCGGAATGCCTGGAGGGACTGGGCCGGATCGACGTGAACGATCTGCATGAACCAGCGCGGCATGTACGCGCCGATCGGCAGGAGCGCCAGGTCGGGCGCGCCGAGGCGTTCGCGGGTTTCGCGAAAGAACGGACCGTAGCCGGTATCGCCGCCGAAGTAAATTTTCGTTCCACGTTTCAGTTCTTCTATAAACCAGCCGGTCCAGAGCGTGGCGTTGCGGTCGGTCATACTGCGCGAGGAAAAATGTTGCACGGGCGTGGCGCTGAAGCGGTGTCCGGCGATTTCAATGAACTGCCACCAGTCCAGCTCGAACACGTTCTTCGCGCCCCACTGGCGCAGGAGCGCGCCCAGACCCAGGGGCACGAGGAAGACGGGATTGTACGTTTTCGCGAGAGTCGCGATTGTCGCCTCATTGAGATGATCGTAGTGATTATGCGAAATGACCACGACGTCGAGCGCGGGCAGCCGGTCCAGGGCCAGGGGCACACCCACGTACCGCTCGGGGCCCGCGAACGAGAGCGGGGAGGCGCGCTGTTCGAAGATCGGATCGGTCAGAATCGTTTTGCCCCCGCTCTGGATCAGCACCGACGCGTGACCAAGCCAGGTGGCGCGCAGTTTCGCGTACGGCCGGACCAGGCCGGCCGGGTCCGTTTCCTGGAAGGCGGTCGGCTGAAAATCCTCTACCCGCCAGGAACGGGTGAGGATCCAGCCCGCCGCCTGCAGGGCCGTGGGCTCCGCGTATGGACCCCAGACGTTCTGGAAACCGCCCCCGGCGCGGTGGTGGCGCCGGTCACTCCAATCATACGAAACGATCGGCGATGATTCGGGCAGGGTAACAAGATTCATAAGGGCGACTTCTCCGGACACGCTACAGGCGACCGGCAGACAGAGCGCGGTTACGAGCGCGTAAAATGAAAATTTTCTAACGTTGGGCATGATAGGCCAGTAAAACATTCGCGGAGAAAGTGGCGATTCGAAATTGGCGGATCACCGGCAAAAAAAGGCGACGGGCGATCGATTTTATTCTCTGCGCATGGCGCCCAGCAACTCGTCCATGCCCACGGTCGCGAACGAACAGGCGATATCGGACATCGCGTACGGTAAAATCAGGCGATCATTGTGCACGAGCGCGCCGCAGGTGTAGAGCACATTCGGCACGTAGCCTTCCCGTTCGGCCGCGTTCGGCGTCAGCAGTGGTTCGGTCAGTCTGGCGATGACCCGGGCGGGATCGTCCAGATCGAGCAGAAAAGCGCCCAGCGAATATTTGCGCATGGGGCCCACGCCGTGGGACAGGACCAGCCAGCCTTCCGCCGTTTCAATGGGCGATCCGCAGTTGCCAATCTGTACGAACTCCCAGGGATAAGTCGGCTTGAGCAACGGCTGCCTGGCGTACCAGAAATGAACGTCCTCTGAAAACATGATGCACAAATTCTCCGCGTCCTGGCGCGAGAGCATGGCGAATTGACCGCGAATCTTGCGTGGAAACAGAGCCATGCCCTTGTTCTGAACTTCCGGGCCGTTCAGAGTGCTGACGCGAAACGTCAGAAAATCGGCGGTCTGGATCAGCTGCGGGATGATCGCACGCCCGTCGTACGCGGTGTACGTGGCGACATAACCGGCCTCGCCGTCGTCGTCCACGAATCGCACGAAACGCGCGTCCTCCATCCCGTTCGACTCCAGCGGCGCGGTCGGGAAGAGCACCCGTTCGGAAAGCGGGCACTCCGGTGAATAAGTCACTTCGTAGTTGGCCTGCGCGAGCGCAAGAATCCGGGAGAGAATCCGTTCGTATTCCGTCGTTCGATGACGCGGGTGACGCCGAAGATTGGTGATTTCCTGCGAAAGCTGATCCACCGAAAAACTGTCGGGCAGAACTCCGACGATGGCGTCCGCGGCGGAGTGCACGATGCCCAGGGCCTCCAGTTTACGCGTAAACAGGGCTTTATCAATCGAATGGCGAATTTCAATCGGCGGGGTCACGAACCGGGTGGGCGGGTCTATCCGGACCGTGCCCGCCGCGTCAACCAGGCCGGATCGAAATGTGATGGAGGAGATATGTCCTTCCCCGGTCGCGCGCAGGGACAATACAAAACGCAGGCAACCGTCCGGCGCATCCGCCTGATCGGGATGGGGAACGATTGACGGATTGAAGAGCGCGGCCGCTTCCACGGAATATTCCTGGGAAAAGTACGCGCCGATCAATTGCTGGCGACCTGAGGACAGCGGGGCGTCCGTCGGCAGCAGGTGCCGCACGGCTTCAAAGCGGTCGCGAAAATAATCCGTGAGGCCCTGGTGGCGCTTTTCGAAATCCAGAAGCACCTCCCCCAGGTAGCGTGAAACTTCGATTTCGCTCAACGCGAGCACGCGCGCGATGACGCGCAACTGGCGTTCGCTCCCGACGGGATTCAGCGGCCGGAGAATGACCCGCGCGGGGTCGCGTTCAAGGACAACATCGGAACGGTTAATCTTCATGTGCTCCGGACCGGGATCAATTCCCGCTCCAGATGTGTATGCGGTTGTGCGGTATGCACGACGGGTTCCTGGAATACCTCCAGATCGTTTTCGAGCAATTCCATCTCGGACAACGCGATCAGAAACGCGAGGGTCGACTCGGCGCCCTGGTTTTGATTCACGCGGTCCACGTGCAGTCCGTCACGGCACCCGCCACTCTGCGCGTCGTACAGGGGCTGGTCCAGATCGTTGCGACCCAGAAACCATTCGAAGGCGGTTCGTGCGTGTTCGTGCCAGACGGGATCTTTCGTCAGACGAAAGGCCTCCAGACAGGCGGACACCGTACCGTGCGCTTCGATCGGTTGCTGGTCAAATTGCGCTTTCCGGCCGCCGCGCGGGAAAAAACCGGCTGAACCAATCGGGCGAAATTGTCCGTTCGGCGCCTGCTGCACGGAAACGAGCCAGCGTAACGCGGCAAGGCCGATTTGAAGCGCGTCCGGGTGGTTCTGACCGTTCATGATCAGTACCTGGGGCAGGCGCGCGTTGGCGTACGACAGGGCGCCCTCAAACCAGGGCCAGTCCTCCGTGGCATTCGCCTGAAATAGCTGGATCAATTTCTGGACCAGAGTGTCCCTTACCTGCGATGCCATCCGGTCCCCGCTCAAACGTTTCGAGTACTCAGCGATCCCGAGCAGGGTAAAGGCCCAGGTGCGCGGTGATTTCGCGTCCACCAGTTGCGGGAGCGCCTGCTCGAACAATTGCGCGGCCCAGGCCTGTAAATCGCGGCGTCGCGAACGGCCGACACAGGTACCCAGCGCCCAGACCGCGCGGCCCTGGCTGTCCTCAGACGGTCCCTCCCCCAGCCAGCGCCGATCGAAACTCATGAAATTGCGAAATTGCCGGGTTTCCGGGTCGAACGCGTGTTGCACGAAACTGGCGTAAATTCCCGAAAGACGCGAAATCTCAGGAAAATCCACCGCGAGTTCCTCGAGCAGAACGGTGGCGATGAGCGCCCGCGCGTTATCGTCAGTACAGTAACCGTGCGCGAAATTGGGCAGGGTGTAGATCGCGTGCTGAAACATCCCGGTCGAATCCGACAGCCGGATCAGATGATCCAGTCGCAGCCGCGGCAACTCCATTCGTTTTTCTTCCAGCGTGCGTACGTTCAGGCGGCGGCTGGCCGCGGTGCCCCGGCGCGCGCGTTCGAACGATTCCATGTACCCTTCGGCCGTTTTCGGCCAGATCATTTCGCGGCCCATCAGAAACGCGCGTTTGCGCATGGCATGTCGCCTTTTTTCGTCACGCAGCAGGGCGATGATTTCGCGCGCGATGGCGGGCGAGTCGTTGAAGGGTACCAGCACGCCGCGCCCGTCGCTCAGGAGTTCCTCCGCGTGCCAGTACGGCGTGGAAATCACGGCCTTGCCGCTGCCGAACGCGTACGCGAGCGTACCTGACGTGATCTGCGCCACGTTCAGATAGGGCGTAATATAAATGTCCGCGACCCCTAAAAATTCCGCGAGTTGCGGGAGTTCGACGAAACGATCGTGAAAACTGACGTTGCGCCCGATGCCCAGATCCCGCGCCAGTCGCTCGAGACCCAGGCGATACGTTTCACCGTGTTCGCGCACGAGCTTCGGATGGGTTGCGCCGAGAATGATGTATACGAGATCCGGAAATTCGCGTACCACTTCCGGCAGCGCGCGCAGGGCGACTTCGATGCCCTTGCTCGGCGCGAGCAGGCCAAAGGTCAGCAGCACTTCGCGACCCTCTACGCCGAATTGGTCCTTGAGGAAATTCGGATCCACGAAGGGCAGGTCCGGGATCCCGTGGGGGATCAGGTCGATTTTTTCACGCGGTACGCCGTAGATTTCGCGCAGCATCCGCACGGCGCGTTCGGTCATGACGATCAGGCGCGCCGATAGTCCGCAAAGTTCTTCCAGGACGCGCCGCTGGTCGGGATTGGGCGTTTCCAGAACCGTGTGCAGAGTCGTCACGACCGGGATGCGCAGATCTTTGATGAGCGCGAGAATATAACTCCCCGCCGGGCCGCCGAAGATCCCGTATTCGTGCTGGAGACAGACGACGTCGGCGTCGCTGAGATTCAAATACTCCGCCGCGCGTCGATACGAATCAAGGTCGTTTTCGGCGAATTCGAACCGCACTTCGTTTTCGTACGCGTATCCTTCCGGCACATCGTTCACTGGCGCGATCAATACCTCCAGGGTCGGATAACGCTGGATCAGGCCGCCGCGCAGATCGTTCCCAAAGGTGGCGATGCCGCATTTGCGCGGCAGATAATCGCCTACGATCGCTATTTTCTGGATTGTCATGGGTCGATCGAACATCCTGGCAGTTTAATTCAAACCCGGGGGCTTCATATCGTTTAAATAACCAGGCCAGGCCGATCCCGCTGGATTATGTCACATTCCGTGTGGGCAAAAAGCGCAAAATTTTTTGCCCATTGGCAGCAAATAGAGCTTGCGTTTTTGCACGGCGCACAAAAAGATGGTGCAACGCACTAAAGCGGAGGAACTCAAAATGGCAGTAATTGACGAAATCGAAAATGGCGCCCGTCGCCTGATGCACGCTGGAATCGGCGTGGCCCGTACGATTGAAGAACAGGTCGCTGAATTGCAGACGAACATCGAAAAAGTAAAAACCGACGCGCAGCAGGCCTGGGAAGACCTGGTGTTGAAAGGCGCCAAAGACAACCGCGAAGACGCGGCCAATATTCGCCGCAAATTCGACGAAGGTGTCACCACCGTGCGTCAAATCCAGGCGAAAGTCTCCGGAAAATAATCGCTTTTGAGGGGGACCTGCGCGGTCCCCCTCAAACTCCCCCACGCCGGGGGGTTGCGGTCCCCCCGGAACCCCCAACGCCTCACAATGTCGTCGTTCCCTGGCAAGTTGCGAAGAGCCAGGCTGGAACGGTCGTTACCCCCGGCTCAGTCGCTGCAGGCGGGGAAATATCTCGTAGATGATTTCGCGCAGGCCGATGTTTACGCGTTCTTTGTTGTACTCCACCTGCACGTCGGTATGATAGGAAAGCGCGTATTCCAGGCGTGTGATCGAATTCCCGAAAAAGTAATGCCGCACCGGATCGATGCCACGCACCAGCAGCGGGATGAGATGCACCCGCGCGGGTTTGTGCCAGCGCACAAACCTGGTGATGGCCGTGACCGTATCCACGCCCGTGGGGACTTTTACGTTGCGAAACCACTCGGGCAGATCCCGGGGTACAGTATCGGAGCCGGTCTGGAAGTGCACCACCAGCGGCATGTGTCCGCTACGAATATAACCTTTGAGAAAATGAATCACCCCGGGGTGAAACGTGGCCACCAGCAAAACATTTTTCGTGTCCACGGGCTTGAAATTAAAAGCCGGGTACTGCAGCGCCAGTTCGAGCGGCACGAGATTGATCTTCTGTTGATAGATCCGGTACACTCCGTGCGAAAATAAAAAGGCCAGCATGAAGAAGCCCATCAGGATGACGATAAACCAGGCGCCGTGAAAGAATTTGTTGTATAAGATGTTCACCAGCATGCCGCTCATTGCCAGAAAACTGAGGATCGTAACCGGACTGTACTTTCCGGCGCGAAACTGGCGAATCATAAAGGCGAATATATCGATGGCAACGGCAGTAACCACAGCCAGGCCATACATGCCTTCAATCTCGTGGCTTCCTGGAAAGAGGAACAGAATTCCCATCGACAGGATACCCAGCAATAGCACGGCGCGAGGGTTGTATACGCCCTCGTGGCCGCCGATCCCGAGCGCCCCCACGGTCTTACGCCACGACGAATCGCCGATCCCGTGCGGAAAAAAATTGCTGCGTGAGGCGCGCAGGAGTTCGAGCGGGAAATCGGACTGGGCCGTCTGCGCCGCGAGCAGGAGCATCGTCGTCGTGAGCAGGCCGAACGGCGTGGCCAGTAAATCGCTGCCAGTGATCAGATTTCCGAAAAGATGGACCTCGCCTGGCACGAAAAAATTACCCACCGCGATGGCGATTTCGATCGGCACCGGTTTATGATGCGCCAGATCGTAGTGCACCCCCAGACCGAGGAAGTTAACGAGTTGCAGTAAATACGTAACCAGCACGAGCGCGTACAGGATCCACATCGAAATCCGGATCGCTCGACCGCGGTGGTAGGGAAAATTGACGGAGGAATACCCCACCTCGACCCCGGTCATCAGGGTGGCACCGTTGGCGACCGCGCTGAACAAAATCGGCAGAAACCCGAGCGTGGATACATCCGGGTTTTCCAGCACCGGCTGCGTCCAGCCGCGGTCAAGGATGATGGAGACCCCGGCCAGCTGGATCAAAAAATTCACCAGATAAAAAGCCAGCACCGGCCAGATCATGAACCGGGCCAGGTTCCCCAGGCCGTAGCGCTGAATGAACGAAAGTAATAATACAAACCCGAAGGCCCATTGTAAGCGCTGCTCGGGCATGATAAAGTAAAGAGCTTCCACCCCGGAAATCACGCTGATGGCCTGTGTGGCCGGGAAATCCGCCAGCAGGCTGGCCGTACCGCCCATCCCGAGGCCATTTAAGAAGGACTTAAACCTGGGGTGGCGATTGATCTTGGAAGCCGTGATGTGCGCGGAAACGAAGGCCCCGCCACCGAGCACGGGGTGAACGTGCTGGTGGGTCATACGATTAAACACCAGCACGGCCAGGAAATAAACGAAAAGAATCGTCCCACCCGCGCAGAGCGTGGCCGCAGCTCCCTGGTAATAGTTCGTGGCCAGCAGGCCGATCGTAATCGCCACCACGGAATCCGCGCCGTACGCCAGCGAACTGCCGGGGTCGGTGAGGATCGTGGAAAAAACCAGGCGAATGTCCTGGATCAGGGTTGGCGGCCGGCCGCTATGGCCGTTGAGTTGGTGCATACCAGGCAGAGAGGATCGCACACGGCGATATGTCACCAGCGCGGCGGCACCCGGTCCCGTCAAGAGACTATCCAGTCGGGCCAGCACGTTTCGCGACAATGGAAAACCATCGTGCTTGCGAAAACGGAGGGTCGCGGAAATTCTGGGATTGGATGCGAACCCGTCCAGATTTGAATTCGCGAATTTTCGCCATACTGGCGATTGGTACGCTCGCCTGCGTATGCGGCGGTCGGGAACAATCGCCGGAAACGGTGGAACTCATTCCAGAGGCCCTGACCGCAAGGGAGCAGGAAACCATGGCGAGTGAATGCGGGACAGGGGATTCGTACCAGTGTTATCGCCTGGCCGGAACTCTCTCCCGGGAAACACAGGACCCCGTGGCCGGAGCCCGCGCCCTCGAACTTTCCGGCACCGCCTGTGATCGCGGTTTTTTACTGGCCTGTTTTCAGTCCGCGCGCTTTTACGAAGAAGGCGTGGGCGTTTTTCCGGATCCGCGCGAGGCCTACCGTCGCCACGAAGACGTCTGTAATCGCCTGCATCTTTCGGGCTGCATCCACCAGGCCCGCCTGCTCGAAGAGGGCGTGGGTGTCGCGCGAGATATCGCCGCGGCGAACGCGCTCCTCGAACGAACCTGCCACCATCAGACCTTGAACAATTGCCTGGACATCGCCCGCGAAATTCATTCGCGCGAAGGACGCATCTCAGCGGTCGCGAGCGAATACAATCTCTGCACCCTGGGCTGGAATCTAAGCTGCCATCACCTGGGCGAAATCAAGGCGAAGGCCTTTCCCACGGAGGCCTCACGCTGGCGGCCTTATTTCGAAAACGCGTGCAACCGCGGCTATGAATTGTCCTGCGGGCGCCTGGAAACGGGCCAGGCGGGACCGGACGCGCAACGATAACCGGATAAAGTATGTCGATTCAGGGCGCCTCCGCTGAGCCGCCTCTTCGTGGTTTTTCAAACACGATCCAGCAGACGAAACGTGTCCTCCGGCAAATCCGGCAGGGCCCGGTCGGTCCAGACCCAGTCGCCGATTACGTTGACGATGGGCGGTCCGCCGCTTCCTGCTTCCAGAACCATCCGCGCGGCGCCGACCAGATCGTCCTCGGCGGTGGGCCGGTGCGGGCTCTTAAATTTTTCGCCAAACATATCTCTTTCGCTCCGATAGGCGAAATCGAAAAAGAAATCCCCGAATTTCCGGCCTGATTCCTTCCAGAGCCGACCCATCTCGATCAGGGCGGCGTGTTCGGTTTTGCGCAGTTCGCGCTGGAGCAAGAGGCCGATCCCGCGCGTGGCTTTGCTCGCGAACGTGCCCGCGCGAATCATCCGGAACCGGTCCGGCTCCCGCACGGCCAGCTTTTCCTGGGCGATTTTCACGTACGCCATGGAACCGTACGCGGCGAGCGTGTGCGGCAACCAGTAAAACGCGCTGTAGCCGACACAGAACGCGGGCCGCACGCGTTCGGCCAGACGAACCATCGGGTCGAACGAAAAAGCGAGGGAACCGGCCAGATCGGTCTGGGGCGTGGCGGCCACCGGGTAGCCGATGGCGCCGAAGGCGGGCGTAAAAAACAGAGCCCGGAGCCCCTCCGGTCCGATGGCGGCCGGGATGGAGTCGACGGAATCCGCCCGGGCAAGATCGATCCCGGTGATCGTTTGTTCGGCCCCCGCGACCGCTTCCGCGCCGGACGTCGTGGCGATTACAAAGGCAGCCGGGTCCAGGGTACGGATCGCGCGCGCGGCCGTCCGACCGGCCACGCTGTTTCCGCCTACAATCAAATACCGCATGGCCCTGAATCAGCTTCCACCGTCGCCATTCAAAGCAAAAAACAGGCCGGCCGTGAGAATCGAAAATTTTTAGTCGATTTTAACGGGCGGGGATTTAAAGCGGAGCGATGGCCTCACTGTTTCATAATCTCAAACGCCCCGGGTCCGATTTCGACCGCGCCCTTTCACGGGAAATGCTCAATAACGAAATCAGTCGGGTCACCCTGATCGCCGTCATGCTCGTGGGCATTTTTTGTATGTTCCTGGTGGTTCGATTCATCGAAGGCGAACAAATGCTACGCGAGGGCGCGTCCCTGGAAAATCTGGATTTCGCTCTGGCCATCGTGCCCCTGGCCATGCTGTACGAAATCGTCATCCTGATTTTATTTCACCATCTGCGCCGCATTGAACGGGAACCGCCGGCATTCGGACGCTACGCCAACGCCTTCCTGGAGACCGGCCTGCCGGGCGTTTTCATTTACATCTTCGCCAGCGTGCTCAGCCCGGCCGAGTCGCTCTTCAGCCCGCCCAGCTACGCGTATTTCCTGTTCATCCTGCTTTCCACCCTGCGACTGGATTTTCGCCTCTCCGCGTTCACCGGCTTCGTGGCCGCGGCCCAGTACGCGGCGCTCCTCTATCTGTTCCGCCACGACCTGGGTGTTTTTCCCGGTGTTTCGCTTTTTCACCTGATTCCCGTGCATGCCGCGAAAATTATTTTTTTCCTGGCGGGCGGACTCATCGCCGGTTTCGTGGCCCGGCGTATTCGCTCCAGCTTTGAACGCAGCCTGCGCAGCGTGGAGGAACGTAACCATATCCGCGAAGTGTTCGGCAAACACGTATCGCCCGAGGTCGTGGACAAACTGCTCTCCCAGCAGAGCGAAGGCGATAGCGAGACCCGCCACGTCTGCGTCATGTTTCTGGACATTCGCGACTTCACCACGTTTTCGGAAAAACGATCGCCGGAGGAGGTGGTCACCTATCTCAATACGATCTTCGACTTCATGATCGACATCATCAACGAACACGGGGGGATCGTGAATAAATTCCTCGGCGACGGATTCATGGCCGTATTCGGCGCGCCGCTCTCGAACGGAGTGGACAGCCAGAACGCGATCCTGGCCGCCAGCGCGATCATCGCGGAAGTGAACCGCCGTTCGTCCGCTGGCGAAATACCGCACACGCGCATCGGCATCGGCCTGCATTCCGGGGACGCGGTGACGGGCAACGTGGGTTCGCGCACGCGGCGGGAGTACACGATCATCGGGGATACGGTGAACGTCGCCTCGCGCATCGAATCGCTCAACAAACAATTCGCCAGCCAGTTGTTGATCTCCGAATCAGTGCGCATCGCCATCGAAAACGGCGGGCATACGCTGCCCGATCATCAGGTCATGGAACCGATCCAGGTCAAAGGACGCGCGGACGCGGTGCGGGTCTTCAAGCTGGCGTGAGGCGGGTGGCGCGGGGCGCGTGGTTCTTTTGCGCGCGGTTCAGGATTGCGCCGGACCCTGTATCTTCAGCACTTCCACAAGCGTATCGAGCAGTCCGCGCGGTGAAATTGGTTTGGCGATGAACAGCGTGCAGCCGGCTTCCCGAGCGCGACGCCAGT
This sequence comes from uncultured Leptospiraceae bacterium, assembly GCA_964631535.1. Lineage (GTDB taxonomy): Bacteria > Spirochaetota > Leptospiria > Leptospirales > Leptonemataceae > CAZVZS01. The sequence continues at coordinate 88,692 of CAZVZS010000005.1, forward strand.
CGGCTTCGCGCGAATTGGCCGATACGGCGATCACCGGCACCGGCGCGCGCTTCTGTTCGCGTTCCCAGGCCCGAATCCGCCGCGTCACCTCACAGCCATCAAACACCGGAAGCTGAATGTCCATGAGCACGAGATCGTAGGGTTCGGCCTGAAAACGTTCCAGCCCCGCCTGGCCGTCCGGCGCGGAATCGGCCACGACTCCCGCGAATTGTAAAAAGCGCATGATCAGATCACGGTTCTGGGGATAATCCTCCACGACGAGGATCCGACGATTCGCCAGTTCCGGCGGCGGCTGCACACGAGACCCGGTGAGTGGTCCCTGAAAATCTTGAAAGGAAGGGGGCATCGCGTAACCGGGACCGACGGCCCGAATTACATCAGACGATAAAAAACGGCCCGGTTATGTGAAAAAGGCACTTTCAGGCGGTAAGAATCTGGTTAACGCGATTATACCGGCAGGCCGAGGGCGCGCCGTCCGCCCTCCACGGTGGGATAGATTTCGATATCCTCTTTTTCTTTGAACATCTGCAACAACTGGGAGAGATTCCGGTTCAGGCCGGTGACGCAGAAATGGCCGCCGTATTTGCGGATATTCATGGAGGTCTTATAGACGACGGCCAGGCCCGACGAATCCAGGTGGCTCGTGTTGCTGAAATCGAGGATCAGCACCGGCGGCCGCGTATCCGTATGTTTTTCCAGAACTTCCCGCAGAGCGGGCGCCGTAAACATTTCGACCTCTTTTAAAAGTATGGTGAGAACGAGACCCGGTCCCGCGGTTTCGGCTTTGATCAGGTCTTTTTCATCAATCATCGGCATATACGCCTCAACCCTTCCCGCGCGGCGGCGGACCATCTCGGCCGAAGTTTACACCCCTTGCCCCGGGGCATCAACCCCTTTTTTTTGGCATAGCAGGCTGCTGGAAAAGTTGCCTGCTGTGCGCTAACAGGAGGTAGCGCCAAAACCGGTGTTTCGTGAAACAGCGTGAAACACCGGATTTGCGAGCATCGGCGAATTTAGTTCGCCGATGCGACAGCGGCAAAAGTCCATGGAGGGACTTTTGCCGCAACCTGATAGGGATAGGAATCCCTGACCGGGCCAAATATTTCTGACCGGTTTCCGCGGGCCCGTCCGTCCGCACCGTATGCGACCTTTCACGGCCTCCTTTCTAAAATCGGTCTGGACCGCCGTCCTCGGCCTGGTCCTCGTTCTGTGCGCCGAAGGGCGCCCCCTCGCGGAACACCCGGCCCTGCGCCGTCCGGCTCCGGATTTTCCGTACCGCGACAGCGCAGCCTGGCACAATTCGCCCCCGCTGTCCATGTCCGCCCTGCGCGGCCAGGTGGTGCTGCTCGATATCTGGACTTTCGCGTGCTGGAATTGTTACCGGTCCTTTCCCTGGTTAAGAGCGCTGGAGGCACGATTCAAAGATCGCCCGCTGCGCGTCATCGGGGTGCATACCCCGGAATTCGATCGCGAGAAACAACGCGAGAACGTGGCGGCCCATATCAAAAAGTATCAGCTCAACCATCCTGTCATGATGGATAACGATTTTTCGTACTGGCACGCACTGAGCAATCGCTACTGGCCCGCGTATTATCTTGTGGATAAAAAGGGTATCGTCCGCGCGGTGTTCGTGGGCGAGACGCACGGCGGATCGGACCAGGCGGTCGAAATCGAACAGACGATTGAAAGTCTGCTCGCCGAACAGTAAGTCCACCTGAACCCGCGCGGCGGCCTGTAAAAAACGAACCGGCGGCCAGCCTCCACCGTCCAAGATTCGACTTCACCAACGGAGATTGAATCATGTCATCATCAAACATCCGGACGAGGTATTCGTTCGTTATCACACTTTCCGCCCTGGTCGTACTCGCGGTCGGCGCGGGTACCTGCGCGGGCGGATATCGCGGTTCCGAAAGGAAACAGGCCATGCCCCACGAACAGGCGCCGGAGGCCGTCACCGGCAAAATCCACGCACCGCCTCTGACTCAACCCACGAAATCCGCGGACCGTCTGCGCGCCCAGGGCCAGGACTCCGCGGGCCTGGCCGACGAGGAAGCCGCCGGGGCGAACCTGGACGGCAAACCGAACGATACGAAGGAACCCTTCAACACCGAAACGTACGACCGCATCTATGAGAATCGTTTCCTGAATTCACGCGCAAATCCGCTCTCCACGTTTTCAATCGACGTCGATACGGCCTCCTACAGCAACACGCGTCGTTTTCTAACACAGGGCATTTTGCCCCCGCACGGCGCCGTTCGCATCGAAGAACTCGTGAACTACTTTTCGTACGGGTACCCCGAACCGCGCGGAGCGGAACCGTTTTCGATCACCACCGAAATCGCCGCCGCGCCCTGGAAACCGGAACACAAACTCCTGCACATCGGCCTGAAAGGCAAAAGCATCCAGAGCGGGCAACTGCCGCCGCGCAATCTCGTTTTTCTCCTCGACGTGTCCGGCTCCATGGACGAACCGAACAAGCTGCCGCTTCTGAAAAAGGCCATGGCACTCCTGGCCCGGCAACTCACCGCGCGCGACCGCGTGGCGATCGTGGTCTACGCCGGAGCCTCCGGCCTGGCGTTGCCGTCCACGGCCGGGGACCGGCCGGGGGAAATTCTCGCCGCGCTCGATCATCTGGAGGCCGGGGGTTCAACGAACGGAGCCCAGGGAATCACGCTTGCGTATCAAATCGCCCGCGACCACTTCCAGGCGAATGGCATCAACCGCGTCATTCTGGCCACGGACGGCGATTTTAACGTGGGCGTCACATCCCAGGACGAACTGACGCGTCTGATCGAAAAAGAACGCGAAAGCGGAGTCTTCCTGACCGTGCTCGGATTCGGCACGGGAAATTATAAAGATTCCACCATGGAAAAACTCGCCGACCAGGGCAACGGCAATTACGCGTACATCGATTCGCTTCAGGAAGCGCGCAAGGTGCTCGTGCAGGAAGCCGGGGCCACGCTGGTCACGATCGCGAAGGACGTAAAAATCCAGATCGAATTCAATCCGGCCCGCGTCCAGGCCTACCGATTGATCGGCTACGAAAACCGGGTATTACGCAACGAGGACTTCAACGACGATAAAAAAGACGCGGGCGAAATCGGCGCGGGCCATACCGTGACGGCCCTGTACGAAATCGTTCCGGTCGGCGTGCCCTTTTCCGGTTCGGGCGTCGATCCCCTGAAATACCAGAAGCCCGCTCCCGCCGCACCCGGCAAAGGCGCGAACGAACTGGCCACCGTCAAGTTTCGTTACAAGGAACCGCGCGGCATGCTGAGCAAACTCCTGGTGGTGCCGGTGCGAAACGAGCCGTCCGCCAGAGCCTCTGAAAACTTCCGCTTCTCGGCGGCCGTGGCCGCCTTCGGCATGCTTCTGCGGGATTCAGAACACCGCGGTCGGGCCAGCTTCTCGATGGTGCGCGAACTCGCGGAAGGTGCCACCGGCAACGATCCGGCCGGTCACCGCGCCGAATTCCTCAAACTGGTACGCCTGGCCGAAAAACTAAAGACCGACAGCACGGAAACGGCGGCCGCGCGCGACTGAGTATGTCATAATAGCCATACCCAGACTCCATTTAATACAACGGTAGAGAGCAATTGCATTGAAACACTTACCACGGGGATCACGGGGACCACGGAGGGTGAATTCAGCGTTTCGGATTTCAGAACGTTCCGGAACGCTGAAATTCGCTGACTGAATGGTGCTCCCTGTGACCCCCGTGGTCCCCGTGGTCCCCGTGGTAAAAAAATTCGCGTTTGAAGTCATCTATGGTTGTAGTATTCGGGCCCGGCGTCGTCGGGCCCGGTTTTACGGTTTACGGCAAATCGCTGTGATCGTATTTTCTCTTAATATTAATTTATTTCGAAATTTGCGAAACGAGGCGCCGGGCGGCCTCCGGGACCGCCGCCTCCGGGCTGGCTCCCTGTGCGCTGGCCGCCTGCTTCCAGATCACGCTTCCGGTTTCGGTTTCGACGCATTTCAGGGAGAGTTCGATGCCCCCGCCCGCCGCCCGCACTTCGCCCAGCAGTAAAAAATCGGCGCTGGCCAGCCGGCCGACTTCAAGGCGATCCCCGGTCAAACCGGTGGCCGACCGGGCGATTTCGCGGTAGACCGCTTCCAATCGTTTCCGTTCCACCAGCGGCAGCCCGCGTTTGACGAGTTCCGTCTCAACGGCACCGAACGCCGGCAGATTGAATCGCGCGTCACCCTCGAAGGGCAGGAGCGCGAACACCCGCGCCGCGCGGTCCCGCCGCGCGAAAAAACGGCCGCCCAGGTCGGCTTCATTCAGGTCTTTCAACAGATCTGTTTCGAAACGATCGAAAGCGATCTGACGCGGCGCGTCGGTTTTCCCGTCCGCTGTCGTGTCGATCGAATCGAAAAAGGGCGAAAGCAGAATGGAAAACGGAATCGTCAGCCAGGAGAACGCGGACCGGTCGGTCAGAAAATATCGATACGATTTTACGACCCTGTTTTCGGATCGGTCGAACAGTTCGTACGTAACACGGGTCTGCGTGATCTCAACCATGGGAAACACGCCGAGCGTCAGACACCAGAGCACGCTGGTGGCCTCGCCCCGGTCCTTCGCGATTTCCTCCGTTCGGTAGCGGAGTTCCATATTGGCGCCACGATGACCCTCCAGGCGCCGGCTCGCGCGAAACAGATCCGCGATACCAAGAGCCCCGGGACTGAGGTCGATGAACACCGGGTTCGGCTCCCGGGCCTGATCCTCAAAAGTGGATGCCGGCCCGTCGATCTGGACGTGGTGGATCATACACGCGCAGGCGCACCAGAGCAAGGGCAGGGAAAAAAATCGAACTCGCAGAGAGCGGCGGGAGCCGGGCATGACCTATCCGGCCGCCCATGCCGGGTATGGCAATTCACATTTCCACCATTCGGTGCTCTTATCACGCAGATCGGGAAACTCCAGCGGTAAATTTCAGTGGCTTTCCTGTAGCGTGGCAAGAACCTGACGGGCAGGTATGCGCCCCGCGCTCTGGTTGAGTGTTCTGTTCTCTGTAATATTGATTGGCGCCTGTGACGACGAAGAACAGGCGCGGGAGGAAGAACGCGCGCGTAACCTGGCCATCCTGGCCAACCTGGCCAGCGCGGAACAGGCCGGCGGTTCGGCGAAGGTCGCGTTCCGAAACGAATACAACCCCGGGTCCTGTCCCGCCTGGCTCGTGAACATCAACAAAAACGGTTCCGCGAAATCCGTCATCAGCGCCACGGAGACCGGCCAGACTTCCGCGACGGTCAACGTTCCCGCGCCCGATCTGTACGATATGGACATTCGTTGCGCGAACGGTAGCGGCAACGTGAACGTTGCCGGACAGGCGGTGGAAAACGGTCGTTCGTACTTATTACACTACAAATCGGACGGAAACATTTCCTTCGCGGAGTTCAGTCTCTGACCCGGATTATGCACGAATTCCCGGTAAATATTCTTGTTCAACGAAAACCGCCTTTCATGGCGGTTTTCTTCATTCCTCAGTGGCACCGGATTTTTCGCATGAAACAGTGTGTTGCCCCCACAGGCATACGCTGCCGCGAAGCTACGGAAGGCGAAGCGCCGGCTGTTCGGCCACGGAGGGCCGTACAGCCGGCCTGCGTATGCCTGTGGGGCGCATCATATTTTCGTTTCATGCATAATCCGGGCTAACTTTTTTTATTATTTTTATTTTCTTGCGCGAGCCCCGTTTCCCAGGGGACCCGGAATTCGAAAAATTTTTCCGGGTGAATCCCGAGCCGCCGGCTCAGCAAAAAAATTGTTTTCAGACTCATTCCGTTTTTCCCGTTTTCAAGTTTCTGATACGCGCGCACGCTGATCTTGCGGTCGGCCATTTCCTCCTGGGTCAATCCACCCTCCTGCCGGAGTTGCTTCAGGCGCTGCGCGGAATTCGCTTTAAACTCTTCGTATTCCATAGTATTTACCCTTCAACCACGCATGAAAATTTGTTCGCGAACAAAAGTTCATGACCTCAATTGTTCCGTGTTTTCAGGATACCACCCAAACGACCAGTTTCGAACCGGCGCGGTTCGCAAAGCAATTAATTGTCCGGTCGCCCGGAAATTCAAAACAAAATTTTCACTTACACCAAATAAAAAACCAATTAAGGTGAATTACTGAATCTATACCAAATCACTGCCCTGCCCGGTAAAGGCCCGGAATCGGGAATTAAAATGCTCTTGCCAAACTTACGACAGCCCCGCCTCCTGAACCGACATGGATATTACCTCCTTTCACCCTCCGCGCCGCATCTTGCTGGGACCGGGCCCGTCCGAGGTCCATCCGCGTGTGCTCGGTGCGATGGCCCGGAATACGATCGGGCATCTGGACCCGGATTTTTTGAGGCTCATGGACCAGCTTCAGGCGCTGCTGGCGTACGCGTTCCGTACCAATACCCCGGTAGTATTCGCGATTTCCGGCCCGGGCAGCGCCGGGATGGAATTCTGCTTCGTGAATCTGGTCGAACCGGAGGACGCGGTGATCGTGTGCAGCAATGGTGTTTTCGGCGAACGAATGATTCAAATCGTCGAACGTTGCGGCGGACGCGCGATCCCCGTGCGCGATGCCTGGGGCAGCCCCGTGGACCCTGAAAAACTCCGCGATGCCCTGCGCCAGCACCCCGAGGCGAAGATCGTTGCCTTCGTTCACGCGGAGACTTCCACGGGAGTCCGCAGCGATGCCGAAACAATCGCCCGGATCGCTCGCGAACACGGATGCCTGACCATCATGGATGCCGTCACGTCGCTGGGCGGGATCCCGGTGGAGATCGACGCCTGGCAGATCGACTCGGCCTATTCCGGAAGCCAGAAATGCCTTTCGGCCCCACCCGGCCTCTCTCCGGTTACAATGTCAGCGCGGGCTGTGGAAGTAGTTCGGAAACGCAAAACGAAAGTCCAGAGCTGGTTTCTGGATTTAAATTTGCTGCTCGGATACTGGCAATCGGACACGAAACGCGCGTATCACCACACCGCTCCGGTCAACGCTCTGTACGGCCTGCACGAGGCGCTCTTGATGTTACAGGAAGAAGGTCTCGAAAACGCGTGGAAGCGACATGAACAAAACCACCTGGCTTTGCGTGCGGGAGTGGAGGCGATGGGTCTCGTTTACGCGGTTGAGAAACAATACCGCCTGCCACAACTGAATTCGCTAAAAGTACCAAATTCAATAAACGAAGCGGACGTCCGTTCGACGCTCTTAAAAAATTTTAATCTGGAAATCGGCGGAGGCCTGGGGGAACTGGCCGGGCGGATCTGGCGCGTGGGCCTCATGGGTCAATCGAGCAACCCGGGCAACGTCCTGTTCTGCCTGGCGGCCCTTGAAACCGTGCTCCAGCACGCCGGAGTTCCCATTCATACGAGCGTGGCCCAGACCGCGGCGCGCGCGAGCTACGATATTTAATTTTAGCCCGCGCGAAAAACCACAGTGCCGTTGCTCACAGAATTGACACCCGGCTCTGGAGGCGTTTGAGCGCGGCTTCGTCATCCGAAGTTTTCAGAATCAGGTACGCGTTCCCCCCGCCCGGCGGTTCCGACGCGTACGCATAGTGAATGTTCAATCCGATGTAGGCCACTTCCTGGGCGATTCGCTCCAGCGTGCCCGGTCCGCCGGATACTTCCAGGCGCAGGACCTTATCTTCAAGAACCGGCAATCCGCTTTCGCCCAGAAGATGAATCGCTCGATTCACGTCGTCCACAACCAGGCGAATCAGGGCGTGATCGATGTGGTCGACGATGGAAATTCCAAGGATCGTGATTTTTTCATCGGCCAGGGTGCCGCAGATATTCGCGAGAGTCCCTGGTTGATTCGTGGCGAGGACGAGGATCTGGGGCACGATTTCCATATAGCTCACCGCCTGCGCGGCATGGTTGGATCAAGGCCGCGCGATTTGAAACATGCAGATTCACGTTGCCGGTATTTCGACCGGCCCGACCCATCCGTATACAGAAACCGGGACGGTTTGCAAGGAAATTTTCTATTTCTTGCGAAATTCGTCGAGCGAAACCACGCGCCGGTTCCAGAACCTGCCGATCCGGGCGGAATTCCAGGAAATTGCGACGTGTTCGCCGCGGTAGAGCACGTCCCGCACGAGACGCGAACGCAAACGCACGCGGGCGGGGGAGGACGGCTCGTGGATCGCGCGCTCGACATCCTCCGGAGTCGTCAACCTGGCGGTCAATCCCTCGGACTCAAGGATTTCATAGTACCCGGTGCCGAGTTCATGATAGGCCAGGTCGATCTTCTTTTTCACCGCGTACGCCCCTCCCGCACCGGCCGTCTCCAGTAGATACCGTTTGGTCACCCAGTCCACCCGACCGATCAGGCGCGCGGGGTCGGTCTCGAGCGCTGCGAGGACTTCGTCCCAGAGGCGTACGATTTCGTGGAATTCGATCGAAACGCTGCCGCCCTGACGCAGAAACTCGCGCGCGCGCGAAAGATAATGGCGCTGAATTTGCAGGGCGGTCTGTTCCGTTCCACCCCGCAGGCGGAGCTTCGCCTCCAGAGCGGGATCGAAGACGACAGAACGCAGAGCGCGGACGGGTCGGCGCAGGCGCGGCGGGTCACGCAGGAAACCGCTCTCGGCCATTTCCAGCACCAGCAGGGTCGTTCCGATTTTTAAATACTCGGCGATTTCACACCGGTTCGATTCGGAAAAACCGATCTGCATCCGCTGGCGCGCGCCCAGCAAACGCGCGAAAGACCAGAACCGCGCGAAAAAAAAATCGATCCCGGCCAGGAGCAGGGCCTTGTGCAAATTCCCGCTGTCGAACAGAGGGCGATCTTCCGGACCGGCCGTGAAACGCGCCAGCCGCCTGATCGCCGTTCCTTTCTCGGATAAAACGAAACGACCGTCTTCCAGCAGGGTGCCGGCGCCCGTAAAAATCGTACGCGTCACCATGAACGCGCTCATCGCCCGGCGTTGCGCGCGAAACGCGAACATGCGCAGACCGAGGGTATACGGCCAGAGCGCGGCGATTTGCAGCGGAACCAGGATATAAAATTCCGCGCGCGCCACTGCGTCGCGAAATCGTTTCCCGCGCAAAAGAGCGTCAACGCGCGCCCGCGCCAGAGCCGAACCGTCCACCAGCAAATCGCGCACGAAGCGCGGCGCCGGCAGCGGAATAAAAAACGCCAGGAGATTGGCCGTCGCCAGAATCATCCCGTACGCGGTGACCACCACGAAGGCCAGCACCAGCAGCGACGCGAGCACGGACATGCCCGCCAGCCAGTACCCCGCCATCAGCGCGAGCACCGGCGGAAACGCGCACAGGGTGGCGACACGGTAACACCAGAGACCCGCGCCCCGGCCCACGCGCGCTTCATAGTTTTCCTGGGCCCCGTACACATGGCCCTCCGCGTCGCGACAGTTTTTGAGAACGCCCAGGGTACCTTTAAATCCGCGTCGCTCCAGAAAAAGCAGGGCCGCGGGTGTGGCCAGCGTGAGTAAACGATCCAGAGCGCGTTGATACAACAGGAGTTCGCCCGCGCCGCGACATTCCGGCGTGGCACCTTCGATCAGGCCGGAGTCGAGCGCGTGCAGGAAATGTTCGTAGGAGAAGGCGCCCCCGTTTTCGGTAAAAAACTGTTCCTGGATGGAACGGGGGTCACCGTTTTTGATTTTAACAAATTTGCGAATGCCGTGGCGCAGCGCGCGGTAGATGAGGGAATTGCCTGGATGGCTCTGACCCGGCCCGGGAGAAAAACGAATGGCGTATTCGGTTTCCTGGCCCAGCAACCGGGATGATGAAGTCCTGTTCATATCCCGCCGCGCAGCCGGAAATTCCCGAACAGGAGCATGGCGGGTTTTAGCGGTGTCCAGCCTGTTAGAACCGCTTATTCACCGCCTTTCGGTACGAGTGAATGGGCCAGGTAAGCTGGCGCGTCAATCTGAGCGTCCTCGGCGATCAAACGCGTGGCGCGCGCAAGGGCGCTTTCTTCGGGGCGTACCCGGATTTCTTCTTTTTGAACGGTATTTTCCATTCTGTGCTCCCCGGGAACCCGCAGGCTCCCCGCAACCATATGAGACGGAATTCCGCGGGGTCTGTCAATCAAAAAGATTTGCCTGCCCGGACGTACCCAGGGCTGGCCCGGGTGACGAACGCGGGAGGAAATCCGCTACCGGCCCATGCACCGTCCTGCGCCGCATCCGCCTGCCGCGGCGCGGTTTTGCGCGTCGAAAAGATGTTGAGAGACTTCGCCCCTCCCCCATGCTGGTTGAACCAGGCGGCAAAAGCGGTGCCTGGTGAGGAACCACATGCCAGATTTTACGCAAGCCTCCGCCAGCGAACTGGACCGCATTGCCGGCGATTTACAAAAACGGTACGCGGGGTTCAAGAACCGCAAACTGGCGCTGGATATGACGCGCGGCAAACCCTCCGCCGCCCAGCTGGATCTGGCGGGTACCCTCCTGGACCTCCCCGGTCAGGGCGATTTTAAAACCGCGGACGGGACGGATGGACGTAACTACGGCGGCCTGGACGGCATCGCCGAGCTAAAAACAATTTTCGCCGCGATGCTGGAAGCTCCGGCGGAGCAGATCATCATCGGCGGCAATTCCTCTCTGGCCATGATGCACGATACGATCGTGCGCGCGCTCTTGAAAGGTGTGCCGGGCGGCGAAGTGCCGTGGGGCCGGCTGCACGAAATCAAGATGCTCTGTCCCTGCCCCGGATACGACCGGCATTTTTCGATCTGCGAACACTTCGGCATCGAAATGATTCCGATCGAAATGAACGCGGACGGACCGGACATGGACGCGGTCGAGGCCCTGGTCCAGGAAGACGGCTTCATCAAAGGCATCTGGTGTATCCCGAAATACAACAACCCCACCGGGACGACATATTCGGACGCGGTGGTAGACCGCCTGGCGCGGATGAAAACCGCGGCCCGGGATTTTCGGATCATCTGGGACAACGCGTACGCGGAACATCATCTCACTGACAGGGCGGACCCATTAAAAAATATTCTCACCGCCTGCGCCCAGGCCTCCCACCCCAACCGCCCGCTGGTCTTCGGCTCAACCTCTAAAATCAGTTTCGCGGGCGCGGGCGTCGCCGCGATGGCCGCCAGTCCCGAGAACACCCGGGACCAGTTGAACCATCTGGGCATGCAGACCATCGGGCCGGACAAACTCAATCAAATCCGCCACGTGCGTTTTTTTAAGAATATCGAGGGCGTCCGGGCGCACATGAAAAAACACGCTGAGATTCTGCGCCCCAAATTCGAAGCGGTGCGCGCGGTCTTCGCGCGCGAACTCGGGGGCAGCGGGGTGGCCGCCTGGTCCGATCCGCGCGGCGGGTATTTCGTTGCCCTGGACGTTCTGGACGGTTGCGCGAAAGAAACCGTGCGCCTCGCGGGCGAGTGCGGGGTGAAGCTGACCGGGGCGGGCGCCACCTTCCCGTATAAAAAAGATCCGCGCGACCGGAATCTGCGCATCGCCCCGTCCCTGCCGCCGCTCCAGGAAGTTGAAACGGCGATGGAAGTGGTGGCTCTGTGCGTTCAACTCGCGGCCATCGCGAAATTGAAAGCGAAGTAAACTTCAGGCGAAATTTTCAAGATACCGGCTGGACTTTCGGCAGCGCGCCGTACACCTGAACGGCGCCGGTACGGCCCTTGAGCCGCACCGTACCGATGAGTTCGCAGCGTGGTTTCAAATCGGCCGGCAACTCCGCGTAGACCCGCTCCGAAAGCAAGAGCCGGTGGCGCACGCGTTTTGAATAACCTTCCAGGCGCGAGGCCGTATTGACCGTATCGCCCATGACCGTGAACTCTTTGCGATTTTGCGAACCGAGCGCGCCCATGAGCACGTCCCCGCGGTGCAGCCCGATCCCGTTCTGAAACTCGACCTTCCCCTGCGCCCGCCAGATCGCGTTCAATTCGCGCAGATTTCGGTCCATGGACAGGGCCGCGCGAAACGCGCAGGCCGCCGGGTTGTGCACGGGGATCAGCCCGCCGAACACGGCCATGACCGCGTCGCCCACGAATTTGTCCACCGTGCCGCCTTCCTGTTCGATCGCGCTGACCATCCGATCGAAGTATTCGTTCAACCGCGCGACCAGCTCGCCGGGATCGGCGTGCTCACTGTACGTGCTGAAACCGCGCAGATCGGAAAACAGAACGGTCACTTCCTGGCGTTCCCCGCCCTCCCCGCCGTGGATGATGCGGTCGCGCACCTCCGGGCTCACGTACTGGCCGAAAATGCGGTGCACCGCGTTTTTTTCGCGTTCCTCACGAATTCCCTTAAAAATCAAACGCCGCGCTGTATGCGAAATAGCGCCGACCATCGGTCCCCCCAGCGCCATCATGACGCCCTTGATGATGTACACCGGCAGGAAGGTCAGGTCCTGGTGCAGGGCCGGATCCGGGTGCGACGCCAGCGCGATCTGGTCAGCCCCGGCGAGCGCGGCCAGGATATAACCCCCGCCGCCGATGAGGCCGGCCGCGATTGAAAGGCGATAATTAAAAATGAAACCGGTCAGAAAGATCAGGTGAATATTCAGGTACCCCAGGGGGCCGGTCAGGAAGGTAGCGGCCCCGGCCGGCAGGAACAACTCACACCCCAGAAAAAACAGATTCGGCAGGGCGATGAACGGGAGGATTACCGCGTACATTTTCCAGCCGTACATCAACTCGCGACGCGCGAGCACATAGACCAGGGCGGAGAAACTGGCGCCCATCACTGACAGGACCACCGGTCCTTCCAGGTTACGCGCCCCGAGGGCCATCATGATGAAGATCCCGCCCAGGCCGACCATCCCGAGAATAAAAAGGGCCAGACCGCCGCGCACCAGAGCGCGGTTCACTTCCGATTCCAGGAGTTTCTGAAAATCCGCGTCCGTCGAAAAATTAAAATCGTTTTCTGCCGTCGATCTGGATTCTACCACGCCTGTTTTTCACGCACTCCTTCCCTTCGGTCAATGCAAAATTTTCAATCGAAACCCGTAAGCCAGGGGGAATACAAATCTAAGCCCTTCGCCATAGTGGACGAATCGATAAAAGAATTGCTTTTTTCTCAGGGACCGAACTTCGGTCAAATGATGCTGGTCCCGGACGATCTACAGGCGCCATTTCCGGATGAGAAAACTCCGCCTAACAATTTCGCCAATTCGGAGATACGTACGCAGATTCTGGAATTTGTGAGATCGGCCAATCGGTATCGCCAGGAGGACATTCTCGATTGCCTGCCCACGGGCGGAGCGGTGTCAAAAGGCATGACACGCCTGCATCGGGTCGCGCAGGAGGATACCGAACAACAACTGACCATTCTCACCGCCGGACATCGCCTGCTGGCGCTGGGTGGACAGCGGCGGCCGGTGTGTTATCTGCATAACGATCCGGGCACCTTCGAGTTTATTCGCCATAAAATTCTGGAACGGATGCAGGAAGGGTACTACTCCGTGTTCAGAACGCGGATGCCGCTGGACAGGATCCCCGAAGTGTTCGAAGACCAGTTTTCGCGGGGGAATACCTCGTTCCACGAATTTTCCGCCCTCTTCGAAATCCATAATTCCTTGCAAACCTTCGAAATTCTTTTCAAAGAAAACTCCCCCATGTTTTCGCCGGAAAACCAGGCGCGGGAAGAAAAAAAAGCCGCGCTGGCCCTCGAAAAACAGAAAACACGCCACGAACCGCCTCCCGGGTCACCGCCGGAAGCGCGGCTGCGGAGCGTAAATTCGCAGGAATGGAAAGAATACACCCGTCGCGTCGCGGGCATCTCCTGGGCCACGGTTCTGGAAAAATTCGGGCCGAACATGATGATCAACATCATGTTGCGCCGGCAGGATTACGGAGCGCTGGAACGTCTCGTCCGCGAGAGCGACCTTTTCGGACGCGAGGATTACACCCGGATTCTGGAAAATTTGCGAAAGATTGAGACGCACGGGGACATCGCCCCGCCGCGTTCCCTGGATTTTCGCCGACTCAAAGAATTTCTGGAGCGCAGGTGAACAATGGAGGCAGGTTTGAGATGAACTCTAATTGGCCACGGCCATCAGAGCGCGTCGAGATTTTTCGCGCGCAGACTGCAGGCGATCAGATTCGAACCCATCTCGAAGGCGCGGCGGCGCAGATCAGCCGGGACGCGCAGGTGAGAATGGTTCTGCCAGCCGTCTCCCAGATCGGCGCTGAAGCTGTAAAAAAAATCCAGGGGGCGTTCATTCACACGAATCCGAAAGAGCCTGGCCGGCCGACCCTGGTGCAGGCGCACTTTCGGATAGACGGGCAGCGCGAACGGAGCCGAAAAAAGTTCACCGGCTTCCATGACCTCCAGGCGATGATTCGGCCAGGCTTCCCCAAGGAACCAGCGCAGCGCCTGGTCGAGCCCGTTATTGTCTTCTATCAGGACAAAACCGCCGCCCTCCAGATAATCCATCAGACCACGAAGGTCCACCGGCAGCATCGAAAAACCGTGGTGGCCTGTAGCGTACACGAAATCCGGTCGCAGGCGCGGCAGCTCGCGCCCGCGCGGACCGAACACGACCGAATAATCGCGGTGTTCGCATTCGTCCCTGTAAAATCGACAGAGCTCTTCGAGGGCTCCCGGGTTGGCCGCCCAGTCCCCGCCCTCGTAGCGCATTTGCGCGACCTTGAAGGCGGGCGGGGGTTCGGACCCGTCCGGGCCCGTTCCCGCGGCGGCGGCTCCCGGGGCGGCCTGCCCCCGGTCCGGGGGACCCGTAGCGGCCGCAATCGTAGAATTTCTCTTATTTTGTCTTTTTTTATTTTTTTGCGAATCGAGCCGACCGCCCGGCGACCGGCCGGGACCAACCGCCAGGGGCAAAAAAAACAGCAGCGTCAGAAACAACGCCGCCAGCGCTAAAATCAGGGTCCCACTCATAACGCCTCAGGATTCGATGAATCTTATCCTGAGGCGCATGGTTCAACCCACGAGTCGGGCGGCAACCCAGATCAGGGCCCAGGCGAGGGTGGCCAGCGCGAAGGTCAGCGCCAGGCCGCCTTCCATGGAAAGGGAAGACTTGCGGGGTCTGGCCAGACCCGGGTGGAGGAGAAAACTTTCACGCGCCCGCGGGCGCTCCCTGGGAGAAAGGCTTTCGGATATATCCATACGGTCCCTCCTGAATGCAGCGATCATCTATACCTGATCGGATTTTAGACGATTTCCAGCACCCACGGGGTCGTTTTTTTCGGCGATTCGCCAGCCCCCCGAAGGCCGCCACCGGCCTGTTTTTACGGGAAATGCTTGCAAACCGATCCGTGGCCCCCGATTTCCTGGACGTGGTCCTCGCCCCCGGTCGGTCCCGGTTCGTCTTCCTGATCCCGCTGCTCCTGGCCTGCGAGACTCCCGAGTTCGGGACCGCCTACGCCTGGCGACGGGGAGGACTCACGCTCCACGAACAGCCCGCCGCGACTTCCAGGGCCATCGCCAGAATCGCCTTTGGCCAGGCCGTACGACAACGCTCAGCGGCACCCGACCGCGCCACGGTCAGGATCGATGCGATTCAGTCGGGGTGGCGCGCGGTGGAAACGGGCGGCAAAATCGGTTTTCTCCCGGATGGTTTTCTCGCGCGCCTGCCGCCACCCGCCGCGTGCGATTCGTTCGCGAACTATCTGGCGGGCCTGGAGCAGTCCGGCGACCCGCTCAGCGCCCCGCTGGTTGAGGAAATCAAACCAATCAAACCGCCGGCCAACGCTCAAAACGCGCCGATCGCCCCTGAACCGCCACCACCCGCGGCGATGGATCTGGAGGATATCGATCTGGAATCAACGGACGCGGAGCCCGCTCCGCCGCAGGCGCGCAAACGGACCACCACGCGCTACCGCAACGGGATCACCGTCGTCGACGAAGTCGCGCCCCGGTTCGCTTCGATTTCGATTACGATCGAAAATTTTCCCGTGATCGCGGGCTTCGAACTGGCACGCCAGTGCAATCCGATCTTTTTCGCTGATCTGCCATTTCCCGGCCAGAATTTTCGCGCGGAACGCAAAGCGGATCTTCGTTCATCCGTGGACCGCGCGCGCTATTCGCACGGCGGCCAGCCGCTCTTGATCGAGAATCAGACGGAAACGGACGAGCACATTGAAAAAACGACTGTGCATCCACTGCGCAAGGGGGCCGTGCGGATTAAGTATTATTTCGCCGCGCTTTAACCGGCTACTTTTTCAGCAGCCTGCTAATCCGGGATCCAGGCCGGCAGCGCCGCCGAACGCGTATCCGGCAGGGGCCGCACATCGCGCGCGTGATACGTGAACAGCAGCGATTGGCGCGGCGGACCGTTGCGATTGCGCGGGCCGGCGTGCAATGTCAGGCAGTGAAACAGGACGACGTCCCCTGGCCGCATGGCCACCGTGCGTTCGGTTTCGAGCAAACGTCGACCCGCTTCGGTAAGCGGGCGAAAAAATCGTTTTTCGTCAAAATCACTTTCCGACAATTTCAGGCGATGCGTACCCGGCAGGAATTTCAGAGTGCCGTTGTCTTCGTCGGCCGGCGTCAGCGCGAGCAGGGCCGTGACGAGTGCGGGGCGATCGAAGTGCCAGTAACGAATGTCCTGGTGCCAGCCGGTATCGCTCGAATAGCGCGGGTCTTTGACCATAACACAATTGTGATGGGCCCGCGTGAGCGCCAGGTCCGGACCGAGGATTTGCCGCAACCGGATCAACAGGCGCGGAGCCCCCGCCCAGTCCCGAAAAATTTGATCACGGTCCAATGCCTGTAAAAAGCGCCGCACGGTGCGGCCGCCCGCTTGCGTGCGCGAATCCGGGGCGCCGGGGTACCCCGTATCGGCCTCGTATTCGAGCGGCTCCGACGGGTTCTGCATGAGCAGATCCACGCGCGCCTGGAGCGCGGACAGTTGATCGGAAGGCGCAAGGCCGGGTACGAGGAGGTAGCCGTCACGCTGAAAAGCGGCCAGCTCGTCGGCGGAAAGTTGGTCCATAGAGTCGCCAGTAAGACGGCTGGAAGGTCCTGGCGGAATCATTTTTTATGATTGATTTTCTCGCGGAAGGTACGCACAACCGGGCCTATGACAGTCGTCCAGATGGCCGTGCCGCTCTTTTTTATTTTGATCACGATCGAACTCGTCGTGTCCCTCGCGCGCGGGCGGGGATTTTACCGCCTGAACGATTCGATCGCGGACCTGTCCACCTCCGCGATTTTTTCGATCGCCGGTATCGCCATTACGATCGCCTGGGTAGCGGTGTACGAATGCTTCGGATCAACCGTTTCCGTCCAGGCCCTCTTCGCGCTGCCGGCCGTGCCCGCCGGTTCGCCCCTGCGGGTGGGGAGTGATTTTTTGAATTTTTCCGGCTGGTCCCTGGACGGGACCGCGCTCCTCGCCTGGACGCTCGCGCTGCTGGGAGTGGATTTTCTGTACTACTGGTTCCACCGGGCCACGCACCAGGTAAATTTCCTCTGGGCCTGCCACGTGACCCACCATTCGAGCGAGGAATTTAATCTAACCGTGGCGCTGCGCCAGTGCGCCTTCCAGCGCGCGTTCGAGTACGCGTTCATGCTGCCCCTGGCCGCCCTGGGCATACCCTGGTTCATGATGCTGATCTGCCACGAGATCATGAAACTGTACCAATTCTGGGTGCACACCCGGTTTTTCGGCAAGCTTGGTTTCATGGAAAAATTTCTGCTCACGCCGTCGCACCACCGCGTGCACCACGGACGTGATCCCGAGTACCTCGATAAAAACCACGGCGGAATCCTGATCCTCTGGGACAAATGGTTCGGCACTTTCGCCGAAGAACAGGCCGAGCCGCATTACGGTCTGACCAAACCGCTGACGAGTTTTAATCCCCTGTGGACGAACGTGCACCATTATGTATATCTGGGTCAACAGCTCGGAAAAATTCACCGCTGGTCGGATAAACTGCGTTTCTTACTCAAGCCGCCCGGCTGGAAGCCCGCTGAGTTGGGCCGGGTGACGCCGACGCAACCGGTCCCGGCGAATTACAAACCGTACAATCCGGAACTTCCGCGTACGCTCAACGTATACGCATTCGTACAATTCCTGGTTCTCATGGGAACAACCCTGTTGATTCTGCGGCTGGCCCGGGCTCCCGAAAGCGCGGCCCTCCCGCTTTTCCTGCTCGGCGGCCTGGTGGTCGGCGGGTTCGGTTCCATCGGCGCAATCCTTGATCGTCATCCGCGCGCGCTGGCTTTCGAATTTCTGCGTCTGGGAGTTTCGGTGCCATTTTTCTTTTTGTTGATTCATCTGGAAGGCGGCCTGCCCGCGTATCCGGGTTTTCTGTTCATGGCGCTGGGCGCAGCTTCGCTGGGATGGTTGCTGGCCCTGCGGGAACGTTTTCCTTCGCCCGCCGTGGCCTGAGGCCCATCGCCCGCGCTCAAATTCGCCTGCATGACTGTAATTATTGACGATACGAAATCATCCGCTCCGGTTGCCGGCACGGCCATCGGCTGGATCGGCACGGGCGTGATGGGGGCGTCCATGTGCGGTCATCTCATCGCCGCGGGCTGTCATACGAAAGTATTCAATCGCACCCGGGAAAAGACAGCCCCGCTGGTGGCGGCGGGAGCCACGGCGGTCGCGCGCGCGGCGGACGCGGTCCAGGGCAGCCGGTTCGTATTTACAATGCTCGGGTTCCCACGTGACGTGAGCGCGGTGTATCTGGGACCGCGCGGTTTGATCGAACTGGCGGAGCCCGGGACCGTTCTGGTCGACCTGACCAGTTCCGAACCCACGCTCGCGCGCGAAATCGCCGCGGCGGGGAAAGAACGCGGCCTGTCCGTTCTGGACGCTCCGGTTTCGGGCGGGGATGTGGGAGCGCGCGCCGCGAGCCTGGCGATCATGTGCGGTGGTGATCCGGCAACCTTTCGGGCGGCCCTGCCCTATCTGAATGTAATTGGAAAAAATATCACACACCAGGGCGCGGCTGGCGCCGGCCAGCATACAAAGTTGTGCAACCAGATCGTCATCACCGGTACGATGATCGGCGTGTGCGAAGCGTTGCTCTACGGCCGGGCGGCCGGTCTCGATCTGGAAACGGTACTGGCCGGCATCGCGCGCGGTGCCGCCGGCTGCTGGACCCTTGACAATCTCGCGCCCCGCATACTGCGGCGCGATTTCCAGCCAGGATTTTTTGTGGAACATTTCGTAAAAGACATGGGCATCATGCTCAAAGAAGCGGAGGCCCTGAAGATTTCCCTGCCCGGCGTGGCTCTGGTGCGCGAATTGTACAAATCGGTCATGGCGCTCGGCGGAGCGCGGCTGGGCACGCAGTCGCTCCTGCTGGCCCTGGAACACATGGCGGGCGAACCGGGGCGATGGTAAGAACTCGTCTCCGCCCGCAGGGTGGGGAGAGGAGTTCCTGAATTTTTTTCACCACGGGGACACAGGGAACACGGGGCAATGTTCGTCATTATTTAATTTTCAAGCGTTCCGGAACGCCCACGCGCACGCGCACGCGTGGTTGTCCCCCGTGTCCCGTGGTTTTTCAAGAACCCAGCATGCCCTGGATTTCCTCCGGAACCCGGCGGGGGAGGCCTTCCGGCGTCATCGTACTGTGGATCGTGTGGCCGGTGGCGAGTTGTTCGCCATCCAGTAAAATTTCATATTCCACGCGAAAACGGGATCCGCGCGCCCAGGCGAGCCAGCCTTCCACGCGAATCAGGTCGTCGTAACGGGCCGGCTGCCGGTACGCGCAGTACGCTTCAATGACCGGACAGATCAGGCCGCGTTCTTCCCAGGCGCGGTACGAAAGACCGCAGGCGCGGATGAGTTCGTTGCGAAGTCGCTCAAAGTACACAAAATAATTCGCGTAGTAGACCACGCGCATCTGATCCGTATCCGCGTACGGTACGCGGTAATCAAGGCCGACGCGCGGTCCGGGCGTGGCGGGTATCTCGGGCTCACCGGTCTGGCTCATGGCGGCAACTTACGGAACGGGGTGGTTTCTCGAAAGTAAAATGCGCTTTACAGCGGCCCGCGTACGCGCGGAGATAGAACACCTTTCCGTGGACCTGCGCGCTGAAATTGTATCGCTCCTGCCAAACGCCCGGGTTTTCGCGCGTGAGGACGAAACGTTTTCGCCCGCCGAATTTGACGCCTACGGCACGGACCGCACGCCCGAGTTCGCCGGGTCCGCGCGTTATCCGCTGCTCGTGCAACCGTCCGGTACCGCGGATGTCGCCGCGCTGGTCCGCTTCGCGCGCGCGCGCGGGCTGGCGCTCGTACCCTCCGGCGGCCGCACCGGTCTTTCCGGGGGTGCCGTCGCGGCGGACGGGGAAATCGTAGTCTCGCTCGCGCGCATGGATCGCCTGCTGGAGTTCAATCCCTGGCTGCCGGCCCTGCGTGTGGAAGCCGGTATGATCGTGGCCCGCTTGCAGGCCGAAGCCAGCGAACGCGGTTTTTTTTATCCCGTCGATTTCGGCGCGAGCGGTTCGGCCTGCGTGGGCGGGACCATCGCCACCAACGCCGGCGGGATTCGCGTGATTCGGTACGGATCCACGCGCGAACAGGTCATCGGACTCACCGTGGTCACCGGCACCGGGGACATTCTGGAATGCCCGGGCGATCTGCTCAAAAACAATACCGGATACGATCTCAAACAAATTTTGATCGGCTCGGAGGGCACGCTCGGTATCATCACCGAGGCGACGCTGCGGCTGGCCCAACCGCCGCCCGCGTGTTCGCTCGTTGTACTGGGACTCGATTCGATCGAGGCGGTGGTGGCGACGCTCCGTGAAGTGCGCGCGGCGCGGATTGAACTTTTCGCGTTCGAATGTTTCGACGCGGTCTGCCTGGACGCGGTGCGCGCGTATCTGGATCTCCCCGCGCCCTTCTCCGAACCGTACGCATGGTACGTGTTGATCGAAATGAGCGCGGCGCAGGACCATCTCTTTGAGTCGCTCCTGAGCGACTGTCTGTTTCCGGACCATGTGGCGCGCGACGCGCAGCGCGCGGAAGGTTCGGCCGCGGTGCGCCGCTTCTGGCAGTACCGCGAATCGATCGGCGAAAGCCTCGGCGGCGCGACCGCCGTGCACAAGTACGATATCTCCGTCCCGACCGGAACGATCGCCGCTTTCGCGCGTGATCTTCAGAATCTACTGGAGCGCGAGGCACCCGCCGTACGTCCCGCTTTTTTCGGCCACGCAGGCGACGGCAACCTGCACATTAATTTAATCAATTCGCCCGAACTCAGCCGGGAGGCTTTTTTTTCTCTTTGCGCGCGCGTCGATCCCGCCGTGTACGCGTTGATCGCCGCGCACCGGGGTTCGGTCAGCGCCGAACACGGCATCGGCCTTTTAAAAAAATCGCATCTGCATCGGACGCGTTCAGCCGCCGAAATCGCCCTGATGCGCGCCATCAAAAACACGTTCGACCCGGACGGGATTCTCAATCCCGGCAAAGTCCTGCCGGATTAATTTCGCCAGTTCGTCAAGAATTACCGGTATTAATCAGCGAAAAAGCCCGCGAATCGGAGTTGCCGCTCCAGGCCTGTCTGATAATCTTACACCACGCATGAGAAATCCATTCAAGGTCGCGCTGTTTTCTCTTTTTGTGGGACTCTTCCTATCGGCCCTCGGGGCCTGTGAGGAGCCCACGGTTTCGAAGTCCGGCTCACCGTCGGCCGCGTCCGCCAGCGCTGACTCCAACCTGATCTTACGCGTGGAATTAAAAGGGGCCATTACCCCCTCCAGCCTGGAACGACTCGAAACCGCGCTCGAAGTGGCGCATGAGCGAAAGGCACGCGCCCTGCTGGTTGTGCTGGATACGCCCGGGGGCCTTGCCAGTTCCATGGACGACATGATTCGCGCGATCCTCGCTTCCGGGGTACCGGTGATCAGTTACGTAAGTCCCCCCGGCGCGTACTGCGGTTCGGCCGGAGTTTACATTATGTACGCCTCACACATCGCGGCCATGGCCCCCGCCACCAATATCGGTTCGGCCACGCCCGTGATGATCGGCGGCGGCGGGGCCGCGCCGGGGCCCGATGAATCGAAGTCGGACGGAATTCCGGAAAAGGCCGGCGCGGACGACGCGGTGAACCTGAAACGAAAACAACTCAATCACGCCGTGGCGCAGATTCGCGGCCTGGCCGAATTCCACGGACGCAACGCGATTTTCGCCGAACGAACAGTCACCCTCGCGGAGAACATCACCTCCACCGAGGCCCTGGCGATTCGCGCCATCGATCTGGTCGCGGGCAGCGAAGCCGAACTCCTGGCGAAGATCGAGGGCCGGACCGTGCGCATGATGACGGGAACGAAAACGCTCGCTTTGAAAGACACGCGCGTGGAGACGATCGAAAACGATTTCCGTTCCAAACTGCTGGCGATTATCGCCAACCCCAGCATTTCGTATATCCTCATGATGATCGGAATTCTCGGGATCATGGCCGAGGTGCAGTACCCCGGGGCGGTGTTTCCCGGCGTCATCGGTGCCATCTGCCTCCTGCTCGGCCTGTACGCGATGCAGTCGTTGCCCATTGACTACACCGGATTCGCGCTGATCGCTCTGGGGCTGGTTCTGTTCATTCTTGAAATCAAAATCATCAGTTACGGTCTTTTGACGATCTCGGGCTTGATCTGTCTGATTCTCGGTTCGCTTTTACTCGTCCGCTCCGGCAGCGAGTTTACCCGCGAGTCGCTGCTTGTGGTTCTGACGATGTGTTTGCTTGTCGGCGGCACCATGGCTTTTTTTATTTACAAGGCCCGCGAAGCCATGCGTCGACGCCCGGCCAGCGGGGACGCTCAGCTTCGTTCCGAAACCGGTGAAGTGTTCGAAGAAGTATCGCCGGCGGGTGGACGCGTTTACATCCACAGCGAATTCTGGTCCGCGCGCTCGGCCGGCCCGGTCCTGCCGAAGGGCGCGAAAATTCGCGTCAGGGAGCGCGACGGCATGGTCCTGGTGGTGGAAGCGGTCGATCAGGCCGGTTAAGGTCTAAAATTTTGTCTTATTGCGAAAAAAGTAGCCTGGTGACGCGCTACAGGACGTAGCGCCAGAACGGGTGTTTCGTGAAACACCCGTTTGCGAGCATCGGCGAATTTAGTTCGCCGATGCGAAAGCGGAAAAAGTCCAGGGAGGGACTTTTTCCGAATTATGTTCGAGGAGTTTTTATGAATTTACTCATCCCGGCGGCGGTCCTGCTCGGTCTTTTCGCCATTTATAGCGCGATCGCGATTTTAAAAGAATATGAACGCGGCGTCGTTTTTCGCCTCGGTCGTTTTTCCTCCGTCAAAGGCCCGGGCCTGATTCTTCTGATCCCCGGAATCGACAAGATGGTCAAGGTCAGCCTGCGCACGGTGGTCATGGACGTTCCGCCCCAGGACGTCATCACGAAGGACAACGTATCCATCAAGGTCAACGCTGTCATTTATTCGCGCGTACTTGATCCGGAACGCGCGATCATCGAAGTGGAGGATTTTCAGTACGCCACGTCCCAGCTGGCACAGACCACGCTACGTTCTATTATGGGCGAATCCGAACTGGACGAAATCCTGTCCGAACGCGAAAAAATCAACGCTCATCTTCAACAGGTCATCGATAAACAATCGGACGCATGGGGTATCAAGGTATCCCTGGTGGAAGTCAAACACATCGACTTGCCGACCGAAATGCAACGGGCCATGGCCCGCCAGGCGGAAGCCGAACGCGAACGGCGCGGAAAAGTCATCGCCGCCGAGGGCGAATTCCAGGCATCCCAGAAACTGAGCGAAGCCGCGGAAGTCATCGGCAAACATCCGGTTACGATTCAGCTGCGTTATTTACAGACCCTGGTGGAAATCGCCGGCGATAAAAACTCAACGACGATTTTTCCCCTGCCCATCGACCTGATTCGGAGTTTCCTGGAATCGGGCCGAAAGTAAAGGCGCCGCCTGAGAGCAACGCGCCACCCCATGGATCGCAAGTTCAAAGTCGGAGATATCGTTTTCCACACGCGCCACAGGTACCGTGGCGTGATTTTCGCTTCGGATTCGATTTTTAAAGGCGACGAAGATTGGTACGGCTCTTCCCGCCTGCAGCCGGACCGCAATCAGCCCTGGTATCATGTGCTGGTTGACAGCGCCCGGCACACGACGTACGTTGCGCAGGAAAATATCGAACGGGATATCAGCGGGGAACCGGTGGAACATCCGCTGGTTGAGAAAATTTTCGCGGCGTACCATGGGGGCCGGTATTACAACCACTCGTTTAATTGAGCGTCGCTTCGTCATTGTGTGCGCGGCCTTGCTGGGGTTTGCGGCCCCGCTCGCCGCGGCGGACGCCACCGAAGATCTGTTCGCGGCCATTCGCGCGGGTAGCGCCTCCGCGTTCGAAACAGCCCTGGGACAGGGCGCCCGGGTCAACGGTCGGGACGAATTCAAAAACACCCCGCTCATGATCGCGATTTTATTCGATCGTGCCGCGTTCATTTCACGCCTGATCGAGAAAGGCGCGGGTGTCAACGACGCGGGCGGCGCCGGCCAGACGCCCCTGATCCTCGCGGCGCAGGAAGGCCAGGTAAAAACCGTTCGGTTGCTGCTGGAACGCGGGGCCACTCTGCGCTGGAAGGACGGCTCCGGCGAAAGCGCGTTCACGCGCGCCGTCTACAACAACCGGGTCGAGGTCATGCGCCTCCTGCTGGACCGGGGCGCGGATCCCAACGAACGCAACTGGCTCGGGTTCTCGCCGGTGATGGTCGCGGCCGAAGAAAGCCCGGACGCCTTACGCTTTCTCCTCGACGGTGGCGCCGATTTAAAAAAACCCGCGCGCGGCGGCATGCCCGCGCTCATGCTCGCCTGCCTGCGCGGCAATACACAGACCGCGACAATCCTCCTCGAACGGGGCGCCCGCGTCGATGAAACCGACGCGAAAGGCCGGACCGCGCTCATGCTGGCCGTCCGCGCGCCGGCCGTCGTACGGTTGTTACTGCGCCACGGAGCGCGGGCGACTCGCAAGGACCACGACGGACAGACGGCCCTGGAC
This sequence comes from uncultured Leptospiraceae bacterium, assembly GCA_964631535.1. GTDB lineage: Bacteria > Spirochaetota > Leptospiria > Leptospirales > Leptonemataceae > CAZVZS01. The sequence goes on from CAZVZS010000005.1 coordinate 113,583, forward strand.
TACGCGCGCACGCGGGGCGTGGAGGAAAGCGTACGCATTCTGGGACCTTCCGCAAAAAACGGCCGGGACGGCTCGCGTCTGCACGGCGCGCCCTGACAGGCCGCCCGGAGCACATCCTAAAACCCCCGTTCGCGAAAGCGAAATCGCTCCGGGGGTTTTAGGATCGGCTTTAATTTCGAAATTGGTTTACGCCGCCGCTTCGCGCGCGAAGCTGGCCAGATTATGTCCGGGTATACCGCGAAGACCGCCGATCCACTCATCCTCTACGAAGAATCCGTCCAGAACCCCGAGTACGAAGCCCGCAACGTGGCGCGTTTTTATCGCACGCTCCGCAAAAAAAATCCCCGCGCGCTAAAAGAAGATTTCTGCGCTTCGTTTATTTTCGCGTGCGAATGGATCAAACAGGGCGCGGACCGCACCGCCGTGGGCGTGGACCTGGACGGTCGCATCCTGGACTGGGGGCGCAAACGCCATCTATCCAGGTTGACGCCGGAACAACAAAAACGGATTTCACTGGCGCACGACAATGTGCTGAACGTGACCCTGCCAAAAGTGGACATTGTCTGCGCTTTTAATTTTTCGTATTTTATATTTAAAACGCGTGAATCCATGAAAACCTATTTCCGCCAGGCGTACAGATCGCTGCGGTCCGACGGGGTGTTTATGCTGGACGCGTTCGGTGGTTCCGAGGCCTATCTGATCCAGGAAGAACGCCGCAAGTGCGACGGGTTCACCTACGTCTGGGAACACGCCGATTACAACCCCATCAACGGGGACATCCTCTGCAAAATTCACTTCGAATTCAAAGATGGAACAAAAATACGAAACGCGTTCAAATACGAATGGCGCCTGTGGACCCTGCCCGAGATCCAGGAACTACTGCTGGAAACCGGATTCGTCTCTGTGGACATCTACTGGGAAGGCACGGACGGGGATACCGGCGAAGGCAACGGGGTGTACCGTAAATCGCGCAAGGGCGAGGCCTGCAACTCCTGGGTGTGTTACATCGTGGCCGCGAAATAAAAACCCGCCTTCAGGATTTCTTTTTTTTGGCGGTCACACCGGCCAGCGTGCGCAGTACCCGGGGCGCGTAGAGCCCGGCCAGCAGGCCCGCGTCCAGGCCGATCATCCGCACCTCCGCGCAGGAACATTTTTTCAGATGCAGGTGCAGCGGTTCTGGGTGGCCTCCCGGCCCCGCTCCGCCGCCCACGAGCCCCGCGATCATATCCGATAGATCCGGCTCGTGGCCCACCAGCGCCACGGTTTCGAAATCCGGCTTACGCTGGTTCATCAGGTTGCGAAAGTCTTCGAAGTCCGCGCCGGGGTTGAGGTGTTCGGTTTGAATCACGGATACTCCGCCGAAGCGTTTGCTCAGGAGTTCGGCCGTCTCAATTGCCCGGCGGGCCTGCGAGGAATACACGAGATCGATCCGGTCGAAGATCCGGGACAGTCCCTTGAATCCCGCCCGGGCCTTTTTTTCTCCGGGGTCCGTCAGCGGCCGGTCAAGATCTTCCCCCTCGAATTTTTCCCGGTCCGTGGCAATCCCATGGCGAATGAATAACAACCGCATACCGTCGCTTATCCCGGGCCCCGAAAACCTGCCACCGCTTTTCAAAGCCTCGCGGCGCGGGGGCCCTGATCAATCCCCCGGCGCGATGAACCTCGAAGGGCCGAAAAAATTTGTTTGCGGTCCGGACGGGGGCGGAGCATTTTTTGGTCACTCCCTATGTGGCGCCGGATCAAATCAGCCATAGACCGCAAGCTCCTCCTGCCACTGCGGGAATCGCACGCGCCCATCCATGAACTGGCGCTCGGCACCGGAGTCGGTATATTCTGGGCGGTCACGCCACTGGTCGGCGCGCGCATGACGATGGTCACGGTGACCTGGCTGGGCTTGCGCCAGATCGGACTCCGGTTCACGCTGCCGGTCGCCCTCGCCTGGGTCTGGGTGCCCAATCCGGTGCTCATGCCAATCATTTCGTATACGTTTTATTTAACGGGAATTCTGGTGTATAATCTGATCGGCATCGAAATCGCGGCGATCAGTCTGAGCGCGATCGAACTTGTTTTACGCGAGGCCCGGGACCTGCCCCTGCTGGAAGGACTCAGCCTCTGGGGGCGATTCTTGATGGACGCGCTGGGCTGGCCGATGCTGGTGGGTTCGCTGGTCCTCGGAATTCCGCTCGTTCTTTTCAGCTACCCGCTCACCGTACGCATGGTGAACGAATACCGCAAGCGCAAAGCGGCCAGCATGGGACTCACGCTCGCCCAGTGGGAGGAACGGTTTGTGTACGCGCGACCGCGTTCCCACAACCAACCGCCCACCGCCGCCTGAGTCATTCAGTATACGAATTCATGCGACGCGAGCCGGTCCACCAGCGCGCGGGCGTGCGCGTCCATGGGCAAAACTTTTCCATCTTCGTCACGCAGACCGAAGCGTTCCAGTTCGCGCCGGTTGCGCGCGTAGATCCATTTGCGCGAACCGTCGATCAGGCCGACCGAATCATCGCCGCCCCAGGGCCGAACAATGAGCCGCAATCGGTAGTCCGGATCGAATAAAGTCCGGCCGTGCACCGCCCCCGCGAACGGCAAACCGAGAGCGTCCGCCACCGTGGGAAACACATCCAGAATCGAGCCGGCGGGGAAACGCGGTCGATCGAACAAGCGCTCGAACCGGGGATGACGCATGGCGAAGGGTACGCGTATCTCCGCGTCGTACAGGGAAAAATCATGGATGATGAAGCCGTGTTCGCCGAACGATTCGCCGTGATCGGCCAGCAGGATGAACAGCGTGTCCGAGTCCCGACCGCGCGCGCGAAACGCGTCCACAACTTCGTCCGAAAGATCCAGCGCGTACTCGATCGCGTTGCGATGGCGACCCACGTCGGTCGTATTGTCGTGCCGGCGGTACAGGTCCGGTCGCGGATTAAAATACCGATGGTGCGAATTCGTGAAGACGATCGATAAAAACAGCGGGCCCGATTCGCGCTGGAGGATGGCTTTCGTTTCGTCCACGAGCGCGCGGTCGTCAACGCCCCACCAGAAGCGCGTATACCGGCGCTTGCCCGCGCCGTCGCGCTGGCTCTCGAAATCTTTTTTCTCACGCAGGCGCAGGCCCAGCTTCGCGATCAGGCGGTCCTCACGGTCGAATTTCGCCTCTCCTCCGTATAAATAATAATTCGCGTATCCCGCCGCGGCCAGTACGCCGGGCAGTGTCCGGTCCGGCTGGACCCGGTCGAAATTGTCGCTGGCTTTCCGGGCGGAATACAGCCCGGTGAACAGGGAATAGTGCGAGTTCGAACTGTGCGGTACGGGCACAAAAAAATCGTCCACGGCGACGACCCGCCGGTCGCCCGGGCGGAAATACCGCGTCCCTTCCAGAGGCACGAAAGGCGCGCGCGCGGACTCGAGGAAAAGAACGACCACGTTCGTCCCCGGCTTCAGACGAAATCCGTACCGTTCGCGAAAAGCGTTACGAAACGGAAAAAGCCCGGGTTCCTCCACCGCGTCCGGAGGCGGAAGATCGCCGGCGGCGGCCCGTACCTGTTCGCCACCCGGTCGGTCCGCCGGGGCGAGAGTTCCCGCCAGGCTGGCCCCGCTGAGAAAAAACGCTCCGGCCAGCGTGACAAAAAGCCCGGCCACCGCCAGTCCAGGGGCCGGCCGCGCGGGCTCGGGCCAGCGCGTTTCGCTCAGGAAAGCGGGAAAATGTTTGCGCGCGATCCAGACCAGAAGACCCGCGAATCCGGCCAGGTACGCCACAAGGGCCCAGGGCACCCGCCGCGAAGCCAGGTCTGCGCCCTCCGCTTCGAACAGAAGCGCGCCGTTTTCAAGGAGATAGCCGACCAGTTCCAGGTTCAGCTGCACGCGTAAACTCGCGTAAACAGCTCCGCGAATAAAAAAAGCGAAAATCGCCAGTCCGGCGAGGACCGGCCCGAGTCGCGCGGCGGTCCGGCGCAACCGAACGACGAGCAGCACGTTCAACACGGCCCCCAGCAGAGCGGCGAACCCGAAGTACCGCGCCAGAAAAGGAAGGCCGTAATCCGTTTCGCGCCAGTGACGCGCCAGAAGCTTCCAGGCGTATTCCAGGGCGGGCGCGTCCAGAATTAATGTAAGCAGATACTCGGCCAGGTCAGCGAAGAGAATCAGGCCGGCGGTGAGCAGCGCCCGCGATAACGCGAGTCGGGCGGGCCCTGATGCGGGCGCCGCGGCCAATCCACGCGACTCGATTGCTGGCGCGTGCCGGGAACCGGACTCGGTGACAGGAGGAGGCGCGACCGGAATGGGCGCCGTTACCGTCGCATGGCCGGCGTCGAACCGGTTTTCGCGACGAAGCCGCTGCCTGCGTTCCCTGCGTTTGCGCCTGTTATGCGACATAGAGTACCAATGTGAAAAGGCCCCGCCTGCCCGGACGTAAGGCGACGAGTCAAAGGTTTATCCCGCGTCTTTTAGCGCGAGATCGGCGGCGAAGTAACCGCTGATACAGCAGGGGCCGATGCCGCAGTTGAAAACGCCCGCTCCGCACAGGTACAGGGACTTGATCGCGCCGCGCGGCATGAACCGACCGAGACCGAGTTGTTCGGGCGTATGCGCGGGACCGTAGATCGACCCGCGAAAGGGCGATGCGTAGTACGTGTTCGTAACCGGCGTGCTCACCTCATGCACGAGGATGTGCTGGCCGAAACCGGGCGCGTAGGTCCGCTCCAGTTGAGCGATCAGAGAATGTTTGATTTGTTCTTTTAACGCTTCGTACTCGTCGTCGCGCTGGAGCGCGCGCTGTTCGGCCCAGCGTTCGTACGGTTCGTAGCTGGCGAGCACGACCATTTCGAGGACTTCAGTCCCCGGCGGGCATTTGCCGCCGCCGGGATCTTTGCGTGAAGGCACGCTCAGAAAAAAACTGAAATCGCCCCGGGGCACGGTTTCGCGGGCGGCGCGCGCGTAGAGATCGTCGATGTCCGTGGAAGGATAGTACCAGATGTTTTCCTGGCCGAGTTTGATTTGATCGGCGGGCAGATCGGTCCCGACGAAAAAACAAATGCTGCCGTAGCTCGGCTCGACCGATTCGGCTTTTTTCAGCGTCTTCCCGCGTACGTGTTCGGGTTCGATGAGTCGCGTGAACGTCAGCACCGGGTCCACGTTCGATACGACCAGCGGGGCGCGAAACTCTTCGCCCTTTTCGGTGACGACGCCCGCCGCGGCGTCGCCTTCGATCAGGATCCGGCTTACGCGTGTGCGGTTTTTCAGGACCGCTCCTTTTTCGCGCAGACGCTCGATGAACGCGTCGCGCAGAGCCCCGCTGCCGCCTTTCGGAAAAAACGCGCCTTCGAGATAATGATTGTGGATGCCGATCAGGGCCGTGGCCGCCACGCGACCGGGCGGCAGGCCGATATCGCCGCAGGGCCCGGAGAGCACGGCTTTGATCAGATCGTGGTCTCCGAAGAGATGATCAACGACTTCCCCGAACGTACGTTTACGAATCGTGGCCAGCACTTCGCTCCCGTCGATCGCGCGCACCTGCGCGAAGGCGTTCTTGACCTGATCCGGATCGCCGGGATTGATTTTCAACGCGTCCAGCAGGCGAATGAATTTATCGATGCCGGCGCGCGCCTCCGGGAAGTGTTGTTCGAGCCTTGCGCGAAATTTATCCCGGCCCGCGGGCATGCGAAAATCCATACCGGGGAACACGTACCGGTCGTAACAATCGTCGTTCAGACGATTAAAACCGACCCGGTCGCGAATCTGAAGTTTCACGAGCGTCTCGTGGAAAAAATCGCCAGGGTTGAGTTCGCCAATGTAGTGCAGACCGGGATCGAAGTGAAATTTTTTCCGTTTGAACGGATTGGTATACCCGCCGAAATCGAGCGCCGCTTCCAGGAGCAGCACCCGTTTGCCGTGGTTGGCCAGGTGCGTGGCCGCGGACATGCCGCCGATGCCGGAGCCGATTACGATCGCGTCGAATTGATTTTCTGGAGTTGTCATTGGGTATCCTGGGGACCGGCTCCATGGAACCGCCCGGGGGAAAATGGCACAAGGATTTTTCGCGGCCGCGGCTGATTCTAATTTATCGAGGAATTCCAGTTCTCCAGGGAAAGACCGGTGATTCTGGAAAAGTGGCCGGTATTATTGGATACCAGCGTTTGTCCGCAGGCAATTGCTGATGCGGCGATCAGAATGTCGGCATCAAGCAAGGGCTGGCCGGTTCGCTTGAGTTCAGCTTTTATTTCGCCAAATAGTTTCGCCATTTTCAGGTCAAAAGGAACAACCTCAAAAACCTGAACCAGATTTTCAATTGTACGAACATTTTCACTCCGATAGCCGGAATTAAAGGCTCCAAAATATAACTCCGCCACAGAAATAATTGAAATCCCAATGTTTTTTTCTTTTACGCTGGTTATTTTTTCGTGAATCCTGGTGTTCCCATTCAACCAGTAGATGACGATGTCCGTATCCAGTAAATAATTCATTCAAAAACACGACCGACCGATCGAGAGCCTACGATTTCCTCCACAATTTTTTCTACCTGCCTATCATCTTTCCAGGAACCAAAGATATCACCGGTACGCACATCCTCCTTAATCGTAGAGATCGAAACAAGAACTTTCGTGCCCTCGGGCAGGTTTATGGGATCGTCCAGGATCAGGGAATGGTTATGAATATGGCCCTTTAGCATAGACTTCAATGTATAATTATTTGGCAAATGAGTCAACAACAATGTAACCATGTTAAGACGAACAAAGCGGGATTCGTTTTCCCACTTGTTTAAATGATATGTAATCCAACTTGTCTTCCCGCCTCCCGGCTCGAACTCTGGTTGTTCGCATGGACGCGGGCAAACACCCGGATGAAGCGGGGCTGCGGCGCCGTTTCGTTCGCCTTACGATTTACAATATCCTGTCCAACTTAACCGTCCCGCTGACCGGGCTCGCCGATACCGGCATGCTCGGGCATCTGGCGGACATCCGGTTTCTGGGCGGAGTCGCCATCGCGTCCGTCATCTTCGATTATCTGTACTGGGGGCTCGGGTTTTTGCGCATGGGCACGACCGGTACCGTCGCCCAGGCGCTCGGACGGGAGGACCACGCGGAAGTTCAGAATATCCTCCTGCGCGCCCTGGTGCTCGCGCTCGGCCTCGGCTTCGTCATCCTGATTCTGTACTACCCGATCCGCGAACTTGGTTTCGCTCTGCTCTCCGGGGAAGATGCCATCAAGTCGGCGGGGCGCGATTATTTCAACGTGCGCATTCTCGGATCGCCCGCGGTGCTGTGTAATTTCGTCCTGCTCGGCTGGCTGCTGGGACGCGAACGTTCGGCCCTGGCGCTGGTCATGACCGCCGCGGGCAATCTGACGAATGTCGGCTTGAACTATGTGTTCATCTTCCGGTTCGAATGGGCCGCCACCGGCGCGGGCCTCGCCACGGCCATCAGCCAGTACCTCATGCTGGGCATCGGGCTGGTGTTCGTGTTCGCGACGGGCGAACGATTCACGCGACCGCGGGGCATCTTTGACGCGGCGCGCCTGATCCAGCTTGTGCGACTCAATACCGACATCCTGATCCGTACGCTCTGCCTGCTTTCGGCTTTCGCCCTGTTTCTTAATTTCAGCGCGACACTCGGTACGGGCGTCCTGGTCGTGAATTCGCTGCTGCATAACCTGATCACCTTCGCCGCGTTCCTGATCGACGGTCCGGCTCTGGCGGGAGAGATCCTGATGGGACGGTTCAAAGGCGGGGGCAATCTCGTGGGACAACGCCGCGCGGTGCGTCTGGCCTTCGGCACCGGTCTGGGCATCGCGTTCGTTTTTCTGGCGATTTTTTTTACGGCACCCGACCGGATTCTTTCGCTCTTAACATCGCACACGGATATCATCGAACTCGCGGCCGAATACCGGATCTGGATGATCCCTTATCTTTTATGCGCGACCGGTGCCTACGTACTGGACGGGCTGTTTCTGGGCCTGACCCGGGTCCGGGATTTGCGCAATGCCATGATGGTCAGCGTAATTTGCGGTTTTTTACCCTGCGCCTGTCTGGCGTTCTGGCTGCGGGAAAACCATCTGCTCTGGACGGCAATGTTTCTTTTCGCCTTCCTGCGATTTATCAGCCTGCTGTATTTGTTCGCGAAACCCGAACCGACCAGGAAAATTGATGGCCGGGCGGGCGGGAATGTATGATCCTGAGGAAAGATTCTTAAAACTCGGAACGCGTTCATGCTCCCACTTTTTCCTTTGAATACCGTACTCTGCCCGGGGAGTTCCATCGCGCTGCATATATTTGAAGATCGTTATAAACAAATGGTGGCTCAGTGCCAGGGTACGGACGGGTGTTTTGGTGTAGTGCTGATCGCCGCCGGTCAGGAAGCCCTGGGTCCGCTGGCTGAACCCTGTTCGATCGGTTGCCTGGCCTGTATCGGACGGACCCAGAATCTGCCGGAAGGGCGCATCAATCTCGTCGCCCAGGGTCGGGAACGGTTCCTGATCCGAAACCTCAGCCACGAGCGGCCTTTTTTACAGGGGGATGTGGAGTACCTGCCGGCCCCGCAGGGACCGCAGGAACAGATCGAAAACCAGGCGGCCCTGCTGCGCCAGCGCCTGACTGAGTATCACAATTTGCTGGAACGGATGGGTGAAAAACCCACGGTTCTACGCTCACTGCCCGAAGATCCCATCAATCTCGCCTACCGGGTCATCTCAGTCGTAAACGCGCCCCTCCCCATCAAGCAGGATTTACTCGCCACCCAGGATGCCGTCCGCCTTCTCGCGGAAACCGAACAACTCTACCGCAATCAAATCGTATTACTGCAGGCCCTGCTGGAATGCCGCGCGCACCCGGATCGTTGTCATTTGAATTGAGACGGCCCCGGTTTACACCGTCAGGTAACTCAAGATCAACAGGTTCACCCCTCCCACTATGCCCACGGCAGGTCCCGCTCCTTTCCACCGATGGAAAGCAGAGCCTGGGTCAGCGACGATTTCGCTCCCGCGATGTCGATGGCCGGAACTTTATTTTCGCGGGCCCAGGCCTTCCACGAGGTACCGATGATCACGTGTTTCCCCGTCGGCGAGTGAACCTGCCTGGAGTGAACCAGGATCAATTTTTCGAGCTTTTTAATTTCTTTGCCCGGATTTTCGACGCTATTACGCAGTTCGATCTCAGCGAGCAGTTTTCGTTCCGCCGCCCCGAGTGATCCGACCTGCCAGGGCTCCCTGCAAACTCCGATCGTATACACCGCCGGCCACAGGCGCCGATGGATGAGGGTAACTTTCGAAGCAACGAGCTTACAGAAGATGATTTCCGGGTTTTCCGATAAATCCTCCAGAATTTCAAAGATGGCGTGCGCGTGCCTGTGGCTCCACCAGGAGGAATCCAGGGCCTCGCCGGTGACCAGGGAGATGAGGGAGGCCCTCGTTTTGTCTTGCTGGAGATATAGACCGTGTCGCTCAATCGTCGCAAAAATCTTTTTCCGGTCGGTAATACCTTTCATAACCCGACCCGGCACATTGCCGTTTATTTACGACCGCTTTTTTCCCCGGCTTTTTTTCCCTTCTTCTTACTATTCCCTTTTTCTTTCTTTACACTCTCATTGACCCTGAATGTTACGATTTTTTTGATGAGGGCCACGGGCAGAGGTTCATCGATGGGAAATTGGACCGAACCTTTCGCGAATTTATATTTTTTTATTTCGTTCTCAAAAACCTCAATCGCCTTCGCGCCCGGATAAAAACCGACGTGATTCGCGTAACCGGCGAAGTGCACCAGGTTGCCGTGTAAAAAAAAAGTGGGAATACGGTAACTGATCTTTTCCTGGGCCTCCGGGGCCTGCCTGCGAACGATCTTGCGCAGCTCTGTTAATTTCCGCCGCGTGCGCTCCGGAAACGAGGCGATGTACGCGTCGATTGAGTCGAATTCTTCGCGTTCCATAATACGTTCAAGGATCCGGGGCGAACGACATCTTCATTGGGCTAAACCCCCCGAATATGAATCCGCTTATCCGGCGTCTGAAATACATCGAGCGCGCTGAAACTGAATCGTTGCCATTTCGAGGCTTCGCGGTAAATGAGCTCCAGACGGTGGTCATTGTCGCGGGCATTGTTCAACATGATGATCAATTGTGATATCGTAGAGGAGTTCATGAACTCGAGAGCCTGGAAATCGACGCGAATGGGCTTCTGGCCGTTGGCTGCTTTTTCCAGGGTTTCCTGTAAAATCGGCGCGATAAACTTGCCGGCGTCCATTTCCGTATTTTTGCCGGACCAGACCAGCTCGACCCCGGATTCCGCGGTGCGCAACACGATCTTGAGGGAATTGTTTGAGAACTCTTTTTCTTCCACAGTACGTATCATAATCGCATGGCGGAGCATGGTCAATCGAAAAGTCCCTCCTCCCGGACCGCGAAATGTTCTTGCCCGAGCGAAAAGACGGTAAAATAAGGAGGGATCGGCCATGGTTGTACGGTTTTTTCAGAATCTCCTGCACCTCGCGTACCCCCTGGCGGACCGCGTACTGCCGGAAGGCCGGGTGGAACGCCTTTCCGGGGGCCTGGTGACCCTGCCGCTCCGCCTGTTGCCGCTGGCCGCTCTGGTCGCCGTTTATGCCGGCCTGGTGCTGCTGGGTGAGTATTTAATTGGCGATCTTCTGTTCCAGTTCATTGTGCTTCTGAAATTGCCCAAAGTATTTCGAATTGAATGGCTGGAACCGGGATTTTTCGCCCGCCTGGGCCTTTATTTTCAGCAGGGCGGTTTTATTCTGCTCGGCGCGTACGCGACGTTACGTGTGCTGGGAACGGCCGGGGCCGGCGTATATCTTTCCGCGCGCGAAATCATGATCCTCCAGCGCTGGCCGTTCAGTGTCTCCATCGTACGCATCCCCCTGGCCAGTATTCGCTTCGTCTCGTTCCGACAGGTTCCAGGCGAACGTCTGCTCACCACGGGCCGCATCGAACTGGCCTGGTCGGACCGGGAAATGCTCGTGCTACCGACCGTCCCGCTCGGCGAAAAAAAATTGCGCATGATCATGGAACGCCTGCACGACCGCGCCTCCGCCGGGCGACCGGAACGTCAGAACGGGAAACTGGCCTCCCAGGAACCAGGTGACCGGAGCCAGGAACAGGGTCAGAACCAGAACGGCGG
>CAZVZS010000005.1:124713-149009 GCA_964631535.1 uncultured Leptospiraceae bacterium
CCGCCGCCGCAGACGCCGGCGTCGTCGCCACAGCGGTGAAATCCGGGAACGCGAAGACCCCATGCCAGTCTGAAGGCGAACGAGTCCCGCTATGAAATTCTGCAGCAGTTGCGGCAAGGAACTCGCCACGCGGATTCCGCCGGGAGATTCCCTGCCGCGCTACGTCTGCGATGCCTGCGACACGGTACACTACCAGAACCCACGGATGATCGTCGGCTGCCTGCCCTACCACGAACACCAGGTTCTGCTCTGTCGGCGCGCCATTGAACCGCGCCGCGGGCTCTGGACCCTTCCATCGGGATTTCTCGAAAACGGTGAAAAAGTAGAAGAAGGCGCAATGCGCGAAACCTGGGAAGAAGCCCGCGCCCGGGTGCGGTTGGAATGCCTGCAGACCGTGTACAGCATTCCCCACATCAACCAGGTGTATTTATTGTTCGTGGCGCGACTCACCGACCTGGACTTCGGTCCGGGACCTGAAAGTACGGAAGTGGAATTATTCGCCGAAGACCGCATCCCCTGGACCGAGATCGCTTTTTCCTCGATCTCTTTCAGTTTGCGGCGTTATTTTGAGGACATCCGCTCCGGCGCCCCGCGGCTGCACCTGGGAGCCTTCGAAAAACCAGGATCGCCCGGCGAGTCGGATCGCTGACCCGGCCCGCCAGGGTCGAAATCCCATCAGACGGCTTCAGAATGATCTTTCAGAGCCTTCGCTTCCGCTTTGCGAGCGGAACGTACCTGGCCTTTCAAAGATTTCTCCGCTTTCAATGCCTCACGCTTCGCGGCACGCGCCAGTTTTTTCTGGGTCTTGCGCGCGTCTTCGGATATCCGTCGCGCGTGTTTTAATTGAACGAGCAAAAGTTCGATTTCATTCGTTTCACGTTCAACACGTTCGCCCAGTTCTTTCAAACGGGTCAGCCCGCTGGCCACGCCTTCCAGCATTCCGCGGTCCAACGATACGTTTTCGACTTCAAATATCGAAGCGTCTACCAGACCCAGCGGAAACTTTTCAAGGCGTTTTGCGGCGCGCACGAGCGCCTTTTCAATTTCCTTCGCCTGTTTTTTTATTTCCTTTTTTTTCATAGATACCTCCCTTCGCGAGCGGGACAGTACCACGCCCACGAAGAAAGGATCGCACGATAACGAACGAAAGGCAACCAAAAAACAGGCGATTTCGCGTGGAGAACCCGTGGGTTTCATTTTTTTTGTCACCGAACGGGGACTTATTTTCGGACACCACGTTACCGTTCGGTGACATGCGCCAGAAGCCGGGGTCCGCGTAAAATTTCGGTTGACGGCGGTCTCCCTCCCGGGACAGCTTGTCACTTTATGGAGACATCTACCGAAGAGGTCCCCCGCAGCGGGACCCGGGACCGGGTCGCCACGACCGCCAGGATTCTGGATGCCGTGGAAACAATCCTGGTCCGGGACGGTTTCCATGCCCTCGGAATCAACTCCATCGCGCGGGAAGCCGGGGTGGATAAAGTTTTGATCTACCGCTACTTCGGCGGCCTGCCCGAACTGGTCCGGGAATTCGTACTCACGCGCGAGGTCTGGCCGCCCCAGGACGAGTTTCTGGGCGGGATGGAGCTGGAAAAATTTCGCAACAAACGCGTTTCCGATCGTCTTGCCACCGTCCTCATCCATGGGGAAAAAACGCTCCGGGACCGACCGCTGACCCTGGCCCTGCTCAACTGGGAACTGGCACCGTCGGCGGAAATCGCCGCCGAGTTTACGAAGTTACGAGAGCAGGAGATGACCGCGCTGGCGCGGGAGGTCTGTGAAGGCAGTCCCGCTACCACGGACACGGAGGCCCTGTTCGCGCTCTTATGGTCCGGCATGATCTATCTGACCGCGCTGGGCAGGGCCGGCGGACCGGTGGCGGGACTCAGGCCCCAGAGAAAAACGGATCGCAGTCGCATTCAATCGACCATGCAGAAGGTCATTCAGAAGCTTTTGAAAGGCAAACGAAAGAAATAATCGTCGTAATCATCAGAAAAAAAGTTTCGAGGTAAAATAATACTGGCCAGCCAGCGCGCGGGTACTGAGTGTGGCCATACGCTTCTACTCTTGCGATAGTAACAGAACTCGGCGGAATCCGAGCAGTTTGTGTCTGGATAGCCTCCTTTCCTTCCTCACTCGTTCTCTCTCCAATTCCCGAAATCGTCTTTTTTCGGAGCGAATTTAATTCTGGATTTGAACAAATGAAACTGTATGTAGGCAATCTCTCTTTCGACGCGGACACTGAATCGCTGGCGGAATTATTCCGCGCTCATGGCGAAGTCTCTTCCGCCAATATCGTAACCGACCGCGACAGCGGCCGTTCGCGTGGCTTCGGCTTCGTGGAAATGCCGAACAAAAAAGAAGCCATCAGCGCGATGAACGCCCTGGCCGACACGGAACTCAATGGCCGGGCCCTCGTCGTGAACGAAGCGCGTCCTAAAACGAATCGATAACAGATTTCGGTCTGTTTCTCTGGCCGGCCAGCGGGGCGAAATTCAGCCCCCGGCCGGCTTTTCTTTTTCCGCGGTCGCACCTCCTGTTGCGCACCTGTTGGCCCGGATTATTACGATTCATCAGGCGCTTCCTCAGCCTTCGTTTCCGCCTGGATCAATTTGAGATCTTCGCCCAGATCGCACTTGGGGTACTCCCCTGGATCGAGCACGGCGCCGAGCCAGCCATACGCATCCGCCGGAGAGACGACATGCATGGACCAGCTGGGTACGAGATGGGGACAGTCGTACTTACGCTTTTTACAGAGAACCTGCGCCGCGTTGGCCGGACGGGGATACGCCCAGGCGCTGGGGGGCGCGATACAGCGGGACTCAATGTTCGCGACCATTCGCATACGCCTGGCGATCGTTTGATACTTGCGAAATACCTCGATGATACGATCCGAAAGGGCGGTGTCGAAATACCCTTTTCCGGACAGATAGGCGATCATATAAATCGATTCTTCCGCGAAGGAGGCCGGGTCCGCGCGGTACCGTTTGCCCACGTCGTCCAGATAACGCGCGATGCGCAGGGCCTGCGTCAGCGTAATCGCGCGTTCTGGCGAAAATTCTGCGCTGTTCGGTTCGGCCGAAGCGTCCCGGCCGGCCTCGCCGGCATGGTCCGCTCCATTTTTCGATTCGCCCTCCGGCGTTGCGGATTCCCCACCTTCCGCGGGCAGTTTCAAGATTTCAGCGAACATGGCGCTTCCCTGGGCGAGCACCACATCAGGCAAAAAATCCGGCAGGATGGCCGCCGGTTCCCCCGCGCGTTCGGGGACCTCCGGCACAGGATGCCTGGCGATGGCCTCCAGGCACTCTCGCGGCAGAAAAAAATTCGCCGCGAACCGGGCGCAAATTTCCGCCAGGCTCTTTTTCGCCGGTCCACTGATAACGGGGAATTTCCAGGCTTCCGAATCCACCAGCGCGAGATCCGCGCAGAGTCCCGCCAGGAAGGCGTGCCGGCGCAGGTTTGGCCCCGGATTCGCTCGAAGAACGACGGCGAGCGTAAGTACGCCCAGCCGGGCGATATGCGAAAAAAAAGGCGGATCGCTGAAAAAGACTTTGAGTAGAGCCAGCAGAATCCGTTTTTCTTGCAGGCCGTTCGAGACGATATCCGCGAGTGAAAACGATCGATCCTCAAGCAATTGTTCCACGAAATCATGTTCGACCCGGCGCGTATTCGCGCGCGCGATTTCCCGTCCGAGGAAAAGTCGTAACTTCGTGATGACCGGCCGGGTGAGTTTAACCTCAAACAGTTCGCGGTAGTTGCCCTCGTGATTTTTGAGTCGCGCGATCAGGCTCGCGTTGAGGGCGATGTTTTCCTTGATGAGAACTTTGCCGTGGTTGTCTTCCACCGGCCGGGCGAATTCAAGGTCGCCAAAAAGATCGGCGTTCCGGGCGAACCCTTCCAGTTCGCCGAAACTCTCCAGCACTACGGTCTCGCCGACCTGCATCGATTTTTTTCCTTTCGCGCGGGCCAGCCCGCGTGGCCCGGAGAGCCAGATCAATTCCGGAGATTCACCGGGCTAAAAGCGCAGGGTCATCTGCACATACGCGAAATTAGCCCTCGGATCAAAGGTCGGCGGCCGGGCGTCCTTTCGATAGTCCCCGCTTTCGAAAATTTTCGCCGAGGTCCAGTGTACCTGTTCCAGGTACAGAAGTTCGTCCAGGTATTTCTGGGCCAGAGCGTAGCCGTAGTCGTCCCGGGCCACCCGGGCCGCGTCCCCGGCCACGATTACAGTATAGCCCATATTCCATTCGATCCCCTTATACTTTTTTTTGTAAAGCAGATCGAACTCCTCGAACAGGTGCTTGCGTAAGTACCATTTCTGCCAGAGGACTCGCTTCAGTTTTCGCTTAAAATACTGTTTTTCCTTCGATTCGCTCTGGCCGGCCGGCGGGGCATAGTCGGTGGCGAACTCGGTGGTGGCCACTGTATTGCGAGCCCCGCTGGCCACGTACCAGGCGTCCTGCGTGCTGTGTTTGTCGATGTCCCAGGCTTCCATCCGGACCAGGCCACCCGAACCGAAGTCGAGCTGGAGATTCGCGGACCGACCGCGCATATTCCGCCAGCTCGCCAGGTCGCCGCTGCCGTAATGGTTGTGGTTCGTGGGATACAGGTTCACGAAGGTCGTGTCGCGAAAATCGGTGGGGTCGCTGTCCCCGCTGCCCTCGGTGTATTCCAGGCCGAGGCGCACCTGTTTGATCGGGCTGAACCCCAGATTCACCGCGTACGCGTACGCGTCGTATTTCACCTTGCGGGTAATCAATTGATGCAGCCGGTACTCGCTGACGTAAAAGCCGCCCTGGGGGTCCGCTTTTAATTCGTAGACCTGATTGCCGTTCACGTCCCTGACTTTATATTCCGCGTCCGAAAGGGCGATGTCCAGACCATCCGGGGTTTTCTGCGCGCCCGTGAATCCGCCCTGCCGGGCCGCTTCCACGGTCCAGTCGAACGGGATCGTGGCTCTGCCATCCTCGGTGCGATTGGTCAGACGCAGGCCGCCCGTGTGCAGATTGTCCCGCTGGGTGGCCCGGCTCTGCGAGGCGATGCCAATCCCGTACTCGTCGGTGATGATCTCAGGGCGATCGTCTACGAACACGACGAGCGGTTCGGTGCGCGGCGTCCATTTTTTATAAACGCCGAGGTAGTACGCCTCGGCCTGAAAATATCGCGAAAGCGTCCAGGTATTGTACCAGCCTGAAAAATACGCGTCGTCGATGGTCGGCCGGGATTCGTTCCCGTCCGCCGTCGCGTTAAAATCGTCCGGGTCCTCGGCGAGGATCATCGTCCACAGATGACTGTTGAACTCCTCGCCATCGTAACGCAGACGCAGGCCATCGAAGCTGCGGCCGACATTGCTCCATTCGAACGAGCCGACCAGGCGTTGATCGCCGTAGGCCAGCACCTGGCGGCCCGCCTGGAGCGTAAGGGGTCCCAGGAAATCAAAAATTTCAAGATTCGCCTCGCGCAGATCCGTGGCCTCACTCGTGGCGCCGTTGGCGGTGTTCACTCCGTTCACACTGCCTGGCTGCCCGCCCCACACACGACTATCTTGCAGAACGATATTCGCGACGACGTCCGCTCCGAATTCCTTGTGAAAATCCAGTTGCACCTTCTGGAGTACCGCTTCCTTACTATCTTCCTCGGCGACGTACAGCGGCACCGTGGAATGGTTCGCTTTCCCGAAATCCGGATACTCGACTCCGCCGGATTGCACGCAGGTACGGCCGGTACTGCGTTTGCGCGAACAGATGGAAGTGAAACTCGTAAACAGGACGCGGTCCGTCCGATCGAAGTTATAATTCTGATGAAATTCGGGACGGAAACGCACATGTCCGCCCAGGGAAAACCCGTCGATCCAGCCCGGGAGGTCGGAACTCTCCGGCCCGGGTTCGTCCTCCGCTTGCGCATCAGCGGCGGGCCCGGGCTCCGCATCCGGTCCGGGCGTGCCCTCCGCTTCTATTTCCGGTTCCCCGGCCGGATTTTCCGGAGGCGTCACCTGGGCGAGATCGAAAGGTCCGGGCAGGGGCGCGAACGAATGCCCCGGCCGGGCCTCCAGACGGGGCAGACTGAAACAAAGAACGATTAAGGAGCAAAAAAAACGAGATCCCATTATGCCACCGGGAGCATTTTTTCAGCTCCGTACAGTATAAACGCGAAAAAGCCGGCCTGTGCCACGGCAAGGCAGATTATTTCGCCAATGGCGAAATCGCAAGGGATTTAAGAACGGGGCGGGAACGATTTCTGAGAATTGGAAGCCGTCATTTCCGGGCGGAAAGGGCCGCTTTCTGGGCCAGCAGCGTCCGGGCATACTGACTGGTGAGCCCTTTCATATGCTCTTCAGTCTTTTTCAGAGCGGTGTCAATCTCCGACAGGGACATGCGATTGACCTTTTTGTTCTTCTGAGCTTTTTCTTCTTGATCGGACATAGTGCTGCACCCGGTTCGCGGGAATTCGGCCATTTTTCGGCGACCGTACCCGGGCGCAAGAAAAAAGTTAGGCAAGCCGCTAAATCACGACCGGTGCCGACCGGGGAGACAGGCCCGCGGGCAGAGGAAGCGGGCAGCGAAAGCGGGAGGGCCGGTTTTACAAATTAATCTGCCACTCGTTCTTCTTGTTCCGCAGATCGTAGTACGCCGCGATCTGCATATCCATGCTGTACAGCGCCGTACGCAGGTTATTGTAAATCAAACGCAGTGCGCGCAACTGGATTTCCGGAGCGGCGGTTTCCAGGGTATGCGTCAGGGTATAGTTATGGCGGATACTTTCCATTTCCAGGGTATGGATGTTGGGATAATACAGGCGAATCAACTTCCGGGTCCACTGCCCTTCGTTGTACACGGCCCGCGTGATTGAATCCAGCACCACGCAGCTGAGTTTACTTTCCGCGCCGTAATGAATCGCCAGAACACGGCGTGAGTTCACATACACCCCGTCGCGCCAGGCGCCCGGGGTATCTTCCAGTACGATCTCCTGGTACCCTTCCAGTTGCGGGAACAGTTTGGAGAGCTCGGTGTGTTTTTTTTGCACATCCTCGATCGCGTTGCGGACGTTGCTGATTTCTATCTTCAGCAAACGTTCCATTTCCCGGCGATACTGTCCTTCCTGCGGGTTATTACCAATGGAATATGACGTCAGTTCCCCGGGTTTGAATTCCTGGGCTTTGGCCTGTTGCGGCCCCTGATTGATACATTCCCGCATCGGGTCAGTGGGAACTTTCTTTTTTATTTCTTTCGGAGGCGCGGTCTGGGCACCCGCCGATCCAACGATCAGAGCGACCGCCCCGAGAAGGGCGAGGGCGGAACTGTACAAAGCACGGGTCATGTCATTCTTCTCCTGCTGGATAGTTTCGGATTCAGCCCTTGATAAATTTATCTTCAACGAAAAAAAATTTTTTAATTAAAGAATTTTCGCCTAACTTATGTCGCACGCGAACACCAGAACTACCCTCACGGTGAAACACCTGCATCTTTCAGCAGGCTCGGGCGAAAGGGTGCTTCACCGGGATGAATCGCCAGGCACTGAAGAACATGAAGGGACTTTTCCCGCAACCTGTTAGACGAAATCCCGGGCCTTTTTAATATAAGGTACGGTAAGATTTCAGTCGACCGGGTTTTCAGGAATCGGTCGCGGATTGCAGGCTCGCAGGGCCGGAAGATACAGCTGGGCCGATATCTGATCCTGATCCCTGGCCTCCACCTGGATACGGCCTCCGCAGGGGACCAGCAGCAGAACGAGGGCACAGTTTTCAATCGATGTTCTAAAATACCGAAGGTGGTTAATTTCCCGCGGTATCAGGGCTTCGATGGCGTACAGCCCCGGGGTGTTGTTCGCCGGACAGGTGGCGAGGTTCAAGCGCACGGCGGTGCGTAATTCGTTCTTGGCCTCTTCCCGGTTGATCACCGGTTCGCCATACCAGGCACCCAGCACGGATGGTTCCATCCATACGCAACCCGAACCGGTGGTAAGCAGGCTCAGAGCGAACATGATCAGCGGCAAACGTTTCAATGCACTACCCGGTTGCCAGAAGAGCCGAAGAGGCCCGCCAGGGCCAGCAAGATTCGTGCTCCGGAACGCGGGCATCACGCCCGGTCGGTCGAGCCCGGCCCGGATCAATGCGAGTACGGGCGTGCATTCTTCTATACTATATATTCAATCATCTTGAACTGTGGGCCCGCCTTAGTTTTTTGACATTTTCAGGAGCAGGAGAGCAATGGCAGCGAAAAAAAAAGCCGCGAAGAAAAAGGCCGGAACTGTTTCGAAAAAGAAACCCCTGACCGCGAAGGCAAAGGTCGCCCGCAAGCCCGCTCCCTCCGCGAAAAAGGCTGCGTCCCTTATATCCGGCGCAAAAAAACCGGCCCCACCATCAAACGCCTCCGCGGCCAGACAATTATCTGCGCCATCGGGGGCGAAAAAAAAGGCCGCCGCCGGCTTCACCGTGGCCCGCATTCGCGAGGCCTGGCTGCGTTATTTTAAAAAACAGAATCATCTGGTCGTGCCATCCGCCGCGCTCATCCCCGCGGGAGACCCAACCTTACTCTTCACCACGGCCGGCATGGTGCAGTTCAAGCCCTACTTTTCGGGCGAACAGAACCCGCCCGCCCCGCGCATCGCCACCATCCAGAAATGCCTGCGCACGACGGACCTGGAGTCGGTCGGCAAAACCGATCGCCATCTGACCTTTTTCGAGATGCTCGGCAACTTCAGTTTCGGCGATTACTTCAAGGAAGGCGCGATTCGTTTCGCCTGGGATTTTTCTCTGAACGAGCTGGGCATCGATCCCGAGCGCATCTGGGTCACCGTCTACAAAGAAGACGACGAAGCCGAGGCCATCTGGCACAAAACGATCGGCCTGCCGATGAAACGGATCAATCGCCTGGGCAAAGCCGACAACTGGTGGGGCCCGGCGGGCGAGTCCGGCGCCTGCGGCCCCTGCACCGAGCTGTACCTGGACCGTGGCGAAGGCATCTGCACGCAGTGCACGCCTGGCACCTGCCAGCCCGGCGGCGATTGCGAACGATTCATGGAATACTGGAATCTGGTGTTCAACCAGTACAACCAGACCACCCAGGGCCAGCTCGAACCTCTGCCGCGCACGGGCATCGATACCGGGGCGGGCCTGGAACGCATCGCCGCGCTCGTGAACGGCGTCCAGAGCGTGTACGATACGGACGAACTCCTGCGCATCCGCGATCGCCTGCACGCCTTACTGCCCGAACTGCGCGCGGACGGCCAGGGGCTCGATTACACGCCCGCCACCGCGGCGGCCTTTCGCGTGCTCTGCGACCACGCGCGTTCGGCGGCCTTCGCCATCGCGGACGGGATTTTTCCCGGGAACACGGGCCGCGGGTACGTCATCCGACGCATCATCCGCCGGGCCCTGCTCTTCGCGCGCGCGCTCGACGTGCACCGGCCGGTACTTTTTCGCCTGATTCCGGAAGTTGTCGAGATTTACGAAAAAAATTACCCCGAACTGGGGGTCCGCGCCGGTGAGATCGCGGAGCGGATTCGCCAGGAAGAGGAACGTTTCCTGCGCACGCTCGGCCAGGGCATCCGCATCTGGGAACAGTATCTGGAGGAACACCGCGCCGCGGGTGCGAAAACGTTCGGCGGCGAGCACGCCTTCCGTCTGTACGATACGTTCGGCTTTCCGCTGGAGATGACCCGTGAGCTGGCCGAACAGGCCGGGCTCGCCGTGGACCAGGCGGGGTTCGACGAACGCATGCGCGCCCAGCAGAAACGCGCCAGCGAAGCCGGGCAGTGGCAGGAAATCGACGTGCCGGCCGAAATCGCGCGCATCGGCCTGAAAACCGAATTCATCGGCTACGCGCAGAACACGCTCGACGCGAAACTCATCGCGGCCATCCAGAACGGGCAGGCTGTCGAACGCCTCGGCCCCGGACCGGCGGCCCTGATCCTGGATCGCACTCCGTTTTACGCCGAAGGCGGCGGCCAACTGGGCGATACGGGACGCCTGACGACCGAAGCGGGAGCGTTCTTTCGCGTGGACGACACGCGCAAAAAAGGCGATCTTTTCCTGCACATCGGCGAACTGGTCGGCGGGGAACTGGCCGTGGAAGCGACCGTGCGCCCGGCCATCGATTCGGAACGACGCGAAGGCCTCACGCGCCACCACAGCGCCACGCACTTACTCAACCGCGCCCTGCGCGATCGCCTGGGAAATCACATCCTCCAGACCGGGTCACTCGTCGCCCCCGACTATTTGCGCTTCGACTTTTCGCACAGCCAGAAAGTGAACAGCGCGGAGCTGGAGGAGATCGAAGCCAGCGTCATCACCGCGATTCGAAGCCGGGCGCCCGTCGCAACGGAGACCCTGCCGATCGAAAAGGCGCGCGAAAAAGGCGCCGTGGCCACCTTCGGCGAAAAATACGGCGATGTGGTCCGGGTCGTCAGCATGGGCGGCGGTGACCTGTCGATCGAATTTTGCGGCGGCTGTCATGTGAACAACACGGGCGAGATCCGTTTTTTTCACATCGTGCGCGAAACCTCGCCCGGGGCCGGAAATCGTCGCATCGAGGCGATCGCCGGGGAAGGCGTGATCGAATATTTTCAAACCGAATTTTCAAAACTCGCGGCCGGGTTTTCCGATTTGCTCCAGAAAGCGGGCGGCCAGCTCACCTCCGCTGCCCTGCCCGCCCTCCCGGATCCCCAGGCCGTCCAGCGTCAGCTTGAATACGACCCCGCCGCGGCGCTCGAACTCAGCCGGCAACTGTCCGCCGCGCGCGAGTATTTGACCGAAACCGAAAAAGGGCTCGCGCGCCTGCGCAAAAAATCGGCCGACCTGGCCGCGGGGGAACTCCTGGACCGGGTGGACGAGATCCTCGCCGCGGCCCCTGTGGTCGGGCAGACGACCCTGGTGCGTCAGCAATTCGAAAACGTGCCCACCGACTCGCTGCGCAAACTCGGCGACGCGATCAAAGAAAAACAGCGCAACACCCTGCTCTTGCTGGGAACGAACACCGAAAAAGGCCCGGGCCTCCTGTTCATGGCCAACCGGAACGCGGTGGAGGCCGGCATCGACTGCGGCCAGTTGATTCGGCTGGCGGCCGGGAGCATCGGCGGCGGCGGCGGCGGTCGACCGGACATGGCCCAGGCCGGCGGCAAAAACGCGGATGGCTTGACGGAAGCGCTGGAGCGCGCGGAAAATGCGGCCAGGGGCATTCTCGGTGGGTAAGCGATGAGGGGGACCTGCGCGGTCCCCCTCAAACTCCCCCGCGCCGGGGGGTTGCGGTCCCCCCGGACCCCAACGCTTGTTCTCTATCGTTGAAAGAGAATAACGTTTCGGGAAGGCTTTTCCGGTGAAAAAATTTCGTACCCTGAAAGTATTTCTCGTATCGACGGAGGGAGAAGGCCAATGGGAATAAACATAGGAGGGGCACGGGGAATGTGAAGGATGACAAAACGTTCCGGAACGCCGAAACTCGGGTTTTGACCTGGATACCCCGTGAACCCCGTGTCCCCGTGGTAAAATTTCATTAACTTTCAAAAAACGAAAGCCCGTGCAGGAGTAGAATATATGGCCGAATCCTCATTCGACATCGGCGCGACCATGGATCGCCAGGAGTTGAAAAACGCCCTGGACGCGGCGCGCAAAGAAATTTCCCAGCGTTTCGATTTTAAAGGCGCACACATCGTCCTCGAGCTGGAAAAGGACGCTCTGGCGCTGGAAGCGCCCGACGAAATGAAACTCAAGCAGGTCATCGACGTGATCCAGACCCGGATGATCAAACGCGATTTGAACATCAAGGCGATCAAGTTCGATAAAATGGAAACGAACGTCACGGGCGTGTACAAGTGTAAAGCGCCCATCCAGACCGGCCTGAGCCAGGAACAGATCAAAAAAATCAACAAACTCATCAAAGACTCCGGTTTGAAAGTCCAGACCCGCGCCCAGGGCGACCAGGTTCGCGTGACTGGCAAAAGCAAAGATGACTTGCAGGCGGTCCAGAAAGCCATCCGCGAGGCGGATTTCGATTTCGCAACATCTTTCGAGAATTATCGGTAAGGCGAACCGCGCGCCGGCGTCCGGAGCGGTCCTCCCGGAGCCACCCGGTCCGGCACCAGCATGTCTGAACACGAAGAGAAAGACCAGAACGCCCTGCAGGCCCTGCGCGCCGAAGACTTCGCCCGCGCGCGCGAGCTGTACGGGGAACTGGTGGAGACCTTTCCCGAAGAAATCGAATTCGCCTGCGGATTTTACACGTCCGGGTACTGGCAAAATCGCCAGGACCAGATCAGCGCCCGCAAACCGGGGCGCATCCAGGGCGACTGGCTCGTGCGCGAATGGGAAAAATTCCAGGTCGTGGCGGAAGAAAAAAATTTCACGAGCTGCCGCGCCTTTCGCGGAGCCATGCAGGCCATCCTCGGGCGCGCGGCGGAACACTTTCGCCTGGCTTTCCAGGAAGAAGGCCGCACCGGCATCGACCCGGGCATCCTCAAACAACTGGCCGTGTGTTTGATCAAAACCCAGGACTACAAAAACGCGAGCGATATCCTGAACTTCGCCCGGCGCACGCACCCGGGCAGCGCGGATCTTTTTTTCCTGCTGGGCGAATCGCTCTGCAGCCTGGACCGGCCCGAACAAAACGACCGCGGCCTGGAGTACTACCGGGACGCGTTTCTCATCAACCACACGAGCGTGGACCCGACCCTGATCTCCTCGCAGCCGGCCGCCGGGGTGTTCGAGGCCCTGCTCCGGGAGAAAAAAGAGAAACTGGACGAAATCACCGAATGGTTTCCCGCCCGCCTGATGCTGGAGGCCTTCCGGCCCGGGCTGCGCCGTCTGTTTCCGGAAGAAATCGAACAACTTCTGTTCGAGATCCGTCGTCTGATGAAAGACCGGGAAATGGTGGCCGAAAAATTTCGCGACCGGGTCACGGCCCGGCTGGTGTTTTATTATCTGATTCTTTTACAACACTATCGCCTGCATGAGAAAGACGTGGACCGCCAGCGCGAACTGGAAGAGGGCCTCAAGGCGCTCGAACCGGATTTTCATCGGCGGTACCGGGATCTGAAAATTTAGTTCCGTCGAATGGGATGGTTTTTTCATTTTTTAACCACGGGGGCACGGGGGACACGGGGAGTGGAACCGGTTTCTTATTGAATGGGCTCCGGCGTTCCGGAACGCTCCCGATTCCGAAAGTTTTTCCTCCCCCCCGTGCTCCCCGTGCCCCCGTGGTTAGCCCCACCGTGCGCCGGGGAGCGATATTCGCCGCGATTTTAATCGCATTTAGTTTAAGTGAAAACCTGCCCGCGCAGGACCAGAAGGCCGGGGTCCGCTTTGTCGCGGAAAACGACGTCGGCTATTCCGATAAGTTTTACACGAACGGCGTACGCCTGGAATACCTCACCCGCGAAGCTTTCGCGCTCAACCCCGCGCGCTGGCTGGCGCACCTGTTGACCGGACCCACGGATCTGGCCGC
Organism: uncultured Leptospiraceae bacterium; assembly: GCA_964631535.1. Taxonomy (GTDB): domain Bacteria; phylum Spirochaetota; class Leptospiria; order Leptospirales; family Leptonemataceae; genus CAZVZS01. The sequence goes on from CAZVZS010000005.1 coordinate 138,150, forward strand.
CTTCGGCGAAGATGCCGGCCAGGTGAGTTACACTTCGCTTTCCCTCAGCGGGGACGCCTTCACTCCCCGTTACATCACCAAAGCCGATATCAGCTTCGGCGACCGCCCGTACGCGAGCTGGACCTACCTGGGCAGCGCCTATCACATGAACGACGGTCGCGAATTTCTCACCGCCGAAATCCAGGCCGGCGGGCTGGGGCCCGGGACGGGAAACCGCGAGGCGCAGACCTTCGTTCATCGCAATTCATCCCTGTCGGGTTCGCCGAACGGCTGGGACCATCAGATTCCATACGAGACCGGGATCAATCTCTCGGCCCTCTACGAACGACGTGTTTTCGCGACCGATCTTGAACTGGACCGCCTGCCTGGTCAGGGATCGACGGAATTCCTGGTCTTCGCGCGGCCCCGGCTCGGCAATATTTTTACCGACGCGCAGGTCGGCTTCCAGATCAACTTCGGGCAACTCGGCCCGGGGGATCACCAGAAACTCTGGCGCGCGGACGAACACGACGGCAGCCAGCCGTACGCGTACGGGTATGTGCGTCCGTCCTTGCGATACGTCGGTTACAACGCCACGCTGGAAGGCCCGTATGCGGGCGGCGAACGATCCACGCATATCTACCGGGAGGACGAGGACGCGAAGTACCTGGCGTATTCCTCGCTTACGCGCGACCGGGAAAACCTCAGCGAAACCGAACGGCGCGAGTCGTTCAATTCTCTCGTGCGCAAGCGCAACAAACTCGACTACCGCGAGAACTTTATCAACTACCTGAGAACCTTTTACGGCGGGTCGACCGCGGACGTGGGCGAGAAGATTCTCGTGTATGAGACGCTTTTTCGCGAAACCCTGCCCTACGAAAAAGAAGACGAAGTCGATCTACTGGTTCTGCATTCCCTGGTCCAGTCACGAACCCCGGTGACCGCGGAGAATCTTTTTTTCTGGAGCAATACCCTCTTCCGTTCCGACGGTGAGTCCCTGCGGCCGCTGACCCGCTGGATCGCGTTTCGCAAACTGAGCGGGGACCGGTCCAATCCCGGCGAACAGGCCGCGGAGTACGTCGTTTTGTTTAACGGTTCCCGCCTGGACAACCGCAACTACGGCGTGCCGCCCCGACGATTGATTGTGGAAGGCGACATCGGCGTTTCGCTCGGACAGGGACCATTGCGCGTCATCCTCGGCTGGACGGCGCAGTCGGCCGAATTCGATCACCAGCGGGAAATCCCCAACTGGCACGGCTGGTGGCACGCGGAAGTCGCCTATTTATTTTAGCCTGTTTTTTTCAGGGCCGCGCGGCCCTGGATCTGGCACAGGGCTATCCCCCCAGATACTTTTTCCAGGGGTTCCAGTAAAACTCGCGCCAGCCTTTCGTGAGTCCGGCCGCCGCGTCATTCGGGACGCCGGCGTGGCTCATGTGGACGGCGCAGCCCTTTTCGTTGTCTTCAAAGATGAGCGTGAGGATCGAGTCAGGCGCGCTCTTCGGCCAATCGGACGCGCGCCAGGTCTGAACGATGAGGCGATTCGGTCGCAGCTGCAAAAATTTACCTTTGATATAGCCGTCCCAGGCGCTCATAGCACCGCCTGCTTTCGCGGTGATCTTCGCCTGGCCGCCGGTGGATTCGCAGTGCAGGCGGCTGTCCACGTACAGTTTATACAGGCGCGCCGCGCTCGCGGGAAAAACGATATCCTGGACGATGGTTTTACTCATCCACGTAGGGCGCCCAGGACTTCCTCGAACTCCGCGTCAGTCATGTACGGGAACAGCGGCAGGTTCAGGACCGCCTGCGAAAGCCAGCGCGCGTTATCGCCACCGATCTGTTCCTGGAGATGGCCGCGGGCGCCTGCCTGGGCCGACATGGCTCCGGGATACACCACGCCGAAACCGATGTTTTTGGCCTTTAAGATTTCCTGGAAACGGTCGCGCGTGGGGCCTTCATGGAGGGTGACATTGAGATAGCCGTTTTCCACGTAACCCGTCGGCGGCGCCACGGTGGTGATGCCCATCTCAGACAGACGCGTGCGGTAGAGCGCGGCGATTTCACGGCGACTCGCCAGGCGGTTCGCGAAATGTTCACGCGAAAGATTTAAGTACGCGGCCTCGAAGCCGCCCATGCGCGAATTCCAGCCGACGAGGCCGTATTCGTAATGCGACGTGCGCCCGTGGTTTGCCAGACAGCGAATCCGCTCGGCGAGTTCGGCGTCCTGGGTCACCACGGCCCCCGCGTCCCCGCAGGCCCCCAGCACTTTCGCCGGATAAAAACTGATCGTGGAAACGAGCGCGCCCGCGTAAATCGAACGGCCTTTCCATTCCACACCGTACGCCTGCGCGCCGTCCTCAATCAGGGCGATATTTTTGCTCACGCAATAGGCGCGGAATTCATCCAGGCGGGCGGAACCCCAGCCGTAGAGGTGCACGAGAATCGCCGCGCGGGGTTTGAGACGATCGGCGGTTTCGCGAAACAGATCGAAATCCATCTGGAGATCCGTGCGATTGATGTCCACCGTGACCGGACGGGCCCCCACGTTCACGACCGCCTCAAATGTGGCCCAGAATGTGGCGTCCGGAACGAGTACCAGATCACCGGGTCCCACACCGACTCCGCGCAGAGCGAGTTGAATGGCGTCGGTCCCGTTGGCGCAACCCACCGCGAACGCGCAGCCCGTATCGGTTTTAATATTTTCCTCCAGCTTTACGGCTTCCGGCCCGCCGATGAACGCGGTGTTGCGGGAAAGGTCCGCGATTTTTGCCTGCCAGGTTTCCTGGAAACCGGGTTCGAAACGCTTGAGGTCAATAAATGGAACAGCCATAAAAATTAATTCTCTTACAGAACCTTGATCGGCTACGATTTTTGGGGCCGGCAAAATCCGCAACGGGAAAGCGACCGGCCAGGCGGGGCCCTTCCCGGCGTGGGGACTTTTTCAACGTAATTTTCGGCCGGCCGGGGAACAGGCGGTTTTGCGATGAACGCGAAGACGGAACGAAATCAGGCCTGGAAAGCGACTCTGGCTTCTTCCAGAGAATCGTACACGGTCAGGCTGGTGGGAAGTTCCATGAGGTTGAAAACGTTCCTGAGAAAAGAATGAACCCCGCCGATGACGACGCGGCCTTCGTTCCCGTCCGCCCGAAAGGCGATCGAAAACAGGATGGCCATGCCCGTGGAATTCATATACTGGAGATCGGAAAGGTCAAGAATCAGAAAAAGGATTTCGTTATCGAACAGGCGGTGGATTTTTCGATTTAATTCGTACGAGTTCGAGTTTGTAATTTTGCCCTCAAACTTGAGAATCTGAACCCGCCGATCGTTGATGGTTTCGAAACGTACTTTAATGTACAGGTCCCGAAACTCGTGCAGGCGAGCGAAATCAGTGTTTTGGGTATCCAGACGAGCCACCATGAAATTATATACACCGCGCCAGGCCGAACAGCGGCCGGTTATAGATTGGAACTGAACACGCTGTTTACAGAGTCAGGCCGCAAACAGAAGTTAATCACCAATTAACAAATTAGACGCAGGCACTCTGTGGAAAATTTCGCTTTTTTCTGACCTGAGAAAAATAATAATCCGATCCGCGCCGGTCGGGACTCATCCAAACCTGTTTTATTGGTAGATCAGGTGCAAAACGTCGGAAAAAAAATCGCAGACCAGGAACCCGGACCCGCGCTCCACGACCAGCCCCCGCCCCGCGACCGGCCCCGCGTAGGTCCAGTACACCGCGCGATGGTCGGGCTTACGCCGCGCTTCGATTGGGAAATCCACGCCTTCCGGACCGCTGACGAGCAAAAACGGTTCCACGGCCGGTGCGTTGACCACAGGCAGTTCGTAGCAGACCAGCAGATCCCGCCCGGGAACCAGTACAAACAGATCAAGGTGGGGTCCGCGCGGATCGTCGTGGTATACGATGCGCGCGGCGTATCGGTCCGCGGTCTGGCCCTGATCGTCGCTCACATTCAGAGTCGGTCTTCAATTCGAATTTTTACGGTTGGCGCGCGTACAAACGCGGCCCGGTCCACTTCGGCGATGGCGGCCAGCAAATCCTTTTCGGGCGCCCGATAGGTGATCACGACCACATCCACCGGGTCGGTGCCTTCCTGCTGGTGTACGGTCGCGATCGAAATATTACGCGCGGCCAGAACATGGGCAATCTCCGCCAGCACACCGGCGCGGTCTTCGGTACGAAAGCGCAGGTAAAAGCGATACTCCACGTTTTCCATCAACCCGTACCGCGCGCGGTCGAGGAAGCCGCGCTCGGGGGCCTCCGGTCGGTGCCGCCCGATGGCGACCAGATCGCTGACCACCGCGGCCGCCGTTGGATGCGCCCCGGCTCCCTGGCCCATGATCAGCAGCGGACCGGAGTAGGACGCGTTGAAGAAGACCGCGTTTTTTTCTTCTTTTACGTGAGCCAGGATATGATCCGCGGCGATCAAAGCCGGATGCACGCGCAGGGACGCGCGCTTGCCCTCCCGCCTTGCGACCGCGAGCAGACGAATGACGAAACCCATTTCGCGCGCGATGCGAATGTCGGGACGGGTGATCTCCGTGATGCCTTCGCGAATGACCGCGCTTTCCTCGAACCAGGTATCGAACGCGAGTGACGCGAGAATGGCCAGCTTCTGCGCGGCGTCGCGTCCGTCCACGTCGAACGCCGGGTCCGCTTCCGCGAATCCTTTTTCCTGAGCGATACGCAGGGCTTCGGCGTAATCCATCCCCGATTCCTGCATGCGCGTAATGATGAAGTTACAGGTTCCGTTCAGGATGCCGAAGAAAGCTTCGATTTCATTTACGACCAGGATGCGCCGCATGTTCTGGATCACCGGCAGGGTTCCCGCCACGGCGGCCTCGAATCCAATTTCGCGGCTGTTCGCGCGCGCCAGATCGAAGAGTTCTTTGCCGCGCGCGGCGAGCAGAGCTTTGTTCGCGGTCACGACGGACTTGCCATTTTCGAGCGCCCTGCAAATAAACGGACCGGCGGGATCGAGACCGCCCAGCAACTCGACCACCACCGTTATGCGTGGATCCTCCAGAACGATTTCTGGTTGATCGGAGGCGGGGATGGCGCCGATCCGGGGACGCTTGCGTTCGTAACTGCGATCAAAAATCGCGGCTATCTCAAAACGGAGCCCGGTGCGATCGACCAGTGTTTCCCGCTGCTTCTGGAGCAATTCGACCAGGCCCTGACCGACCGTGCCGAAACCCATGAGACCTATCTGGATGGTTTTCAAGAGGAAAGTTTCTGAAAGATCCGGGCCAGGAATCCTGGATTTTGCGGAGGCCGCGGCCTGTACGCGGAAACAGGGGTTTCGCCTGCCCCTTCCCCCGGCGCGTCCGTTGGCGCCACAACCAGGTCGGGACCCGCTGGAATCAGCCGGTCAATGTTGACCCGACCGCTGCTTTTTTTGAGCGGGGTATTTTTTAATAATTCTTCCAGGCGCTTCTGACAGGCCCTGGAATTCCGCACATACGCCAGTGTCGCTGGCGATACCGTATCAGGATACCGGTGCATATTCAGCAGTTCAATATCATCCAGTACCTGATCGCCTGATCGGGACTTCGCCATAGGGTCTTATAAGCGGATTGCCCGCTCTCGTCAAGAAAAAGCCCTTTCCAGGAATTAACCCGAAAGGAATATTTTTCTTGAGTCCTGCGCGAATCCGCGGTAGTATGCCATTTTTTTGCCGCCTATGTCCCGCCTGTCGCGAATTTTCACCCCGCTGCTTTCCTGTCTCGTTCTCGCGAGCAGTATCGCGGCCGACACCGTCATCCTCAGGGATGGCCAGCAAATCGAAGGCCGGATCGTGAGCCAGTCGCGTGAGGCCGTGCGGATTGACACCGCCGGGGGAGCCCGTTCCATTCCGAAAGATCGCATCCGTCGCATCGTGTACGGTCGCGTGGATGACAAAGCGGCCGCGGAGCGCGAGAAAGAAAAAAAAGAACGCGAAGAACGTTTACAGAAGCTCCGGGATCAAAAGAAAAAAGAACAGGAAGAGCGCGAAAAAAAAGAAACGGAAGCCGATACACAGAAAGCCGAAGCCGAAGCCGCCGAAGAAGCGCGCCGTCAGGAAGAAGCCGAACGTCTGCGTCAGTTGCAATTGGCCCAGGCGCCTGGCGAAATCACCCTGCCAGGGGCCCTGCTCCGCAGCGCGATTCTCCCGGGCTGGGGTCAGATTTACCAGGACCGCGTGGGCGCGGGCGCGGCCTACACGGCCTCATTCATATTGCTGGCCGGTGGAACGGGAGCGGCCATCGCCCATCACGAGTTTACCCGCAAACAATATCGTGAGACCGCCGAAGACGCCTTTATCTACACACCCTTCTTTTTCGATTTGATCGGGCCGGTCTCACCGGTGAACTCTTCCACCTTTACGCGGGATCAATTCACGCAACTGGGCCTGTATCACCAGAGCAATGTTTATTTCGCCCGCCAGGAAATGATCGCGGCGGGCAAAATCGCCGATGGGGCGCGCACCGCCCTCCTGGCTTTTTACATCTGGAATCTTACCGACGTTTTTTTATTTCATCCGGGTTCAACCGGCGGCGAAATCGGGTTTTTTGTGCTACCCGAGGAAGCCGGTTTTCGTTATCAATTGCGATTTTAATACACCAACAATCTGGTACCGTTGTGGTACTCAGCAGGCTGCGTTTCCAGAAACCTGCTGGAGTCTTAGGGGGGAACGTTTATGCTTCGATATTCGCTGGCCACGTCCGTGGCCGTTCTGATTACAATCTTCGCGGCCTGTAACAAAAACGAAGTTCAGATCACGGCCGACGATCAAAAATTCCAGGAAGAATTGCGCCTGAAACTGGCGAACGCGAAAAGCGGTACGACCATCGCCCTCCCGGCCGGGACATTTCACCTGGAAGGCAGCCTGAGCCTTTCAGCCGAAAAAGTTACCCTGCGCGGCGCCGGCATGGATAAGACGATCCTGAGTTTCAAAGGCCAGAAGTCCGGCGCGGAAGGCCTGACGGTGTCGGGTAATGATTTTATTATAGAGGATATGTCCATCCAGGATACGAAAGGGGACGCGCTCAAGATTACGAAAGTCCGCGGCGTGACCATTCGCCGGTTCAAGGCCGAGTGGACCGGCGGGCCCAACGAAAAGAACGGGGCCTACGGTCTTTATCCCGTCCAGTGCGAAAACGTCCTGATTGAGGATTCGGTTGCCATCGGCGCGTCCGACGCCGGCATCTACGTGGGCCAGTCGAAGAACATCGTCGTACGCCGCAATCGCGCGGAATACAACGTGGCCGGCATCGAAATCGAAAATTCAACCTTCGCCGACGTGTACGACAACGTGGCCACGAACAATACCGGCGGGATTCTGGTGTTCGACCTGCCCGATCTACCGGTGCAGGGCGGAAAAAACACGCGCGTATTCAATAACCGCGTTCACGACAACAATACGGATAACTTCGCCCCGGCCGGCAACATCGTCGCGCTGGTACCGACCGGGACCGGTGTGATGGTCATGGCCAACGACAATATCGAAATTTTTAAGAACGAAATTCGCGGCCACGCGACGGCCAATATGACGATCGTCAGTTACCTGGTGACCGAAAAACCGATCAAAGACAAAAACTACGATCCGTATCCGGAAGGCATCTACGTACACGACAATACCTTCGCGGACGGCGGGAAAGACCCGCAGGGTCTGCTGGTGAAAATCCTGTCCCTGAAACTCGGCACCCCGTTCCCGGACATTCTGTACGACGGCATCGTGGACCAGAAAAAAACGAAGGACGGTCAGTTGACGGGCGATCAACGCATCTGCATCAAGGATAACGGCCAGGCCACCTTCGCCAATATCGACGCGGGCAATACGTTCAAAAACATCGACCGGGACATCACCAGACACGCCTGTGCCCACCTGCCGGTGGCCGCGATTCGATTCCCGGGCGTTGACGCGTAAATCCATGGGACTCCGCGCGCCCCAAACGCTGATCCGCCTGCTTGCCGCTGTGCTGGCGGGAGGCGTCCTGATCGTTCAATGCAAAAAATCCGACGGGGTCCGCTTTTACCACGAAGACTTTCCCGAAAAACTGGCTGACTGGCGTCTGTTCACCGATGCGCACCTGACGCCGGCGCCCGGGGTGCTGCCGTACGACCTGAACAGCCCGCTCTTCTCCGATTACGCGAGCAAATTGCGAACGATCTGGATGCCCGCCGGAACGAAAGCACAGTACGAAGCGAGCGGAGGTCTCATCGATTTTCCGAAAGAAACCATCTTCAGCAAAACGTTTTATTATCCGGGACCGAACGGACAGCGGCGCCTGCTCGAAACCCGGCTGCTGATTCATACCGACGAGGGTTGGGTGGGCCTGCCGTACATCTGGAACGAGGAACAGACCGAAGCCGTACTTTCGATGGCGGGAGGCACGAAGCAGGTCACGTACGAACACGCGAACGGCAAACGCTTCGATTTTACGTACACCATTCCGGAAGCGGGCGCCTGCCGCGGCTGTCATATTCAACAAACGGGATTCGACAAAAAGATGGTCCCGATCGGTCCGCGCGGCGACAATCTGAATCGCGATTTCGATTATTCGCTTATCCCCGCGGATTACCGGGGCGATGCGAAAACAGTCCGCAACCAGCTCGACGCCTGGCAGGCCGCCGGCTATCTGGAAGGTCTGCCGCCCGCGGACCGGCGACCGCGCATGGTCGCTTACGACCACCCGGACGACGGAACCCTTGCGCAGCGCGCCCGGGCGTATCTACATTCGAACTGCGCGCACTGCCACACGGCCACGGGACCGGCCAATACCTCCGGGCTCTTACTCAATGTCGAAATGAACGACGAAAACCACTTCGGCGTCTGTAAAACACCCGTGGCTGCCGGACGCGGATCGGGCGGCCTCTTTTTCGATATCCTGCCAGGCGACCCGGCGCGTTCGATTCTGTGGTTTCGCATGGATTCGAGCGATCCGGGTGTGATGATGCCGGAACTGGCGCGCACCCTGCGCCATCAGGAAGGGCTCGATCTGATCGCCGCGTGGATTCGCGAAAAAAAATCGTTTAACGCCACCAACTGCGCGAATTAGCCCGGATTATGCACGAAACAGTGCAGGCATACGCTGCCGCGAAGCCAGGGTAAACTCCGAGCAGGGTGAGGAGTTTTTTCCCGCAATGCGACCACCCATTTAATTCGCGAAGCGCCGGCTGTTCGGCCATGGCATTTTGCGAGCATGGCGAGCAAAATGAACCCGCGCCTCCGCGACCCAAACTGCGAAGCAGTTTGAACCCGACCTGGCTCCGGTGGAGCCCGGCAGTATGAATAGAGAGCGGAGGCCATACATTGGCCGTACAGCCGGCCTGCGTATGCCTGTGGGGCGCATCATATTTTCGTTTCATGCATCATCCGGGTCAGGAACTTGCCACCGGACGCAAGCGCGGGAAAAAATTGACTCCTGAGGCAGCCCCCGCTTTCTTACCCATCATGGAATTGACCACCCGCAGGCAGGATGACGCCCTGATTATTACCGTAAGAGGCGAAGTAGATCTTTATAACGCAAAAGTACTCGGCGACGCGCTGGAGGGCGCGGGACAGGAAAGCGTAAAGAACGTCGTGCTGGATGTGGAAAAAGTCACCTACATCGATTCCACCGGAATCGGCATTCTTATAAAAGGCAAAAAGAATCTGAAAGCCGCCGGGGGTGATTTAAAACTGGCCCAGGTGCAGGAAAGTATCCAGGACGTTTTTAATCGCACCAAACTCGACTCCATTTTCAAATACTACGACACCATTACGGCGGCTCTCGCGGATTTTTAGGGCGCCGCATCAATTCGTTTCCGTATTTCTGCGATCACCTCTGTAAGCTCGTAAGCCTGGGAGCGCCCTTCCAGACGTGCCCGATGGCGGTTTGTGATCTCTTCGCTCCAGAGCCGATCGATACGTTCCTGTTCAGCAGGCGTAAGCTCTTCGGTCAATGCATAAAGCAATATTTCACGATCATCAGCTGAAAGCTCCCTTGCGGCACTTGCAACCTCTTCAAGTGTCATACCCATACTCTAAATTTTACAAATCTTACGGGCAATGGCAAAAAAATCAATCCCGGGCCCGCAAAAACAGGCGGAAATCTCACTCTTTACACCCGCGCGTTGTGTTCAAGCTTCTTCGCCGCCATGAATTCGCTCACGGCCGTGTGAAAGGCCGCGAAATCCGCGTATTCTTCCGGGCGAATCGTTCCAGGCGAAAAGTAGACCAGGCGGTTGCCGAACGCGCGCAGGCGCGACATACCGGTTTTCATGACCGGAGTTACGGGAATTTTTTCGCGGTAGGCCAGCTTCAGAACGCCGGTTTTGAGTTCCAGGATTTCTTCCGAAAACGTGCGCCGCCCCTCCGGGTATACGATCACGCAGGTTTCGTTCAGGACGTCGCGCATGAAATTCAACGAACGGGCCATGTCGCGCCCGTCGAATTCGTCGAAGGTGATCCCGGCGCCCATCCGCAAACCCGCGTAGATAAACGGCGATACTTTCAAAGCCTGGTTCGCCAGGAATGGTTTGTCGATCACGCGCCGGTCGAAATGAAACTCGAATTCGTTGACGTGATTGACAAGGAGAATGTGGCCGCGCTCCGGAATGACGAGTCCCGCGTCGCGGATGACGCGCGTGCCGGTGAACAGGGCCGAAAAAAAATAGGCGATCCAGGACATCGACCGAACCCAGATGTTCTGATAACGCAGCACCGGCCGCACCAAAAAGACGATCGGGAAATACAACGGCGCGACGAGCAGAGTCAGAATAATCGGAACGGCCGTGGCCATTATATGGATCGCGACGATCAAATAGGCCCGGGTCGGTCCGCTCATGCCGCTCAGGTTCGCCGCGTCCATGGCCCGGATATTGCGCAATCGCCGTTGAAG
>CAZVZS010000006.1:0-1630 GCA_964631535.1 uncultured Leptospiraceae bacterium
GGTTATCACAGGCCGTCCGTCAATGTCCTGTTTCGTTCGGTGGCGCGCTGCGCGGGGGCCGGAGCGCTCGGAATTCTTCTAACCGGCATGGGCGATGACGGAGCGGTCGGCCTGCTGGAGATGCGCCAGGCCGGGGCGCTGACGATCGCGCAGGACCGGGCCAGTTGTGTCGTATTCGGAATGCCGGCCGCCGCGATTGAACGCGGCGCCGCGGTGGAAGTCCTGGCCCTTGAACAAATTCCGGACCGCATTCTGAGTTTCTGCCGGGAGCTGAATCGCAAGAAAGAAAAATAATTCCACACAGGCGAATTTTATGGATAAATTACCGATTTTACTGGTGGATGACGACTTCGACTCGCGTGAGCTTCTGGCCCGCCAGCTCCAGAGCGGCGGGTACCGGGTGGTGCGCGCGTCGGGAGCATCCGAGGCGCTCGCCATCTTTCGCAGCGAGCCGCTGCCCATTGTCCTCACCGATCTGCACATGCCGGACCGGTCCGGTTTCGAATTACTCAAGGAATTGAAAAAATTTACCAACCCGCCGGTGGTCCTCGTCACCACCGTGGAATCGGAAGCGGAAACCGCGATTTCAATCATGAAGGAGGGCGCCTTCGATTACCTCGTTAAACCGATTCGCGAAAAAGAATTGTTGTTCCGGGTTTTCAAAGCCCAGGAATATTTCGAATTGTTGCGCGCCAGCAAGGCGGTCGAGGCCGACCGCGAAACGCGGCTTGAATACCGGCTGAATTCGAACATCTGGAAGGAGGCCATCGCTTCCCGGAACGCGGACCGTTACGACCGCACCCTGTTCGAGAACCTGAGGGTCTGTTTCACCCAGGGAGCCGGTTTCGGCGGCATGGTGGCCCTGGCCGAAGTCATGGCCGCTCTGGCCCGCAAAGAAAACGATCACTACCTCATCCCGGAGGCGATGATGGACCAATTTTTTTCCAACGCGCAAACCGCGCGCCGGGCGCTGGACGATTTTTCGGATTTGAATGATGTATTGAACCAGGAGGTCCCGCTGCAACGGATCTCTTTAAGGGATTTTTTCGAATCCCTGACCGCGATCGAAAACGAAATCGAACCGCTCGTGGCGCTCAAGGGGCATCACCTGCTGCGGAGCAGCGAAATTTTTCCCGAACCCGGTTTTTTAAAAATTCACCTGGAATATTTTAAACGAGCGTACCGCGAAATAATCCTGAATGCCCTGAAATTTTCAGAGGCAAATTCCGATATTCTCATTTTGTTCCAATCGAAAGCCGGAAAATTCCTGATCTCCGTCATCAATAAACCGGAACAGGAAAATGATTTTAAGGCGGCTGGATTCGAAAAAATAATCTTCGAACCTTTTTTCAGAATTTCAAAGGTGGTGGACGAACGCTACGGCACCCTCGACTACGGGCTCGGCCTGACCTTCGTCGATAAAATCATTCGGTCCCACAGCGGCCGCATCTCCGCGACCGGAGTCCAGTATCACCTGGAGGAAAAGGACGCCGGTGGTAGAAGATTCCACCTGGAAATCGAACTTCCGCTTGATCTGGCATGAAACCGGGAGGCTCGCACATCAACGCATCGCGGCCATTCTCCCCGCTCGCTGCTGTTCGGGAGCGCGTTCGTCTCCGGTACCGGCGGG
>CAZVZS010000006.1:1640-10426 GCA_964631535.1 uncultured Leptospiraceae bacterium
TGGCCGACCGGAAACCGGACTGTGGCGCAAATATCGTTGAATTGGTCGGTGCGCGCGTAATTTTTGATACGGGCGATGGAGACGTGCGCCTGGTGCAGCTCCACCAGCTTTCGAACGACCGTCAGGCCCAGACCGAAACCGAATTCTTCCTCCGCATAGACGTCCGCCTCCCCGCGCGCCAGGCGAAAAAACGGCGAAAATACGAGCGCCTCCGATTCCTCGTCCAGGGTCCGCAAACGATCGTCATTGTAAGCCGGATTGATAATTTTGATCTCAAAGTGGGCCGCCGAAAAAGCGAACAACAGAAAAACCACGTCCCCCGCGCGCGAATACTTCGCGGCATTGATCAAAAGCTCGAGCAATATCGTACGAAAGGAAGCCGCCTCCCAGGGAATGGTGAGCGAAAGATCAGCGCGACAGACCGGACCGATGACCAGTCGCCGGTTGTTTTTCTGTAAAACCGGGCCCATCTCCCGCGCGAGCTCCAGCGTAAAATCACAGACCGCTTGCAGGGATGCCCGGTCCTGAACAGCACGTTTCCGCCCGAGGACCTCCACGGCCGAACTGATGCAGGTTGAAAGGCGCCGTAGATCCGTGGTTGAATCTTTTATTAATTTAAAAATTTCGCGGCTCACCGCGATTTCGTCCCCCGACTCCCGGGCGTTTGCCAGCATAAACTGGAGCGCATTCAGGAGGACACCGGTACCCTCGCCCTGGAACAGGATTCGATTCAACTCCAGAAGCATCGGCACGTCGAACCGATTCGAATGACGGGCGCGGATTTCGCGCCTCCAGTCGAAGGTCTCCAGCAGACTTTCGTAATAGCGTTGTTCGCTTTCAAGAAAAGAAAGTCCAATTCCGCGCAAATGAGCCATCTTCAGGGAACGATCAATCACTTCCGCCAGGTCGGGCGCGCGCAGCGGCTTCAAAATGAAATCGTAGGCTTTGTGTTCGCGCAACGTTCCCGCCACCGCGGAAAAATCGTTCTCCGCCGCGATGACAACCACAATGACTTCCGGGTTCTGCCGGGCGACGATTTCAATCATTCCGCTGGCGCCCGGCGCCGTAAGATCGATCATGACCATCTCAAAATGTCGCGATTGCAAGTGAGCGGGAATTTTTTCCACCGAATCCATAAACTCCAGCTCAAACGTCGACCCGAAAAGTACGTCGTCAAAAAAATAAAGCTCCTCCCCTGGAACGCCCGCCACCAGTATCCGCGGAAGATTCGCCGGCACAGAATTAAAAAGCATACTCCTGACTGCACTTTCGCGCAAACAGATCAATCTAATTTTAAATTTTCTTAACGAACAATAGTTCACTTCGCAAAAACTACTGTTTTAGTGAGTTCAGGAGCATTTTCAACCGAAAAGTCCGGGAACGTGACGCGAAATGTGATGTTTTTATGTCCCTTCTCCGCGAGGCGGGAGGGGCGGCCCGGTCGCGCGAGCCTGACGCTTCGCAGGCGCGACCGTCGGGCTTTCAGAGGCTGGCGCTCCGCTCGCTCCGCGCCACCTCTTCAATCCCTGCCGCGGACCGCGCTTATTCTTTCAAAAACGCGATAAGATGCCGGTGGAACTCGTCGGGTTTTTCACGGTGCAGGAAATGGCCGGCGCCTTTGATCATCACGAATTTATACGGGCCCGAAAAAGCCGTCGGCATTGGCGCGAAGGCTTTTTCGGTATCCAGGACGCCGTCGGTATCGCCCGCGAATGCGAGGGCCGGTACGGTGGTGGTGCTACGAATCAGTTCGGCATCGCCAGGCGCCCCGCCGGCACGGAGGGCGCGGTAGAAACCGAGCGCCGCTCTCAGGCGACCCGGTTGGGCGAACAACGCTTTTACAAGACGGCCCTGCTCTTCCGGAACCCGCCAGTTCGGGGACCAGTACGAAAACAGAAAGTCGATGTACGCGAAATTGTTTCTGGACACGTACCATTCCGAGAGTGCGCCGAATTGAAACAGAACAAAATGCGAAGCCCGCCAGAAGAAAAAAAGATCCGGTTTCAGCACGCGCGGATGCGGGATGGCGAGCGTCACGAGTTTACGGACCCGCTCCGGCTTGAGGTTCGCCGCCGCATAGGCCGCGGTCGCGCCCCAGTCGTGGCCGACGAAAATCGCCTGTTGTTCGCCGAGCGTTTCCATCAGCTCCAGCGCGTCGCGGGCAAGCGCCAGAATCGAATAATCGCCGTCGGCTGGAAATTCGGTCGGATAATAACCGCGTAAAAAGGGTGCCACCGCGCGAAACCCCCTGGCCGCGAGCACCGTCATCGTCTCGTCCCAGGTGGCCGCGGAGTCGGGAAAGCCGTGCAGAAGCAGGACCAGCGGACCGCGTCCCGCTTCCAGATACGCGATTTCGATGCCGTTCGCGCGAACGCGTTTGATCGGATGGCGACTGATCTGGTCGTCGGAGGGTGGCGGGGATGGGTTGTTCATGTAGTTTCCGGTCAGACCCCCTTCTATAACCGTTCCAGGCGCGCGAGCAGTGAATACACGCAGGGCACTACGAAGAGCGTGAGAATCGTGGAGAGCGTCATCCCGCCGATGACGGCGATCGCCATGGGGATGCGCGACTCGGCGCCAGGCCCGAAGGCGAGCGCGGCGGGAACGGCCGCGGCGATCGAAGAAATGGAAGTCATGAGGATCGGACGCAGACGCACAGCGCCCGCTTCCACGATCGCTGCGCGGAGATCGAGTCCGTCGCGCCGGCGCAGAACGTTCGCGAATTCCACGAGCAGAATCGAGTTTTTTTTCGCGATGCCCATCAAGAGAATGACGCCAATCATCGAGTACAGATTGAGCGACTGGCCCGTGCCCCAGAGCGCGAGCAAAGCTCCCGAGATACTGAACGGCAGGGCCATGAGCACCGCGACCGGATGCAGAAAGCTGTTGAACTGCGCGGCCAGCACCATGTACGCCGCGATCACGCCCAGCCAGATGGCAAGGTACAACGAATTGAAGGCCTCGGTGAAACCCTGGCTGCCCCCGCCCGGATAAAAATCGTAGCCCTCCGGCATGACTTCGCGCGCGACGCGCTCCGCCTCCGTGAGCGCCTTCTGTTGCGAAACATTGTCCGGAATATTGGCCGAAAACGAAATCGCCCGGCGACGATCCACGCGCGTCAGCGACTGGATCGTCGGTACGGTGACGACCTCGGTCACTTCATGTAGAGGCACGAGTTCGCCATACGCGTTGCGAACGAAAAGCGCGCGCAAATCATCGGGCCCGCGCCACTGATGCGGTTCAAGGCGCAGGCGAATGTCGTAACGCCGCCCTTCGTTCGTAAAGCGGCCCTCGCGCACGCCGCCCACCGCCGCGGCGAGCGTCGTGACGATATCGCTCATGGCCACACCGCGCACGGAAGATCGTTCGCGATTGGGGATGACGTGCACTTCGGGCGCGCCCTCGCGGAAGTTGATGTCCGCGTCGCGCACCAGGCCGGTTTTTTCAAGCCGGGCCAGGATATCGTCGGCGGTTTTTTTCAACTCCGGCCACTGATCGCCCCGGACGCTGAACTCAACCGGCAGGCCGCGGCTGGCCGTCAGACCGCGGGATGAAAAATCGAAGAGCGTACCGCGCAGGCCGGGAAATTTTTTGATCTGCCCGCGGATTCGCTCCATGACCTCCGCTTGCCGCGCGTCGCGTTCGCCAGGCGGCACCATCGTCACAAACATGAACGCCTGGTTCACCTGACCGCCGCGAAACCCGCCCACGATCGCGATATACCGCGCGATCTCGGGCTGTTTCAGCAAATATTCCTCAAACGGTCGCAGACGATCGCCCGTGGCCTGAAGCGAAGACCCGAGCGGAGTTTCCAGCCGCACGCCGAATGTACTCTGGTCCTGGGAGGGCACGAATTCCTGGCGAATCACGGCGAAGACCAGCAGCGACAGAACGAAAAACAACACCGAGCCGCCGAAAACCTTCCAGCGATGAGCGAGCGCGCGGTCGAGCCAGGCGCGGTAGAACCCCGCGAGCCAGTCCATCCCGACCTGAACGGCACGAACAACGCGCGGCACCCGCGTCTCGTGGCGCAACATACGCGAGGCGCGCATGGGATTGAGTGTCACCGCTTCCACGAGTGAAAGGGCGACCGCCGCCGAGATGGTGACTCCGAACTGAAAGAAAAATTTGCCGATCACGCCCTCCATGAAGGCCACGGGCAGGAAGATCGCGATCACGGCCACCGTCGTTGATACCGCGGGGAAGGCGATTTCGCGCGTCCCCTCGCGCGCGGCGCGTACGCGGTCTTTGCCCATCTCAAAGTGGCGCATGATATTTTCGAGCACCATGATGGTGTCGTCCACCACGATGCCGATCGCGAGCGAAAGTCCCAGCAGCGTGAACAGATTGAGCGTGAATCCCAGAAAGTACAGGATGATGAACGTACCCACGATGGAAGTGGGAATGGCCAGCACCACGTTGAAGGTCGCGCTCAGATTGCCGAGGAAGAGCCAGCAGACCAATGCCGTCAGAATGCCGGACAACACGAGGGTGAACACGGTTTCGTCGATGGCCTCCTCCACAAAGACCGTCGCGTCGAAGGCGGTCTCGATGCGAATGTCCGCTGGCAGATCTTTGCGCAGGCGCTCCAGTTCGGCTTTAACACCCTGCCCCACCGACACCGTGTTCGCCCCGATGCGCTTGCGAATGCCCATCGAAAGCCCTTCGCGTCCGCTGACGCGCGTGATCCGCCGATTGTCGTTGAGGCCGTCTTCAATGCGCGCGACGTCTTTCAGTTTGATGCTCGTAAAATAAATCGGGCGACCGCCGCGTCTGGTGATCGGGATATTGCCCACCGCGTCGAACGAACCCGCTTCGCCGAGCGCGCGCAGAGTGCGTTCCTGGAGTTCGTTTTCCAGATATCCGGCGGCCCCCTCCGCGTGTTCCTGGCGCAGAGCGTCACGAACGTCGAGCGCGGTGAGCTGGTATTTCTTGAGTTTATCGTTGTCGATCCAGACGCGCAGATTGCGCTCGGCCGATCCGCCGACGAAGACCTCACCTACCCCGTCCACGAGCTGGATGCGATCGATCATGATCTTGTCGGCCAGGATGAACAGTTCGGCGATGCTGCGTTTTTCGCTGGCGATGCCGATCCAGAGAATCGGGTCTTCTTCCGGATTGGATTTGCGAATCGTGGGCGGCAGCACCCCGGCGGGCAGGTCGAGGCGCGAGAGCGCGGTCTGCACTTCCTGGAGCGCCGTGTCCACGTTGCGTTCGATCTTAAATTCGAGCGAGATATCCGCCGACCCCTGAGACACGCTCGAGCGGATCTGTTTGAGGCCCTCCACGGCCACGATGCGCCGTTCGATCCGGTCGACGAGTTCGGCCTCCATTACGCCTGGAGCCGCGCCTTCCCATTCCACGCGAATTGAAAGCACGGGGAAATCGACGTCGGGCAGGTACGAAACCCCGAGGCGGCCGGCCGAGATGGCGCCGAAGATGATCAGACCCGACATCAACATCCAGGCGAACACGGGCCGACGAATGGCGACTTCGGTAATTCTCACGGCGACTCCCTGCCCGCCGCCACATGCAGGCGCACATGGTGGACGCGCGCGTCGATTTCGGCCTGTACGAAATTGCGCCGCGTCTGGTGATATCGCCGCAGGGCGTCCAGAACTTCCAGATTGGTCACGATTCCGAGTCCGTAGTCGCGGACCTGGATGTAATACGTGCTGCGCGCCAGACGTTCGGCTTCTTTCAGAAGCACCATACGCGCCAGGGCGGAGATAAAATCGCCGTAGGCCAGGCGCGTCTCGAACCGCGCGGTTCTTCGCACGCGCTCCAGTTCCAGTTCGCTTTTGCGAAATCCGGCGCGGGCCTCATCCGAACGCGCGCTCGCGGCCCCGCCCTGAAAGAGCGGCAGGGTGATCGCGAGCGAAACGCGATAGTCGTTCGCGGCGCGCGGCTCGCGGTACAGGGCCGCTTCCCCGTCCAGGGTTACATTCGGGAAATGCCCGCCCCGCGCCACTTTGACGCGCTCCTGCTGCGCGCGCATTCCGCGCGTGGCGGCCAGCACGTCCGCGCGTTCCCCGGTTTTCGCCAGGTACGTCTCCAGCGCTTCCGGCGCGGGTAATGTGGAATCGTCGCGTAATTTTAATTGTTCGGCTGGCACGCCCGTGAGGAAGGCCAGGAGTTCGCGCGAAGCGTTCCAGATCGATCGATTGGTTTCGCGCTGCACCAGATTGGCCGAAAGATCCAGGCGGGCGGCCATGAGCTCCCCCTGGCGGGCGCGACCGAGATTCAAAAAAGTATACAATTCTCCGATGCGACCACGCAGGGCCTTTTCCTCTTCGCGGAGCACTTCGTCGTTTTTTTCAAGCAGCAAATTCTGATAAAAAACGTCGGCCACGTCCCGGTAGAGCAATTCGCGAAAACGACGGCGGGCCTGGGCCGCGCCCTTGCGTTCCTGGGCCAGCGCGCGACTTTCCGCGAGCGTGCGAAAGCCCGTGAAAATCGGCCAGCGCACCGCGACCCCGGCCACGAGTCCTTCGGTCCCGGTGGTGCTGGAAGAGCCCGTGGAACCGGAGGCGGCTCCCCCGGCCGTAGCGCCAGAACCGGACGCGGCGCCGGTATTGGTATTATCCTTTCCCCCGGTTGTCCCGGTCCAGACCCGGCGCGCGAACAGTCCCAGTTCGGGATAAAATCCGGCCACCGATTGTTTGTAGCGGGCTTCGACGATTTGCCATTCCTCCGCCTGGATGCGGTCGGCTTCGCTCTGCTTGAGGACCAGTTCATACGCGCGGTTGAGGCCCAGGGGTTCGGCGCCGGAAGCGGGAGGACCGCCCTGAGCGGACGCGGGAAAAACGGCCGATAAAAAAAGAACCTTCCATAGAATAGATATGGAAGTCCGGGTTGGTTGAAACGAAAGCCTCACGCGGAAGTTAAAACAGATTCCCTGCTCCGGCCAGGCCGGAATGTCTGGCGGCGAATTTAACAGTCGCGGCCCTTAACAAACTAATACAACCAGGGCCCGGCGTCTCCATAAAACCGGATAGACTCATGATTTTTTTGGGCCCGGCGACAGTGCGGCTGACATATTTTCCGCCAGGCCCCTTCCCTGCCAGCCTGAAACAAACGGGCGGACGGGCGTGAGCGCGTCGGCGATGCGGCCGGGGAAATGCGGGGGAAGTGCCCGGGCTCATTCAGGGCGCGCGGGCTCACGTTTCCGGCGCGACGCTCGCGACTCGCTGCAGATTGCGCTCGATTCGCCTGTATATGGCCATAAATCGTTCGATGCGAAATAACCGGTAACCGGCGTCCAGGGCCCAGATGCTCTCCGGGTAGTCCGTCACAACCCGCTGAAAATACCCGTGGGCCGCGAAAAAACAGCGCAGGGCCGCCATGGTCGTCCGCAGACCGCGTTCGTCGGGCGAAAGTTTGCGCTTCCCGTGAAACAACATCCCGCCCGCGCCCTCGCTGTATTTGATAAATCCCTGTTTGTAATACGCGTAGGCGGGGTCTTTGTGGGCGGCCATACCCGTTTCGAGTTCGCGCCCGGCTCCGGACGGGCGCGGGCCCGTCGGCCCGCGACGCGTTTTCGCGCGTTCGTCTTGATTTTTATTCTCAGCGAAATCAAGATCGGCGTTCAGACGCGCGAAGGCCTCGTTGATCTGCATCATGCGCAATTCCTGGAAGGGCCGGTCGGCGGGCGCAAAGAGGTCGGGATGATTGCGGCGCACGATCTGGCGGTACGCTTTTTTGATACCCTCGCGATCAGCGTCGGCGGGGACACCGAGAATCGCGCAGAACATTTGATTGAGAACGGCCATACGGGCGGTGAGGGGTTTAATATAAGCTGAAATGCCGGGACTGGCAATCGGTGTTTTTTTGAAAAGTTAAAACAATAACCCGAGGCGAGCATGTCCCCAGGCGATGTGCCAGATCAGATAGTACACGATTCGAAATAAAAGGATCGGGTTGGCCGCCCCGAAGAAACGCTGAAAGGCCGGTTCGCCGGAGCCGAAAAGCAGAGCAGTCAGGATCAGGTTCCCCGCCGACAATCCGGACAGAACAAGCCACCCGGATCGATCCGGAACGAATTTTTTTTCGATACCTTCATTCTCTAACATGTCGCTGAAAAAGTCCCTCCATGGACTTTTTTCGCTGTCGCGTCGCCGATCCCCCTGAAGTGAAAAGAGCTTGACCGCCCCTGTTCGTGGCGCTCCGCTTCTATCAGGAATCGCACTTGAAAATCGCCCTTGTTCAAACGGATATCGCCTGGGAAGATCCGGGCGCCAGCCTGAAACACCTCAACCCGCGCATCGCGGAAGCGGCCGAACGCGGGGCACAGCTCGTGGTATTGCCCGAGATGTCCACCACCGGCGTAACATTGCGACCGGAAAAAATCGCCGAACCGCCGGACGGACCGATCTACCGGCAATTTCGCGCGCTGGCGCAGAAGTACGGCACGGCCATCGCCTTTGGATTGGCCACGACGCGCGGAGCGCGCTTTTTTAATACCCTCTGCGTTATCGGTCGTGCGGGGGAAGCGCTCTACACGTACGATAAAATTCATCCGTTTTCGTTCGGGGGCGAAGACCGCCTGTACGCGCCGGGCGAAACCGTCGGCACGTTTCAGATCGAGGCCGGCGGTCCGCGCATCTGCGGCGTCATCTGTTACGATCTGCGCTTTCCCGAGTTGTTCACGACCCTCGCGCCCGATTGTGATCTATTCATCGTGCCCGCCAACTGGCCCGGGGCACGAAGCGAACACTGGGACCTGCTCCTGCGCGCCCGGGCCCTCGACAGCCTGGCCTTTGTGGCGGGCGTGAACCGCGTCGGAA
>CAZVZS010000006.1:10437-44626 GCA_964631535.1 uncultured Leptospiraceae bacterium
GGGGGATCCGCTTTGATCGGCCCCTGGGGCGAGGTGCTCGCCCGCGCGGGCGCGGCCGAAGAAACCCTGCTCGTGGACGTCGACTGCGAACAGGCGCGGACCGTGCGCGGGAAATTTTCGCTTCTTGATGATCGCCGTCCATTTCGCGCGCAAATCGAAAAACGCTGACCGCCGGCCAGCTACGACGAGACCTTTCACGCGAAAGGTTTCAGCACGCCGCCGAATCGCAGGAGCCCGCCTCCTTTCGCGCCGGCCCCACCGGCGACTGGCTTTAACTGGAAGCGCGCCCGCACCGCGCGTTTGAACGCGGCGGTTTTGAGTTTGCGACCGAGCACAATTTCGAACACACTCCGCAAATCCTCCCAGGTGAATCGCGCGGGCAATAGCTGAAAGGCGACCGGGGCCTGCGCGATTTGTTCGGCGAGCCAGGCTCGCAATTCTTTCAGGATCCGGTCATGATCGAAGGCCATGGCCGGCAGCCTGCGCACCGGAAACCATTCCACCGCCGCCGCATCCGAGCCCGCGCTCAGCCCGCGAAATTTTTCGGCCGGCGCGAGCGCGCAGTACGCCACCGTGATCATGCGCATGCGCGGATCGCGACCCGGGTCCCCGTACGTGCGAAATTGCGTTACCGGGATGTTTTTTAGTCCGGTCTCTTCTTCAAGCTCCCGCCGCGCGGCCACATCGATCGGCTCGTTCTTCGCGATGTCCACGAACCCGCCCGGGATGGCCCAGCGCCCGGCGAAGGGCGGGTGCTTGCGCTGGATCAATAGAACTTTGAGTTGTCCCGCTTCGATTTTCAAGAGGGCCACGTCCACGGTCACCCCTGGCTTCGGGTAGGCGTCGGGATCGTAGTTGGAGGCGTCGGCGTTGAGGTGTTCGCCTTCGGCGGTGCGAGCGGGCATGGCCATAGAATCGCGGGCTGGCGTGGTGTGCCAAGGAATTTATGGGGTGGTGTGGTGGGTTCGCTCCTGGATCGAATTCGACCTTCGGGTTCGCACTTGTTTTCGACAACCTGAGTCGGCGTAATCTTGCCTTTACTGGTTTGCGGATTTCTTCCCTGCAGTTAGAATTGATAGTGGATTTTTCACGCCGTTGCTCTTAAAATGATGTGTCGCGACTGGTGCCAGATAAATAATTGACTCTAAGAAAGCAGGATTAGATTTACGGCTGTGAATATTATCCCCCATTACGCAGTCGGTGCCACTGGAACTGCTACTTGGCTACAAGAAGAAACCGACAAATACCACCGGATTATTAATACTCAGCTTAAATACTGGCTTAGTGCTGTTGAGCAATACCAGACTCTACCGGTGGAGGGGCCATTGCCTTTTGATCAGGTCCAACCGATCCTAAATAATTTAGTTTTGAGCCTCACTAATTTATTCGGAATGCACTATCCCAAGAAAGAAGCCCCGCAACTTCTCGGATACTTAAAATACAAACTTCCGGAAATGAATGGTCTTAAAATTTCCGAAGACCACCCTGAAACATATGCAATCTTGCTCGAACTTGATGATTTTCAGAAGGATGTTGGAAAACATTTGACTATAGCAAAAATCAACAAGGCTGAACAGATTGATAGACCTATGCTCGTAAAATTTATGAAGGCGACACAGGAAACCTGGGTTTGGTTCATGCAGGGATTGGGGATAAGAATTCCCGATGAATCATTGCCACATTTTAGTATATTCTAACGTATCCGCTCCGCTCCGCTCAGGAATGGGCGAAGAAATATTTGAAAAGCGGGTTACCGTCCCAAACTACCTGCGGCCTGCCTGCCCTCGCTGATGGCCAGTGGCTCACAGAAGTATAGAGGCACCCATGATGAGCGGCATTTCGAAGGAAATAAGGTTGAAACGGAAAAAATTCCGACCTGCAGATATCCTGTAGGCCCTCGCCATATAAAATCTGCTTGCTCGAAATCGCCGGAAATTGGAACACTCGCCGAAATCCAGACTGAGCAGCGCCGGCCACCGGTAACGGCACCCGCCCCTGTCTATGAAATATTTCACTCCGCTTTTTATTTTTCTCCCGATGATTCTCGTGCTCGCCCTGAGTCGCGAGTTTTTCGAAATCATGCTGATCAACGGGGCCGGCCAGGTGCTCCTGTTTCTATTTGTCGTTCAGATCCCGGCGTACCGGACCGGGCGCATGTCCTACGTCGATATCGGCTGGCCGCTGGGGTTGGCATTGATCGGTGGACTGGTCCTGCTCCTGGGCGACGGCGCGGCCGTAAAAAAATACGCGATCGGCGGAGTGTATCTGTTCATGGGCCTGCGCATGGGGCTGACCGCTCTGGTCTGGCTGTACCGCGGCGCCTTCGCGACGGAGTTGCCGCGTTATAAATTTCAACGCATCCGCTGGGGCCGGGAGAAGAAAAAAAATGCGATGCTGGCCATGCAGGTGGACATCGTCTTACAGTCCCTGGCCAACGTTTCATTTTTATCATTGCCCGCGCTCCTGATCGCCTTTCACACGGCCGCCGAAATTCATCCGCTCGAAATCGCGGGCGCCGGGCTGTGGCTGCTCTGCTTCGCGGGCGAAACCCTGGCCGACAAACAAAAGGCCGACTTCGCGAAACAGGCCATGCAGGCCGGCGACCGCAAAGCCGTCTGCGACGTCGGTCTCTGGCGCTACTCGCGCCATCCGAATTACTTCTTCGAGTGGATGGTCTGGAACGCGCTGATCATCGCCGCGATCCCGGCTTATATCGATCTCTTCGAACGCGAAGGCCTGGTCGTCTGGATTGCGATCGGCCTCGGCTTACTGTTTGTTTCGCGCATCATGTACACCACCCTGGTGTTGTTTACCGGCGCGATCCCGTCAGAGTATTATTCGATGAAAAAACGGCCCGGCTACCGGGAATATCGCCGCAAGACGAACATGTTTTTCCCTGGGCCGACGCGGGCGTGATTGTGATACGGGAGCTGAGCGGATTTATGCGGATACCGATTCCCCGGGTTGCGCAACCATCAAGGACGATCGCGACCCGGGACGATGCCTCAGGTTAGAATCCGGGGGGGTTACTAAAACAATGTGCGCCTACAGGGATTCGAACCCCGATTTCAGGTTCCGGAGACCTGCGCTCTATCCATTGAGCTATAGGCGCGCTTCAATTCGAACGCTTTGAGCCAGGTTCCTGCCCCGGAAAGCGCTGGCAAGGCAAAAAAACCGGCGATCCGCGCCGCCGCCGACCGTCCGGAATGGTCGCCCGGGAGCTGCCGCTCCCGGCAAAAAAAGTGGACCGCGGGCGGTGGTTACGGCAGAACGGGGTGCTGCACCGGGCACCCGCCGGGCAAACAGGCTGCCAGCAAAGAGGCTGCCACACAGGGACGCGCCCCGCGCGTGGTAAATTTTGTCGGCGCAAACCATCACCACCCTGGGGCTCATCGCCGGCGGAGCCGGCATCATGCTCTTTTCGGTGCTGAACATCCAGCGGGTAATCGTCTCGCTCGCCGGCAGCCGGTATACGGGAACCTGGAAAATCCTGCGCCTGCTGATGGTTCTGTTTCTGTTTGGGTACATCGGCGTGATCGCGCTCATCCTCGGCGACCAGGCGGACCTGGTGCGACTGCTTACCGGCCTCGTTTTTTTCGCGGGGGCCCTGTTCGTGTTCCTGGTGGTGCGCGTCGGTCGGTTGACGATCGCCGAAGACCACGAAATCCTGAAAACAGCGCGGAGCGAGAGCTCGCGGGCCGCCGAACGCCAGGTGCGGGAACAGAAGGCGATTTACGAACAGATCCTCGACAACATGGCTCTCGATCTGGCGCTCTTCGACGCCGACCTGCGTTACGAATACGTCAACCCGCGCGCGATCAAGGACCCGGAGATGCGCGCCTGGCTCGTCGGTCGGGACGACCGGGACTACGCGCGCCGCAAGGGCCGCGATCCGGGGCTGGCCGAAAATCGCATTAAATCAATGCGACGTGTTTTTAGCGAAAAGATAGAAATTCGCTTCGAGGAGTTTATCGCGACTCCAGCCGGGCAAACCCGGCACGTCCTGCGCGTGCTCACGCCGATCTTCAACGAAGCCGGGGAGGTGTTCAAGATCGTCGGCGAAGGCATCGACATCACCGAACAGAAACGGATCATGATCGAGCTGGAAGCGGCCCGTGACCAGGCCCAGGCCGCCAACCGCGCCAAGTCGGAATTCCTGGCGAATATGAGCCACGAAATTCGTACACCGCTGAACGCGATTCTCGGGATGACCGAACTCCTCAGCGAATCGCCCCTGAACGCCGAACAGGAAAACTATCTGCGGATCGCGCGCAAAGCCGGCGATCATCTGCTGGTCCTGATCGACGATATCCTCGATCTATCGCGCATCGAATCGGGGCGCATGGAGCTGGAGGTTTTATATTTTTCGCTCGCGGAGGTGGTGGAACGTTCCACGGAAGCCGCGTCCCTGCGCGCCCAGGGGAAAGGCCTCAGCTTTCAGGTGAACATCGAACCTGACACGCCGGAAATTTTGCGCGGCGATCCGGCGCGTCTGCGTCAAATTCTGGTCAATCTGGTTTCCAACGCGGTGAAATTTACCGAACGCGGCGAAGTCCGGGTGGACGTTCGTTCGCGGCCGGCTACGGCACAAACGGCGGCGCTTACATTCGAAGTCCGCGATACCGGGCCGGGCATTCCCGCCGCCAAACAGGCCACGATTTTCGACGCTTTCGTCCAGGCCGATTCATCCACGACGCGTCGCTTCGGTGGCACCGGCCTTGGCCTGGCAAT
Organism: uncultured Leptospiraceae bacterium; assembly: GCA_964631535.1. Classification (GTDB taxonomy): domain Bacteria; phylum Spirochaetota; class Leptospiria; order Leptospirales; family Leptonemataceae; genus CAZVZS01. Next base: position 15,169 of record CAZVZS010000006.1, read on the forward strand.
CTGCCGGCGACTCACCGCGCTATTGGGCGGAGAACTGGAACTGCGCGGCGCCGAAGGCGGGGGATGTATTTTTCTGCTGCGCCTGAATATGCGCACGGGATCGCCTGACGATCTACCGGGCGAGACCGCGTCCCCTGTGAAAGAAGCGCCCGTCGAACAAAATCGAACTCCGCGAATTTTACTCGTCGAAGACAACGAAGACAACCGCTTTCTGATCCAGGCCTATCTGCGCCAGACACCCATAGAGTTAAGCGTGGCGGAAAACGGTCGCGAAGCCCTGAAAACATTTCAGGCCCGACCGTTCGATCTCGTCCTGCTCGACATGCAGATGCCGGTGATGGACGGCTACGAAACAGCCCGGGCCATGCGCGACTATGAAACAGCCTCCGGCATGGCCCGAACGCCCATCGTGGCCCTGACCGCGCACGCGCTGAAAACCGAGGAACAAAAATGTTTCGCGGCCGGCTGTGACCGGCACATGGCCAAGCCCATCCAGAAAAAACAACTGCTCGATCTGCTCACGTTCATCCTGGATGGCCGCTAAAAATAAAAATTTTTTGTTTAAGGCGAAATAGAGACTTCCGGCTCCCCGCCGATCGTCCGCGCCACGCTGGCGACCTTTTCCGGCGATCCGATCACGTACAGTAAATCGCCCGCCGCCAGTACGGTCCCCGCCCCCGGGTCCTGGATGACCCCGGCCCCGCGACGAATCGCCACCACGGTGACTCCGTGTTTCTTGCGGAGTTCCACGGCACCGATCGTGGAGCCGGCCCAGGGCGAATCGCCGAGGTGCAGGACCGAAAAATCCAGGCCCGGCATGCGCTCTTCCACGTCGTGCAGCGCGATCCCTCTCTGGCTGCGGAACACTCGATAATTGTCAGCCCGCAGCTCCAGGATCAATTTTTCGACCTGGGCGCGCGGCACCTGGTAGCGGGAAAGCACGCGACTGAAAATCTCCACCGATGTCTCGAATTCCTCGGGAATCACCTCGTCCGCGCCCAGCTGGTAGAGCGCGTGCATTTCGCGTACGAAGCGCGTGCGGACGATGATGTACACGCCGGGGTTCCTCCGCCGGGCCAGCTCCACGATCCGGCGCACGCCGGGCGGATCGTTGGCCACGACCACGAGCACCCGCGCGCGCTGGACGCCGATATGATCCAGCACCGATTCGCGCGTGGCGTCGCCGAAAAAAATCGGCAGACCGCGTTCGCGTTCGGCGCGGATGGTGCCAGGGTTGAGGTCGAGCACGGCGAAATCGATACCGGCCGCCCTGGCCGCGCGGGTCACGTTGCGCCCGTTTACGCCATAACCGACGATAATTAAATGTTCGGCGAAATGCAATCCCTCCGGCAGGCCAACCGCGTAGTGACCGCGCCGCAGCGCCGGCGGGATCGGCAGGCGCAGAATTTTTTCCACCAGGCCTGGCGCGACCGCGATGAGAAACGGAGCGGCGGCCATCGTCAGAATCGCCACCGCGAGAAACACCTGGTAATCCCCGTCGTTCAGCACCTGGTAGCGCACACCCACGCCCGAAAGAATAAAAGCGAATTCGCCCACCTGACACAGCGCGAACCCGGCCAGCAGCGCCGACCGTAGCGGCAAACCCAGCAGGAGCCCGGACCCGGCGGCCACCAGGGTCTTCAGCACAAGAACGGCCAGTGTCGTCAGCAGTACGAGCGCGGGCCGGTCGAGCACGGTCTCTACGTGCAGCAACATTCCGATCGAAACGAAAAAGAAGCTGGTAAACGCGTCGCGAAAGGGAATGGCCGCGCCCAGAGCTTCCTGGCCGTAGTCGGATTCAGCGATCACGAGGCCGGCGAGAAAGGCGCCCAGCGCGAGCGAAAGCCCGGCGGCCGAGGTCAACCAGGCGACCGCGAAACAGATGACGACGTTCGCCAGTAAAAACAATTCGCGGCTGCGCGTCTGCGCCACGCGAAAGAGCAGGGCCGGCACGACCCAGCGCGCCGCCACGCCCACGAGCCCCAGCACACCCAGGCCGCGCAATAACAGAAGAACTGGCGACTGCGCTGTTGTGATGCCGCTGCCGAGAAACGGGGCCACGAGCATCATCGGCACGATGACGATGTCCTGAAAAATCAGGATGCCGAGCGCGGTGACCCCGTGCGGGCTTTCGATCTCGGACCGGTCCTGTAAGACGCGCAGCACAATCGCCGTGCTGCTCAGACTGAATAAAAATCCGAAGAACAAGGCCGCGCCCGGCCTGGCGCCGAGCGCGTACGCGAACAGACCCAGCACGACGATCGTCAGACCGACCTGGTACGTCCCGCCCAGCAAAACGAGGCGTCCGATGGCTAACAATTTTTTGAGCGAAAACTCCAGGCCGATCGTGAACAGAAGCAGGACGACGCCGATTTCAGCCAGGAGTTCGACTTCATGCTGCGACTCAACCAGGCCGAGTCCGTGCGGGCCGACCAGACCGCCCGCGATCAGAAAACCGAGAATCGCCGGCACACCGAGACGAAAACAAACATAACCGACGAGGATGGCGACCGCGAAGATGATCGCGATGTCACGCAGCAGGGGAAATTCCATGATCTCAGGGCAACCCGGGCGGGGGCTGTGTCCAGACCTGCCGGCCCATGTTAAAAAACTCCAGGATCAGATCCGCGGCAACGATGTCGGCTGAAGTGCGCCCGACCTGCGCTTCCGGCAACCATTGCGTTCCGCCAGGCCAGGTATGACCGCCCTCTTCCACCGTTAAGAGCACGACCGGCGCGTCCGGGCAGAAAAAACCCGTGGCCAGGACCTGGGTGCCGTCGTCGGTCTGATCGTCCAGCAAACGCATCATCCCGTCCGGTCCGCATTCGTTACGCTCCGCGAAAAAGCGCATGGTGCGCGTGGCCGAAAAATTTTTGTTTTTCGTGCCCCCGCCCGTGTACTGGACCCAGGTGTCGGCGTTGCCGTGGATCAACAGCACGTCGAAGGGTTTCGTATCCTCACAGGCGTCGGCCGTATCTTCCGTGAGCACCGCGGCCACCGGCGCGATCCCGCGAATCTGACCGTCCAGTTCGCAGGCCATGCGCAGGGCAAGGAACCCGCCGCTCGAAAAACCGGTGACGAAAACCTGACCCGGATCGATCGCGTATTCGCGCAGGAGCGATGCCAGCAGATCGCGCATGAATACCAGATCTTCGCCGGGTTCGCGCAGCGACAGAAAACTTTTCTTCACCGACTCGCTCTGCCAGCCGGAGAGCGGGCCTTCCGGGTAGAGCACGAAAAATTTACGTTCATCGGCCAGTTCGTTGAATCGATCGTCGGTGAGTTTGATCATCGATTCCGGTGTGCCGCCCGAGCCGTGCAGGACGAACAGAATCGGCCGCGGACCGGAAGGTTCCACCAGCGGCGCGTAGAGCAAATAACGCCGGTACTTCCCGTTATGCTCGAAATAAAATTGCGACAAACCCGAAGGCGGATAGGGTTGCGAACCCTGTACCTGGTGCGCGGCTATATCGGCGGGGAGCGCACCCGTCTCGGGCGCCGGGGTGGCCAGGGCCGGCCCCTGTCCCGGCCCAGGGCCAGGCGCGGGCGCGGGCGCGGGCGTGGAAAGATTCGCTTTGGAAAGGGCCGGGTCCTCGGGGGCGACGCGTCCGGGAACCATCAGCAGGCCGACCAGCAGGGTACCAGCGAAACCGCGGGGAATCGACTGCATTTTCATTTCGGAGGACAAAAAATCAGGCCCCCCGGACCGCGCATCGTTTTTTTAGGCGCTTGCCGGAGCGTTCCAGGGCCCGAAAACAGCCGGGCCCACGGGGGCGAGGATTTCAGGATCGGAGCGAAACGGCCTTTTGTTCCATATTTTTTTACCTGTTCTTAACCGAACGATTCTCTTTTCCTTACGCTTTTTCATTATACATACTGTGAATCAAACGGGTCGAACGGTTGTCCCGGAAATTTCACCGGAATGGACGAAATTAAGGAAAATAGTGAAAAAGAACCGCGGGTGGACGCCTGGCGTACGACCCGGGACACTCTGTTTCCCCGCACACCACCTGCCGGGCCCATTCAAAAACGTCGCACCGGCCTGACCGTGACCGAATGGCGCCAGGCCCTGCGCGACCGGGACCGCGCGCCAGCGGAACTGGCCGTGTACCGGCAACTGGCCGAAGCCACCGACCAGGGCATCTGGATCTGCGGGTTTAATTTAAAGATCACGTTTCTGAACGACGGCCTCGGTCGCCTTTTACAGAACGCGCGACTGATCGGACAGTCGCTGCGCAAAATCTATCCGCCCGAGATCATGCGCCGCGTCGAAACCGAGATCCTGCCGATCGTACTCCAGAGTGGGCGCTGGAAAGGCGAACTCGGCGTGCAGGGGCCGGCGGGCACTGTGCCCACGATCGAAAACTTCACCCTGGTCCGGGACATCCAGGGCAAGCCGCTCTGCATCGCGAATTTCGTAACGGATATCAGTCGTTATAAAGAACTGGAACGCGCGGAACGCGAAGCGCGGGCCGCGGCCGAATCGGCCGGACAGGCGCGCATGTTATTCCTGGCGAATATGTCGCACGAAATGCGCACGCCGCTCAATTCGATTCTCGGCTTCACCGAAATTCTACGCGAAGAGCTGGACGGGTCGCCGCACGCGCGCTACGCGCGCTGGATCACCATCAACGGCGAATCGCTCCTGGGTCTCATCAACGATATCCTGGACCTCTCACGCATCGAAGCCGGGGCCATGGAGCTGGAAGAAAAACCGCTGAACCCCGCGCGCCTGCTGCGCGAATGCCACGGGATCTTCCAGGTCCGCGCTGAAAACGCGCGGCTCGATTTTCCGCTCACGCTGGAAGGCGATTTCCCGCCCGCCCTGCTCCTCGACGAGTTGCGTCTGCGACAGATACTCAACAATCTCCTCGGCAACGCGTTTAAGTTCACCGAACACGGGGCGGTGAACCTTACGGCGGGGGTCCGGCCGGCGGGAAACGAACGCTACGATCTGTGGATCGAAGTTTCCGATTCCGGTCCGGGCATTCCGCCGGAGGAACAGGAACGGGTCTTTGAAAGTTTTCGCCAGAAATCGGGTCAGTCGCAGGCCAGGTACGGCGGCACAGGTCTGGGCCTGGCCATCAGCCGGCAACTGGCGCGCCTGATGGGCGGCAGCCTGGAACTGGAGAGCACGGTGGGCGCGGGCAGTCGCTTCAGGCTGCGCCTGCCGGATGTCGCGGTCGCCCCTCCCGCCGCGAACGGACCGGCCGACGCGAATCTCGATCATTTACGTTTTCTGCCCGCGAAAATTCTGCTCGTCGATGACTTCGATTTTAATCGCAAGCTGGTCACTCAATTCCTGCGCTTCCAGCCGATCGAGATCACGGAAGCTACGGACGGACTGGCCGCCTTGGATCTCTACGAAACAACCAGGCCGACGTTGATCCTGCTCGATATCCGCATGCCGCGTATGGACGGTCGCGAGTTCACGATCGAGTTTCGCAAACGTTACCCGGCGGCGGCCACGCCGATCCTCGTCCTGACCGCATCCAGTCTGCGGGAAGAAGAGGACGAAATCCTGAAACTCTGCGATGGCATCCTCCGCAAACCGTTTCGGAAGAAGGAACTTTTCCAGGCACTCAGCCGATTATTGCCGCATCGAGTAATCTGACAGACCCCGCTCTGCCGCGCCAGGGGGCGAGGGAGCGCCCCCGCGACCGAGCACCCGACGGCCGGCGCGGTCGCAGCCGGGCCCCGCGCCGGCCGGGGCGCCCTGATTGCCCTGCCGTTTTTTTGTGCCGCGCACAATTTTTTGACTTGTCATATTTAACGCCGTTAGATACCTTGGCCGCACTATCTAACACCGTTAAATATACGGTTCTGGAGGGACCCAATGACCGCCATTTTGATCTTTTTCTTCGGGCACTGGTTCGCGAGTATCTTCATGCAGACCTTTTTTCTGCACCGTTACGCCGCTCACAGTATGTTCGAGTTCACCAGCCCGCGCTGGGAGCGTTTTTTCCATTTCATGACGATCTTTTCCCAGGGGCCCTCGTTTCTGAACCCCTACGGTTACGCGGTACTACACCGGATGCACCACGCTTACAGCGATACGGACCGCGATCCGCATTCGCCGCACCACAGCGCGAATTTTTTCGACATGATGTGGAAGACGAAAAAAACCTACGATGGCTTTTCCTACAACCGCGTGGCCCCCGCCCGCGAATTCGCCGCCCCCACCCCGCAGTGGCCCGCGCTGGACGTGCTGGGTCAATCCTGGGTGTTTAGAATCGCCGCCGGCGCGTCGTACGCCCTGTTTTACCTGGCCTTCGTCCCGGAAGGCATGTGGTACCTGTATCTCCTGCTGCCGATTCACTGGCTCATGGGACCGATCCACGGCTCGATCGTCAACTGGGGCGGGCACAAATACGGCTACGTCAACTTTACGAAAACGAAAGACAAATCGCGCAACACCCTGCCCGTCGATTTCCTGACCATGGGCGAGCTGTTTCAGAATAACCACCACGGCCGCGGTACATCGCCCAACTTCGCGTTTCGCTGGTTCGAGATCGATCCGGCTTACCAGATCATGCGCGTCCTCGAGTGGGCGGGTGTCATCACGATTCTATACCGGGGCACAGCCCGCGAAGAAATCGCGGCGGCCGCGGCCTGAGTGGAATCACCGGGGACACGGAAAGCGGGGGAAGCGGGGATCACGGGATTTGTGTATAATCTCTACTTATTCCCGTAATTTTCGGGGGGCCCGGTCGCGCTGGTGACGCAATTCGCCCGCGCGACCGTCGGGCTTTCCGGCGGATTCATAAGGCAACGCTCCCTGTGGTCGCGTTGCGGGCGTGTCTCCTCTTTAATAAACCCTATTATTTCTTCAAATAATTCCGGCAAAACTTTCCTCCTATTGGTCTCTATCGCTTCTGTTTTTTCGCATCTTCCTCTGCTTTTTTCTCTCTGGCTTGTCTCCGTTCAATGGACCAATCATCTATAGCAGTCGGGGTTCCAGACAAGAAATCAAAGATGGTATACGCCCATCCGACTATAGGTTCATATTCATGGTTTCCGGGCTGGCTCACGGGGGCTTTCGCATGGGTGACGAATATTCTTACGTATGCACCGCTTCTGATCGCGCGCAAGTTTCGAACTACGGGTAATGCAACCCCCACTGAATGAGCATCCGTTGCGCTACTTCCAGGGAAATCGGCTCTCCAGTGAATCGGATCGGATAACGCGGGTCATCATACCCGGATGGAACCCCCGTTTCAAGGGTACACTTCCAGGGATTCTCGCCCTTTCGTTTGCGGTCATGATGATAGGTCACCCATATTTTTTCAAAACCGGTTCCGTCCATGTGCTCGAATTCCCGTCCGCTGTAGAAATTATCCTGTTCCAATTCCGGCTCCTGATTCTTAAAAACCATGACCTTTAGAAAATGATGCGGTTTCTTTTCATCGGATAAGCGGTCTCCTTGCGGGTTTTTCCAATTCAGCGATTCGGTTTTGTAATGATTCAGGCGAATCCAATTATCAGGGAGAATGGTAATACCCAGCTCTTTTCGAACAGAATTGAAGGCCGGACCGTACTTCATTGCCAATTCCGGCGCTCCGTCCCTCAGGCAATGCCCTGTGGCAAATGCCAACAAAACAAGAATCAGGGTCTTTTTTCGATGCGAACGATTTCGCTCCATGTCCATACCTGCCTCAGCGTTCCCCCCAGGGGAATCCCTTTCCCGCGGTCTTTATCCAGAATGATTGGAAGATGAACCCCTTTCCCTCCTTCCGCTCCAGGAACCTCGGCCTGGCGCAGACGCGTACCTGAGGCCCGGCCCGTGGTATTTTCAATTCTGAAAATGAGAATATATTCACCCGTGCCATGGGCCAGGATGGAAACCGTACCGCCGAAGGAACCGAGAAAAGAGGTGGCCAGATTGCGGTTCTTGATCCCCTGATAGAACGCGGCCTGATCGTATGTCCAGGAAAAAGGCAAGGTTGAGAGATCGCCCCGCTGGATTCTTTCATGGGCCTGGTTTCGTGCTTGAGTGATCCCTTCTTGCTTCTTTAGATCGCTCGTTGTGGCAGCGTGATCACCAAATCTGATTTCATCAAAATCACCGAGTTCAAACAGCCAGATATTAAAAAGATCGAACCAGGTCATGGTTTCCGGGCTCAGGTCCACCGCCCCGGCCATGTTCTGGCCCATCGCCCGTAGGACAACATTGAGTGCCCCGGCCAGTTCCGGGTATTTATCCGCGAGCACAGCGACTTCGAGGAATGCCAGATGGGCGTATTCGGCCGACACGGTGATGGTCCGTGCGATGAGCAACCGGACCATTTCGGAGGGGTTGTCTCGATGACCCAGGATGATGCGCTCGACTTCGCTCTGGACCTTTTTCAGGTCGACTCCAGCCTCCTTTCCTTCGGGGCGAATCTGTCGTTGCACCGTTTTCGCCGCCCCCTGCTGCACCGTATGCGTCAACTCATGCGCGAGCAGTCGCCGTCCATCCTCGTCCTGCGAATACTGCCCGCTTCCAAAATAAATATCACTCCGCACCGTGAACGCCTTTGCGTTCAGGCTCCGCGCGAGATCATTCGCCTCCGCGTCACGGTGAATCACCACGTCTTCAAAACCGCGTCCAAAACGTGGCTCGAAAAATTCTCGGTCCGCCGCCGGGAGCGATTCACCCTGGCCCGAACGAGCTTGGATTCGGTCCGCGATTGCCGGACTGACCGCGAGGCCGCCCCCCTCGGATTGGCCCGCGACTCTCTGCGGCATCCGCTCAGGCGCGCCATTCCCCACGACGCGGTGGGCCATCTCGTCCGCTTCCCGCTCCTCCGAGCTATCGACGCGACCAATCTTAAGGGCGGGAAAGACGTAGAGTGCTGTTTCCGCCGGCTCGCCTTCAAACCAGGCTTCCGTCGCCTTGCGCTTATTCTGGGACTTATGCGCAGGCCGGCGGGTCGCTTCCTGCTCCGGGGAGTACATTTTGCTCATTTTAATACGTGATCGCATGGGCGGGCTCCTGGTGGCCATGAGATTACGATGTCAGGAGGGAATCGCAACTTATTTTTCCATTTATTTAATTTTTTCGCATGCTTGAAATTCGTGAGTTGAATTGCGAAACGGGTACGCTGGGAGCCCTGCATTCGCGGTACCGTTGGGCGGCAGCAGTTCGCGCATAAGAACTACCATGTTATCCACAGAAAGCTTCACCATAAGTCATCCCTTCCTGGTTACCACCCGTCGCTCCGGTGCCTCGATCAAGTCATAACTCGTCTGACCGGAGCCTGGACGACGTCCAGTCCACGTATATTTGATACACGTTTGCAGGGCTCGGCCTGGGTTTGGCCATGATAATTCGCGCGCGACACAACAGCCGCGCGGTAAATTTCTGGCTCCCCATGACCTGGATCAAAGCGAATCGCGCGCCCGTACTGCTTGCCCTGACCACGCTAATCACCCTCGCGGTGATCGCGCGGCTGAACCCGCGTTACATGTGGACTGGTGATCCGCTCAATAAACTCATCCAGTCGTACTCGCTCGTCCAGAATGACTTCCGTTCGCAGCAGTTGTTTTATCCCGGCAAAAGTTTCGATCCCGAATTTCGATTTTACCCGCACCCCGGCGTGTACCTGGTAAAAATGCCCGACGGATTTTACGGCCAGTATTCGGGGGCGCTGACCTGGCTCGGCGCTCTGATTATCAAAGCGAGCAGTCCGCTGTTGCTGCCGTACGTGAGCGCCCTCTTTACCCTGCTCTGTTTTTATTTTTTGTGGCGCTGGTGGAAGCTGCGCTTCTGGATCTTTTTTTACGCGCTCTGGGGCACCTGGATTCTCGGCAAGGGCATCGAATGGTCGGAGTACAACTTCGCGCTGTTTTTGATTCTGGCCGGGTTTACGCTGTATCTGCGCAGGGGGTTCAAGTCGCCGGGCGAAAAATCCCTCGGCGGATTGCTATTCGGTCTGGCGGCGTTTTTGCGGCTCGAAGCGCTGGTCCTGCTTGGCTGCCTGGGACTCGCCGCGCTGCTGGAACTGGTCCTTTTCGCGCGGACGAACCGGGCGCGGCGTTCGCGCGAACTGCGGGCCGGGTTGTTTTTCGGCGCGGGCGCTATCGTGGCCGCTGTGTTATTTTTCGCGGTGAACTACGCGAATTACGGGCACATCCTCGGCATTCATTACATGAGCAACCAGGCGGGGTTCATGGAAAAAAGCCTGGAGATTCGCCTGACCGCGCTCTATCGCCTGATCTTCGGCGGGGCCCTGAAGCTCGGTTTCTTCGGGTACGCTCCGCTGCTCTTACTGGGAATTATCGCCGTGTTCCTGCCAGGTGGACTGCGGCGCGCGGGACGTTCGGCGCGTTTGCTGACCTTCGCCATTCTGCCGTACATGCCGCTCGTGGCCTTGTTATCGGCCGATGACGGCACGGTCCTCTGGGGCCCGCGTTATCTTTTGTTCGCGGTGTTCCCGGCGTTAATCGTCGCCAATCGCATGGCGCGTTTTTACGCGCCGGCGCGCCTGGCGGGCTGGCGGCGCGCCTCTTTGAAAACCGTTCTCGTTTTGATCTTCGCTTTTTCGACGATCGCGTCGCTGGTGTGGCTCCAGATTCTGGGCGTGGCCACCAGGCAGTTGCGCAATTTTCAGACGCAGATGCTGTCTCTGGACGCGGATGTGCTGGTCTTTCAGAGCCCGTTTCTCGCGTCGCACTCCGGCATGGCCTACTTCGACCGGACGCTCTTCGTGGCGCCGCTGCTTCCGGACGCGACCGAACTCATGCGGCAGTTACAGATCAAACTGCCCGGGAAAAAAATGGCCTTCCTCGAAACGCGTCCCGACCGCTACGGCCAGTTCACGAACCCCGCGGAACAACCAGGCTGGGCGGCGACCGATCTGGAAGCGTATCGCCGCATCCTGGACGAGCAACAAATTTTCGTGAACGAAACCGAGACCGACGATTTGCGCGTGCGGTTTTATACGATTAAAGGATCGTCTCAAAACTGAATTTGGGGACTGGTTTCCCGATTGAATTTAACCGACGGGATCGTCCTTTATTTCGAAATCATCTTTTTCAAAAGGAGGTAAAATACCTGGTTGATTTTTTTGCAGTTGCTCTTCGCGCCATTGGCCTTCTTGTTTCACGTCCGGCTTTTGATCCACATTTTTCGGATCGTGTTCCCTGGAGTGGTCCGGTGCCGGATCGCGAAAGGACCCGGATACGTGACCGTTCAATCCAGCCCTGGCATAATCGACCCACAGGGCAGCCGCTGTCCCGGCGCCACTGCCCTCGAAAGGCATCCCCTCGTCCTGGCCAATCCATGTAACGGAAACTTCCTGAGGCACGAGGGCCACGAACCAGACATCGCGGACTCCCGATTTAACTTTAAAACGCGCGCGTTCCGCGGGGTTGCTCGCCACTGTCCCAGTTTTCGCGGCAAGGGGAAAGGTCAAATAGCCCGGATCCTGGGCCCGCCGGGCGGCGATCCAGTCAACTGTTCCCCCTTCCTCCACCACCCCGGTCAGCAAATCGACAGCCCCCGCGGCTGCTTCCGCCGATAGCAATCGGTCGCCAGTGGAATTTTCATCCACCCAGAAAGTACGTCCTTGCGGGTCGCGAATTTCACGAATGAGAATGGGGCGAATCGTAATACCTTCATTGAGCAACGGCGCGTACAACCTTGCCAGTTCAATCGGAGAAACTTCGCCTGTACCCAGAGCGAGAGTCAAGTTCGCGGGGAAACGATCGCGGGCTTCCAGGTACCCCAGGTCCAGACAATCGCCCAGGGCTCGTACGAATCGTCCGGTTCCCAGATCGTGGAGAGTTTTGACGGCGACTGTATTGGTGGACCTGGCGATCGCGCGTCGCAAGGTCATGGGACCCTCATAGCCCGCGTACCAGTTCGGCGGATTGTACCCGCCGAGATTCACCGGTTCGTCAAGAACTTCGGCATTCGGTTCGAGCACTGAATCTTCAAGGGCCAGAGCGTACAGGAAGCCTTTGATGGCAGAACCAGGCTGGCGACGCATGATCCAGGCTCGATTCTGCCAGCCCTCCTCCGAAGCCCGAAAACCACCAACAAGGGCCAGGATGTCGCCGGTCGCGGGTTCCAGAGCGACAAGGACTCCATTCAGACCTGCCTGTAATCGTCGCGTTTCCTCGACGCCAAAGGCAGAATTTTTTCCGAGATTTCTCCTCAGGTTTTCGATTCGGGCGCGCATCGCGGCAATGGCCGCCGATTGTCGGCGCGAATCAATCGTGGTGTAAACAGTAAGCCCTCCCTGGGCGATGATTTCAGCGTCCAGGTGGGAAGCTAAAAATGAACGAACGAAACTGCTAACATCAGGAGCGAGGTTGTAACCGAAATCGCGATCGGCGCCGTACAGACCAATACTGCCCGCCGTAATTCCCTGCTCCCTGTTTTCGATCCCGTACCTGGTCTTGAAAAGTTCCTGTTCGTGGCGTGGATTCGCTACGCTACCCGCCGCGTGCATAGCCTCAAGAACCAGGGTCTGTTTTTTCAGGCTGGCGCCGATATTATTGAGGGGGCTGTAACGCACTGGTGCGGGAAACATGCCCGCAATCATTGCGGCTTCAGCCGCATCGAGCTTCTCAGGCGGTTTACGGAAATAAAAACGAGCGGCTTCTTCCGCTCCCCTGCGACCTTCGCCCATATAGACCCGGCTGAGATAGAGGCAGAGAATTTCGTCCTTGTTCAGGATTGATTCAATCTGGCGCGCAATCAACAGTTCCAGAAATTTACGAGAAAATCCAGATCGATCACGCAAAAAAAGATTGCGGGCGAGTTGTTGCGTAATGGTGCTCGCTCCTTCTCGAATGGAAAGGTGAATTAAATTGCGCCAGGCCGCGCGTAGAATGCCCCTGTATGACCACCCGGAGTGATCATAGAACTCCCGGTCTTCCGCAGCGACGGCTGCCTGTGCGAGCCTTGTAAAACCACGGCAGCGCTTGAGCGAAAGCACAGAATCACGCTCCGGGTAGTACTCTGACAGCAACTCCTTGTTGCGCGAATAAATACGAATCGGCGGTCTACGCCGTTCGTCACCATCCACGAGGCGAGCGCGGTAGCTCTGGATCACAACGGCCATGGATCCTTTTTCGCTCAGGTAAGTGAATACGGACCAGCCAAACAACCCGGCTCCCGTGCCGAGGCACAGGAGGAGGAGCGTCAGGCCTGCACGAAAATAAAAAGATTTGAAAGGAAACGGTCCCTTGATCAAATCGCGCAGTTGTCGAATGAATCTCATGGCCGGACCGTCCAGGCGCTGGCATTTTTAATCGGAACGGCTGAGGCCGGCCGAACCAGAAGTGGCCCAGATGGTTCGATTGCTTGGATCCACGCCAATTTCCAGAATCTGGTTAGCCGCAAGGCCGTGTTCTTTCTTATAGGTTACCCAGGAAACACCTTCGTCCAGGGAAATATTCAATCCATTTTCTGTGGCAACAAGGATGCGGTTGAATGAATCCACAAGAACGGAATTGACCGTGGTCTTACCCCCAATCGCGGACCATGCATCCGGATTTGAGAGTGTTGTTCGGCTCAAACCTTCTTCGGTCCCGACAATGACAGTTCCTCCGGGAGTCAGGCTCAGGCCATGTACTCTATTACCGACGTTCGGTTCGCCCTTACCGATCCGGTCCCAGACGACTTTAGAACCGCCGAACAAACCCGCCTTTTCGCGCAGAATATAGACGCCGCTGGTGGTACCAATGAAGGCCTCTGTACCATCGTCGGTCACCGCCAGTGAGATAATGTTGAGGTCGTCATCCGGACCATGCCGATTCCATGATACACCGCCGTCCCGGCTTACGGAGAGGCCGGCAGCTGTGCCGGCCCAAATCGAACCGTCCGATGTCGCCGCGAGCGAAAAAACGTCATTCTCCGGTAAACCCTGGGCTTTAGTGAATTGTGCCCAGCTTCCGCCGTTGTTCGTGGTCTTCCAGACGCCACCGCCTTTTTCGCCGCTGGCCGCAATCCAGATACTTCCACCATGCACCAGCATGCGGTGGATTTTGCCGATGGTGGTCCCCAGCGCCTGCGGCACGACCCGCCGCCAGGAGCTGCCACGATTTGAGGAGATAAAGATGACACCCTCTTCTCCGCCTACCAGAATCGTCCCATTCTGCGAGACGGCGACGCCACGTACAAAAACGTCTGAGGCGTGAACACTCTTCCAGCGAACCCCGCCCTCTACGTTCACTTCAAATGTAAGAAACGCTCCAAAGACCCAGCCTGTTTTTCCCCCGTGGCGGATTTTGTACCAATAATCGTAGGCACCTTCTATATTGGATTGCGCCTTCGAACGTTCCAGAACGTATACTTCCTGTCCGCGAGAAACGGAGCCCACCCGGGTCCCGTCGATTGCGGCGACATTGCGCATATTGAGCGTCCCGGCAATGACTTTCGCCTCACGCGGCTCGAATTCCTGGGCGGAAGCAATTCCGGCAAACAGAAACACGCAACCGAAAAGAAAAGGGCGCACGAACCTACGATTAGTGGTCATGTGAATCCATTCCTTCGGCAGGTGCCCCACCTTGAAAGCCAGACAACCGAATTTCGCTGAAACACGTGTCGTTCATGCGACCGGAATAAGCACCATCAATGGTAAACGTGAAAGTTGAACCGCCCATCCCCCCGCTACAGCAGATGAATTGATAGTCAAACACGCCATCCTGCAATTCAAAGGATTCGTTGCCTCGATCCGCGGTTACCCGCAATTTTGAAACACGGTTGTTGCGATTGTACGCATCCTCGCTCTCGGCCCAACCGTTAACGACTTCGATCTTATCAACCGTGACCCAGTTGCCGAATTCAAGAGTGATACTTTCGCCCACGCCTTCCCCGTCGGCGCCTTCGCACCAGCCAGTCTGTAAACTGCGATCAAAGAGGTTTCGCGGATCAAAGGAACTTTCTTTGCCTTCTTCCGATTTCCACTGCGAACTTGAACGGACCCTTGCCTGGCCAAGACCGGGAATGTTTACCGTGCGAATCACCTCACCAGGGGCACCAACCGCATCTTCCGAAATAAACCCCTGTGTACCGGGGAACTGAATGAGCACAAACTTGTTTTCTTTATCGGCTTCTAATTGAAACGCGACCTGCCCGGCCCGCGCCTTTCCCGCCTCCGGGGATTTGGGGTTCGGGCGACTGAACAGAACGCTGTCTTTTGTGACGGTCACGGTTGGCAGTTTCCCTTTGTGAGAAACACTCGAAGCCATCCAGCCCGTCGTTGAAGTGCCCACGATCTGGACTTTATCCCAGGATTTTCCCTGGAACTCTTTGGTCTCAACCAAAATAACGTATTCACCCCTGTTCAGTTTTCCATTTGGGACGTATTCAGGTTTGGTCCCGCCCGGATTTTCCACCAGTTGAACACTCTCAAGAACGGTATTCTCCGGTTTTGAACAAAATCCCAAAAAAACGAGAATGTTGATCAGTATAAGAATGTGAAGAATTCGCATCATTTTCCCTCCAACGGCAAATTCGAAGCTAAACTGGTTAATCGCGAACCTATGGCAAGCATTTAACAGGAAATCACTACCCTAAAACCGCGCGTTTTCCGTCGAGCGCGTCGTCCATTGAATCGCCGCTTCGGTCTCGTCGTTGAGTTCGGCGCAAAAGCTGCTGTACGAAAAAGTTCAGGCCGGCGCGGTAACTGGCGGGACATCCCGGTCGGTTGCCCATTTCGCGCTGCGTCCCCCGGCAGTACCTGTGCAGGGCACGAATGGTGTCGACGGTCACCGGAATGTGAAAAGCATTTAATACCTGGTTTACTACCCAATTTAACCGCTTTTACCTATTTTACCTATTTTTTCCACTTCAATCAAAATCTCGCGTTTTCGGCCGAGCGCGTCGTCCATTGAATCGCCGCTTCGGTCTCTTCGTTAAGTTCGCCGCGGTCGTGCAGAAGCTGGTGTACGAAAAAATTCAAGGCCGGCGTGGCGCGGATGATCCGGGCCATGTCCTCTTTCTGCAACTGTAACAACGCCCCGTCGGTCAGGGCCCGAACCGATGCGTTGCGCATACGCCGCGAAAGACTGCCGTATTCGCCGAACATTTCACCCGGGCCCAGTTCGGTCACGGTCTTCCCGTCCCGGACGACGACGAACCTGCCGCTCAGGATGATATAAAACTCCTGACCCCTGGCCCCCTGCTCGAAAACCAGTTGATCCCGTTCCACCTCGAACCTGCGCCCCGCGCGCGCGAGGCGCGAGTTGACCACGTCGTTAAACTCCGAAAACGGGAAGAACGCTTCCAGCTCACGGCGTACGCTCCACATGCGCCGCAGCGGTTCGATCCGCTCTTCCGCCTTCAGAAAATCGAGAAACAGGGTTTCCTGGATTTCGCATAAAATGACGGGGATTTTGGCCACGATCGAGGCACTGCGACGTTCCACCTCATTGACGACGGCCATATCGCCGATGATTTCCCCGGCTTCTTCCGATCCGATTTCACGCAGGAGCGATCCGTCGTGGTGCAGGACGCTCACGGTTCCTGAAAGGATGATGTAAATGACCCCGTTGCGCGGCTCACCCTGTTTCATGATGACGTCGCCCGCGTTGTACTTGACCAGATGTAAATTGCTCAGGAGCGCGGATTCCCACTCTTCCGAGATGCCCGGGTAATGGCGGAGCAGAATCTGCATCGTCTTGATCAGGTAGGCCTGCTCCGTGCTTTCCTGTAAGATGAAACGTTTGCCGTGGCTGGCCAGGGTGAAGGTCGTGTTGAACTCCGCCGGGAGTTGTTCCAGGTGGAGGAACACCACGCGGTCGGACAGCGAACCCAGCGAATCGCGCGGGTCCCCGTGCAGAATGCCCTGCCCGCCGTCCGCGAAAAAAATATCGTGGCGATCGCGGTACAGTTCGCGAATTTTTTTGTATTTTTCCGGAGTCACGTGCCCGGCCTGCGTCATCTTTTCGATATCCGGCAGCGACTTGTTGTCGCCCACGAAGACGATGCTGTGCGATTTGCCTTCGTAACGCATCTCGAATTTCGCGCCGATCGTGGGGATCGAATGGACGGTGTAATGCGGGGTGATACGCACGCCGTAAAACTCGCGCGGTTCGTACGGGGTCAGTTCCACAAAATCGAAATACGACAGGAACTCTTCGATGTCGTGGCCGGTCATGAGCGAGAGCTTCTTGCAGGCCATCCAGTAGACTTCACGCGTGGCCAGGAACTTAACGCGGTTGTTGAACAGCACGAGCGGAAAGATATTACAGTGATCGTCGTGGATATGCGTCAGAAAGATCGACTTGATCTGTTCGCGCGAAATACCGCGCGCGTTCAGGGCGTACTCCAGGTACGGCATACAATCGATGAGCATGTAGTCCGCGTTGTAATTCAGAATCAGCCCGGAACAGGGATTGGTGGCCGCGAACCCGGAGGCACCGCCCAGCACGTCGATGCTGAAACGCGATGGCATCATCGGCACGAAGTCGGGGTTCAACCCGTACGGCGGGCGCTGTTCCTCCGCGAAATTCACGTTCACGCGCTGGCCGTTGATCTCGTACAGGTTGCGGTCCAGCCTGCGCAACAAAAACTGCGGGGTTTGAATCAAATCGTTTTCGAACGCGCGAAAATCCACGAAGTCGTCCACCGGCACCTCGCGGCCCGCGGCGTCCTTCACGGAAAGCGCGCGCGATTCGGCGTACAGCTGCGCGAAGTACGGCGAATCGCCGAGCGCGGCGTATTCTTCCAGGGTGGGGCCGAGCAGCGAAAGTCGCAATAATTCCCGGTTATCCCGCACGGCCTCCTGGGTGCCGAGGATGGAGAGGCGCCGGCCCTTGAAAAAATGCCCCAGCACGAATAAAAAATAATAGAAGGGAAACTCGGTCGCGTTCTGTAAAACCCCGCGAAAGTGGATCGTATCCGGTATGACGATGTAATCCGGGAACGGAATGTTCCTGACCATGAGGTGTTTGATCACCTCGGGCGGACAGCCGAACAGAACTGAATACTCATCCGTCTGGTAAACTTTTACACCGGGGGTAATGTCAAGAATGGGCACGCGCAACTCCGGGAAGGAAAAATGGCCGGGCCAGACGCGGCCCAGGCGCGAGTACTGCGCCCTTCCGAAAACTGCCTGTCAAGATAAAATACCCATGCCGGGGCGCCCTGTCTTAGATTCAGGCAACGAATTTTTTCCCCGAAAATCCCAAAAAATCACCGCAAAACCGGAATATAAGTGTAAAATAATGGGAAAATAAACGGGAAAGATGGCCCGGGTGGTAGATTTGTTCCGTCATGCGGACAAAGCGTCAAAAACTGACAGTAATTCTGAGTGCCGGGGGATTGCTCCTCGCTCTGGCCATTGTGCTCCTTTTTCAGGGCTCTGACGGCACCTGGTTTAACCGCGAGTCTGATTCGGATCCCGGTCTGAGCCTGGAACAGGAACTCTGGAACCTTGACCCCAACGATCCCGAAGCGGTCGCCACGGTGTTTGAGTTACGATTCGCCCGCATTCGCAAGGAAACCGCTGACGCGACCCAGGCCGGTTTTCGCCTGGACGGATTTTCGATCGCCCCCCTGCGCACGGCGCGTTCGGTGCTCGAACAGGTCTGCCTGCCACGCGTGAATTATTTAAAAGAAAAAGGCCAGACGATCCCATCGGAATCTCTGGCCCGGGCCGTGCCCGCACACCTCCTGCACGGGGATCCGGAAACGATCTGCCGTGATCTCGTGTTCGAAGCCCTGGTCCAGGCGCGACCCGCTCTGGCCGGCACGGACAGCAAACGACTCTTCGATCAACTCGGCCAGGTGGACACCCTGAGCGCTCGTTTTTTGCAGTCGCGTCGGCTGGAAGGCCCGGCGGCCCAGGCGAACTTCGATGCCTATACCACCGAACGCCAGCGCCTGCTGAGCGACGCCGAACTGGATCGTGTTCTGTTCGCAACCCAGGACGACCACACCCGGCTCGGTTTCGCGTACGAAACATTCGTGACGACTGAAGCGGCGCGTCTGCCGGCCGCCGAACGGATCGCGCGTTACGAGGCCCTGGCGGGTGAATTCGAAAAAAAACACGGCATCGCCGCGCGCGACCAGGCGCCCGAACAGCGCGACCACCTCGGCCGTCTGTTGCGCTTGATCGAGCTCGACCGGCAGCCGGACGAACAATTGCGCGCGTCCCTGATCAAACAGTACGCGGGCGACACAGCCGCGCGGGTGGATCAGGAAACGCGCGTGGCCGACCGGGCCGAACGCGAAACGATCACGGCCTTCGAGGCCGAGCGGGGTTCGCTGTTCCAGGCCATCGCTGATCCGCCGGGCAGCCCCGCGTACCGCCAGCGCGCGGCCGAAATCGAAGAACAGCTCACGCGGAAATATTTCATGAAAAAGTAAAAAAAAAGAGACAGAGGCGAAAATGAAAACAAATCAAACAGTGTTCTTGCGATTCACCGCCGCCGCGCTCGTGCTGGCCGGAGCGCTCGCCCCGGTCGTCTTCGCGGACGACGAACCGGACGTAATCGACAATTTCTACAGCGAACGACCCTCCGAATGGTGGAGCGAAGTATCGGCATCGAAATTTTTCGATCTGACGAAGACCAACACCTGGATCAAAAACGAAACCTGCTCCGACAGCGGGGCCATCAGCGTGGCCACGATGAACATCTGGCAGGACGTGCCCTTCATCACGGATTACAGCGACGACCGCGAGGACGATATCGGCCAGGTTATGAAATGCGCCGACGTGGTGCTTTTACAGGAAGCCTGGGACTACGACGATCTGCGCGAGGACGGCACCGACGCCGATATGATCCGCCGCGGGTTCAGTACGATTCGCCGGGGGGACGGGGGTTCGTACTACTGCGACGGCGCGGACATCGAAAACGATTGCACCGGTCTGTATCTCTATAGCAAACACCCGGTCGTGAAAAACCTGGGCGTGGAGGCCTTCGATGACGTGGGTTTTCCCGATAACCTCAAGGAAAAGGGCGTGGTCGGTTTCATCGTTCGCAAAGAAAATCGTTACTATTACATTTACAACACGCACTTCCATTACGGCACGAAAGGCCACGGCGAGGGCAATGCGTCGGACGACGCGGTGCGCACGCGATCGATCGCTGAAGTGAAAACCTTCGTGGCGGGCACGGTGGCCGCGAACAAGGCCACGTATCCGCCCGCCGCCATCATCGTGGCCGGGGATTTTAACAGCGATTTTTCGTTCACGAAAACCGCCTCCGGCACCCCGGCGAAAAACCCGCGCCAGCTTGACGTTTCATCGCACTTCAACGATCTGCGCACTGTCTGGGCCAACCGCACGCGTTCCGGCTGGGGTTACGGCGCGTTCGAATACGCGACCGCGGCCGGCTGGTTCTGGACCAACTGGCCGGGTTCGGGCGATAACGGACCGAACGCGTTCGCCAGCGGCGACCGTTCGCACTACGACGCGGCCATCGTGGGCCGGCCGGAGATTTTCGGCGCCTGCGCCATCAGTTCCGTGGAATTCAGCGGCTGGGCTCCGCAGTGGCTGAGCAAGAGCGGCCGGCGCATCCAGCCATCCAATAACTGGTCCGATCACTACGGCATCTGGATCCGGGTGCGACCCGCCTGTTAAGGGTCCTCGTAAAAATTTCCTGGCCGTACGCGGCGCCCGGTGGCCTCCTGGCCGGCGCCGCGTACGCGCTCGCCCTCCCGGCCCCGCTCGCGGTTTTTTTCCTCGCGGTCGGTTTCGCCTGTTTTTTTATTTCTGTTGTTAATGCGCATTCGACCCGCGCGGCCATAACGGCCGCGTTCTCGTTCGCGTTCTGTTTTCATCTGACCGCGCTCTACTGGTTGTTTGAGGCGATTTTACTCTTCGGTACAGGCGGACGTCTGGCGGGGGGGGTGATCGTCCTCGGTTTCTGCGCCGGGCTTTCGCTCTGTGGCCCACTCGTGGCCCTGTCCCTGAGAACAGTCCCCGCGCCCTGGCGCGCGCGTTGGTTGTTATATGCCGGCGGGCCGCTCGCGGTGCTCGGCTGGGAAGCGGTCCAGCGCGGAGTGTTCGCCTTTCCCTGGTTCGCCTTCGGCGACTGGCTGCTGGACGGACCGCTGGAAGCCTGGATCGGGACCTCGGGCGCCCACGCGAGCGGTGTCGTGACGCTCGCGCTGGCGGCCACGGGCGCGTCCGCGTTCCTGGAGCGGGGTCCCGCCGCCTGGAGGCGTCCCGCGTTTTTCCTCGCGTTTTCGTTCGCCTTTTTTTATTCAATTTCGATTTTAACGAAACCAGCGCGGCCCACGGCCGTGCAAACCTTCCGGGCGCGGGTCATTGCCCTGAATGGCTCCAGGCACGCAGGCCGGCAGGCCGACGCCACCGAACGCCTGGCCCGTTACGCGCGTTTGTCGCAGGCAGGCGGGGCGGAGTTGCTCTTCTGGCCTGAATCCGCGGGCGACGAGCACATCGAGACCTTCGCACCCGTTCTTCGCAACCGCCTGTCTCAGGCCGGCGGCGTCCCCCGCGTGCTGCTCGGAGCGCGCCAGGCCGGTCCCTCGGGAAAATATAATATCGTGTACGACCTGGAGCGCGGCCAGGCGGTGTACCGCAAACGACGGCTCGTACCTTTCACCGAATATGTGCCGGGTTCCATTTTTCGCGAATTATTCGCCGCGGCGGGTCTGACGATCAAAAACAACGATCTGCTGGCCGCCACGGACAACGCGGTGGCTCTGGTGTCGGATACGGCGGCGGTGTACCCCCTGCTCTGTTATGAAATCGCCTATCCCGGGTTAATGAACGACACGCGCACGCCCGGATTTATTTTGAATGCGGGCAATGAAACCTGGTTCGCCACCGGAGCCGTGCGCCGGGCGACACTCCGCCAGGCCCGCTCCCGCGCGCTGGAATCGGGATTGGCGGTCGTCCGGGCCGTGAGCGCGGGGTACAGCGGCTTCATCGATCCCTACGGCCCGGCCCGCGTGGCTATGGAACTTCCGGCCACGCGCCTCGACGCGACCCTGCCGGTGTACGCGCCCGGCGCCACGTTTTACGTCCGATTGGGCTGGATCGCGGTTTTTTTCGCTCCCGCCGTACTCGGCCTGGCGGCGATCGCGACTGAGTTGTCCCTGCGCGCGCTTCCAGGCCCTTGAAATCGACTTGTCGGCCTGCGTTAGCCGCATGAACTGACCGGGATGTGGTGGCGACCTCTGGTTCTACTGGCCCTGCTGGTGGCGATTGCCTGTCAAACTGAGTCGGAAGATTGCGCGCTCATTGACGCCAGTTGCGCCCCGTACGCGAGCCTTTTTTATACCACCCGCACCAGTGGCAGCCCGTTTTTTGTGGCGGTGAGCATGACCGGCCTGACGGCCACATCCCGCAATGCCACCAACTGGTCGCTCGCCCCTACCGGCACCGGACTTTCCCTGCAACGACTCGCGGCCGGGAGCGGGTACTTTGTGGCCTCCGGCAACAATACAGTGATTGCCTATTCGCGCGACGCGATCAACTGGTCCCAGTCCCCGGCGCTTACCACCGGGCAGGTCCGGGGGGGCGGCCACTACAATGGCATGCTGGTCGGCGCGGGTGAGGATAATGCGAGTACCGCGGCTTTTTTTACTTCGGTGGACGGGGTGACCTGGAATACGTTTTCGGTGGTTGCCGGGCTTTACGAAACCATGGCCACCGGCAACGGACGGGTGGTCGGCTGCGGCGGCGATAGCACCATCACCTGCGGCTACACCGCCGACGGAACGAACTGGGCCGAATCGACCCCGGCCGGTATCACGCACCTTAAATCATCCGCCTTCCTCGGCGGACTTTTTTATTTCGCGTCCCTGGCCACAGGCGGGAAATACGCTACGACCCGTGACGGAGTCGACTGGGCTGTGCATTCCATTCCCGGGGCCTCGACGGCAACCTTCTTCGGCGTTGCCGCCAGCGGAACCGTGCTGGTTTTCGGCGATTTTTCCGGCGGCGTTCACGTCATCGAAAACGGAAACTATACGAAAGTATCACTGCCTTCCTCCATCCTCGGCGTCGCTTACGCGGGCGGGACCTTCGTGGCCACCGGCACCTCCGGGCAGCTTTTCGTTTCGGGCGACGCGTATCGCTGGGATACGTACGTGGTCGGCTCTGATCAGTGGAGCGGCGTGGCCGCCGACTTTCGTTAAAAACAATCCCGGTTGCGTATTATGAATTCGTATTGCGCCTGACTTTTATTTGTCACGCTTTCAGGGCAGGATGGGCGCATGGAATCGACCACCCTGATTCAGGAATCCCGCAAGCTCCTCGTCCGCCTGGCGGAAAACCAGTCGGAAATCGAAGAGACCCTCGCGCTGCGGTATCAAATCTTCAACCTGGAAATGGGCGAAGGCCTCGCGGAGTCGACCCTGACCGGCAAAGACCGGGACGAGTTCGATCAATACTGCGATCACCTGATCGTTCTGGATCCCGAGAAACCCGACGGTCAGCGCGTCGTCGGCACTTACCGCCTGCTCCGCCGATCGGTGGCGCGCGCGGGCATCGGGTTTTACTCCGAACGCGAATTTAATCTGGACGCACTGTCCGCCCTCACCGACGAAATCGCTGAGATGGGCCGCAGTTGCGTTCATGAAGATTACCGCGACGGATCCGCGCTGGGTATGCTCTGGGCCGGTCTGGCGGCCTACGTCAAGGAGCACAGAATTCGTTACCTGATGGGCTGCGGTTCGGTACATTCCACGGACCCCGCGGAAATTTCGTTGATCTTCGCCTGGCTCAAAGCGAAAAACCACCTCGTGGACGAGACCCTGCGCATCCACCCGCAACCCGATTTTTTAATGAGCGGATTTCGCGAAGAACTCGAATTACCAGATTTACGCGAAGCCACGCGCAACATCCCCGGACTCATCCGCAGCTACCTCATGGCCGGCGCGAAAATCGGCGGATTGCCGGCGCACGACTACGAATTCGGCGTGACCGATTTTTTTCTCTTTTTCGATTCGCTCGAGATCGATCGGCGCTACGGTAAACACTACCTGGAAGATTGAGCGCGGCGCCGGCCGGCATGCACTCGCCGGCGCCCGAAACGCGGGCCATGCTTGATTTCTGCTCAACACACACCCGTACGGTGACCGCCCGCGGCGGGGGAAAGCGCAACCGGCGGGGCTGGAATCAATCGCCCGGTCTCCTGGTGGTCATAATTACACTTTACGATCCGTGACCGGGCCTTCCAGAATGGCCTGTGCTGCGCCGAATGTTGAACAGCATCGCCGGTCAGCCGGGCCGGTTCGCGCTGGACCGCCGGGTATTCCATTCTTTCGTGCTCGTCACCGGGATCGGGTTCGCCGTGGCGGCGGTGTTCTGCGTCCTCCAGAGGATGCACCCGGCTTTGATCGTGCTCTGTACGGGGATCGCGGCTTTTTATCTGACAGTGTATTATTTTTCCCGGTTTCGGGGTCTGTACCGGACCCTGTTTTTGCCCTGCCTGGGCCTGGGTCTGGCGACCCTGGCCCTCCTTTATTTCGTTTCCGGGGGTCTGGAAGGTTCCGTCCCCCTGGTTTTTCTGTGCGGCGCGGTACTGCTGATCGCCGTGCTGGACTCGCGGTTCGACATTTACGCGGCGGCTTTTCTGGCCGGGTTGTTTCTGCTGGTGTACGCCCTGGAGCAGTTCTTCCCCTGGCTGGTAATTCCGTATCCGGGCGAGGAAACGCGCCGGGCCGACATCGTGTTCACCACCCTGATCGGACTCGCGGTGATTTCCGTGATCATCAGCCTTCTACGCCAGAACTACGAGGCCGAACGCAGCGCCTTGCATGAAACCAACGAGCGCCTGCGCGAATCGGAGCACAGCCTGCGCCGCGCCCGGGACGCGGCCGAAAGCGCCTCCAGGGCCCGCGCCGAGTTTCTTTCCACCATGTCGCACGAAATTCGGACGCCGATGAATTCCGTGGTGGGCATGACGCACCTGCTGCTGGAAGAAAACCCGCGGCCCGATCAACTGGAAAACCTGGGCCTGCTGCGCACCGCTGCCGAAAACCTGCTGACGCTCCTGAACGACGTGCTGGATTTCAGTAAACTGGAAGCCGGCCGCGTTCATTTCGAAAATACCGTCTTTTCGCTCCAGAAACTCCTGAGCGACCAGTGCGCGGCGCTCCTGCCGCGCGCCCGCCAGAAGGAACTGTATCTGAATCTCAACCTGGGCGATGATCTCCCGGTGGCCGTGCGCGGCGACGCCACCCGCCTGGGTCAGGTCCTGTCGAATTTAATTTCAAACGCGGTGAAGTTCACGGAGGAAGGCGGCGTTACCGTGCTCGTCGAATCGATCGAAGCCGAACCGGACGAGGGCTTTATCGTGCTGTTTCGCGTGCGCGACACCGGCATCGGCATCCCGGCCGACAAACTCGAATTTATCTTTCAGAAATTCACGCAGGCTTCTTCGGAAACCACCAGGCGTTACGGCGGTACAGGTCTCGGCCTGGCCATCAGCAAACGCCTGGTCGAGCTCATGGGCGGCGACATTCGTGTCACGAGCGTGGAAGGCGCGGGATCCGAATTTTCGTTTCGACTTGGTTTCGCCAGACCTCCGGCGAATTCGCTGGAACCGCCGGAAATGCGGCGTAAAACGATCGTCGATCTGACCGGCCTGCGCGCCCTGCTTGTGGAGGATTTCGAGCCGAACGTCGTGCTCGCGAGTAAATTTTTAGCGCGCTGGGGGATCGTCGTCGATACGGCCGCCAACGGCGTGGAAGCCCTGGAAAAAGTCGCCGTGGCTGAGTACGATCTCGTTCTCATGGATCTACAGATGCCGGTCATGGACGGCTTTGAGGCCACCCGGCGCATTCGGGCGCTGGCGGGACCGGCGGCCAGCCTGCCCATCCTGGCGCTGACCGCGGCGGCTCTGCCCGAAGAACAGGAACGCGCGTTGCGGGCGGGCATGAATGATTTTATAACCAAGCCCTTCGACCCGGTGGTTTTACAGGAGAAAATCGCCGAACTCACGCGGCGCAAAATCGCTTTACGCGTTTCGGGGCCCGCGTAAACAGGAAGAATGCCAGCCCGAAAATCCAGCAGCAAAAAATCGAAATCAGCGAAAAAGTCCCCCACCCGTAAGAACCCGGGTACCCCCGCGAAAAAGCCCGCGGTCAACTTCGTACCCGCCGGGTATCACACAGTCACGCCCTACATCACCGTAAAAGGCGGAGTGACCGCGCTCGATTTTTATCAAAAAGCTTTCGGCGCGAAAGAAAAGGGCCGCCTGACGATGCCGGATGGCACCATCGGCCACGCCGAAATTCAAATCGGCGATTCGTTCATCATGCTGGCCGACGAAAACCCGCAGTGGGGCAACCGCAGTCCCGCCACGCTCGGCGGCACCCCGGCCGGGATCTGCCTGTACGTCAAAAACGTGGACGCTTTTTTTGAAAAGGCCGTCAAAGCCGGCGCGCGCGTGGAACAAACGATACAGGATCAGTTTTACGGCGATCGCAGCGGCACTCTGGTCGATCCCTTCGGTCACAAGTGGACGATCGCCACGCACCAGGAAAATGTCAGTTTTCGCGAAATGCAAAAACGCGCGGATAAGATGTTCCACGAAGGGTGAGCGCGGCCAGATCGACAATGGCCTGACAACGCCACCAGGTGCCGCCGTCTAAATCTGAATTTCCACGTCCGTTACCGGGAAGGCCACACAGGCATGGATCCGACCGAATTGCCGATCGGATTTGCGGATCAGGGCCTCGGGCGGACTGAAAACTTTCCCCGCTTTGAGTTTGACCCGGCACAGGCTACATTCCCCCGAGCGGCAGGCGTTCTCGGTCGTAAAGCCGTTGCGTTCCATGCTGTTGAGTAGCGGTTCGCCCGCTGCGGCCTGGAAACTGACTCCATTGATAGTAACGCTCACCTCCTTTTCAGGGGCGACCTCCCGCGGCCAGCCGACCAAACGCTCGGGGTGTTTCGGCGGGCCGTTGCCCTCCACCAGATAACGACGACTTTTTACGCCCAGTTCCCGGAGAATTCGAACGCACGCCTCGTTGAAAGGCGTCGGCCCGCAGATATAGTACATCTTATTCTCAGGACATTCGAGCAACGAGCGCACCAGTTCGAGCGTCACATGACCGCGGCGTCCCGTGTATTCGGCCGTCGGGCGCGATACGATTTCAGTCAGCGTAAAATTTTCGTGCGCGGCCGTAAGCGCGCGCAGTTCAGCGCCGAAGATCACGTCGTCCGCGTAGCTGTTGCTGTATATAATGTGAAAGCGAAAACCGGGTTTCGTCACGAGCACGTTTTTCAGCATGCTCATGGCCGGGCAGATTCCCGAACCGCCCGCGAAAAATACCAGGTCGTTGCCGTGAAAGAGCGGATTGTGATGGAAGGTTCCCATCGGCCCCGTGCTCCGCACGCTCTGGCCGACTTCGACTTCGTCCAGGAGAAAGGGACTCACGAAACCATTTTCGACGCGCTTGATCGTCAGATCGTAATACGCTCGCTCGCGCGGCGGCGAGGAGATGGCGTACGGACGCGCCGTTTCGACACCCTCGATGTTCACGAAGAGATTGACGTACTGGCCGGCCTGAAAGGGCGGCAGAGCGCGTCCGTCGGCCGCGGCCACGCGCAGGGTGCCGGTGCTGCGGGTGTTCGTGATAATTTCGGATACACACAGATTCAGACGCTTCGGGTGAATCCCTTCCACCGTGCGGCGAACCCTGCCGCGTTCTTCCTGGAAGTCCGTCCCGGTACGTTCCAGCTCGGCCATTTTCGCGGCGGCTTCCTGAAAGCCGGCCACCACGCTTAAAATGTTTTCTTCTTTTACAGGTGTTTCAACGGACATGGCTTCGCTCCTTTTTCGCGTTCTTTTGCTTCTTTAGAATCTGTTTGGCGGTAAAATAGCCGTTCATGTAGGTTGGTTGAAAACCGCCCATGCCCGTCCAGCTGCTCGACGAATACAAACCCTCGATCGCGTCGAGCGGTCCGCGCATGAGATGGGTGTCCTGGATGGTCTGTTTAAATCCGTAGATGGCGCCGCCCGGCGTATTCAGATAACGCATCATCGTCAGGGGCGTGGCCACCTCGGCTTTTTCGATGTGCGCGCGAATCTTCGGATAGGCCTTTTCCACGAGCGCGATGAGTTCGTCGCCGAAGCGGTATTTGGTGGCGGCGTAGTCCTCCGGCGCGACATGGTCCCAGGCCTGGCCGTACTGGAGCGCGACGAGAGTCACGACGCTTTTGCCAGGCGGGGCGAGTTCGTCGTCGATGAAGTTATAGCAGGTCACCATGCCCCACTCGGGCGCGTCGAGCGTATACAGACGTTCTTCGCGAATTTCTTTATCCAGAGTCGAAATTACGAAAGTCGACGCTGTGGTGATGCCCAGTTCCTCCGGCGTGGCGTCCAGTCCCAGATACAGGCAGACCGCGGACAGACCCATGCGCCGGGATTTGAAATCCTCGCGCACGGACTCCGGCGGCCGCTCCAGATCAAGCAGTTCGTTGTAGGTGATGAGCGGGCTCGCGTTGGAGACGACGATGTCCGTGCCGACGACTTCGCCCGTTTCAAGGCGCACCGCGCGCACCCGGCCCGCTTCGGTCAGGATTTTTTCCGCCCCGCAATTAAAGCGCGCTTCCCCGCCGGCTTCCTCGAAAGAGGCGATGAGCGCGTTGGACAGGGACTGCGATCCGCCCTTGAAATGCCAGGGCTTGTAGACGCAGTACATATACAGCATCCCGATCAGTTCGGCGAAAGGCAGTTCGTTCGTCGGAATGCCGACGTAACTCCAGTAGGGCGTGATCGCGCTGATCAAAAATTCATCGCGAAAAAATTCCTCAAGCACCGCGCGCGCCGGACGCAGGCCGTGAGCCACGAAGTTTGGACAACTGGCCCGCAGCCTTTCGACGTTGTTTGACATACGCGCGCGCGGCAGGACCATGTAGTATTCCTTCGCCACCGCCTCGCCGAGCGCGAAGAATCGACCGATCGCGTCGGCTTCGGCGGGGAAAAATTCAATGAGCCGGTTCCGCATGCCCTCCCAGTCGGCGGGAAGCACGATGTCGAATTGCCCGGGGATGATCAATCGATACAGTTCGTGCTCCTGAACCAGTTCGAGCCGGCGCAGGACGTCCAGATCCTCGAACATCTTGCGAATCACGAAGGGGTCCTCCTCGGAGCCCACCCCGCTGAGCTGGTGCAGAGCCACCTCGAATTCGAAATCGCCCCGGACGAACGAGGTCGCGCAACCGCCCGGAATATTATGCCGCTCAAGCAGGAGGGTTCGCAGCCCCCCGCGTTGCAGGCGCGTGGCCGCCACCAGCCCGGCGTTCCCCGCCCCGATCACCACCGCATCGTACTGTTTCATCACGCGCCTCCGCTTCCGGTCGATTTCGCCAGTTAATCTTTACACTGTAAAGATTGGAAGCGAAAAACGATCCGCGCCCGGAAATATTTCCCCGCCCGAAAAGCCCTCGACGCGCGAGCCGGGACCCGCCCCGATTCCAATAGCAGGCTGCTGAAAAAGGGGCCTGCTTTGCGCTACAGGAAGTAGCGCCAAAACCGGTGTTTCGTAAAACAGCGTGAAACACCGGTTTTGTGAGCGTCGGCGAATTTAGTT
>CAZVZS010000006.1:44636-68518 GCA_964631535.1 uncultured Leptospiraceae bacterium
GACGGCTGAAAAAGTCCATGGAGGGACTTTTTCTGCAACCTGAGAGAGGCGATGAGCGAACCCTATCATCACGGCGATCTGAAAAAGGCCCTGGTCCAGGCGGCCCGGGACCTCCTGCGCACGGAAGGCGCGGACGCCCTGTCACTGCGCGCGATCGCGGCGGCGGTGGGCGTTTCGCACATGGCGCCCTACACGCATTTTAATAGTAAGAAGGAACTTCTCCAGGCGATCGCCGCAGCCGGCTTTGACGAACTGACTGAACGCATGCTGGCGGCCCGGGAAAAGACCACCCGCTCCCGCGACCTGGCGCTGAACTACGGGATCGAGTATCTGGAATTCGCCCTGGAGAATCCGGAGTTCTACCGGATCATGCTGAGCCAGGTCGACCCGGCCGGACGAACCGGGACCGGTGGCGGCGGCGCCCGACGTGAAAAAGAAAAAATTGTCCTCTCAAGGGAACTGAAGGCGAGTTCCGCGCGGCCCTTCAAACTCCTGCTGGGGGCTTTTTCGAATCCCCGGACGAGCAAGAAGCTGGCCATGGCCCGGGCGATCGGCGCCTGGTCGATGGTGCACGGCATGGCGGCCCTGATCATCGACGGCCACCTGGTCGTGCCGCGGGGTATGCGGGTCGTGGATCTATTCAGGGCGGCGGTCGGGCGGACGCGTTAGCGTCGCGAATTCGGCGTGACGCGGGGCGACCGGATCCCGTATGGTCGCCCCATGGAATCACGCCCTTACGCAATCGCCCTGTACGGAGCCACCGGATTTACCGGCAAACTGGTGGCCGAAGCCCTCGCGCGCCGGGGAGCGCAGAACTGGGCCCTTGCGGGCCGCAACCTCGAAAAACTCGCGCAGGTGCGGGGCGAACTCGGGCTGTCCGCCGACATTCCCCTGATCCAGGCCAGCGCCGAGGAACCCGCTTCGCTGGAGGCGCTGTGCCAGAAGGCGCGGATCGTGGTGACGACCGTCGGCCCGTATCAAAAGTACGGCAACGAACTGGTCGAAACCTGCGCGCGCACGGGCACCGATTATATGGATCTGAACGGCGAACCGGTCTGGATGAAACGTATGATCGAAGCGCACAGCGCGGCCGCGGAAAAATCCGGCGCGCGCATTCTCTTTTCGGCCGGCTTCGACTCGATCCCCTCCGATCTCGGCGTCTGGTTTCTCCAGCGCGCCGCTCGCGAAAAATTCGGCGCGCCGCTACCGGTCGTCCAGGCGCGCGTGCGCCGCATGAAGGGCGACGCCTCCGGCGGGACGATGGCCAGCATGAAAGCCACGCTCAAAGATACCATCAAGGACCCGGAGGCGAAAAAAGCGCTGACCGATTCCTTCGCGCTGACGCCTGGCTTTCGCGGACCGGAGCAACCAGCAGGAGACGCGGCCGTGTTCAACCAGGCCGGGGGCTACTGGGAAGCGCCCTTCGCCATGGCGGCGATCAATACGAAAAACGTACACCGCTCTAATTTCCTCCTCGGCTTTCCGTACGGAAAGGATTTCGTCTACGACGAGATGATGAACACCACGATCACCGACCCTGCGCTCTCCCCGGCCGAGGTGATCAAACAGATGGGCCTCTTCGGCGGCAAGAGTCACAAATCCGGCGAAGGGCCGTCGAAAGAAGAACGCGAGGCGGGATTTTACGATATCGTCTTTTTGGGCTCGGCCCCCGACGGCAAAACCCTGACCGCGGCCGTGACCGGCGACGCGGACCCCGGCTACGGTTCGACGAGCAAGATGATGGCCGAGGCCGCCCTGTGTCTTACCGCCCTGCCCCGCGCGAAAGGCGGCTTCTTCACGCCGGCCGCTCTCATGGCGGAGCCGCTGCTGGGCGCGCTCAAGGCGCACGCGGGGTTGGAGTTTCGGATGGAGGGGTGATATGTGTGTGGGGGTGACGACCGCCGGGTGAGCCCCTGCCCGTATCTGAAATCATCGAGAACAGGTGGCCCCAGTAGCGAAATTGCGAACATCACAACCAAAACCTGCCGCGATGGATAATTCGCAGGTATTAATCCTCCATGCCGAGTTGCTTCATCTGGTAAACCATTCGATTGCGCTTGATCTGGAGCAATTCCGCGGCGCGGGTTTTGTTTCCGCCTGTAGCCTGAATCGCATCCCGTATCATCGCACGGATAAAATCATCGACACGATCGTCGAAACGCAATGATTTATCTTCCACAGAATGGAGATAGGCCCTCCCGGAGTGGCGACGGGTGGTATCGAGAATGCGAGGTGGCAAATCAGCCAGTTGAATACACCGTTTTCGATTCACGATTAGTAACCTGATGACCAGGTTTTCAAGTTCGCGCACATTTCCGGGCCAGGTGTAACGGACAAGCGCCTGCATCGCCGTATCTTCCACTGATTCGACCGCCGAACCGCCGTCCTCCCTGAATCGTTCGATGAAGTGTTTGACGATGGCCGGAATATCCTCGGAACGTTCCCGCAGCGGCGGCAGATGGATGGGAAGAATATTGATTCGATGGTACAGATCCAGTCGGAAGCGCCCCTCTTCCTGCAACTTTTCCAGGTCCTGATTTGTAGCGAAAATCAAGCGGCAATTCGACTCGATCGGAGTATCGCCGCCAACAGGAGTAAAACGTTTTTCCTGGATAAATCGTAAAAGCTTGGCCTGTAACTCCACAGGGACTTCACCGAGTTCGTCCATGAAAAGGGTACCGTCGCCAGCAGTGGCCACCCGTCCAGAACGCGCAGACCTCGCATCAGTAAAAGCCCCACGTACATGTCCGAACAATTCATCCTCCCAGAGACTGGCTGGAATTGAAGCGAGATTGACTTCAACAAAAGGCTCTTCCTTTCGCGCCGAGAAATTATGGATGAGCCGGGCAACAAGTTCCTTGCCCGTGCCGGTCTCCCCCGTAATGAGGACAGGGTGTTTCACACTGGAAGCCTGACGGACAGCTGCAAGGGTTCGTTCCATCGATTTTCCGACCCAGACGAGCGATTTTTCGGCGATTTTTTCGCTGAAGGATTCGCGCACGACAAACTCTGTGAGTTGTTCGATCTCGGCCTCCGCCATGTTTTTTTGTCGGTATTCATCTTCAAGCGCCAGATGGCTTCCGAGAGCATGGGCGACCGCGAGCCGCACCGTTTCCATGTAGCGTAACTCCCGCTGATAAAAAGGTTTTTCGCCTTTTCGATAGCCGAAAACCATGCATCCGTTGACGGACCCGGGGATCACCAGGGGCAGGACCAGAGCATAGCCGTCTTCGCGCAGATGCGCGAGAAAAAATTCCGCGAGCCTCAGATAGGGGTTGTTCGGGGACTGCGGCGAAGAGTGATCCGCTTTTCTTTTTTGATTGTCCAGCAAAAACGGCCGGTTGGTTCGTTTGAGCAATTCTGCCGGGAGATCGACTTTATTCAGCAAAACCGCCAGACGCCTGGCTTTCATGGACGAGATCGTCGCGGGGGGCAGGCCGAAGGTTTCGATATAAAACGGCCTTGTCTGTCCGCGAATGATCAGGAATCCCTTTTTCGACTGTAGCGTGGCGCAAAAATAAGCCAGCAGTTCCTGCATATGCTGAACGATGGTTCGGCCCACGCTCGACAGAAGGTCGTTTCGCAAAAGCCCGATCGAATCCTCCACGGGAAAAGTCACATCGGGAAATAAACTTCGTTCGATTTTTTTCTGCAAAAACCGCCCGTACGACAATCCGATAAAAAAAAACGCCGTGAGCGAACACAGCACCAGCCAGGAAAATTCGATCAGGCCGGAATCCGTAAGTAAAAAAAGATACGGAATATAAAACAGTCCGCAAAATATGAGCGACAAAAACCAGTGGAACAGATAACGAACGGCCGCCAGTCGGATATCGAAAAGGTGATGGAAAATGATCGTATAACATACTACGAAGAGCAGGAGCGAAATGCCGACCGTCCCGAGGAATATAAACTCGACAAATCCGAACACCGGCAGAACGACCGAAAATACGGTTGCCATGACAATGGCCGCGGACATGCCGAAAAGCAGGTGGCGGATTTGCAGCCGAATCCGCGGCTCCGACGCGCGGCTGTATTTTATGGCGAGGATCACCATACCGCCGGTCGCCAGAAAGACGATCCAGGCCGAATGTACGTAAAAAAAAAGGCCGAATTTGTAATGAATCGCGCCATCCGGCTGCGTGGTGTTCGAAATCCAATCCTCTGAAAACACCATCAGCGCGATCGGAATGGCGGCGCCCGCCGCGAGCAGATTTCTCGCGACCCGGCCATTGATGCGCGCACCCCGGGGGAAGTGTTCGCAAAATATGAACCCGCAGAACGCCATGATCTGCACGGAAAGCCCGGCCAGAGTTCCCGCGGTATTCGCGTAAGGATTCCCGCTTGCTTTCAGGTATAAAAATCCGTTATGGAGCAGGACCCAGCCGAAAAAACCGCCCAGCATGGCCAGAAAGGCCCATTCATCGACTGTTTTGCCTTTCTTTTTTACGATGAAATAAAAAAGAAAGATCGTTACGACGATATTCAGTCCGAAAACCAGATATACCCATTTCGCGAGCATGCCGTTTCCTTTCCCATGTTTGCGCCAAACGCGGGGGCGGGGCCATCGGGGAAATACCTTTTCGGATCAATTTACCGACCAACGCCTGGTTATGTCCAGTCCTTTGGGAAAATTTACCGATCGAAATTTAAAAATCGCCGGGTCGAAAAACTAAAAAATGTTTAGAATTGGGAATGATGAGAACCCCGTACGCCTACCGAACGGAAAAACCGCGGGGAGTACGGGGGAAGCGATATGAGCGGAAAAAAGCGCTCCGGAACGCTCGCAGTGCGAAAAAAAGGGGAGCGCTTCGCGTCCCCGCGGAACCGTCAATCCCGCAGCATTTCCGCGATTTCGTTTTCGGAAAGAAATTTGAAATGCCGGTCCATTCTGGTCCGGTGGAAGACGTTCCGGAGCAAAGGCTGCAGGTCGGACAGAAACAGGGAACCGCCCCGTTTGCCCACCTCGCCCAGGACGAGAGCCAGCGAACCGATGCCCGAGGAATCGATCAGGTCCACCAGTCGTAAATCCAGAACAACGTTGCGCGTATTTTGAAGGCGCGCGAGCACGGCCTCCTCAAACCGCTTATTTTTCCCCATCAACAAACTGCCTTCCACGCGAAACATGGTCGCCGCGGGCTTCTCTTCGACTGTTATGTTCATACACCCTCCCCGTGAACGGACTCGACCGGGGAAAGCAGGGACAAAATTTTTTGGCCGTATACGTTTTCCGGATCGAGTTCTTTAGACTTCTGGATAAAATATTCCGCCCGTGTTCTGTTCCCCAGCAGACGGTACGCGTCCGCGAGGTTCAACAGGTTTTTTATCAGCGCCGGGCTTCTCAAAAAAAGTTTTTCGCCGCAGTCCACCGCGGATTGGTAGTCGCCGGTCCGCTTGCATGCAGAAGCGATGAGGTAGAGGACTTCATTGTCGGCCGGGCAAAACGAAAAATATGCGGACAGGCTTTCCAGGGCCCCGGAAAAATTTTTCATTTTGAAACGGAACATTCCCAGGTATTTGAGGATTTCGATTCGCCGGGGGAAACTCCCGATTAAATTCTCAAGGAGCGCCGTTCCTTCCGCGAAGCTGCCGGCGGCGAGAGCGGCCTTCGCGAGCCGCAGGCCGACTTCAACTTCGCGCGGTCCCGGGCTCCTTTCCTGTTCACCTTCATGGTATGCGACTCGCAAAAGGGAAAGGTCATCCGTCAGGCTGCCCGACTGCCCAAGCCGATCGCGGATCTGCGCCAGCAGACCGGCGCCCTCTTCCGTTCGCCGCAAGAATTCATTTTCGTCCACGTTGATGGCTCGTTCCTTCCCCCGGCTCATCAGTTCGAGATCGTCGCGGCCGTCGCTGCCCATGATCATTATATCGCCGGGTTGCAGCTGAAACGTAAAAATTCGTATATTGTTTTCATCGCCGGGCGTGCCGATTTTTCTCAACATTGGCTCCGATTCAATGAACGCGGCGCGACCGCCGCGATACAGCACGCTCAAGGGATGCTCCGCGTTGACGTAGTAGACCATTCCGTTGGCCTCGTCCACGAGGCCCATGGCCACCGAGATATACATACTCCCGTTGAACGAAATGAAAATATTCTGCAAGTCCAGGTAGGCGTCTTTCACCCAGGCTTCCGGACTCTTTCGCTGCTGATGAACCGAGTAGCGAGTGCGCGCAAGGTATGTATTGTACACCACGCCGAGCACAAGCGCCCCGCCCGCGCCCTGCATGGACTTGCCCATCGCGTCGCCGTTCAAAAAAGCGACGTAATTCCTGTTCTGCAAAACCACGTTGTCCGTAACGCAGATATCCCCGCCGATCTGGGATCGCCGATTTTTAAATTCGAACTTTTTTTTCTGATCTATGAGAAACTCGGTCGTTACGATTTCGCTCGTATTTCTGTTCGCGATCAGGGGGTTTGTGAGCAGAGACGTCAAAAAATAGTCCCCGTCCTGCTGGATTTTGAGGGCCTGAATTTCATTCATCTTGTCCTGAATGATCCGGGCTTTTTCCGACAATTCGCTCTCGTACCGCGCGAGTTGTTTCTGGTGCTCGATGGTCAGTTCGTTGGTGATTTTATCCTGTAATTCGATCCGCGCTTCGTCTCGTTTTATTCGGCTCCGTTGCCAGGTGGAGCGAGCGATCCGGGAATACAGCGACTCCCGCCGCCATTCCAGCCGCGCGATGGCCGCCACGCCGTTGTTGAACACGACTCCGTCGATCGAGCAGGGTCCGTTCTTCGCGCAGGCGACGAATTTCCCCGATTCCGCGTCGAGAACGTTTTTGGTACCTTTTTCAAGGATGTACTTTTTCCCGTTAAAGGAAGGGAGATCGGAAGGCAAATTAGGCCAGTGCGTGATCCGCAAATCGCACTCCAATCCTTTCCGCCCGCTGATGACGCCGTACACGACGCCATAGGAGGCGAGGATACTGGTCCAGTGCGGGTACTTAAAGCTCGCGGGCAGACGCGTATAGTTAAAACGAACTTCAGCGACTATTTTACCCTTCGGGTTCAGGGACTTTTCGACCGGTTGGCCGAAGGTTTCAGAAATCAAACTGACGCGTTTCGTCTGCTCCCCCAGTTTTTTTAATAGAAGCAGGGTTGGCGCGATCTTGATTTTGAACGTAAACAGGGTGTCCTTCTGGTCGAGCTGGCCTGAACCGGAAGCGACGCCCACGTTCCAGATCGCCTGGTAGGGATCCGCGAATTTGTTTTTTAGATGATCGTACAGGAACACTTCCAGTTCGTACGAGTTCCAGTTTTCATCGTCGTTGATGTGTTTGAAAATGGAGCTTTCGACCGCGATCCCCATGTCGTCCAGGAAGCTGTTGCGCGCCTCGCGCCCCTGGACTTTTTCCAGATAATCGAGGGCGGTTCGAATGTACCGGGACGATCGTTCCTTTCTGGTAATGGCTTTGTGGTAGTCGAAAGTTCTGGGGTCTCTGGCGTCGGGAATTGAGTTCATAAATTTTTCTGAGACCTGTTTGCTGCGGAAATTGTAAAGTTTACTAAGCAAATTTCGCGCCACTATCGCCCCGAATCGGGAAAACGGCCGGGACCACGTCCGATACTGCGTTTCGCATTGTTTCAAGCGCCTGTCCGGTCATCGCGCTGCCATTTAAACCGGATTTCAGTTAGCGAAATTTTGGCAATTTTCGAAAAATCGATACCGAAAAATCGGTAGGTCCGCCTGAAATCGACGATTTTCCACCATTTTTCGCGGGCATAAAACTTGCTTCTCTGGCTGCCAGCGCAATTGAAGCACAATTGGCGGTCGGAGCGTACAACCATGAAAAAGCAACGTGAAAACGGCGGACGGTGGACCCGGTGGATCTGGGTCGCTCTCTTGAGTTTAAATATATTTTGCGCGGGACTTCTTCCCGAGGGCGAAAAAGAGGACGAGGCGATGGCGGCCTTTCTGCCTCTAATGGGATCGTCGTCTGGATCTTCAGCCAGCGCCCTGGCAGACCAGACAGCCCGGGCGGAAGGGAAACTGCTGCGCAGTATTCCGATCACCGCCGGCAAGAACGATTCGGAACATAGCGATTACGGATTCACGGTCAATGCGTACGACCTCATGGACATGAAAAACGCGCAGCATGTTCGCGTGATAACGAAGTTTAAGGACAATCTGAGTTTCAGCCAGGAATATGAGATCGGGAAGGACTGGGTTCGAATTAAGACCACCGTACCGCAAACCGGCGAAACGAAAACTTCGGAGGTTTCCATTCCGGAATTCGCCCAAATTCCCGCGGAACATCGCATTGATCATATCCTTGTTTCCTACCTCACATCAATGAGGTTTGCTTACCCCCGCCTCCGGGGAGCTTTAATGTCCGCCAATCTTCCGCCCATGGAAAACTGGCAGCCCGTCGCAGGCGCTCCTCCTTCTGCCAATTCTTGCGATGAGGCGCGCCAGGCGAACGCGAATGTCTGGGCTCAGAACAGGGGCGTGAATTGTTACTGTATGGCTGACGGAACCTGTTGGTGCGACGGGAAACAAATTATAGAACCGTACAAAATTAGCACTCAACGATGCCCCACGCAGCGCATACGCAAATCATCCGGCGGTGTTACCGCGGCCATGTACGGCGAGGAGGACTTGAGGCGCGTGTCCTATGGAGACTGCGACGGACCCGGGGGCGGCGATGGCCAGGATTTTCAGTGCTCATCAGGCGCCCCTCAGGAGTGGGGTTTGTTTGATAAAAAAATCGATTTTCGGCCTTGCTGCCTGGAACATGACAGGGCCTTTTATTGCGGCGGTGATCATCCCGCTTTTCATCAAGCCAACACGAATCTTTCCAGTTGCGTCATGGGTCAGGTAACGAATGCATACCTTGAATGGCTCGGGGACGGTAACGAAAATGTTTTCGGTGTACCTCAATTTATTTATATGCACATGCTCTGGGCTGCCTGCAAAATTTTTTCCGCAACGGGAACCGCCCTTACCCTTGGATGTGATGCGATTGGTCTTGGGGCCCTGGCGTACGCCGCCCCGAATCCGATTTTATGGCCATTGGCAGCGGAATTCGCGGTTGAAGTCGCAGCAGGAATCGTTGTTGTGAACGGGATTTCAATTTACACAGGAACGAGGAATTATTTCGATTGGGGATGGCCCAGAACTGGTGGCTGCGACAATGAATGCAATCAGCTAACCTTCGGCACTGAAAACTGCGATGCCGAATCCTGCCGGACGGCAAAGGCCCGCCAGAGGAGCTGCCTCTGCAAACAGGGCGGCCTCCCGGTTCCGTCCTGCGACCCAAGCGGATGTTTCGTCAACGATTGCAGTCTCTCGTCGAATCCAATGGTTTCCCCCAATAGACTCCAGGTGAGCGCCTGGAAGAACACCTGCTCGAAATCGGAAACCATGTGCGAATGGTATTGCGAAAAATGTATCGAAAACCGCGGTACTGCCACGCTAAAATCCCCTTCGTTGAATGTGACCGCAAACCAGACCGGTGAATGGAGCATCGTTCCGGGATCTGACGCATTCGCCACGATCCAGCAGGAAAAAGTTATCGATTGCGGGTGGAAGGTGATCAAAAAAAACCAGGGCGGACCCTGGGTCGCGGATGACGGTGAATGCGCGGGTGTCACACAAAAATGTGGTATCAACTGCTGCCCGGAACAGAAAGCGGATCCGTTTGGAGTTGTGCCGGGGGACCATGCGATTGTCTCTTTGACTCGCGCGGAACTCAACGACCACCTGGTGAACAACACTCCGATCTTCAAGGAAACGACGAAACCGATTACGGTACCCCGACCACACCCGGATCTGCGACCGCCGGTTAGACCTCGCGTCAGCGGTAATATCACCGAGGCACATCCCCCCCTTGGTTATGTACTGCCCTGGCAGGCCCTCGCTCCGCGCGTCGAACTCGCCGGCGTAAAAAATGACCAGGGCGTCTACATCGATTCCGTGACCGTACGCCTGGTTTCCGCGACTCCCGGCGCCAGGATTTATTGTCGCACGGACGGTACGGTCCCCATGGCCTGGGACCGCGCGCTGGAAGCAGGCGGAACAACCTGGTTGTGTTCGGAAAAATCGATGAAGTTCACCACGACGACCAATCTGCGCTACCAGGTAGTCAGCCCCGGATTCGAACCGAATGTCGGCCAGTTGCACTTCCCCGTCGCGATCAACGCGGGGATCGGAAACCCGGGCACTCCAATTGGAAATCCAGGCGTTCCGTCCGTTCCGATCGGAAACCCGGGTTCTCCCATCGGAAATCCGGGCACTCCGATCGGGATTCCAGGCGCCCCTGGCGGACCGGTGGTAAATCCGACGGTTCCGGGGAACCCGCAGTCCGGTCCGGTGTTGCCGCCCGGGGGTCCGACCCTCGCGCCAACGCCATAATCGCGGCGCTACGAGAGTTTTTAAATCTGGAGCAGGATCATGCTGATAAAACGAAACATAAAATCGAATCTTGAACTCGCGGTCGATGCGGGCGGCGCCGCCCTCGCCTATTTCGCGACTCTGTACATTTTCGGCGGGAGGACGGGCGCCTCGTTGTTCGAGGCGCTCGACGGCCTGGCTTTCCTTTCGCCGATCGGATT
The DNA here is from genome assembly GCA_964631535.1 of uncultured Leptospiraceae bacterium. Classification (GTDB taxonomy): domain Bacteria; phylum Spirochaetota; class Leptospiria; order Leptospirales; family Leptonemataceae; genus CAZVZS01. The sequence continues at coordinate 55,192 of CAZVZS010000006.1, forward strand.
CGCCGGCGGGGTGTTTCTGGGAGTCAGCGCCCCGCAGTGGGCCCTCGCGTTCTTCGCCGGACGGCTCGTCCTGCGGCTCTGGCGATCGCTGCTGGAGGCGGGAATGGACCAGGCCCTGCGGATCATCGATCTGGGCTTCTCGCTCCTCACGGGCGCGGGGTTTATGATCGCCTGGGCCAGCGCGGTACTGGCCAGTCGGTCGACGAACGCGACCCTGCTCTTGCTCGGGCTTTGTATCCTCGCCCAGCTGGCGATTCGTTTCCAGGAAACGGGTACGCCCCGCCTGGAATGGGCCCCGCGCACGCGCGCGGCGATTCTGGCGTTTCTTGGCACGGGCGGTCGGAGCGCGCACGAAACCGCGCTCAATCGACTCATGTTCGCGATCGGGCTTTTTTGCCTGTTGTATGTTGCGAACGTTTCCATGCGCAATGACTACGCCTGGGCCGTCGCGGCGCAGACCATTCCCTCGCGCGCGGTGGCGCAGTTCGCTCCGCGCGCGGCGGATCCCGAAGACACCCGGGACGCCGCCCCCCTTCCGGTCGCGGAGGCGGTCAAACTTACCGCCGAACAACAGAGCGCGATCGCCGAAAGCGAAAAAGCGGGTACCCTGTCCTACGGAACGGCGCAGGCCCCGATCAGGATCGTCGAGTTCCTGGACCTTGAGTGCCCGTATTGTCGGAAAGCAAACACGACGGTGAACGACCTCATCGCGAATTATCCGGGCCGGGTGTTTTTGACGACCTTCCACTTCCCGCTTTCTTTTCATTCCCAGGCGGTTCGGGCCGCCGAGGCTCTCGAAGCGGCGGGTGAACAGGGCAAATACTGGAGCTACCGACACAGGTTGTTCGCTCTCCAGGAAAATAAACCCCTGAACGAAAGTTTGCTGAACGAAGTGGCCGAGCAGGTGGGGCTCGATGTCGGCCGGTTCAAAGCCGCGCTCGCCTCGGCGAAATTCAAAAACAAAGTGGATCACCACCTCGCGCTCGGGCAGAAGCTGGGAGTCTCCGGTACGCCCACGTACTTCGTCAACGGTCAGATCATCAAGGGATCGCAGCCGATGGAAATTTTCGTCGCCGCGATCGAAAAAGAATTACAGTCCGATCGCCCCGATCAGGCGCAATAGAAGGCGGGAATCGGCAAAAAAATCAAACAGGGAGAACATGATACCATGAACAGTTTCATCGCCAACCTTTCACGCAAAATCGCAGCCCTTCGAATCGTGGCCGGACGCCTGCCGCGCCCCATTGTACTCGTGGCGCTGGCTTATATTCTGGTTCCCGTTTTGAGCGTGCCTGGTGTTTACCTGTTCTCACGGCTGCCAATCGTTGTCCCCAGAGCGGCCGCGTTCGATGGGACCGGTATCGTGGGCTGGAGCGCGCTCTGGTTTCTGGTTACGTTTGGAGCGCCCCTGGTCGGGATCGGGATTTTTTTCACGAGGCGCTGGGGCTACGTGCTTCTATTCAGCCATTCGGCTCTGGTTGTGGGCATGAATTGTTTTTTATTGTATAGATTTCTGTTCAAGACGCCGGTGATCCTCGCGGCCCCGGGCGTCCCTGAATTTCTCGCCCGCAATTTCGGGACCCTGTACGCGCTTTTGTTTCTGCTGCCCAATGTGCTGGTCGCCCTGTTGCTCTGCTACTTTCTCACGAATCGCGTCCGCGTGTTATTTTTCAGCATGCTGCCGCGCGGCCTTCTGCCCCGGCGCGACTATCGTTCCGCGGCCGCCATCGAGATCAAGATCGACGAGCATCACTGGGTCGGTCGCAGTTTCGATCTGAATCGCAACGGCTTTTTCTTTCGCACATCCAGAATGAACGGGCTCAAACCGGGCGCGAGAGGCGGGTGTACCGTCCATTTCGGCGGAAGCGAACCGGTCCATTTCGACATACTGGCCACGAATCTCCAAAAAAAGCCCGACCGCTTCCGACCGGCCGGCTTCGGCGCGCTGTTCATGAATTTGACGCCGGAACAAAAAATTTTCGTTCGGGACGGCGTCCAGACTCAGAAAGTGCCGCGTACGGATTTGCGTTTTCCCGTAGAATTCAAAAAAAACGGACAGAGCGAATTCAGGCTGGGCGTCACCGAAAATCTTTCGATCAACGGATTTTATATCGTGGTCTACGACCAGGAGATCGCCATCGGCGATCAGATCGAATTCGAATTGCCCGTTCTGGTCGCCGGAAGTGAAAAACGACTGACCGGTTCGGCGCGAATCGCCTGGAGAAACGACGTTCACAGGCTGGGTCTCAGGCCGGGATTCGGCGCGCGATTTTCGGCGATGCAGGCGGAGGACCGCGAATTCATTCGCTCCTTTCTCAAACAGCAGGGGCGTTCCTTCGCGAAAACCGTACGCAAACTGGTTCCGGGGCACGCCTGAATAAATGAACGTTCCCCGGCGTTTTTTTTGTTGTTTCGCTTTTTTTTTCCCGGCCTTTCTTGCGGCCCAAACCATGCCGGTCGACTTGAGCCGGGGCTGGCAGTATTCGCTGGAAGAAAACGGGGCGCGCAAACCCCTGGGCAGCCCGCCTTACGATCCGGGAGTTTTATTTCCGGACGGGCCCGCGCATTTGATGACGCTTCATCTCTGGCGGGACATTACCATAGAGGACGCACGCGCTCTTCCCGATATCGGGCTGTTCCTGGACGGCATTTCTTCGGTCTGGACCATTCGCTGGAATTCGCGCACGATCGCGCACGCGGGCGAAGTCCGCGGCGACCGGGTATCGACCCAGGGCACGCGGCGGGAGGTATTTTTCAGAATTCCCCGGGAGGCGATCACGACCGGGAAAAATACGATCGCGATTACGATCGCCGGCCATCCGGAAGACGGCTTCACGGGATTTCACTTCCTGCCCGGTTCCATCGACGCATACGAAAATTTTACCGACAGCCCGGCCAGACAGATCAAAAACGTATTGATTGGCCTTTTTTTCTTTTTTGGACTGTACCAGTTTCTTTTTTACCTGAAACGGCCGAGGGAGGTGTTCAACCTGTTTTTCGCCCTGTTCTGTGTTTTTCTTTTCGCCTTTTTCCTTTTGCGTTCGCCCCTCATCCACCGGTTTCTGAGCGACTGGACCGTCCTTGCGCGCGCCCAGTCCGTCGCCTTATTTCCGCTGCCGTTTTTTCTGGGCATGTTCCTGAATCTGTTTTTTTACAATCAATACGGTCGGGTGTCGGTTCTCGCCGCAGTCTTCTGCGGGAGTTGTTCCGTTCTGGCGGTTGTACTGCCGTACAGGTATCTGAACGAACTCACCTTCGTCTGGCAGATCACAACCATGGCCGGCCTGGTGCCGTACGCGCTGTTTCTGACCGGCCGCGCCGCGTTCGAAGGCAGACTCGCCGCCAGAAGACTGTTGCTTGTGATTCTGGTTTTTTTCGGCACCGTGGTGCTCGACATTCTACGGTATACGAACGTTTTCGACACCGGGGTTGACGACCTGGCCCGCTACGGATTTTTCGTATTTACGGCCGGCATAGCCCTCGTGCTCGCCAATCGTTTCGTTCACCTTCATAACGAGATCGAGGAATTGAATATCGGCCTCGAGCAAAAGGTGCGCGAACGGACCTTTCTTTTACAGAACGCCCTGAACGAGCTGGATATGGAACTGGATATGGCGCGCAGCATCCAGTCCGGCATCAATCTCCAGAGCGACCGCGCCCGGAGCGGGATCCAGCTGGACGCGCTCTACCTCCCGCTGGGCAAGGTGTCCGGGGATTACTTCGACGTGTTCGAATCCGGCGAACACACTTTATTCGTCATGGTGGACGCCTCCGGCCACGGCATCCCGGCCGCCCTGATCACCATGACGGCGAAACAAATTTTTTCCGAAGCCATTGAAAAACTGGCCCTGATCGATCCGGTGCGCATTTTCTGCATGGTGAATCATGAGATCGGCGCGCGGATCAAAACGAGCGATTATCTGACGGCCTGCGTATTGCGGATTGATCCTGAAAACATGATCCATTTCTGCACCGCGGGCCATCCCGCGCCGCTGCTGTATCGCAAGCACCGGCATGAGATCGTTGAATTGCAGTCGGAAGGGGTCATTCTCGGCTGCCTGGGAAACGTGGCTCCGGAGAATTTTATTCCGGGCGGGACGCGCATTGAACCGGGCGATCGGATCTTTCTTTTCACGGACGGGATCATCGAACAAAAAAACGAATCCAGCCACGAATTCGGGACCGACCGGCTGGCCGCGGTGATATTGAAGCGTTCAGACCAAACGCTTGCCGATCTGAATCGAAACATCGTGGAAGAGGTTCGTCGCTTTGCCGGAACCGCCGCCATGCAGGACGATATGACCTTGCTCGCGCTCGAATTTTCCGCTCTTTTCACTGCGTCTGTCCTTCATGAAAATGGATAAAGACTGCTGATGAAAGTTTCAGTAGAGGAAAAGCGTCGACAGTCGGAGACATCACATCAATTGGCATCGTGGGCCTCTTCCCCCACCCCTGACAACCCTCCTCGTTCCCACACAAAATAAAAAACGGCAGGGCCTTTCGGACACCTGCCGCTCTGAGTTTGGTGATTTTCCAGGGAGCCGGTTAGGATACCCCCTGTTGGAAAATCGAAATCTATGTACTGTATCCCGTAGGGGAATCGAACCCCTGTTGCTGGAATGAAAATCCAGAGTCCTAACCGCTAGACGAACGGGACCGGTTCATCAGCAGTGCGCAATCCGCGCTAAAAATTTGAGCGATAAATTTTTCTTTCTCTGAGAGATCGAAAAGTTTCTATCATTTCATTACGAAAAAATCGTAAATCGACCTGTACTTTTCCCGGGCGAACCCGGCTCTCTTTGAGGCGTCGGGGATTCGAACCCCGGACCCACTCCTTAAAAGGGAGTTGCTCTACCGACTGAGCTAACGCCTCGGCCGCAAGCCAGGGTAGTATCGGGGCCCGCCGTGTCAACTTGAAATTGGGAAAACGACCTTCAGCGCGCGCCCTGAGGGGTCGCCGACGGATCGTCGACGCCGAATTCGGTGATTTCGTCGCGCGTGAACAGATTCTGGAGGTTCATGAGAATGATAAACTGATCTTTGTGCTTGCCGACCCCGGCGATGTACTTCGAGCTGCTCGATTTCATCGTGGGCGGGCCGGAGTCCACGTTCTCCGGCGGAAAATTCAGGACGTGCAGGACCCGGTCCACCGCGAGCCCCACCCTGCGCCCGGCGGTCTGGATGATGATGGCCCGGTTGAGCCTCTCGCTGCCCTGACCCTGGAGCCCCAGTTTTTTTTTCAGATCGATGACAGGCAGCACGTGCCCGCGCAAATCGAGGAAGCCCAGAAAATAATCGCGCGCGCGCGGGATGCGAATCAACGATTCGATCTTTACGATTTCCCACACTTGCAGGACGGGGATGCCGTACTCTTCCTCCCCCAGCGCGAAGGTGATGTATTTCTGATCGATGTCGGCCGTGCCCGTCTGCGTAGGAGAGTTGGTGCCCATTTAATAATACTCAATGGCCCGCATGGAGGCCGGCTCATTCGCGTTAGCGAACAACTGTATCACAAAAAGATGCCCCAGATGCGATACTGGACCTGATAGTAAACCGCGGCCACGCTGGCGGCAAGCAAAATCGCCACTTTCGGCAGAAAAGGGGCCCGCTGGCGCCAGACCCAGTCGATCGCCCCGGTAAAGAGGCCCAGGAACCCGGTCGCCACGGCGAACTGGCCCAGTTGTAAAAAGCCCAGGGTGTACGCGAAGTAGAGCCCGCAGCCCAGGCTCAGGTCGAGGATTTCATCGGGCAGGCGCCGCAACCACCGCGCGTAGAAGGGCGCCGGCAGGGCCTCAATATTCCGCTTTTTTTGCAAGTAACGGCGAATGAGCGCGAATACATTCAGCCGATCGAGCGGCAACAGATCGCCGGAACCATACCGGCGCGAACGCGGCACCGTGAACGAAGGCTGCCTGGGCAGGCCATAATTGCCCCCCAGCGAGCGCAGCAGGGCCTCGTCCGGAATCGCTCCGAACAGCGGGCCCAGCGGGGCGATCCGCGAGGTCAGGTCAACCGGCTGGCGCGAGGTGATATCGCGCTCCTGTAAAATCGTGCCCGATTTCACCACCGCCACGTACTGCCGGCCGAATTCACGATTCAGTGTCAGGGTGACGCGCGCCATTGCCCGGCCGAAGTTGAAATCGACTTCGATCCGGTCCCCTTCGGCGGTTTCGGTGAAGTAACAGCGCGAGTAGCCTTCTTCCGCGGAGGGGCGGACATTCCATAAATAGCGTAAATCACGTTCGTTCATTGGTTGGGTCCGGTCCCGAAAGGTTGCGGGCACTGTTTCCGCACCCTGCTAAACCGGCTCCTATATGGTTCGTCCGACCCGGACGAGTTTTACACAATTTTTTGGCGATCGACCGCGGTTCGCCCGGGCAGCCCGGCGGGCGCTAAAATGCCTTGACCCCGGGGAGCCGTGTTCCTAAGCCATAAAAATGTTAGAATCCGATATCGATACCGTGCTGGGCGAGGATATCAAATTCAGGGGCAAGCTCCAGTTTCGCGAATCGCTCCAGATCAACGGCAAATTCCAGGGAAAAATCGATACGGAGGGCCATCTGGTCATCGGACCGACGGCCCAGGTCATCGCGGACGTGGAAGCCGCCACCGTCACCATCCAGGGCGATCTCCAGGGCAATATCGTGGCCCGGCAGAAAATCGATCTCATGAACAAAGCCCGCCTGGCGGGCGATATTCGCACGCCGGATCTGGAAATTCAGTCGGGTTCGCGGTTCAGCGGCAACTGTATCATGGATTGAGGACCCGCGCGGTCGCTCATTCGTTCGAGAATCCCTTTGGCACTGCCCGGTCCCTTACATCTGCGCGTTCCCTTTACGAGCGCGAACCTCGGGCCCGGCTTCGACCTTTTCGGCCTGGCGCTCAATCTTTACGCGCGTTTTCAAATCATCTACGAATCGCCAGGCGTTTATCGCCTGTTCGATGAAAACGAACGGCCCCTGGTTCTGGGCGACGAAAAAAATTATATCCGCAAGGCGTACCTGGCCACGCTCGCGGATCAGTTTCCCGAACAGGAAATCCCCGGAATCACCGCCCATTTCCAGAACGATATTCCGGGCGGGCGCGGCTTCGGTTCCTCGGCCTGCGCGTTCGTGGCCGGTGTGGCCGCGGCGAATCATTACCTCCAGCACCGCGGTCGGCCGGTTCTGGATCTGGACGCGGAATTACGTTTGCTCTCGCGCCTGGAAGGCCACCCGGATAATTCCACCCCGGCCCGCGTGGGCGGCTGGGTTTTCGTGTACGAAGACAGGGAGCGCGAACTGCGGTACGTTCGCAAACAATTGCCCGAAGACCTGGGTCTGGTCGCCCTGATTCCCGATTATACGGTCAGCACGCAAAAAAGTCGCACGGCTCTGCCCGAAAAAGTTGGACGCGAAGATATCCTCTCCGGCATGCGCGGGTCCTTACTCTGGCTGGAATACATCCAGTCCGGGGATCCGGAATTTCTGATGCGGGCCCTGCGCAGCGATCGTCTACACGAACCGTACCGCGCTGAAAATATTCCTAACTTCGCGCAATTGCGTGAGTCCCTTACCTGTTACGGTCTGACAATTTCAGGCTCCGGGCCGGGGATGCTCGCGTTTTATTCGCGCGCGCGCGAAGACGAAACACGCGAAGAAATCGAGGAAATTTTTCATAAACAACACGAACCCGGCCAGCAAAAAACCACTCTAAGATTCTGCCTGCCCGAATACGGCGGTAGCCAGCGAGAGTCCTGACCCGGAGAATGCGTGAAACGAAAATAAGTTACGCCCCGCAGGCAATCGCAGTCCGGCTGTGCGGCCTCTCCCGGATGTTTTAGGATCGGCCCTAAATAATGCGGTGGTCAAATTTGACCCCCAGGCCTTTTTTGGAAGAAAATGCGCGGAGTAATACGGAACAACACAATGAAAAGTAATGTATTAAAAACGATAGGATCGCACCTGCTCGCGGGACTGGTCCTAATTTCCCTCGCTGCCTGCAAAGAGGGCCCCACGATCACCGTGGGCGGAACGACTCTGTCCGAATCGGATCTGGAAAAAGAACAACCCCAGCAATACGCGTCGCTCAAGAAAGAGTACAACGAAAAAGTCCTGGAAGGTTTGCAATCCCTGGCCACGCAGAAACTGTTTGAGCTGGAAGCCAGAGAACTCGGAAAAGGTTCAGCCCAGGAATATATCGCGGAATTGCGCGCCAAAACCCCGCCCCCTTCCGATGAAGCGCTCAGCGGGATGTATGACAATCTAAAAAACTCCGGACGCCTGCCACCGGGCTCCACGTTCGCGGATATGAAGGATTCCATTCGAAATTTTATGGTCTCCCAGAGTTCACAGGATGTCGTTCGCGCGGAAGTCGGGCGGCTCAAGAAAAAATACAATTACCGTGTGAACCAGGAAATCACCCGCCAGGAAGTGGACGTGGCCGGAGAGCCCGTACGCCTGAATGACGGCGCGAAAATAACCATCGTGGAATTTTCGGATTTTGAGTGTCCCTTCTGCATTCGTGTCCAGGGAACCGCGAAAGAAGTCCGCGCGAAATACGGGGACAAAATCAAATGGGTCTTTAAGGACTTTCCATTGACCAGTATTCATCCCCAGGCCATGTCCGCGCACATCGCCGCGAACTGCGTGCACAAACAGGACCAGGCGAAATTCTGGACCTTTTTCGATACCATTTTCGCGTCGGATCGTCCGGACAATATTCTGGAAGCCGATCAACTGCGCAAGCTTGCCCTCGCGCAGGGGGTCAAAGCGGACCAGTTTGATTCTTGCCTGAAAGACCCCGCAATGCGTCAGGAAGTCGAAAAGGATATGGAAGAAGGCCAGGCCGTCGGTGTGAACGGCACCCCCGCTTTTTTTATCAACGGTCGTTTCATCAACGGCGCCGTACCGTTTGAGGATTTCGAACAGATCATTGAGGAAGAACTGGCCAATTAATTTTACTCGCCCTGCATCAACTCGACCCGGGCCGAATGGCCCGGGGCTGATTTCAGAGCCCTGTCACAGGTAAGTAATACGGCCCCGGTCGCCTCCGCCAGTCCCAGATACAGGGCGTCGTACACAGTCAGGGAATGCGCCAGTTCCAGAGCGCGGCCGAGTAAAGGCAGGTGCGCGTAGCGGACCAGCGGCAGATCGGTAAAATCCTCCAGCACAACCGCCGCCTGTTCGGTCGAGATCATCTTTCGTAAGAGGAACTTGCGCACGACCTGACCCACTTCCGCGTCAAGGAGGTGCGGAGCGAGCAAATTCCGCGCGGACTGAATGCGCCGGGCGATTTGTTCGGCCGACGGTCGCCCGAATAAAAATTCGATCACGACCGACGCGTCCAGTACCAGATTCATTCAACGATTGTCCCGCTCTTCGCGGATATCCTCAGCGGAGGAAGCCGCGGTCACGGCGGCTCCGTACTGGCGGGCACGGATTCGATCGACGGTTTCGGCGAGGACCGGCCGCTCCAGAAGGGACTCGATTTCACGCAAAAGAAAATCCGAGAGGGTCATGCCTTCGGTGGCTGCCCGGGCCTTGATTTTCCGGTGTGTCTTTTCAGGCACGTTGCGAATCTGAATCATACTCGACATGCTTATAACATGCAATAAAGCGGAAAGCATGTCAACAAAAAAACTCCCCGATTCTCAACCAGAACCGCATTTTAAAAAAACAAATTTTCGTTTCCAGCATAAATCCGGCCTACAGCAGGCCGGAGTCGTCTACGACCTTCATCAATTCTTTGACCGCGTCCGCGGAACGATTGAGGACTTTTTGTTCTTCGTCCGTGAGTTTGATTTCGATGATCTTCTCGACGCCCTTTTCGCCGAGGACGACCGGAACGCCCATGAAGATGCCCTTCTGGCCGTATTCGCCATCACAGAGCACGGCGCAGGGGAACACACGCTTCTGGTCGCGCAGGATGGCTTCCGCCATGGCGATGGCCGAAGCGCCGGGGGCGTAGAAGGCGGAACCGGTTTTTAATAAATTGACGATTTCCCCGCCGCCGCCGGCGGTGCGCTGACAGAGCGCGTCAATTTTCGCCTGGGTCATGCCTGGAAATTCGGGCAGCGGAATCCCGGCCACTGTGGAATAACGCGGCAGGGGAACCATGGTGTCTCCGTGGCCGCCGAGCACGAACGCGCTGATATCCTGAACGGAAATTCCGGTCTCCATGGAAATGAAGGTCCGAAAGCGCGCCGAATCAAGTACCCCGGCCATGCCCATCACGCGGTTTTTGGGGAAGCCGGTGACTTTCTGCATGGCGTACACCATCGCGTCGAGCGGATTGGTGATGACGATGACGAAGGAATTGGGCGCGTAGGTTTTGATACCGTCAGCGACCTGTTTGATCACTTTCGTATTCGTGCTGATCAGGTCGTCCCGGCTCATGCCCGGTTTCCGGGGGATACCGGCCGTGACGATGCAGATATCGGCGTCTTTGATGCCGGCGTAATCACCCACACCGGTTAGAACCGAACTGCAACCGACCACCGGAGTGGACTGGTAGATATCAAGGGCTTTACCCTGGGGGACACCGTCCACAACGTCGAACAAAATGACATCGCCCAGTTCTTTCTGAGCAGCCAGCAGGGCCATGGTTCCGCCGATCTGGCCGGCGCCAATGAGTGCGATTTTTTTTCGTGCCATAGGTATTGATTCCTTCCTTAGTAAGGGTCGAGTTTAACGGCAGCGCTCCGCTGGCGCTGGCCGATCGGTGCCTGGCTGTAAAAACTCGTTCTGAGATGATTACTTTGCACAGCCTGCCCCGGGAAGTCGAACGGTCAAGTTTTTCCCGGGAAAAGACCCAGCAATTCGCGAATTCGATCGATGAAAACGACCGCGCCCGCGTGCTCCGCCGGGTCCTGGGTATGCCCGTAACGACAGGCGATGAACGGCAGGCCCGCAAGTTGTGCCGCATCACGATCCGAAGCCCGGTCTCCCACCAGTACCGCCGAGGTTCCGTCCAGGGCATATGCACTCAAAATGCTGCGCACCAGATCGTTTTTGTTTTTGATGGCCTGTCCGTCGATCGCGGGCACGGCCCGGAAAAATGAACGCGTCCCATTGAACGCGAGGATCGCTTCAATATACGCCAGGCGCCCGTTGCTGGCGGCGAAAAGTTCATACCCCCGGCGGTGGAGCGCCGCGACTGTTTCGTTCACGTCCGGGTAATGTTCGCCTTCGCCACGACCGATCCGCCGGATCAGGTCGCTCAGGACGAGCGCGCTGATGACCCCGCGGTCCGTCTCGCTCAGACCTGGCGCCAGATTTCGAAAAATTTCCACCACCGGCTTGCCGATCTCGGCCAGGATGGCGGACAACTCCGGAACACTGGCCTGAGAACGTTTTTCCGGAAATCGTTGCATGAACTCCGTGAACGCGGTCCGGTACACCTCCCCGATGATGTGCTCGGAAGAGAACAGTGTCCCGTCCACGTCGAATAAAATCGCGCGTATGCTCGCGAATGGTTCAGTCATAGGAGTCCCCGTTTTTATTCGTCCAGGTGAAACGACTCCACGAATTTTTCGATCACTTCGATGTGATCTTTTTCCGGGCGATCGAACTTCAGGGACGGTTCGTACAGATGTTCGTCGAACAGGTGAAAATCGAAGACCTTGAGTTGAAAATCCGGCAGGGTAATGATAATATTTTCGGTGTGAATATCGAGAATCAATTTTTCGCGCAAAGCGAGGAATTCGGTGAAGCGTATGAGTCGCTGAAAATCTTCGGCGATTTTTACGAGAACCTTTTTGCGAATCTGACCGAACCGCCCGCTGTCGAACACGAATTCGAACCGCGGCAACAGTTTGCGGAAAATACGCGCGCGCGGCATTTCTTTGCCGGCCATGGCGAATTCTTTGAGGTGCTTGCCGATGAGTAAAACCTGAGAATCCATGGGCGTGAGTTTTTCACTGTGCCCGAAGCGAATCATATTACGCCGGTACCGCACACCCATAAAAAATTTCGTGGGGATCACCAGGTCGGGCAGAGCCTCGCGCACCTTCCAGTAGCTGTAACGCTCCAGGGCCAGGCGATTGAACTTGAACCGCAGGCGTTCCTTGTTCAGACCCCGGCCCTTCGCGGTCAGGTGTTCGAGCAGGCCCAGTTCCTCGGGCTCCAGAAAACGTTCCTGGTTCGCGTCGACTTCGCGAAATAAAGAACCGAAGAGCGGATCCGAAGGCAGTACCTCTTTGGAGACTTTAAGCACCATCTTCCAGGGCAGCCGGTACACGAATTTGTACGAGCCGCGGCCGATGTACGCCTCCGGTGAAATGGGCATAAAATCGTCGAGGTACTCGCGATCGTATTTGGAAGTGATACGAAATACGTGCGAAACCGGGCGCGCGCGTTCGTACAACCGGCGCGGCCAGGAGGATTGTCGCAGTTGAAAATCAACCGGGATATCATCGTTGGAGGGGGCTTCCTGTTCGCGCGCCAGGCGGAACGCCCGCTCCAGGGTTTCGTCCTTGAGCGAATCAAGCACCGAACGCACGACGCCGCCCGCGGCCCTGCTCCCGCGCATGACCGAGGAGCCCTGCCACTTTTCGCGTATTTTATTAAAAAAATTTTTTAAGGCCATACAAACCGCTCATGCGCGGAAACCCGCGGCCTCGCGCCGCACGGCGCGGTACACGTCCACGGTCGCTCGAAATGTGGCCGTGCGACCGAAGTCACGCACGCGCCCGCGATTGTACGCGCCAAAGGCCGCACGGCGGTCCGCGTGGTCCACCAGGTCCGTGAAACCGCGCGCGAGAGCCGGCGCGTCGCCCACCGGTACAAGCAGTCCGCCGCGCTCCGCGTCCACCATTTCCGGAATGCCCCCGCCGCGCGTGGCAAGTACCGGCAGGCCGGCGGCCATCGCGTCCAGCACCGCCGTACCAAGGCCTTCTTCTTTCGAACTCATGACAAAAAGATCGAACAGGGCGAGAAACGCGGCAACATCCCCGCGAAAGCCGGTGAACACGACCCGGTCCTGGATTCCCGCCTGACGCGCGCGTTCTTCCAGTTCCGCGCGCAGTTTGCCTTCGCCGAGAATAAACAGCCGCACCGGCGCGGCGCCCTGTGGACGGGACCGCGAAAATTCCGCGAAAGCATCCAGCAGCGTGCGCTGGTCCTTGTGCTCCACGAGCGCGGCCACATTGCCCGCCAGGATTTCACCCGGAACAATTCGAAACTCCGCGCGTAAGTACGCCGGATCGGGCAGGTGTTCGAACGGTTCCAGATCGATCCCCGAATAGGCGATGGCGATTTTTTCCGGCGCGATTCCGTCCTGGATCAGGATCCGTTTTACGTTTTCTGAAATGGCGATGTACCGATCCACCAGGGGATGCAGATACTTG
>CAZVZS010000006.1:68575-77167 GCA_964631535.1 uncultured Leptospiraceae bacterium
CCCGCCGGGAAACCACCAGCGCCGGCCCGGTTCGGCCACCCGCCCGGCGGCGCGCGGCCAGTCCCAGCGTATGCGCGCGCGCCGTGTGGGCGTGCACCAGGTTCACTCCGAATTCGCGTATAATGCGCACGATATTTCGCATGGCGAAAATGTCCCATTCGCCGCGCATCACGACCCCGCGAAAGGGAAGGCCCGCTTCCAGGCAGCGACGTTCCAGTTCCGAATCCGGCTGGCCGACCACAAGCTGGCGGCCGCCGTGGCGCTGAATTTCCTGAGCCAGGAAAAAAACCTGCCGTTCCCCGCCCCGCCAGGTCTTCGCGGTGTTCAGATGCAGGACGAAAAGCGCTTCGCCCGATAGGTCATAGCCGGGTTCCAAAATATTCAGGTGCCCGCACTCACGCGTCGAGAATTTCCGCCACGCGGTGGGTCACGCTTTCTTCCAGACGCGGCCCGGGTTGCAGTACGACGCGCGATGCCAGGTAATTGCCCCAGCGCGCGGCTTTCGCCGGTGAATAATCGTAGGCCAGCCCGAACAGTACTCCGCCCGCGAAGGCGTCACCGGCCCCGTTCGTATCGATCGGTTTGACCGGAAATCCGGCCACAGTTTCGATCGTGCCGCCCCGCACGACCAGGCAGCCGTGTTCGCTGTTCGTGACGAAGGCGAGTTCCGTCAGCGCGCCGATCACCCGGGCCGCCGCTTCCAGATCGTTTGTTTCCGCGAAGGCGCAGGCTTCGGCCCTGTTACAAAAAATGACGTCCACGTACTCGCGCATGACTTCGCGAAAATCGGCGTGATAACGATCCACCAGGAACGAATCGGACATCGTGAAACTAACGCGCGTCCCGGCCGCCCGGGCCTGTTCCATGGAATACACACAGGCCGCGCGCGGTGTTTCCGCATCCCAGAGATATCCTTCCATATATACAAGCTTGCACTGTTTGATCCGCTCCGGATCGATGTCGTTCGCGGACAGAGTCGTGGAAACGCCGAGGTGGGTGCACATGGTGCGTTCCGCGTCGGCGGTGGTCATGACCACGCATGTGCCGGTTGCACCGGCTTGCGCGGGATGAATATCAAAATGAATGCCGGCCTTTAAGAGGTCCTGGCGATAAAATTCGCCGTTCGGATCTTTCGAAACTTTCCCGCTGTAAAACGCGGACCCCCCGCTCAGGGCCACGGCGAACATGGTATTGGCCGCGGAACCGCCCGATCTGAGTTCCTGGGCGTGGTGTTCCAGTCCATGCAGCAAGCTGGCCTGGCGGTCAGCATCCACCAGGGTCATGCCGCCTTTTTGTAATTCATGCTCGCGAATAAAATCATCATCCACGAAGGTTATGGTATCGACAATGGCATTGCCAACGCCGAATACGTCGGTTTTTCGGTTTTCACTCATGCGTTCGGTTTCAGCCTGACATGGGGTCGCGGCGAACTCCCGATCCAGAATGCCAGGGTGAGGGTACAGGGCAAGCGAATTTGAGACCCGTCATGCTCTTGAAGATGACTGTCGTATTTTTTTTCCGCCGCGCCGCGCTCTGGGTCCTGTTCGCCTTGAGCCTGCTGCTGCTCTATCGCATCGAGTTCGCCTTCGTGTTTTCTGGCGGCGAACCACCGCGGGAAATCGTACGACGATTTTGCGCCGGCCTCCGTTTTGATCTGGCGACTTTACCGCTGCTCATCGGCCCGGCGCTCCTGTTCGAACCGATCACCCGCGCGCTCGCTCCCGCGTGGACCCGGGCCCTGTCGCGCGGCCTGGCGCACGCGCAACTGGTCTGGCTGTGTTGCGCCTGGCTCCTGCTCCAGGCCGGCCTGGTTCAGTTTCGCCTGAATCAAAAATTACCGGGGGCTGAATTTTTCGCCTATTCTGAGGATTTTATAGTAATCGCGTCCGCGGTTCTGGCGCGGGAATGGCCGCTGATCCTGCCCTGTCTCCTGCCCGGCCTGGCGGTTCTGTACGCCGCCGCACGCAGCCAGCTCCGGTACGAACCCGGGCCGCCGGCGCGTGTTCCGGCGCGGTTCGCGTTTCTATTCGTCGCGATGCTCCTGCCGGCCCTGGTCGCGCTGGTCCGGGGCGGCATGCAGGCAGCGCCCGTACGACCGGCGGACGCCCTGGCGAGTGCCTCGGCTTATCTCAACCAGGTTCCCCTCAACCCGGTTTTTACCCTGTATCATGGCGCGCGGGAAACCGGCGACTTCCCGGCCTTTTTTTCAAGAGCCGAAAATACCCGCGCGATCGCCCGGCTGTTCGCGCGGCCGGACGCCAGCGCCGAGTCGCCGTACCCGCTGGTGGCGATGCTGCCGCGTTCTTCGCGTCCGCCGGGAGCGCCCGCGCGTCCGCATATCGTTGTTATTTTACTCGAAAGTTTCAGTTCGGTGTTCCTGGCCGAACACGGCGGGGAACCGCGCCTGACACCGGTACTGAATCACCTGAGTCGCGACAGCGTCTACTTTCCGCGCTTTTTCGCGGCCGGCGGACGCAGCGCGAACGCGATCTTCAGCGGACTGACCGGCATCCCCGACCGCGCCGGCAGATCCATTTTGCGTTCCCCTGGCATCCAGAGCCGGTTCGGTGCCCTGCCCGCCCTGCTCGGGCGGCTCGGCTACCGACGCGTGTTTTTGCACAACGGTGATTTGCGCTTCGATTCCCTGGACCGGGTGCTGCCGCGTTTCGGCTTCGAACGGACGGTCGGCGCCGCCGAATTACGCGCGAACGGTTTTTACAGTGAACCAGGCGAAAACGGCCCTTCCGATCAGGTTCTCTTCACGGCCGGCCTGCGTGAACTGGACCGGGGTGCCGCCCCGGGTCCGGTCTTCGCGCTCCTGTTCACGGCTGGCACCCATCACCCGTACGACGAAGGCCCCCCGCCTGAA
Organism: uncultured Leptospiraceae bacterium; assembly: GCA_964631535.1. GTDB lineage: Bacteria > Spirochaetota > Leptospiria > Leptospirales > Leptonemataceae > CAZVZS01. The sequence continues at coordinate 71,445 of CAZVZS010000006.1, forward strand.
CGTGTGTTCACGGGAAGCGGGCCGGCCGAACGATTGCGCAACGCGGTCCGGACGACCGACCGGGCCCTCGGCGAATTTCTGGAGGCCGCCGGAACTCGCCCCTGGTTTCGAGATACGGTCTTCGTGGTGGTGGCCGATCATTCGCACCACGCGGGCCTGAGCTTTCTGGACGATCTGCACGTCCCGCTGCTGTTCCACGCGCCGGCCTGGCTGAAACCGGCTCGCAACGAACGCGTCGGCACGCACCTCGATCTCCTGCCCACGCTCCTGGCCCTGGCCGGCGGCGCAAGTCCGTACGCGGCCCTCGGTCGCGACCTCCTGGCCGGGGTTGATCGCGGGCGGCTCGGATAGCGGCGTCATCGGCTGGATCGACGCCGATCGCATCTGCTTCGTCTGGCCCGCGCTCGACCGGGCCACTCTGTACTCCAGCCGCTTTCCGGTGGACGCGTTCCAGCGTAACTTCGTGGAGCCGGGCCGGCTGGATGAGTGCGCCGACCGCGCGCGTCATGTGTATCAATTCGCGCGCGATCTGGAACGGGACAATCGCGTATGGCCGCCCGATTTCCCGGGCACGCTTCCCGCGCGGCATTGACATCGAACGAAGGCGCGCGAAATCTGGTTCATGCCCGATTCGCTCGAACCCGGCTGGTTCCAGATCACACTGAAAGTATTTCTGCTGCGCGAAGCACCCGGCGGCGTTGAACTTTTGATTCTAAAAGACGCGGAAAAACAGATCGGCGATCTACCCGGCGGTCGCATCGCCGTTTCGGAATTGTACACGCCCTGGTCCGAAGCCGTCCGCCGTGAGCTGTGGGAAGAACTGGGCGACGATCTCGAATACGAACTGATCCCGGAGCCGATTTTCTTTTTCGCGCATCTGGTGGAGAACGGCGGACATCCGGCGATCGGGTTCGCCTACCGGGCCCGTTTGAAAGGCGGGAACATTCGCCTCTCCGCGGAACACGACTGGATGGACTGGGTGCGGCTGGAGGGGTTCCAGCCCGACGACCTGTTCAAGGGACACCTGGCTCTGGCCGTGAAACGGTTCCAGAGCGAATTCTCTCAGTAAAATTTTTACGCCTTACCCGTCGGCCTTCACGCCGGAGTGCGCGACCGCGGAGGGCGTCTGGCGGCCAACGATCGCGGGTGCCTCGCGCACGAGGGCATCGATTTCGATAGCGGCGACCATGAACAGGGCGAAATCCACGCGCCTGGTGCGGTTGCTCGCGAGAACCGGATCGCCGATGTGGCGACTCCAGACCGGCAGCCCCTGCGATGGCCCTTCCTCAAGGTCGCTGCCGCGCACCACGGTCCAGCGTCGGTCGCTGGCGAAGATACGCCGGCAGGCCTCCACCTGGTCGTCAAGGTCGGCGAAGCGCGTCAGACGGCCCACGAAACGAAAGGCCACTACCATCCACCGAAATGCCCGGGAATAACGGTCCTTGCCGTCGAGGCTAATGTGCCAGCCGCAGGAAAAAATCAGACGCGCGTCCCGGGCCGCGAAGTCGAGCACGGCCTGCGCGGTGCCGGTCGAATACTGTTGCATCCCCCAGGGCACGAGCACGGTGAGCACCGCGTCGCACCCGGCCACGGCCTTCTGGATGACACCCCGGTCGTTCGTCGCTCCCGGTACGATGGTGAGGCGACCTTTGAATGGGTCCAGCTTGTGTACGCTCTGTTCGCGACACACGGCCACGACCGTATAGCCCCGGTCCAGAGCGTGTTGAACCATGTACCGCCCCAGCTTGCCGGAGGCGCCTACGATACATACTTTCATTGTCACTCCCCGCCGATTCCCCGCGGAACGGCTTTTTTCTTTTGTGCTCAGGCAGAATTCTTCGGGGATGGTTTGAGCGGGGCCTGTCCGCCGCGAAGGGCGGGATCTTCTTGTTACTCCGGCCGCGCGCCGGCCATCATGACCGGACGGGTTTCTTCGCGCTCTCCCGCGAGTTCGGTTTCCACGGGAAGTTGACCGGTAATGATCCCGGTATTGATCGGCGGCAATCCGCTCCCGCGGGGCGAACCGTTCTGGTACCAGACCCAGAGGAAAAAAATGGGCACGCCCAGAAGTACCGCGCCGATGGCCACCTGGGAAGTCTCCGGCCACTCACGATAGGCCAGGATCATCATGACCACGGAGAACACCGCGAAAAACAACGGCAGCAGCGGAAACAGAGGCGTGCGGTACTTGCTCTTGAGTTCGGGATTGTTTCGACGCAGAAGGAACAAGCCCAGCACGGTCAGGACCGGGAAGATCGAAAGCGCGTACTGCATGAAGAAGCTGATTTTTTCGTACGTACCGGTCAGGATGTAGAGCATGGCCAGACCCGCCTGTAAAAGGATGGCCATCATTGGCGTTTGAAAGCGCGGATTGATCTTCGACGCCATCTTGAAAAACAGATTGTCCCGCGCCATCGCGAAGTACACGCGCGGACCGATCATGGTCATGGCGGAAATGGAGGAGAACAACATGAAACAGAACGCGTAATTGTAAAAGGTTTTGATCCAGGGCCCGAACAGGTGGCCCGCCGCGACCGAGGCGACGGCCGTTTCTCCGGAAAGTTCCGCGGCCGGAATGGCAAGATAATATACCACATTGATCAGAACGTACAGAACGCTGGTCAGCAGGGTCCCGTACAAAAGAGCGCGCGGCAGGTTTCGGTCGGGGTCCTTGATTTCTTCCGCCAGGTACGTCGCCCCGTTGAAACCGCAGTACGCGAAAAATACGAACATGAAACCGACTCCCAGGCCGGAGGGGTTGATGTCGAAACTGGCGAAGGTCTCGGCCACGGGCGCCAGGTTGTCGGAGGTGAGCCCAACGACCAGACCGCCCACGGTAAAAGTTCCGATCAACACAAGCTTGATCACGGTCAGCACGTTCTGCACCATGCCGCCGCTGCGCGCGCCGACGATATGAATCAAAGAAAAAAGTAAAACAAGAGCGCAGGCGTAAATGGTTTTATGCGATAGTTGAATCGTCGTTTTCCAGGCGGGAGCCGAAAACGTGAACAGATCGATGTGATCGTTCAGTACCGCGTACAGCCAGGAATCCGGGGGCAGAATTTTCAACGCGTAATCCGCCGAAAGCAGACAGGCCGCCGCCACGGGCGCGGAAAATCCGACGATGAACGAAACCCAGCCGGAGAGAAAGGAAGGCAGAGCGCCGAAGATGTTCTTTAAATAGATGTATTCCCCGCCAGCGTGCGGCATGGCCACGGCCAGTTCCGCGTAACAGAGCGCCCCGGCCAGGGCCAGGAGACCGCAAAAGATCCAGAGGATCATCACCCCGCCCGCGCTGCCGATGCTCTGGTGCGCGAGTCCCGTGCTGCCCAGAATGCCCGATCCGATCATACTGGCCACAACCACCAGAACGGCTGTCCAGACCCCTAATTCTCGTTTTAATTTCATGAGTTTCCTGTTGCTGGTTTTTTATCGGCCCGGGGCGGCGGGAAGCGCAGTTTTTTCCAGATGGGCCCGGTATCCTAATCCGCGTTGCTGTCCAGGGCCAGAGCGATCTGACCGGTGCGGGCGATTTCAAGAATACCAAACCGTGAAAGCATTTGAATGATACCGCTGATTCTGCGGGAATTCCCGTTGACTTCGATCAGCATGTTCTCTTCATTTATATCCGCGACTTTGCCATCAAAAACCTCCGCGATGGCGAAGATTTCGGGCCGCTTTTCCGGCAGAGCTTTTACGCGCACAAGCAGAAGTTCGCGGACGACCGAGGCATGGTACGGCAGCACCCGCACCTCCAGCACGTCCGGAAGTTTCAACAATTGCCCGTGAAACTGCTCAAGCGAATTTTCGTCCCCACGTAGAACAATGGTCATGCTGGAACGTTCCGGGTCGTCCGTGACACCGACCGCGATGCTATCGATATTATAACCCCGCCGCGTAAAAAGACCCGAAACATGGCTCATGACACCAGGCTGATTGCGTACCAGTATGGACAGGATGTGTTTCAAAATCCGACTCTAACACGAGCGCCCGCGGAGCGGGAAAGAACCCGTCCCGCAAGGACCCAGATGGCACTTTTGAAAAGGGACCGCCTGGGTCAAGTCCCTTCCCACCCCGCTCCGGGCACAGGGTGCGGGCGGGGCCTGAGCCCTTAAAAAGTGATCGCCGGAAATGCGCGCTCTGGACGATCATCAAATCCCGTGATAGTCTTCCGCTGGTTTTTTTTTCCACTGCGCGTCCTGCTCTGGTTCTGGTTCGCAATCCGCAATCGGTTTAAGATTGGGGACACGATTGTGCACCAGGTGCCGGATCGGTTCACGCTGAACCGGCCCGCCGGCTGGCTCGCCTATTTTATGGCCCGCCAGGAGGTGTTTTATATCGAATACCTCGCCGGCCTGAAAATCGTCGCCGAAAGTCCGGAAATCAAAACATTCGCCATCGTCGTACCGGAGATGCTGGCGCCCTGGACGGAAGTGGAAGAAATCGCGCGCCGCATCGACGCCATCCGCGCCGCGGGCAAACAGGTGGTGGCTTTCGCGGAAGGCGGCAACCTCAAAACGATCGCGCTGCTGAGCGCCGCGGATCGCCGTTACGCGGGCCGAAACGCCGATTTTCATATTACGTTTCCTTCCGCCGAACCGTTTTTTATCCGGGACGCGCTGGCGCGGCTCGGGATTCGCGTCGATTCGCACGCGGCGGGAAAATTCAAAAGCGCCGCGGAAATGTTCACGCGCTCATCGTTCTCGCCGCCAGCGCGCAAAGCCATCGAGGAACTGCTCGCGGGCATGCGCGCTGAACTGGAAACCCGCCTGACAGCCGCGCCCGGCCTGCCGGAATCGAAGTCGCGGCGTTTACTGGAAACTCTAAAAAACAATACGGTGGTGGCAGCCGGCGAACTCGTCCGTCTGGGATTCGCAACCGCTGAACTGGAAGCGCACCGCCTGGGCCCGGAGGCCCTTGGTTTCGACGAAGACCCGCCAGCCCCACCGCATGCTTTCGCGCGGGAAACGCTCGCGGGGGGAAAAGCGGAGGCAACGCAAAATGGCACGGCGCCGCTCGCGGGGATCGGCGCAAAAAAGAAAATCAAAGGACCGAAGCTCGCGACCGAGCGCGGGCTGTTTAAGCGGTATCGCCGTAAACGGTTTCGTCTCTGGCGCCTGCGGCGACCGCCGGTGCTGGCCTTCGTCAACATGGAAGGACCGATTGTTTCCGGGCGACCCGGTAATCCGCCCCACGGCACGAACATCGACGCGGAAGCCTTTCGCGATTTACTCAAACAGATCCAGGCCGGACCCGAAGAAGCCGTGTTCCTGTACATCAACAGCCCGGGAGGGTCGGCCGCCGCGTCCGAACTCCTGTACCAGAGCATCGCTGAACTCGGTCGACAGAAACCGGTGTTCGCGCTCCTCGGACCGGTCGCGGCTTCGGGCGGTTACTATATCGCGGCGGCCGCGCATCGTATTTACGCCGCGGCGACTACGATCACCGGATCGATCGGCGTGATCACGATTCGTACGGATCTGAAGGGCCTGTATAAAAAACTCGGAGTAAAAAAAGAGCGCATCGCCTTCGACCGAACGCGCGATTTGCTTTCGGAAGCCGGCGCCCTTTCGCCCGCGTCGCTGGCTTTGCTCAAACGCCACATCCAAACTTCGTACAATCTGTTTCTGGACCGCGTGGCCGGCGGGCGGGGCCTCACCCGCGCCGAGGTGGAACGATTCGCGGAAGGACGGGTCTGGACGGGCCGCGAGTTTCTGAAACAT
>CAZVZS010000006.1:77177-81758 GCA_964631535.1 uncultured Leptospiraceae bacterium
CTGTTCGACGCGCTCGCTGATTACAAAAAGACGATGGGCTACGCGGCGGACCTGGATCTTTTGATGAATTTTTATCCAGAAACAAAAACCGATCTGCGTTCCGTGCTGGAGGAACGCCTTCCCGGCGTTCCCGGCCTGAACCGCTTGCGGAGCGCGCCGGAGCGGACGGCGGGCCCCCTGGCCACGCTGCTCGACTCTTATCTGACCGGCGAACTGGCCCTGCTCTGGCGAGCCCCGGCCCTGTATTACCTGCCGGCCCGGCTCTTACTGCGATCTCTCGTTTGAGGCGGGAACCGGTTCCGGAACATCCGCCTTACGTTGCCTGAATTCGGTAAGGAGCTGGAGAATCGCCGGCAGGATCGTGAGCGACGTGACCATCATGAACCCGATGCCGACGTTCGCGACGGTTCCCATCGATTTCAAGCCCACGTGAAAGGCCACGGCGAGCGAACCCCAGCCCGCCAGGGTGGTCAGCGACGAAGCCGTCACCGCGGCACCGGTGAATTTCAGGGTCGCCACAACCGAACCCGTCTCCAGGTAACGGTGGTACAGAAAAATCCCGTTGTTGATCCCGTAGCCGATAATCACCGGAATCACGCACAGATTAAAGTAATTGATACGAATATCCAGAAGGGCCAGGAGCCCCAGCGTAAAAACCATTCCACAAAATAAAGGAATGAGCGAGAGCACCACCGCCGTCGCGTTTCGGAAACTCACGATCAACACCAGGATGACGATGACAACCGTACCGATGATGATGTTTTTCGATTCGCGCTCGATGATCTCAGTAAACTGCGCTACCAGAATCACGCCCCCGGTGGTGCGCGCGACCAGCTTCGTCGCCTGTAATTTTTCGATGCTGTCGAAAGGTCGTTTCGTTAGAATCTCACGTTTTACAAGGTCCGTGAAAAAAAACGTGTCCAGGGTTTTTTCATCGATGTTGTTGGCGATCTCAAGCACCCCGTTTTTTTCGTAATCGGACAGAGCCAGGTCCCATGAATCGCGCGGAGCGCCAGGACTGGTTCGGTCACCCTTGATTCGGCCGTGGCGATTTTCCCATGTTGGAATATAATCCGCAAGGGCGCGAATATTGTGCCGGCTGACGACCGGGTAGTACAGGGTCCCGATCATTTTTTCGACTCCCTGAAGATCCCAGGTGTAGGTAATATTGCCGGGGCTGGGACTGACCAGGGTCAACCAGCCGGTTTCCTTGCTATCCGGAAGATTGCGGAACTGGGAAAGCAAAAAATCCGGGAGATCGAGCGGGCCGAAAGGTTTTTCCCGCACCGTGTCCATGTAGGTTCCGTAATAACCACGGTACCGTTCCGGAATCATGTCGATTTTGATGTCCGCGTTTTCGCCGTGAAACTGCTGGACCAGAGCGTAATTCCGCCCCTGCTGCGAACGATCCGGCACGAAATTAAAAATCGAATTAATACGTACTACGTATTTTTTATATTCTTCCGGCAGAGGATTCAAAAAATCCCAGAGGGAACTGGCTTCGTCCAGAGTCGGCGAGGCGATGACCAGCGGGTCACCCGCCAGTTCATACCGAAACCCGATCTCTTCGTACAGCTCTTTCGACGGCAGGTCCAGGGCGACCATCCGCCGCGTATCATATTCGAAGGTGATATTACGCGCCCAGTACGTGGTCAGGATCAGCGCCAGGACGGACGAGACCAGAATCCACCGCGAGAGCTTCGACCAGTTCAAACGATTCATAAACGAGTTCTCGTCGTGCGACGAGCCGACGAATTCGATGCCATCGAGAAACCTGGGGAAATACCGCCCGATGAGCACGAGTTGCAGGGGGGTCAGCAGAAACATACAGACCGCCGTAATGGCGATTCCAAGCGCGGAAATAACACCGAATTCGGAAAAACCCCGGAAGCCCGAAAAAATCAGCGAAAGGAAGGCCGCTCCCGTCGTTGTGGCCGAAAAAAAAGCCGCGCCCCCGGTTTTGAGGATGGCTTCCCGGTTGGAACGATGCAAATCGTGGTCGACCCCGTACTCCTCGCAGAATCGGAAGACGAAATGAATCCCGAAATCGATCCCGAGCCCGGCCAGGATCCCGCCGAACATGGATGTGAGCAAATTCAATTCACCGTATAAAAAGTACGTGGCGCCAAAGGTAATCACGATCGCGTAGATCAGGGAAACCAGCATAATCGCGATCAAACGTTTACGCCGGACGAACACACCCAGAATCAGGGCGATCCCCACCAGGGCGATGATCATGGCCGGTTCCAGGCTTTTGCGAACCGCACGGTAATTGTCCAGGAATTGAACGTAGGTGCCGGTAAAATTGATTTCCACACCCAGTTTACTGTCGTATCCCTTCGATTTTACCAGGGTACCCAGGTCGTCCAGAAGGCGGGTGGCTTTGTCGATCTCATTCAGGCTGAATTTCGGTTTCAGCAACATGATGAGCATTTTCTGGTCGGGAGACAGGAAGTAATTGTCCGCGAACATCTGACGATCGCCGATGTTTTTGTATTTGGCGAGGATGTCCGCAACGTCGAATTGATAGTCCTTTTTTTCTTCAAGTTCAATGTAAAACGGATCGGCTTTTTCGATCAACTCCGCGCGTTTGATCCGGGCCCGCCGGAGGACTTCCGCCAGGTCCTCGGTGTTCATGTAAAAATACGCTTTGCGCAGCAGAAACTCCAGATCGACTTTGTAACGAACGAACCGCAATTCCTCGCGATTTTTGATCTCATCGTTGAGCTCGTCCGCGACTTTTTTCAGAATTTTCGCTTTTGCCCGGTTTTCTTTTTCGTTTTTTTGATATTCTGCCCTGGCCTGCGCGAAAAGTTTCCTGGATTCCTCGGGACGGTCCTGATGCGCCAGCTCCGTCGCTTTTAAAAAAAGTTGATCTCCCTGATCCTTTTCGGCGAATTTTATGGTGAGGATCAGATACCCGAATCCGCCGAGCATTTCGTTGACCTTCTTCGCTTCCCGCACGTGCGGAAGTTCAGGAGGCATGAGCGAAAGTTGATCCGAGTTGATGGGTAACAGGGCGGAGTAATACCCGAAAAAAATCAAAGTAACCACGGAGATCGCGGTACTGATGAAATAGTGCTTGAAGAATAAATCTAAAAAACGGGAAGTTAAATTACGCATACGATATCGGAAAAAAAGGGCGGCCGCAACCGAGAGGGGAATTAACCCATTCGATCCACTGCTCTGGCAAGGGTCTCCAGCAGGCCATCCATTCCTTTTTTTTCGTACAGCGGCATGATCTGTTTATCGCGGCTGCGTTGCATAGAAGACTCGCCATGGTGATCCAGAAAGTCCGTGATGACGAATTTCCGGCCTTCTTTCTGTAAAACCCAGGTTACTTTTAAATCGGTGCCGGGCAGAGAAGATGGTAAATATACACGGGAGCCGTCTTTGCGGGCCGGTTCGAAACCAATGTTGTCCGCATCCCGGTTTTTTAAAAGAGTCATGGCCTGCGGCAGAGCGCGTTTCGAAACGAACTCCCGGATGAGGGACTGGAACTTTTCCCGCTGATCCGAGGTGATCCGGGCGTATTCGTCCCCCAGCAAATATTTCGAGATCGATTCCACGCCGACATTTTGCAGAGCGTCTTGCTGGCGACCCTGACGCGCCAGGGTGATGGTGTTCCGAACCGTCTTTTCCACCTCTGCCGTTTCAGCGGAACTGGCCGGGACTCCTTCACCACCAGGTTGTTGCTCCGGCCCAGTGGAACAGCCGACCCCAACCGTAAGGAAAAAAAGTGCTGTGAGAAAAACGCAGAATTGAATCAATTTCATACAAAAGTTCCGGAATTTTTCTTGTGAAACCGCGGGTCCTGGTGATAAACTTGTCATGAATTCCATCTATGTGCCCGGCGACAATCATTAAAGGGTCGAAAAAACGCCCCTCCACGGGGTCGGTACTTATCAGAACCCTGCTAATTCTTTATGGAATTGTAATATTTCCCGACCGCCTGCCCGCCGACCGTTTGCCCGAATCCATTGAGGTCCAGCTACAGAATTGCCTGGTCCTCCGCACCAGCCTGGCGAAAGGTGGTGTGCTGGAAAAGGACTTCGCGATTCCGGCTCTTTTAGATTGCCCCCCGGACGCCGCGACCGCGCGCCTGTTAGAACAGACGATTCAAAACGGTGATTTCCGACATCGTCGGTCCGCTCTGAAAGCGCTCGGCACCCATCTTGACCGGGCCAGCCTTCCATTTTTAATCGGGGTGTATTACGACACAGCTCTGAACGCCGATGAGGCCACCTATGTCTTCGTCTACCTGAGCCGCCTGGCGGAAGTCGGTTTCAAGACCCCGCTGCGCGCGATTTTTCGCGAGGGCATCGGCAGTCCGGACAAAAATATACGCATCGCTTCGATCCTCGGACTCGGTCGTATTGAAGCGACGGAAGACTGGGCCACCTACCTGGCGCCTCTGGCCGACCAGGCGGACCCGGAAATTACGCTCAACCTGCTGGTGGCCGCCAGGCTGTTGCGCGCGGACGGGGCGCTGGTCCTGGGACAGAGCCATTTGCGCGATCCCCGGCCCGCCATCGCGCTCGCGGCCATGGAACTGCTCGCGGCCCTGCCCGGTCCGCGCGC
>CAZVZS010000006.1:81768-108147 GCA_964631535.1 uncultured Leptospiraceae bacterium
TCCTGCTCCTCGACGCGTATCGTCTGCCGACCGACGAACCCTCGCCGCGCCTGGTGGCCGACATCGTCCGGCGCTCGGGGTTCACGCCGGACCGGGGTCTGCCTGGCGTGACGCTGCGCCGCGCGCGGCTCTTCGCCGCTCCGCATGATCGATCGGCTATCGTAGGCGCGGTGGCGAAAGACACGGTCGTGTACCTCCGCGCGCGCGAACGCGACATGTTTCGACTCAGCGGCGACTCCTCAGCCGCCTGGTGGTATCGAGTGGAAACCTCACCCGGCCTGGCCGGGTGGATCCACGCGAAAGATCTGTTCGCCCCGCCCTGCGCGGACACCGGGTGTGCGTCCGCCCCGGCGGAGCCGGCCGCGGAAGAGCCTGATCGCTCCGGCCGTGCGCTCGTCCCATGAACCTGGAACCGGTCCTGGAAGGTACGGAACTCCTCTTCGCGTACGCGTTCGCGACCCTGATCGGCCTGTTGATCGGCAGTTTTTACACGGCCACCGCCTCACGGGTCCTGTATTATTTCTACGGTCCGGGCCGCAAGGACGAGCGACGCTGGCGTCTGTTCCTGTCCCGCCCTTCGTTCTGCTTCGCCTGCGAAGAACCCATCTCGCGCTTTTATTTGCTGCCGATTTTCGGTTTTATCTTTTCGCGCGGTCGCTGCGTCCGGTGCGGGGCCAGGATTTCCTGGCAGACCCTGGCGGGCGAACTGGCGCCCGGTCTCATCCTGCCCCTGCTGCTGGCCCGTGGCTGGGCGTGGCCGGTGGCTCTGTTCACCGTGCTCCTCTGGGGCCAGCTTTACATGACGATCGCCACCGATTATTTTTTTTACGCCATCGATTATGAAAACACAGCCCTCATCGCGCTGTGGGCCGGCCTGGCGGCGGCCTTCGGATCAGGCCTGAACCCGGACGAATTCTGGCCGCACGCGATGACGGGAGTCGGGGCGCTGATGATTTTCGGAATTCTGTTCGTACTGGCCCGTGGTCGCGGACTCGGGGCGGGCGATATTCCCCTGGCCGGGGCGCTGGGCCTGTACTTCGGCTGGCCCTGGAGCCTCGTGCTGTTTCAAATCGCCGCGGCCGGTTCGATCGTTTACATCCTGATCATTCTGAAAGACCGCCGCTCGCCCGCGCCCTTCGGCGTGTTCCTGGCCGGGGCTGCGTACCTGACGCTGGTGCTGGAACTTTTCGTGGGGGAACTGCGACTGGACTGGTTCGCCCTGTTCGGGCGATTCTAAAGAAATTTAACAATCACGCCCCGCGCCAGGGGGCGACGGCCGTGCCACCGGCCGGAGCGGGACGGACTCGCAGGGGCGGGACCGGGGCGGCGCCCTGGACCTGGAATTGAGAGCGACACTTCCGATCGCCGAACTATAATTTTAAGGATGAATCATTCTTAGTTTTTTGAAATACCCGCGATAAAACCCGCGGTCACGGGTCAGGAGGCGGTCAGCCTGAACGGTCGCGTGGGCTCCAATCAGGAAGTCGGCAATCACCCGTTGCTTTTTCCCACCTTGCACGCGATAACCTCGAAACATGTCTCCCGCGAGAAGAGCCGAATCCCGAGTCATTGTGTCGAAGACAAGCCCGATGGCCAGAAGTTGCTTGAGGGCCGATTGTTTTTCCGGGAATAAAACAGAAATTTCAGCCCACACGATTTCACAGGCGACGATGCGGCCTTCCTGAACACTCCGCCTGAGCGCGGAGAGGGAAGCCTGACCAAATTCTGAATCCGCGAGGAATATATCCGCCAGAATGTTGGTATCGACGGCTGTAATCACCTCAGATTCTTCCGCGAATTCTACGCATGAAATCCTCGGTCCGAACCCCGGTTTTTTTTAGAACGCCGAACGCGCTCTGCAGCGAGTCGTCCCCGGTATCCTTGACCGCGACCAAACGCCCGTCTTCTTCATAAAACTCAAGAACCTGCCCGGGTAAAATTCCCATGCGTGTTCTGATTTTTTGGGGAATTGTGACCTGGCCTTTTTCCGAAACCACCGCTTTCATACTTTTAAACTAATGATTCTTACTCCTGGTGTAAAGAAAAAAATCAAAACCCCGGCGAACGTACGGTCCGGAACGTAATTCGCGTTTAAAGTCATCTACCGTTGCAGTATTAATTCCCGTACACGTAATTGAGGCGCATGTACACGCCAGGGTTGCGCGCGATGTAGTGCATGAGCGCGTCACGGTGAATGCGGTAGACATCGCATTTCGTAACCGTACGAAAGGAAATCCCCGCCGGGGCCTGTTTCTGTAGCTTAAAAATTTCGCCGCAGAAATCTCCGCGCCGCAGGACTTCTACGACCCGGCCATCCCGCTCGGCTTCAATTTCGCCGTTTTTGATGACGAACGCTTCCTGGAAGTTTTCGCCTTCCTTGATGAGGTACGCGCCTTCCTGGACGGTGATAAGCTCCATGAGCAGCTCCAGCTGCGTTTTCTGGGCGGAGGTGATGCCGCGGAAAAACCGCGAATCGGTGAGGATTTCCCAGGTGCCGGTGCCGCGCATGTCGCTGAGGCGCTGAAATTTCTGGTGGAGTTCCGAGCCCTTGATAAAATTCAAAAAACGCGACTTTTCGATCGTAAGCGCGGTTACGTCCGTTTCGGCGATGACGTCCGCCGCGCGGGGCTGGTCCATGATCAGCGATGCTTCGCCGAAATACTCGTACGTGCCGTACCGTTTGGAAGTGCCCTCCACGTCCACGGCGTGGGCCATATCGGCCACCCGGACGTTTCCGGAAACGATGATAAAAAACTTGTCGCCCGGCGTGTTTTTCGCGATGATCTTCTGCCCGCGTTTGAAATGTTCCTCGTGCACGATCGTGATAAACTCGCGCGCGCGTGAAATGGCGAAATCCTCGAAAATGTCGATGTGGCTCAACACGTCCAGCAGGCGATACCCCGCTTCGTACTTCGGCGGGGTGATGGGCGGATACACGGTGTTTTCCATGCCGAAGCGCGCCAGTTTCATGTGCGTGTTCTCCGGCATGTCCTTCCTGGCGATGTGATAGACCGTGATTTTTCTCTGGGTCTCCTCCGGCAGCGAATTTAAAAAATCCACCCGGGTGTGCAGCGGCGGAATGCCGGCTTCGTGGTAGATGACCTTGTGCCCCCAGGGAAAGTTCATCAGATCGCGAAATCGGGATTTCGTGAGGATACCTTTTTTGTACAGCTCCAGAAATTTTTCGGGATCGTTTAGATGATCCGAAGAATAAACGAACGACTGGTCCTGGAAAAAAAACTCGAAGCTCAACGAGGGTATGGAGTGCAGAGCGTAGGTGAACTGAAAGCGCGCGCCGTTGATGATGTACGGCCGGTTGATGATGACCGGCACGAAGTTGAAGAGCGAATACAACTCCTTGATCGGGATGCGCGTGAGGGCGTTGTACTTGCGGATGAAGGAATCGACCACGGTTTCAGTGGAGTAGATCGTGATGCGCCCTTCTTCCAGGATTTTTTGAAACGTACCCGCGTCATGATCCGCGTGACAGTGCGTAAGAATGATGCTGTTGATGTACTTGGGGTTTACGTTCGACCGCCGCAGCCACTCCGTGGAGTTCACCGGCGGATCGACCATGATGCCCTGGTGCTGGATCCAGAGTAAAAACCCGCTCGTGTTTTCTTCGGGGTCGAACCCGTGGCTGGGCCCGAGGCAGGTGATACCCAGCAGCGGCGGTTGATACGGTTCGGGCAGACGTTCCCCGGTATCGTAGATGACGTTGAAGCCGATGTCCCCGGGCACGTCCGTTTCGCGATGCCAGCGACGGTCTTCCACGCGAAAATCGTTCTGTTTCGTCTTGTGAATGAAGACCTCGTTGAATTTGACGACGTTCTCTTCGTTGAAGATCACGAACCGCACCAGATCGTCCAGCCCCCGGTTGCCGCGAAAGTGTTCCATCTCCGCGACCATATTCGGAAACCCTTCGGTCTCCTCCCCGTCCGGGTATTCGCTGCTGAGGTCGACCACCTCGGGACCGAACACGCTCTCTTTAAGGACGATGGTCAGTTGTTCACGCTGTTCGTTCGTACAGACGATGTACGTTTTCTTTTTGCGGAGATAAAAATTGTAATAGATCGGGAATTCCAGCTCGGCGATTGAAATTCCCTTTTTTACGTGAAAGAAGGAACGGGGCAACACGAAAATCTGCGGCGTACTGCGCGGCAGGTACATCGTATCCTTGATGGTTTCCGGGGGCGATCCGAACTGGATATAACCAACCGAAGTTTCTACCAGGTACCCCCCGCGTGGCAGGGTGGTCAGCGGTTCTGTTAATTGCAACCGGACGGACATCGTTTAGACTTCAAATAGAATGACGGGCTCAGGCCTGCAAGGAAAAACCCGTTCGGAGTATCATCGGATAGCGGGTGATATTGACTTGACAGGTGCCAGAGCGCGGGCCAGGGATCCCCGATGCCCCGCGGAGCGCTGACCATGCTTTTGATCCTCCTGGCGGCCTGCTCCAACCCGGGCACGGACCCGCGTTTGCGGTCAACCGTGAGCCCGGTGGCCGGGCACACCCACCCCGCCAGCATCACTTTCCGCCAGTTCGATTCTGGAATCCGGACCTATTTTCTGTACGAATCCGCGGGCCACGCCCATACCTTCGAGCTGACCCTGGATCAAATGGCGTTTCTGGCGCTGGGATTTCCCGTGGCCGTGGAATCCTCTTACCAGGCCCTCCACAACCACGTAATCCTCGTTCAAAAGCTGGATCTTTAATACCGCAACGGCAGTAATAAACTGCTGCGCAGTTTGGGTCCCCCTCCTGGACTCCCGGTGGTTCAAAAATTCCCGGGAAGTCATCTACCGTTGTTAAGCGCGGGGGAACGCCGCCAGTTCGGCTACCGGTTACGATCGATAAAATTTTTCAGGGCCGGTTTCGGGAGAGCCCCGATCACTTTGTCCACCGGTTTCCCGTTTTTGTACAACAAAAGCGTGGGAATGGACGTAATCCCCAGGTTCTGGGCGGTTATCTGATTCTCGTCGATGTTCAATTTGGCGAATTTAACATCGCTCATTTCACCGGCCAATTCCTCCACAATGGGAGAAACCATCCGGCAGGGCCCGCACCATTCAGCCCAGAAATCGACCAGCACCGTTCCGGTGGCGATTTCGTTCTGATACGTTGAATCCGTAAGCTTTTGAACTGCCATGCAAACCTCACGCCCGGGAAGGGGTACCGACAGGAAACGGACCGCGTCCCGGGGAGTCAACCGGACAGCGGCCACCCGACCGGTTCCGCGTTTACTTTTTTTTCACCTTTTTTTTGCCCTGTTTTTCAGCCATGATCGCTTCGATTTTTTCGTTGATGGCATCCAGGGAAGTCTGGGTCTTGCTGAGTTCCTCTCTGTTACCGGAGAGAATATGAATCTTTTTTTCAAGTTCGAACAGCTTGCGGATCGGAGTCAGGTCCCCCACTTCCCGGGTGCTGAGTTCGTACTTGGAGCGAAATTCCTGGGCCGCCGAGCGGATTTCCTCGATTAAAAACTGCATCATCTCCTGCCGATCGCGGTAAAATTCCTCGCGCGGGTCTTTGGAGCGGTCGAATTCCTTGAAATCGAGCAAATTTTTGGCCAGTACGACCAGGCGGTAGTGTAAATCCGGGAAATACCAGCGCCACTTGGAGGTATCGCCCATGGTCGCCTTGACCAGGCCGATCGCTTCCCGGAACGCCTGCAGCATGTGCAGGCGCTGGGTCGGGTTCAGGAGCCCGATTCGGGCCAGATTGTCCTGGTTCTCCGTCAGTGAGCCGTCGATTTCGTTGCCGACCACGCCGGTGAGGTCGGTCAACCGGGCGGAGATTTCCTTGCGGGCGTTGTTGAGATCGTCCTCTTTTTTCAGCGACTGCACTTCCATGGAAAGCCGCGACATCATGACCAGTGTGTTCGATGTTTTGATGCCGAGGATCGCGTTCTGAACCAGCATGTACGGTTCGAGTTTAGGGTTCTTACGACTGGCCCCCCGCAGCGTGGAGGATTCTTTCTTCAAATCGTTCAGGCATTCCTTGTACGGTTTCACGCGCGTATTATAGAGGGCTTTCTGTTCTTTAGTTACCGCCATGCGCAAGGTCCTCCGGTTTTCAGTCCCGGCCACGCCGAAACCGCCTCGTTCCAATTTTCGTCCCGGGGCAGGGAGCCCTGAATGAATATAATCAAGCCAGACGCGGGCGCAAGCCCTTATAAGTGACAAATAGCACCGGCACGCCCCCGAAAAGCCGGCTACCAACCAATTGACAGCGGACCATCCCCGGGGAAAATGTGCTTATGAATACAATCCTGTTTATCGGCGGGATCGGACCTGGCGAACTTGTAGTCGTTCTGGTTCTGGCCCTGCTCCTGTTCGGGGGTCGTAAAATTCCG
This sequence comes from uncultured Leptospiraceae bacterium, assembly GCA_964631535.1. Taxonomy (GTDB): domain Bacteria; phylum Spirochaetota; class Leptospiria; order Leptospirales; family Leptonemataceae; genus CAZVZS01. The sequence continues at coordinate 88,128 of CAZVZS010000006.1, forward strand.
CAACTGGCCAAGGACCTGGGGGTCGGGATCCGGGAGTTTCGCAAATCGATTTCGGATTCCACCAGGGAATTACCCGAAGAGACCGAAGCCAACGAGGCGCCGCCCGTCGCCAGAAAATCGGATAAGAAAAAATCCCGGGTCTAACCGCCCGCAGCCCCGTTCACCGTGCCCGCCAAAAAAAGAGGAAAGTCCGCTTCCCACAAGACGGGCCGGGCAAAACCCGGAGCCACGGGGAAAAAGAACACCTCCGGCAAACCGGCCGCCCGATCCGCGCGCCCGCTGCTCGTTGAAACCGCGAGGGTTGCCCATCACGGTCCCGGTCCAGCCCGCACCATAAACGAACGCCCCGCCGCCAGCACCGAAGCCGGCGAAGACTACGACGAAGACTCACCGGGCGAAAAATTCATGTCGGTGGGGGACCACCTGGAAGAATTCCGCAAACGCTTGCTGGCGATTATCGTGGTCGTGCTCGGCAGCGCCCTGGTGGCCGGAATCTTCGTTCAGGAAATCCACGCCTTTTTGATCCAGCCGTATCGCCAGTTGACGGGCCGGGCCCTGTACCTGGCCTCCGTGTACGGCCCCATGGAGATCCTAATCGAACTGGCGATCACCGTGGGCATCACGGTTTCCCTGCCGATTTCGATTTTTATTCTCTGGGGTTTCATCACCCCGGCCCTTTCCCGGCGGGGCGCCATCATCGGCAATATTTCGATCCTGGCCAGTTCGCTCCTGTTCTGGGCGGGAATGGCCTTTTGCTGGAATTTTCTGCTCCCGCTGACCCTGAAGTTTTTTTTCATTACCATCCTGCCGGAGGGTACCGAAGCCCAGATCACGCTGGAAAAGTATTACAGCTTCTTTTTTCTGATGCACATCGGAGCGGGCCTTTCGTTTCAATTCCCGCTCGTCGTGTTGTTGCTGGGAGCGCTGGGGATCCTGCCGCTCGCCTGGCACAGGCGATCATTTCGTTACATCATCGTGGGCATTTTCGCCTTTGCGGGCATCATCACCGCCGATCCCAATCCGATGAATCAACTGGCCATGGGCGGGGTTCTGACTGTCCTGTATACCATCGCCCTGGCGATCCTGTGGGTGATCGAACGCGCCCGCCGTAAACGCGACGAGCGCGAAGGCCTTGTTTAGAGCCGATCCCAATACCTCCGTTCGCGAAAGCAAAATCGCTCCGGGGGTTCGTAGGATTGGCCCTTATAGGCTTGCGTCCCCGCCCGCCCTCAGATCCCGCTCTGTAAAAAGTTCTGTATGCCGATCTTCTCGATCAGCCCCAGCTGGGTCTCCAGCCAGTCGACGTGTTTTTCCTCGTCTTCCAGAATGTGTTCGAACAGTTCGCGTGAGATGTAGTCTTTGACCGTTTCACTGTGCGTGACGGCTTTTTTTAGGAGATCAATCGCCTCGATTTCAAGCGCCAGGTCGGCCTTAAAAACTTCCGGCACGGTTTCCCCGATACGCAGGCGCCCGAGTTCCTGGAGATTGGGCAGGCCCTCCAGAAACAGCACGCGCTCGATCAGGGCGTCGGCGTGTTTCATTTCGTCTATGGATTCATGGCGTTCCTTTTCCGCCAGCGACTTCAGCCCCCAGTTGCCCAGCATTTTCGCGTGGAGGAAGTACTGGTTGATGGCCGTGAGTTCGCCCTTCAAGACCTGGTTCAAAAAATTAATTACGCCTGAATCGCCTTTCATGTGAGATCGCGTTCCTTTGAAAATATTCGTACCCGACGAGTATGATTAAAGTCAGGCGGGGTGCGCTCGCAAAGTCAAATAAACGCCGGGGCGGGAAAGTGAGTCAGGAATGATTCTCAGAATCAGAAATAGGCGGAGAGCTGCCGGAACGCGGAATTAAACCGCGACTTCACGGGCGACTTCAGCATGGCAAGTTTCGATGGTCTGTAACGCGTGTTCCCGGCACTGGCCGCAACCGCTGGCGACGCCGAGGCGTTCGGAAACGTCTTCGAGCGAGCGCGATCCGTTACGGCAGGCCTCCCGGATCATCGTTTCGTTCACAGCACGGCAGATACACACGTACATAATCCCAATTTAATTGAGACTCAGTATCAGGCAAGTGCTTTTTGAATGCCTGGAACCGGAAAAAAACCTGATTTTGGGCAGGATCGGCAATGGGGTCGGCTGGCACGGGCCGGGTCAAACCGGGGGCTCGCGCTCAGGCCAGCTTTTCTTTCTTTTCGCGGGGTTTGCGGTCCTTCTTCATGATCAGAACCGGCTGGTCGTTGTTAGAAATTACCCCCGGGGTGATGACCACCTGATCGATATCGTCCCGGGAGGGGATATCGTACATGAGTTCCATCATGACGTTTTCGACGATGCTGCGCAGACCACGGGCGCCGGCTTCACGTTTGATGGCCAGGTCGGCGATCTGGGTGATGGCGTCCTCCGTGAATTTCAGCTTCACGTCTTCCAGTTCGAACATGCGCTGATACTGGCGCGAGATGGAATTTTTGGGCTGGGTGAAAATCTCTTTGAGCGTTTCGATGTTCAGTTCGTCGAGCGTGGCGAGGATCGGCAGGCGGCCCACGAATTCGGGAATCAGACCGAATTTCAAAAGATCATCCGGAAGCACCGAATGAATCACGCCCTGGCCCGGGGTGATTTCGCCGCGTTCTTCGCGCGAAGCGAAACCGATTTTGCGCTTCGCCAGCCGTGATTCGATGATCCGGTCCAGGCCCACGAAGGCCCCGCCGCAAATGAACAAAATATTGCGCGTATCGATCGAGAGGAAATCCTGGTGCGGGTGTTTACGTCCGCCCTGGGGCGGCACATTGGCCACGGTACCTTCGATGATTTTCAAAAGCGCCTGCTGCACACCTTCGCCCGATACGTCACGGGTGATGGAGGGATTGTCCACCTTGCGCGAGATTTTATCGATTTCGTCAATGTAGATGATGCCGATCTCGGCGCGTTTGATATCGTTGTCCGCGTTCTGAATCAGCTTGAGGAGAATATTCTCCACATCCTCGCCCACGTAACCGGCCTCGGTCAGAGCGGTGGCGTCCACGATGGCGAAGGGGACTTTCAGGATGCGCGCGAGGGTCTGGGCCAGCAGCGTTTTGCCCGTACCCGTGGGACCGATCAGCAGGATGTTGGACTTATCCAGTTCGACTTCGCTTTTTTTCGCGTTTTGATTGATCCGTTTGTAGTGGTTGTACACCGCCACGGCCAGGGCTTTTTTGGCCTTGTTCTGCCCGATGACGTACTGGTCCAGGATGAGTTTAATTTCGGAGGGTTTCGGCAGATCCCCGATCAGGGTGCCTTCCACTTCCTGCTCGGTCTCTTCGGCGATGATCTCATTGCAGAGTTCGATACATTCATCACAGATGTATACACCGGGACCGGCGACCAGACGCTTGACGGTATCCTGCTCCTTCCCACAGAAAGAGCAGTGAAGCTTTTCGCGGTCTCCGCTTTTTTTCCGCACTGCCATAAACGCTCCGCGCCCGGCCCGTTTTTATAACGACCCGACGGACTCCTTTTTGATCTGGGGTTGAGCGGAGTCCTTTCCCGGTTCAATCACATTGTCGATGATGCCATAATCACGGGCCTGGATGGCGGACATGTGGAAATCCCGGTCGGTGTCTTTTTCGATCTGTTCCATGGGCTGGCCGGTGTGCCGGGCATAAATCTCATTCAGGCGGTCTTTGATCAACAGGATTTCACGCGCCTGGATTTCGATGTCGCGCGACTGACCCTGGGCTCCCCCCAGCGGCTGGTGCATCATGATCCGGGAATTGGGCAGGGCCGAACGTTTGCCCTTTGTGCCCGCCGCCAGCAGGAGCGAGGCCATACTGGAGGCGTGGCCGATGCAGACGGTACGGATGTCCGAGCGAATGTACTGCATGGTATCGTAAATCGCCAGACCGGAAGTGATATAACCGCCGGGGGAATTGATATAAAGGTACAGGTCTTTTTCGGGGTCCTCAGCGTCCAGAAAGAGCAACTGGGCGATGATCAAATTGGCGTAGGTATCGTCAATGGGCCAGCCCAGGAAAACGATCCGGTCTTTCAATAAACGAGAGAAAACATCGTAACCGCGTTCCCCGCGGGCGGTTTGTTCGTAGATGGTCGGCATGAATGCCATGGCTATTCCTCCAGGAATAAGTAAAAGAAACCGGGCCAAAAGGCACGCACAAATCAGACCAGATCAGCGGCCGGGTTTACTTTGTCCAGCGTCAGTTCGGTTCCAGTTTTCCGGTTCGCGTTATCAAAAAGCCAATCTACGGTTTTTCTGTACATTAGCCTGCTCTTTATATCGTCACGGACCTCTTTTTTGTCCAACAACTCTCGCATTCGATCAGCGGGGAACTGTTCGCCCAGTACTTTTTTTAGTTCCTGTTCGATTTCGGCGTCCCTGACCTCGATTTTCTCCTTTTTGGAGACTTCGAGCAGAATCACCTCTTCCTGGACCGATTTCAGGGCCGCTTCCCGGAACTCCGTGCTGAGTTTATCCGGTTCCTGACCTACGGCGCGGGCAAAGGCTTCAAGGCTCATTTCCTTGCCATACCGCTGCTGAATCTGACCTACCCGGCGGTTGAATTCGTTTTCGACGAGGGACCTGGGAATGACGATTTTCGAATCGTCCACGATCGCCTTGAGGATTTCCCGGGTGGCCCGACCGCGAACATGGTTATCCAGGTGGTCCTGGATTTTCTGGCGAATTTCGATTTTAAGAGCGTCAAGGGTTTCGTAGGTCCCCAGATCGCGCGCGAATTCGTCATCAAGAGCCGGCAGTTCGTTGAATCGAATTTCTTTGACTTTGGCCCGCACCAGGACTTTTTTCCCGGCCAGATTGGCGTCCGCGTGGTCCGGTTCGAAGCGGGTTTCGAATTCCAGGTCTTCCCCGGTTTTTTTACCCGTCATACGGTCCGCGAGTTCCGGCACCCGTAAAAGATCCCGGCCGCCGATTTGCACTTCGTAACTTTCGTTCCGGTATAAACTCGTTTCGCCGTCCAGGAGATCAAGCTCAAGGGCGACCCGATCGTCAGCCAGGGCGCCTTCATCTTCCCGGGTTTTGAGCAGGGCGTTTTCCGACTGAAGACGCTTGAGTTCGCCTTCCACGTCCTCGTCCCGGACTTTCGGTTCGTCAACGGTGACCTTGATCTTACGATACTTCCCGATTTTCACTTCCGGGACGGTATCGTAACTGCCCGTATAAACCGCGCCTTTATTGCGATCAAACTCCTCCACGTCAAACGCGGGCATCGTAATCGGCGGGGGATCGAGATTCTGTAAAATTTCGCTGAGAGTATCGGCAATGAGCGCGCGCGCTGCGTCATTAGCGACTGAATCACCCAGGTGTTTGGCGACCAGTTCCACGGGCGCCTTCCCCTTGCGGAAACCGGGCAATTTCAAATTGTTGCGCGCTTTCTCGTAGGCGCCTTGAAACGCCGTTTCCACTTCCCGGGGCGTGTTGCGGATGGTAATCTGGACAGTCGCGTCGTTATTTTTTTTTAATTTATACTCCATGGAGCCTGGCCGAAAAGCGGAAGCTTTGAAACAGAGAACGAAAAAGATATGAGCGGGAAACGGGATTTGAACCCGCGACCCCCTCCTTGGCAAGGAGGTGCTCTACCGCTGAGCTATTCCCGCAGGATTAAGAACGACGTCCCCTTAGCTGTTTCACAACCCCGGGACCGCGCGAACCGACCTCTTCAAAAACCGCGCCACAACCGCCGCACGCTGAAAAAACCGGTGTCCTGCCCTCACAATTAAGCAGCCAGGAAATTGGCCCCCGGAAATCCAGTCAAATAGAAATGGGCGAGTGACGGGATTTGAACCCGCGACCACCAGAGCCACAATCTGGTGCTCTACCAACTGAGCTACACCCGCCGTACGATTGCGCCAGGAGGGAGTCGAACCCCCGACCTACTGCTTAGAAGGCAGTTGCTCTATCCAACTGAGCTACTGGCACTTCCAAAACGAACGCTTCCGGTTCGTCCCCGGGTCTGCCAGCGCCGGCGGCAACTTTCGGGATGATTGGATTTGAACCAACGACCCTCTGCTCCCAAAGCAGATGCGCTACCCCTGCGCTACATCCCGTGGACAGAACCCGACTGTAGACAGGTCCTGGCCTGGCCCGGGCCCGTCAAGTTTTATAAAAAGGCGCCCTTCCGCCCCGGTCCACGAGCGATTTCAGCAAAAATCCACCGTTCGATCGGGGTCGGGCCCGCATCGGTCGATATTGAATTTATGCAGTCTTTGCCACTCTGGAGCAGTCTGTATCCGGTCATTCGCAAACTGGATCCGGATGATATGGACCTGCTGCGAACCGTTCCCGTTTTCGACGGGATCCCCGACCGGGGCCTCCGTTCAATTCGATCGACTTGCCATCTGCGCCAGTATAAAGAAGAAGAACATATCTTCCGCACGGGCGATCCCGGCGTCGGCATGTACATCATTCTGGAAGGCAGCGTGGAAATCTACCGCGAGGACCGGGACCAGACCCTGGTTTTCGCGATCTTAAACGCGGGCGATTTTTTCGGGGAACTGGCCCTGCTTGAGGACCTGCCCCGTTCGGCATCCGCTCGCACCCGGTCCTACTGTCGCCTGCTGGGTTTTTATCGCCCGGATCTTCAGTCACTTCTGTCACGGAAACCCCGGCTGGGTTCTCTGGTGCTGATGAACATGGCCCGCCTCATCGGGCGCCGGTTAATTCGCACAAACGAGGAACTGGAACAGGCGAGCGAATACCACGCCGATCACTGACCCAGACTCTCACGGAGAATTCGATCATGGACCAGAACGTTCGTTTTGATTTTTCGACCCACATCGTTCGATTGTTGTTCATCGCTCTGGTTCTGGGGTTCCTTGTCTTCGTGGTGTACGGGATCTCCGCGCTCAGTATCCCGATCGCTCTGGCGTTTTTGTTCACGCTCCTGCTCAGACCCCTGGTCGATTTCCTGGAAGGGCTGTCCCTGCCCCGCCTGCTGGGTGTCGTGATCGCCCTGGCGCTGGTGGGCGGGATCGGTTACGTTTTTTTCACCTGGATCGTGCCGCTACTCGCGTCGGAAATCCGCACGATGGCCGGAAACATGGGCCAGTTCGAAACGAAAGCCGCCGCGTTCCTCGATTCCCTGCGCAAATTCGTGAACCAGAACTTTCCCGGATACACCGGGCTGGATAAACTGAACGTTCCCGCTCTCATGGCCATGCTCTCCGCGCGTCTGGAAGGTTTCGCGAGCGTCCTGATCGCGGAGTTGCCGCATGTATTCACGTTCGCGTTGATCACACCCATCATCCTGGTGATCTTCCTTTTACAGGGAGGCGAAATTTTTCGAAACGTGCTTTCCCTCGTACCCAATCGTTATTTCGAAATGGCGCTCCTGATCGTCTTCAATCTCCGCGGCCAGATTACGGCGTACCTGCGCGGCCTGACGATCCAGTGGGCGATTCTCTGCGTGGTGTTCATTGGCGGCTTCGTGGCCATCGGGCTGCCGTACGCTCCCCTCATGGGTTTTATCGCCGCGTCGGTCAACATCGTACCGTACCTGGGGCCGATCGTCGGTTTGATCCCGGCCCTCCTGGTCGCGCTCATGTCGCCGGGCGAATCGATGTTAGTTTACACCTTCCTGGTGGTGGTGACGGCCCACGTGGTTGACAACGTGTACACCCAGCCGGTCGTGCTCGCGCGTTCGGTCGACATTCATCCGCTCATGGCCGTGTTGACCTTCATCACGTTTCAGGAACTGCTGGGTGTGGTGGGTATGCTCATCGCCATTCCCGTGGCCGGGATGACCATGATGACGATCCAGACAATGTATCGTTCGCTGAAAACGTTCAAGATTATTTGAAGCGGCGGGACTCAGACGGCCGACCGCACGGGCCGTCCTGAGAGAGGAGTTTACTCGACTTCGCCGCGGACCTGGGGTAATTCGCGAAAAAGGAATTCTTTGTAACGATCGTGAATTTCGATGATATAATCGAGCGATGAGCAAAAGCGTACGATCGTTCGAATGAAGACGTACCGATTCGCGTCCTTGATTTTTCCCGCCGCGTCTTTCTGTTCGCGCAGTAAAATTTTGATCTTGCCGAGGAACGCGGCACGAATGGTGCGAATATATCCTTTCGGGTTGAACCGGTACGGCGCGAGTTCGTTAATAAACCCTTCCGCGTATTTATAAAAATATTCCACGTCCGATTCGAGCCGTCTGCGTTCCCCGGGCGCGAAGGTTCCGATGTAATTGCGCAAAAGAGTGAAAGCGGCCGCTTCCTCCGCGTCATGGTTGCGGGCATAGGCCAGATCGTAGAAACCCGAGGTCATACTGGCATCCACGAAATCAAGCCAGGTCTGAACACTGGTATCCACCGTGTTGAGCTGGTCAATATCCAGTTTTTCGCGGGGATGTACGCTGCCAGCCATACGATTGATTGTTCACGGGAGCATAACGCCACCCGTTTTTTCATGGTTTCCGCCCCAGGCGGAATTGCAATCAAAAAATCGAAAATGGCCGGCGGGATTAATTTTTACGCCCGCGGAGGCGAGGCCATGACCCAATAATATAACGGTAGATGCGTCCAAACGCGAATTTTTTAACCACCGGGACACGGGGGTCACAGGGAGCATCATCCAATCCAGCGAATTGCAGCGTTCCGGAACGTGCTGGAATGGGAAACGGAGTATTCGCCCGCCGTGCTCCCCGTGTCCCCGTGGTCAGAATTCCCTGAAGTGTTATCTTCCGTTGTAGTACTACCCGGGAAATTCCTCCCGGTCGGGCAGGGTGCCGTGCGGGGAATCGGCGATTTTTTCGTCTTCGGAGGTCACGACCGATCCGGTATAACGAATAAACTCCACATCGTGGATGGTCACAACTCCGCCCTGGACGCATAAATCGAGCAGGCGAATCACTTCTTCGATCTTTTCGGCCGTATCCACCACCGTAATGACCACGGCCTTGTTCTCAAACAGGGAGAAGGGAACCCGTCCGCGCCGGATGCGGTAGTTCTGGCCGTACCCCTCCCGCGAACGAATCACCGTGCACCCGGACACTTCCATCGCGAAAAGGTGATCCACGAGGTATTCCACCAGCGACCGGCCTTCGAAGCGGTCTTCCTCGGAAATGTAAAGTTCAAGCTGTTTCCGGCTGTCTCTGATTTTCACCCCGATCTCCCTGCCCGGCCCGCACCCGGGCTCGATTCTGTCCGACGTCCGCCGATCAGCGTGCTGAGTTCTGTCACCCGCGCCCGGAATTGAAAGTACTTTACGCCCGGCCATACCTGGAACTAAAAAGTGTAATCTACGAAGCTGGAGCAGGGGCCGGATCAAGTTCAGGTTCGGAGCCCCGGTCCGGCGCAAGGGAGCACGCTTTTGTTTTCACACAACCAGTACGCGATCACTGACATCACCGGGCGAGAAATCCTCGATTCCCGGGGCAACCCGACCGTGGAAGTCGACGTAATTCTCGATGACGGCACCCTTGGGCGGGCGGCGGTACCCTCCGGGGCCTCCACGGGCGAACACGAAGCCCACGAACTGCGGGACGGCGAAAAACGCTACGGCGGCAAGGGGGTCACCCGGGCGGTCCGGAATATCAGCGAAAAAATCGCCCCGGCCCTCCTGGGGCGGGACGTCTTTGCCCAGGTCGAAAACGACCAGATCATGCGCGATCTGGACGGCAGCGCCAATAAAAAGGAACTGGGCGCGAACGCGATCCTCGGCGTCAGCCTGGCCCTGGCGCACGCGGCCGCCGCGGCCACCGGCCTCCCCCTGTTTCGGTATCTGGGTGGAGCCGGAGCGCGGGACCTGCCGGTGCCCATGATGAACATAATGAACGGCGGGGTCCATGCCAGCAATCCGATCGATTTTCAGGAGTTCATGATTCTACCGCTGAATTTCCCGACGTTTCGGGAAGCCCTGCGCGCGGGGGCTGAGGTATTCCACGCTCTCAAAGGCGTGCTCAAAGACAGCGGGGAAGCCACCAACGTGGGCGATGAGGGCGGCTTCGCGCCCAATTTCGCGAGCGCGGAAGTCGCCCTTGAAAATATCGTGCGGGCGATCGAAAAAGCGGGCTACCGGCCGGGCGAGGACATCATGCTGGGCCTGGATGTGGCCGCTTCCGAGTTTTTCGATAAAACCGCCGGGAAATACAAATGCGAGGGCAAGGTTCTCAGCAGCGCGGAGATGATCGCGATGTACGTCCATCTCCAGCAAAAGTTCAATCTGGTTACCCTGGAAGACGGCCTGGACCAGGACGACTGGGACGGCTGGAAACAGCTCACGGACGCGCTCGGGTCGAAGATGCAACTGGTGGGGGACGATTTGCTCGTTACCAATACCGAGCGACTGAAACGCGCAATTCAGGCCAAAATCGCCAACTCGATCCTCATTAAGGTCAACCAGATCGGCACGCTGACCGAAACTATAGAAGCGATCCAGATGGCGCAGAAGGCCCGTTATACGGCCGTCATCAGCCACCGTTCGGGAGAGACCGAGGACGTGACCATCGCCCAGTTGGCGGTGGCCATGAACGCCGGGCAGATCAAAACCGGCTCCCTCTGCCGCACCGACCGGGTGGCCAAGTACAATGAACTGCTCCGGATCGAAGAATACCTCGGTGACCAGGCGCGTTACCCCGGACGTTCGGCCTTTTACAATTTCGGCTGAACCTGTTCCCGGCGGCGTGCCCGTGCCGCCGGGAAAGGGCCCGGCATGGACGGATTATCGCGAATTTTTCTGATTGTTTCTTTCGTATCCACGATCCTCTGTTACATCGTCATCTTCGGCGATTCGGGATTCTTGATGCAGGGTGAGTACCATACGCAACTGGGCGCCATCAAAGAAAACATCGAAGAACTGAAAGAAGAAAACCAGGTCCTGAACGAACGTTATCAGATGCTGGAAGACGACGCCCGGGCCCTGAACATCACGGCGCGCCAGTACTATTTCCTGTCTCCCGAAACGACGATTATCAAGATCGACGAACCGGTCGAAGCCGAAAAAACCGCGGCCGACGCGATGGAATCGGCCCTGCCCGACCTTCGCGAAAAAATGAGTATACAGGAAGCCCGGGCTCTTTTCTTCGTATTTATGGTGTTTTTCACAGTTTGCGGACTGTACGCCATCAATGTCTTCCGTAAACGCGGATCAGCGGCCCCGGCCGGGTTGCCCGAACCCGGGTTCGCGTCGGACGGCGGCGGCCTGGTCTGAAATGGACGCGCCGGCCCCGGCCGGTTTTGGTATACTGAACCCGGTTCCCAGAATCAGAACCACAACGAACATTCCACTTTAGCGAGACAAACATGCACGGTATGAACGATTTTTCCGAAAACGTGAATCCTTTATTCGCCGACGATGAAAAAGATACCGCCACCGTACCCGGCGGCATTCGTAACAAACTGGAAAACGCTTTCCTGGACCAGCGTAAACTGTTCCTCTGGGGCGTGGTGGATGATCGTTCCGCGCGCAGCCTCGTCGAACGGATGATGTATCTGGAATCGATCGATCCGGGCAAAGACATCACGCTCTATATCAACAGTCCCGGCGGGGTCATTACCTCCGGCATGGCAATTTACGACACGATGCAACTAATTTCCTCGGACGTGGCTACGGTCTGCATGGGCCTTGCCGCCAGCATGGGCGCCCTGCTCCTGTGCGGGGGACATCCCGGTAAACGATCGGCCCTGCCCCACGCGCGCATCATGATTCACCAGCCGCTGATTTCGGGACAGATCATCGCTCCCGCCGTGGATATTAAAATCCAGGCGGAAGAGATTCGCAAAATTCGCGACGAGTTGAATCGAATCATCGCCGTCGCTTCGGGCAAGACGCTCGAGCAGGTGGAGCGCGATACCGACCGCGACAATTACATGAACGCGGACGAAGCGAAAGCCTACGGCATGATCGACCATGTCGTAACCAGCGCGTTCTGATCAAACGGCGCGACCGCCAGCGCTGCCAACGTGAGCGGCCCGGGGTGAATGTCCCGGGCCGTTTTTTTTGTGGGGGTGGTGTAGCCCCCGGCCTCTGTCACTTTTATACAATACTTGCTCACAAATATGGTGCATTTTCTCCAGTAAGGAGAATTACCCATGTTAAGACGAGAATTGTTCGGGAACATCAAATCCGGAGTGAAGTGGTTCGGTTTTTTTGTGGCGGCATTTTTAATAATCGGAAATTTGCTTCACCGGCAGGCCTTCCCGGAAAGTCAGCTGGAAGAAACCCTGCGGCCCCGCCCGGGATTCGTGATCCAGAATAAATTTGGCGAAACAGTCCGGTTCCGGAAAACCGCCGCCAGCACAACCGACACCGTGGAATTTGACTTCTTTTTGAATCCAGGCGGCCTGGTGCCGGTGTATCACATTCACGACGGAATCACGGAAATTTTTAGCGTTTCCCGGGGAACTCTTACAATTCGACTGCCTGACGGGGAACACCAGGTTGTCTCCGGCCAGACCCTGACCGTCCCGGCCGGAACCCCGCATCAGCCGCGAAATTTAACCGACGATGTGGTGGAAGTCAGGGTCGTATATTCTCCCGCGGGGCGCATGGACGAATTTCTCACTCAGTTTTTCGGTCTGGTGAATGAGGGCAGAACCTCCGCCACCGGAGATCCCGATTTTTTACAAATGATGCTTTTCAGCGCGAAGTTTGACATTTATCTGGCAGGTCCGCCGATTTTGTTGCAAAAAGTTTTATCATTGTTTTTAGCGCCTGTCGCGCGGCTGGCGGGTTATCGTTCGGTTTATCCGGGATACTTTTCCAAAAAAGAATGAAAGCCCCACTGGTTACCTACCAGCCGGACGAAAGACTCGCCCGATTCATTGACGGATACTGGCGGATCAATGGACCGATCGGTGTTCCCGGGGTCCATTTGTTGCCCCATTATTACACGGAGCTGGTCATAAACTTTGGAAGTCCGCATCTGGTCGCATCGGAAAACAATCGCAGTCTGAAAACCATCTGGTTTAACGGGCAAAAAAGCAGACCGACAAAAATTACGGGAATCGAGTTTCTCGATTTTATGGTTGTAAGATTCAAACCGGTCGGAGCGCGGATTTTTTTCGACCTCCCCCAGATTGAATGGGCCGACAGAATTATCGACGCGGAGCCACAAATTCTTCGTTCCGGCACTTTGCGCGACCAACTGGGCGCGGCGGCATCGGACCTCGAGCGGGTCAGAATACTGAACGAATTTTTTTTAGGATTGCTGCGTGAAAAAAATCCGGGGAACTCCCGGGCGACTGCCCTTGTCACGGACGCTGTCGCCTTTATTCATCGGAGGGAGGGCAAAGTGAACGTCCACCGGCTCGCGGAACGCTACGGGGTCAGTTATCGACAGTTGCTGCGATATTTTCAGGACTCCGTCGGAGTCACACCGAGGATGCTGGCTCGCATTCATGCGTTCGAACAGGCCGCGTTGCAGCTCACGTTTGGAGAAAGTTTGTCTCTGGTCCGGCTCGCTGTCGATCAGGAGTATTTCGACCAACCGCATTTTAACCGATCGTTCAAAGAGTTTTCCGGCGTTACCCCGCTACAATTTCTCGAAACTGTGCGGAAGGCGGGGCCCATGCCGCCGGGAATTTTTCCACTCCTCATGCCGGTCGTATCACCTCAAAACATATCACCTCAGCACAAGTAGGCCGGATTTCGGATCAACCACCGGCTCCGCTGACCCGGTCCTCTTCGCTCACGATTAATTCGGCCGCGGCCTCCGGTGTGCTGGCGCCCAGGATGCCGGCGCGAAAATCGGGATTGTTGAACATACGCGCCACGGCCGCGAGCGTGTTGATGTGCTTTTCGAATTTTTTTTTGGGCAGGAGCAGGAGCACTGCCACGCGAACCGGTTGGCCGTCCACGGCCTGAAACTCCAGTCCGGAAGATAAAAGAGCCAGGGCGCCGTGCACATCGGGGATGCGTTCCGAAGAACAATGTGGAATGGCTACTCCCTGGCCGATCCCGGTGGACATGGAACGTTCGCGGTCCAGCAGGGCGTCGCGAATTTCGCGCGAATATTCCTCCAGGCCCGTATCCCGCACGGCCACCTGGAACAATTCCTCAATCAAGTTTTCTTTCGTTTTACCGGCCGGATCAAATAGAATAATTCGATCCGCGGCGAGTAATTTACTGATTTTCATTCAAACATGCCGCTACCGGGGCCGCTCAGCCCGGCAAATCGCGCCAGCTCTCCCGGAGGCGCAGGATCATAAAAAGCGACTCCGCGAGCGAAAAACCGGCGACCCAGAATAACCAGGAATTTCCAGAGCCATTTTTCTGAAAGTAAAAGAAGAATTCCGGGGCAAACCACTGGCTGCCGAAGAGGCCGGCGAAAACACAGATCCAGACCGTCCCGTAGCCCAACCAGCCGCGCTTCGTAAACCGCTCCCGCCCCGGGGTCAAAATCGCCGTTAGACTCATCGCTCCGATCAACGCGGCCTGCTCCAGACCGGAAAAAAAGGCCGCCACGCCGAACAGCAGGGCCGCAAGCAGGGCCTCCCAGAGATAGCGCCGGTCGAATATTAACAGGAAGATCAGGGTCAGCGGCAGGACCTCCGGATACGCCTCCGCCAGAGTACAGGCGTTTTGATTGAAAAAAAGCGACCAGAAGCACCGCACTGTTCCTGGTTCAAAGTGAACCAGAGCGGCCGGTCCCACGGGCCCCTCGCCCGGCATGAAGGGAAAGGCACCGCCGGTTCCCAGCGCCACGCCCACCCCGGCCACCAGAAGTAAAACGATCGGATGCGTCCAGGGCCGGGCGGCACGGGCAAAAACCCCCGCAAGCAGGACGGCCGCCAGGGCCATCCCGACCCAGAGCGCGGCCGGGGTCACGATCGGCAGGACCAGCAGAGTCCAGTGGAATTGTAAAAGCGCGAACAGAATCAGACCGCGTCCCCGGGCGCCCCGGATCCCGGAGGTGGCCAGAGATCGCCGCGCGGTGAGAAAAACCAGCAAGAGCAGAATTCCCAGGCCGGGCAGGTAATACTTCCACAGTTCAAAATGCCCATCCCGGGCCAGGACAACGAGGCCGTACAGGGGGGCCGGCAAGAATACAGCGGCGCGGGTGATATAAAATACAAAAGTTCGCACGGTATCAATTCGTCGGCGTGTTTCCGTCCCGCAACTCCTGGATGGCCGCCGCCAGGGGGATCGCGCTGTCGCATATATACGTACACAATCCGCAATCCAGACAATCGCGCTCGCGAAACAGATGCTCGCGCCCATCCAGCAGGGCCAGGGGTTGCGCGCTGACCGGGCAGATTCGTTCGCAGGCCATACAGCCGGTGCAGGATAAATTCAGATCGTAGCGCAGGCGATGACGGCGCGAAACGTAAAACGCGGAATGCTGGAAGAGATTGAGATGACCGATCGCGTCCAGCGCCTGGACCTGTTCGCGGTTGCGCACATAGTCGCCCGCGATCACGCGCGCGGCAGCGGATCGTTTGAGTACGCGAAACAATTCTTCCAGGGGATACCCGTTGGGCAGTTCGTGCACCCGGCTGCGGCGCGGGCGCGCGAAGACGGAAGAGGAATCCAGGCGCACAGCCACAGGCCGCGAAAAAAAAGGGCGGTCATGCAGCAGCCAGTTCTGCAGCGCGTAGATCGTGGCGGGCCCCAGAAAAACCACACCCTGTTTTTCCAGCGGCAGATCATTGTGTAATTTTTTTTGAGGCAGCACGCGCCGCGCGATGACCGCCGGCAAAAATCGCCCGTATCGTTCGAGTCCTTCGCGCGCGAAGCTGCCCGCGCCACGGTACGTGATGACGCTGTTCGTTCCGGAGTGGCCCAGCAGGTTTTTGAGGAAGTTCGTCGTCTCGGCCAGACCATCGCCCAAAAATTTTTCCCAGGCCAGGGCGGATTCAGAATCCCTGGTGCTGAGCAGTACGGTGACCGGGCCGTTCGCCGCGGCGCTCTCAAATAATTGAAACAGAGGACGGCCTGGAAAATCGAGCGCGGGGATTCCCGCTTCGCGCAGTTCGTGAATAAAGGATTCGAGCTTTACGTCACCGAGACGCTGAAGGGTAACCCGTTCACCGCCAGGCCCGATCCGCAGCGCACCTTCCACGCGCAGATCAAAACACTCACCGGCTTCGTCCAGTTCCACAGGGCCCGAACGAGGAGCGAGCAGCGGGAATTTTTCGGCCCGGGCCAGGACTTCGCCCTGCGCGACGCGACGGGGGTAAAACCCTTCCGGTACGAACGCGAAACCGCTCGCGGTCCGCGAGAATGTAATCCGCAGCCGGGCAGCCACCGGGAGCGGGACAAACTTTCGTCCAGGACCGGAGTAAGCAGGCAGGGCGGGACTGTTCGTTTGCAGTGATTTCAAGCGCCGGGTTCCGCCCTCCCGGCGTGTGCGCCGGTGTTCAAGCGGATGGACTCCGTCTTCTCGCCTCAGGAACGCCGCTTCAAGTCTTTTTTTTGTCGCGGTTCGGGTCAAAAAAGCTGGAATGAATGTATTCCTGTATTTCAGCCAGTTCCGCGTCCCCGAGTCCCGTGAATTGCGCTCCGACCGATTTTCCAGAAACGCGGGTTACGGTGGCGTTCTGCGTCAGGACTCTGGTCTTAAGCTTAAAAAAAACCACAAGGCGATCACCGACGTACAGTGTCGATTTTGTTTGAATGGAGAGTCCGCCCGTTCCGATATCAACAATAGAGCACGGATGTTTTTCAGGCTTGCCTTCCAGCTGGAAATCCGCCTGCAGGGAAACCCGCGCCCGTGCTTTTTTTCGTTTTTGCTGCGAGGCATCCCGGACAACAAATGACTCGTTGAACAGCGACTTATCCGCCATAGAGCCAGATTTCCACTCCTCCGCCAGCGTTGTCAATGAAAGCCCTCCCTGCTCCCCTGCATTCGAAACACCAGACGCCGAATATCCCCCGCCGCGGAATCGGCGCGCGCCGCGGCTACGAAGGCCTGGCCAGGGTCCTGACCGGCAAGGCAGTTACGCACGAGATCCGCGAAAAAGGGAGCGGGCCGATCCGCGATACGGCAAACCGGGTACACGCAGAAATTGCCCGGTGTTCGTAAACCCCCGGCGCCACCGTCGAGACAGGCGTTGAAAAATAAAGTTCGTCCACCCGCCTGCGCTTCCGGTAAAAACGGCAACCAGTCGTCACCCGATCCTGGAATCGCCGGCAGACCCGAAATGTTTTTTCCGTGTCCGAAATAAACAATGACCCTGGCACCGTCGAACTCGCGTTCCCATTCACCGGCCGTAAGAACGCGGGCGATGAAACGCACCGGCAAACCCTGCAGCATTTCCAGCACGGCACGCGCCTCGGCTTCGGCCGCCGGCAGCGGCAGGCCGGCCGGATTGAAATACACCAGGATCGACTCCGGGCCTTCGGTCTGACCAGGGGCTGAATCTGCCTGACGATCACTCCGACGGCGGCCGGCGAATTTTGCGCTCCCGGCCGGGAATTGCGACAGACGTAAGATGGGAAAGCTGGTACTCCAGTCGCCCTCCCCGTGCGGAAGGGCCTCGATCGGCAGGTCCTCACCGAGGTACGGGTGAACCCTGAGGCCACCGGCGGCCTGGGCGGCGTTAAAAACGAGATCGAAAAATTCACGGTCCTCACCTGGCGCCATCCGCCAGACCAGATCCTGAGCGCCGGGTGACCGACCCCGCGCGAGATCCATTTCCGCCGCTTCCAGTTGTTTGAGACGATCCGGAACGCCGCTCAGGCCGCCAGACAGGACGGTGACACCGCTTTCGTGGTAGAATAAAACGCGGGAACCCGCGTGAACGAGGATTGGCCAGGCCCGCGCATCGGGGCCTGGAAAAAAACCCTGCGGCGAATCAGGATTGCTGGACGGCAATTTTCAGTGCCGGCCGGGGACGAAGAACGCTTTCGCGGAGGCCTTTGAAAGCGATGTAAAAAAATCCACCGGCATACAGAACCATAAAAGGCGCGACGAACAATCGATTGTTCAGGAAGGAAGCCGCGATGCAGACCACGCAGTACAGGCCCATAAAAATCTCGAGGAACACGAGCCAGTCAAACGGAAGGCTGTATTTCATACGGTCAAGGAGGTTGTCATGCCGCGATTCGATTCGATACTTGGGCGTCCTTTTAAATGATGACTGGATCCCGAGAATCGCCTCTCCCCAGGCGCGTGTATTGGCCACGGCGATCCCCGTTCCAATCATCATGAGCGCCGGGAGCCAGAGAATCTTGAATTTCCAGTCCGGATACAATTCGCGCTGGGAGTAAACGTAGAACACCGCGGGACCGAAGGTGCCCACGCTTAAAAAAGCGGCGGCGCCGAATAAAACCGCCAGCGAAAGATCGTAAAATCGAAAACCGGACCAGTAATCCATCATCAGCAGCGGCAGAGCCAGCATGATGTTTATGATCATCAACGGATGAACTGAATAGTTCAGCAGATGGATGATGGCCTCGGCCTTAATTTTCGAGTTAAAGTTCGATCCCATAATCCGTGGAATCAGCTTCAGGGCGGTTTGCATGGAACCCTTGCACCAGCGGAATTGCTGCGACTTGAACGCCGAAACCGTGGCCGGTAATTCGGCCGGATTAACGACGTCTTTGAAATAGCGGAATTTCCAGCCGGCCAGTTCGGCGCGGTACGACAGGTCGAAATCCTCGGTCAGGGTATCTGACTGCCAGTTGCCCGCGTCGATGATGCAGGTCTTGCGCCAGATTCCGCCCGTGCCGTTGAAATTCATCCAGAGATTATTACAATTCCGGGCCACCTGTTCAATCATGAAGTGCCCGTCGATCCCGAGCGACTGGGCGCGGGTCAGCAGGGAGAAATCATCGTTAATATGGCCCCAGCGGGTTTGAACCATTCCGACGTCCGGTTCGTCAAAATAGGGAACGGTTTTTACCAGGAAATCCTCGGCGGGCAGAAAATCGGCGTCAAAAACGGCCACGTATTCGCCTTTCGCTACTTCCAGGCCTTCCCGCAGAGCGCCGGCTTTGTGACCGTTCCGATTGGTCCGGTGCACATGTTTGATGTCATGCCCGAGGGAACGGTAATAACCAACGAGTCCGGCGATTTTGTCGTACGTTTCGTCGGTGGAGTCGTCCAGAACCTGAATCTCAAGTTTTTCGCGTGGCCAGCGAACCGCGACCGTGGATTCAATGAGGCGATCCACAACGTAAAACTCGTTGTAAACCGGCAGTTGAATCGTCACCGCCGGCAGGCTTCGGGCCGAAACGGAGGCCAGATCAATGGCGGCATGCGGGGTTTCCTGGCCGGTCACGCAATACTTTTCGTTTTTACGGTATAGATATACCATCAAATACGAATGCAGACCGAAGAAAAACAGCAGCAGTATGTCTACCGAGTATATTCCAATAATGACGTAACTGAGGATATCCATTTTATAACAGGGAAAACTAATCCGGATTTCCCGGCCGGGGGCGAAACGAAACCTTTATTGTTCTAAATATTTTTAGGTCCTGTTCGCGGAATAGGTTGACGTTTGATCGTTCGCCAGCGGTAGGACCCGCGGCAGAGGACACGTTTTTGGGTGCACCGCAGAGGTCAAGTTTCTTTCACAAGACGGGCGTAAAATGCCTGCCCGCAGCGGTCGACGGGGGCCCGGGCAAAAAAAAAGCAGGGTTATTAGCCCTGCGATTTCGACAATGCTCCTCCGGGGAGGTCAGAAGAGCACTGATCCATCAATCGGGAAAAACACCGCTCAACTTTATGGCGGTCGCGGAAAAAAAATATCCACACCCTCCCGCGCAAAACAAATGCCCTCCCCCGCAAAAGAAAAAGAACTGACCCATTTTCTGTTTATGCATGCAACGAAAATCTGATGCGCCCCACGGGAACGCAGGCCTGCTGTAAGCCCGGCGTTTAATCGGGCGAATATCCGGGAAACTCGAAAATAGAGAGCCAGTGGCCCCCGTGGCGGCGAATTTCGGGCACCGGAAGGGCCGGATCCCCCCAATTAGCGCCTGCCGGGCCCTGGACGATGAACAAACAGGCACCCCCCGCCTGCCCGGCGCGTCTGGCGCTGAAGTTGCGCAGAAACTCCCGGACGGGCGGGCAATCGGAATCAATCCAGAAGGAGTACGGCGGGTCCAGAAACAC
>CAZVZS010000006.1:108203-118905 GCA_964631535.1 uncultured Leptospiraceae bacterium
ATCTCCAGCTCGCCGGGAGGCGGGACCTGCCCCGGACGCGGTCTTAATTCCGCCGCGGTCGCGTGTAACTGCGTCACCCGCCCGACATCGATTTCCACCAGGATCGTCCGGGCATAACCCCGACTGTACGCCTCAAAGCCCATCTGGCCACTGCCGGAACAGAGGTCGAAAAATACGGAGTCGGCGGGGGACCGCCAGTTGAGAAAAATCTGGAAGGTGGATTCTTTCAGCAGGCCGGGAGTGAAATGGGCGTGCCCTTTAATTTCGGCGGGCATGGGAATCCGCCGACCGCGCAAAAAACCCTGCTGGATACGCAAATTCATCTAAAAGTAATTGCCCAAATTTTCGAATGGTTCACCCTTTTTTGCCGGTGACGGTATAAAGCGCGAGTCCTAAAATTGGCGCTACGAAGCAATGGTCGGGAATCGCGACAGTACCAAAATCGGGACACGCTCTTAATACTAAAACGGTAGATGACTTCCTACGCGAATTTTTAAACCACAGGGACACGGGGGTCACAGGGAGCACCATTCATTCAACGAATTTCAGCGTTCCGGAACGTTCTGAAATCCGAAACGGAGAATTCACCCTCCGTGGTCCCTGTGGTCCCCGTGGTAAGTATTTCTCTGAAATTGCTATCTACCGCTGTAGTATTAACTATTTCCGGGATTGAAATCGGCCGGCCCCCGCATCCCGGGAACGGATTCGTTTCAGATACCGGACCTGCGACGAGTACAGGAGCGCCAGCACCACCCCGAGCGCCGTCGAACCGAAAAGAACTTTGTACAGCTCAAAATCGACGGACCAGAAAATAAAATTTAAACTGACCATCTGCGGGTTGCCGAGCGCGAGAAAAATTAGGACCAGGATCCCGATCAGCAAAAGTGTAAGTCGTACGGGTATCACCTGAAATTCCTGGGGCCGGGCGTCCCCGGGTTTTTTCGCGCGCTGGCCAGAATCTACGGGCACCCCTGTGCGAGCATCGCCGAATTGAGTCCGCCGACGCGCCCGCTGAAAAAGGCCACGGAGGGTCTATTTCAACGACCTGTTAGAGCTGGGTCACGTTCGTACTGCCGCACATGGGGCAGACCATCATCGTCCCTTCCAGTTCCTCGGGCGCGATTTCATCCCAGCGATAATCGCAGTCTTCACACACGAAGCTGGCGCGCTCCGGATCTTCCGAATCGTCAATTTCTTCGGCCTCTTCCCAGGGATCATCAAATTCATCAAGATCCCCGGAATCAGCTGGTTGATCGTCTTGCCGGATGAAACTCATACCCTCTTCGCTTCAATTCCCTGATAATTTTGGGACGCGCTCTAAATAAAATCGCTCAAAAACATGACCGGTAAAAAATCCTGCCCCCAATCTGACAATAGGAATCCATTCCGGAGCTTATTTTTCGGGTTCGCAATATTCGGCGACGTCGTAAACGCCATCGCGGAGCGATTTGATCGCAGGCCTGGGGCCGCAGACGGGGCAGGTAACGTTGCGGGGGAGGGTCAGGGTCCGGAAGCGCGAGGTGAGTAAATCGAAAACCATCATTTTACCGAATAATGGTTCCCCCGCACCTGTCAAAATTTTCAGGGCTTCCGCCGCCTGAAGCGAGCCGATCGTCCCGGCCATCGCTCCCAGCACCCCGGCTTCGGAACAACCGGGAACGCTACCGGCCGGCGGGGGCGCTCCAAAGAGACAGCGGTAACAGGCGGACGTGCCCGGACTCACCGCCATGAGCTGGCCTTCAAAGCGGAGGATGCCACCCAGAATCACCGGCACACCCGCCAGGACACACGCGTCGTTTACGAGAAACTTGGTTCCAAAATTATCCGAAGTCTCAATGACGAGGTCCACCGGCGGACCATCGCCCGGTTTGATAAATGTTTCGATATTTGCGGCGGATAATCGTTCGACCACACCGGTAATGGAACAATGCGGATTGAGCGCGCGCAGACGTTCCGCCGCCGCGATGGCTTTCGCCTGGCCGACCTGATCGGTGGTGTACAGGATCTGACGCTGGAGATTGGTGAGATCGAGTGAATCGTTATCGACGAAGGCGATGTGGCCGACCCCGGCCGCGGCCAGGTACAGGAGTACCGGGCTGCCGAGACCGCCAGCGCCCACCACAAAGACACGCGCTGTTTTAAGACGCTCCTGACCGGAACGGCGAACTTCCGGCAGGAGAATATGCCGCGAGTACCGCGTCAGCTCCTGCTTTGTCAGCATGGATTTCCTCCCGGGGCCCGCCCTGTGGACAGACCGTTCGATTGATGTCACTTCATCCGGGAAGCGAAAGCCGCGGCGCTACGAAACGTAGCGCCCGCGACGGGGCGAAAATGAATTACTTTTCGAGTTTGGCGGCCAGTTTGGTAGCCAGATCGGAGAGCAGATCGTCCGGGTTTTCGGCCTGGGCGTTCATCGCGTCTTTGATTTCGGCTTTTTTTTCGTCCTCCACGAGGGACATGAGACTGGCCAGGGCGGAATAACGGACGACGGGATCTTTCGTATCCGTAGCCAGTTTGAGGACGGCGGTGGTGGAATCACCTTTTTCGCCAATCGCTCCCAGAGCCGCTGCGGCGCTGGACTGGATCAGAGTACTTTTGGAACCGAGGGCGGTGATCAGATCCGGCACAGCCTGTTTGGCCTTCGCCCGGCCGAGGCCCTTGCATGCCTCCACCTGCGCTTCTTCACTGCCACCTTTCAGATCGCTGATATACTGCTCAGGACTTTTGTCAGCCGCGGACAGAACACCCGCTACAAAAAACGCCATAAGGGCGAATAATACATTCCGTTTCATGAAAAAGCCATACCCTTCCCGGGTCTGTACTGTCAATTCCAAATTAATTCGCCCCGGCTCCCCACCGATTGACAGCCCGCGCCCCTTCGCGCCAATGTGCGAGCATGACGCACCCCGCCATCGTCCACCTGCCCATTGCCTTCGCGCTCTTCGCGCCGCCGCTCGGACTGGGACTCCTGATTCTGGGCCGCCGTTACCCCGAATTACGGCGACTCTGGCTGGTCCTGGTTTTATGGCATCTCACAGAGTCAGCGGCGATTTACGCGGCCTTGTTCTCGGGTGAGCACGCCAGGGAACGCCCGGGTCTCCGTGAGCGCGGAGCGGCGACCCTGGCGCATGAAGAACGGGCTGAATGGTTTTTTTATCTCAGCCTGGCGGCGATTCCTCTGGCCGCCTGGGGTGTAAAAAAAACCGGAACGCCCCGATTGTTGTTGGTCGGACTGGAGTTAGGCCTGCTGGGCCTCTGTGTGAACACGGCCTGGCTGGGCGGCCAGATCTTCCACGAAGCGCCACCGGGGGCGGCCGGTGGGGGTGGCCTGTTTTCAATTACGGTTCGGTAGCCTGGCGTACGATTTCTTCCTGCTCGGCCTTGTGGACGCGCATCATGCCCGCCGCGGGACTGGCGGATTCTTTCCGCGCGACCACGCGCAGGGTCTGATCGGGCCGCAACTGGCCGGCGAGTTTTTTATCGATGTACCACCAGGCACCCTGGTTGAGCGGTTCTTCCTGGAGCCAGACGATTTCCTTCGCCGCCGGGTGGGCCGTGATCACTTCGGCGATTTCACTTTTCGGGTACGGGTAGAGCTGCTCCACGCGAATGACCTCAAGACGATCAAGTTTTTTCTCGCGTTTCACTTTCATGACGTCGTAATAAATTTTCCCCGAGCAGAACACGATCCGTTCGACCCGCCGGGCATCCGCTTCGCTCGGATCGTACAGGATTTCGCGAAAAATTCCTTTGCCAAGATCGTCGAGCGTCGAACCGGCTTCCGGCAGACGCAGCAGGGACTTGGGCGACATGATGATCAGGGGCCGCCGGCTCTGCCGCAACATCTGGCGGCGCAGGAGATGAAAATACTGCGCGGGGGTCGTACAGTTGCAGACCTGGATATTGTCGTCCGCGCAGAGCTGTAAAAAACGTTCCGGCCGCGCCGATGAATGCTCCGGTCCCTGCCCTTCGTACCCGTGCGGCAGAAGCATCACCAGCCCGCTGTAGCGGTGCCATTTGATGCCCGAACTGCTGATGAACTGATCGATCATTATTTGCGCGCCGTTGGCGAAATCCCCGAACTGCGCCTCCCAGATCACCAGGGACTTGGGATGAGCCAGGGAATAGCCGTACTCGAACCCGAGCACGGAATACTCCGAAAGGGACGAGTTATGAATCTGCAACTCGCCCTGGTTTTCGGAGATATTCTGCAGCGGAACCCAGTCGCGGCCGGTGACCTGATCCGTGATGACCGCGTGCCGGTGCGAAAAGGTCCCGCGCTGGGCGTCCTGGCCGGAAACGCGAATGTCGTGGCCGTTTTCGAGAATCGATCCCCAGGCGAGAGCCTCCGCGAAACCCCAGTCGATCGGGATTTCGCCCGCGTACATCTTGCGGCGATTTTCAATGAGCTTCGCCAGCGTTTTATGGGGAGTGAAACCTTCCGGAATCGTCGTCAGAGCGTGCACGACACGCTGCATCTGTTCGCGCAGCAGCCGCGTCTGCGGGACGGATTCAAGATCGTCCCGGGAAAGGCCGACCCAGACGCCTTTCATCGTGTCCACCTGCATGTGCACGTTGTTTTCTTTGGCGCGCTGAAACGAATCCTCCAGGCCCTGTCGCGATCCGTTTTTAATGAATTCGATGTCCTCCGGCGAAATATCCGGATACTGTAAGAGCCGTTTTTCGTAAACCTCCGCCGCGGTCGGATGGTCCTTGATGCGCGTGTACATCTCGGGCTGGGTGAACATCGGCTCGTCCGTTTCGTTGTGGCCAAGGCGCCGAAAACAAACGATATCCAGCACGATGTCCGTTTTGAACTTCTGGCGAAATTCCATGCACAGGCGCACGGCGCGGAACACGGCCTCCGGGTCTTCCCCGTTTACGTGAAAAATCGGCACCTGAAACCCTTTGGCGAGATCCGTGGTATACCAGGTGGAACAGTATTCGCGCGGCAGCGTGGTGAACCCGATCTGGTTGTTGACGATGATGTGAAACGAACCGCCCACCGTGTACCCTTCCAGGTTCATGAGGTTGAGCGTTTCGGCCACCACGCCCTGCCCGGCGAACGCCGAATCCCCGTGGATCATGATCGGCATGAACCGTTCACGGTTCGCGTCCCCGTTAAGTCGCTGACGCGCGCGGACCGACCCCACGATCACCGGGTCGACCGCTTCCAGGTGAGACGGATTGAACGCGAGCGAAAGATGCACATCCTTGCCGGAGGAAGTCGTTTTCGTCTTGCTGTATCCGAGGTGGTACTTTACGTCGGCGTAGTCGATTTCATCCGGATTGTAGTTTTCGTCGAATTCGGCGAAGACGACGCCGGCTGGTTTTTCCAGCACGTTGACGAGCACGTTCAACCGCCCGCGGTGGGCCATCCCGATCACCAGCCCGTTCATGTTCATCTGGCCGGCCTGTTCGATGATCGTATCGAGCGCGGCGATCAGAGCCTCCCCGCCCTCCATGGAAAACCGTTTTTTGCCGACATACTTGCGAGCCAGGAATTTTTCGAAATGATCCGCCTGGAACAGTTTTTCGTACAGACGCAGACGGATGCCCACCGGCAGCGGATCCGCGTTGGCGGTGTCTTCCATTATATTCTGGATCCAACCGCGTTGTTCGTTATTACGCAGGTAAAAATGTTCGGAGCCGATGGACGCGCAGTAGGTCCGTTCCATCCAGTCGATAATATTTCGCAATTTCGTCCGGCCGAGGTTCGGGATCCGCGAATCAAACTCGCGGTCCATGTCGGACGCGGATAATTTATAAAGGGAAAGATTCAGCAGTTCGCGCGAGCGGGGCATGAGACCGAGTGGATCCAGGTTCGCGGCCAGGTGGCCCTGCCGGCGGTAGGCTTCTTTTAATTTTTGGACCCCCTCTTCAGGGGTTTGCATGAGCACCGGGGAAATTTTGGAGTACTCCGCGGAGGTTTCTGATTGAATCAGCCGATGGCCGTTCCCGTTGCCGGCCGCATCGGGCGGTCCCCCGTTTTCCAGCGACTTAAAATAGGCCGCCCAGTCGGCCGAAACCGAGCCCGGGTCCCGGGCGTAGCGTTCATACAGTTCGTCAAGAAAGGGGGCATTGTTGCCGGATAAAATCATAATAGTTTCTCAAGCGGGACAGGTGCTTTATTCTCCTGACCAGATGAGTCCCCAGCCTGCGAGCATTTTTTCCTTTTTTTTGGGCGATTCCGCGGGCAAAAAAAGGCCGGGCATGGAGTGCCCGGCCAGATTCTGGTCCCGGATGAACGAGACCGCTGCGGATTCAGGTTATACCTGAGATCTTACCGACGATTGTAATCGCTTTTTGCGTCCCCGTGGGAATGACCACCCCCCCCTTGATACACGGTATAATACGGCGTCCAGCGATAGAAATACGTATAACAGGTGGCGAAAGGATTCCAGCCGCTCCAGCAGGTATAACTCTCACGCATGGAACCATTGCCGCGCGTGCAGGAGGTATCCGCGTCCGTCACCGAGTTAATGCTACAGAGGCTGTGGTTGGCCAGAACACCGTCATCATATCCTGGCAGGAAGGGACTGGTGGTATACACGTAGTCCGTGCCTTCCCCGGAGGTGGTGTAGATGGTGTAGCCATTGGCGGAGTTATGATCCCAGCCGCGCGCGCCCCCGGTGGAAACCGAATCATCCAGTTCCCCGCCCAGAGTATCGAAGCCGAGCCAGGAGAGATAAGAGGTGGATAAATCGGCCAGTTCAGAACCCCCGGCCGCGGAGGCCATGCTCTCCACGCGGAGGATGTTAAATCCCGTGCCGTAATAACGCAGATAATAAGCGACCACCAGTCCACCCGTCGAGTGGCTGTACAGCTCGCAGTTGTTGGCGCCCGTGCAGAAGGAGCGCAGGGCCGTATCCAGCTGGCGCTGAGCTCCGCATGTACTCCAGCTGTAGGCCCCACCCGATTGCGTTCCGTCGAAACCGACAAAGCGCACATTGGCAAGACCCGTGACCGAGCCGCCCCAGTAATTGTTAACATCGGTGGTCCAGTTGCTTGAGCAATGGTTGTCTCCCGAACGACCGTGCACGAACAAACGGTACGTGGCCGCGGAAAGGCTCGAACCCGTCAGTGCCGCGACGAGCGCGGCGAATATTAGTTTTCGCATGAATGTTTCTCCCGATTGCGGGCCACAGGTGACCCTGAGTAATAATAAATCGGGCGACCGGGAAGATCAATAAATATTTTAGAAAGTTTAACAACTGATCTTCGTTTTTACCGAAACTTCACATTCCGTAAGGCGAAGGGTTTAGTGCGCAGCCGAAAAACCGCGCGGTTTTAATGTTGCACCGCAAAGAAAAGCGAGCGCCAGTTCGTCCGAATATAAAAAAAGCCGGACTCGAAAGTCCGGCTTTTCAGGGGGTCAAAGACCGATGGTTCGCTTAACGGCGATTGTAATCGACTTTGGCGTCGCCGTGCGAATGTCCGCCACCACCCTGGTACACACGGTAGTACGGCGACCAGCTCGTATAATAGCGGTAGCAGGTGGCGAAGGGGTTCCAGCCGCTCCAGCAGGTATAACTTTCACGCAACTGGCCGTTCCCGCGCGTGCAGGAGGTATCAACGGTTTTGACCGCGTTGATATTGCAGAGGCTGTGATTGGCCAGAACACCGTCGTCCTTGCCGGGCAGGAAGGGGCTGGTGGTGTACAGGTAATCGGTACCTTCCCCGGACGTCGTGTACAGAGTCAGGCCGTTGGCCGAGTTATGGTCCCAGGAACGCGCGCCGCCGGTGGAAACGGATTCGTCCAGTTCCCCGCCCAGCGTATCAAAGCCCAGCCAGCCCAGGTAGCTGGTGGAAAGATCGGCCAGTTCTGAACCGCCGGAAGCGTTGGCAAGGAGTTGCACGCGGGCAACGTTCCAGCCGTAAGAAGCCGGGCTGTAATAACGGAAAAAACGGGCCGCGACGAGTCCGCCGGTTGAGTGGGTGTACACTTCGCAAACATTACCGGTTTTGCAGAAGGCGTTCAGAGCGTCGTACAATTGACGCTGAGCGCCGCAAGTATTCCAGCTGTACGCGCCGCCGGATTGAGTGCCATCGAACCCGAC
Source organism: uncultured Leptospiraceae bacterium (assembly GCA_964631535.1). Lineage (GTDB taxonomy): Bacteria > Spirochaetota > Leptospiria > Leptospirales > Leptonemataceae > CAZVZS01. Next base: position 116,264 of record CAZVZS010000006.1, read on the forward strand.
GTAACGAACGTTGGTCAGACCGGTCACGGTTCCACCCCAGTAGTTGTTTACATCGCTCGCCCAGTTGGTGGAGCAATGGTTATCCCCCGATCGTCCGTGGACGAACAGGCGGTAGGTGGCAGCGGAAAGGGCTCCGCTGGAGATCATAAGGGCCGCGGCGAAGGCGGCCAGGATTGTTTTTCGCATGAGATGCCTCCTTACTGAAATTAACCGAAATTCAGCCGGACGGCCGCAGTTCGCTCAAACTTTCAGCATGTATATAGGACATAAGTGCCAGAAAACCACAGTTTGAGCAAGCACAATTTAGTCCGGATTATGCATGAAACGAAAATATGATGCGCCCCACAAGTATACGCAGGCCGGCTGTACGGCCCTCCCTGGCCGAACAGCCGGCGCTTCGCGAATTAAGGCAATGCTCCCGGGTGGTCGCATTGCGGGAAAAAACTCCTCGCCCTGCGCGGAGTTTATCCTGGCTTCGCGGCAGCGTATACCTGTGGGGGCAACACACTGTTTCATGCAAAAAATCCGGGGGTCTGACGCATCGTCATAAACCGACGAAACGACAGAATGCCCCGGGCCGGGCCTACTCCTCAATCGAGGAAAGGAATTCGATGCGACGGGTTTTTTCTTCGGATTCCCACTGCCGGTCACTGAAATCGGACGATTTATAAGCGGCCGTGGTGTAGTTGGGGATCGGTTCCATGTATTCGAGCAGGGGTTCGTTGTACGTTGGCTCCGGCACATCCTGGCCGGCGTCATGGGCTTTTTTGACCATGGAGGGACTGACTGGATCGTTGTTGCGCTTGCCGCGAATTTCCCGGACAACGAACGGTCCGTTCGCTCGTTTATCGCGGATAATCTTGCCCCAGAACTTCAGGGAGATGGTCTGCGCGCCCGCTTCCAGATCGCCTTCAAAACGCGCGGTGGCCACGAATTTTTTATCCCCTTCCGCTTCCTGGAGATTGGCTTCGACTTCATAATAGCCCGGTTTCGTGACCGTGATCGGAACGTTTACAATCAGGTGGCCGTCTTGCAGTTGATCATTAACCCCGGCGGCGTTGAACGCGGCAACCCCATGCGGGGTGCTGAACCAGCTCGCGCGCTGGTTGTGTTTCTTACCCTGGACCGTGAAGTCCGCTTCCAGGAACATGAAGCCCCAGTCTTTCGCGGCCGGCCGGATCACGAAAGTGTAGATCTGATCGCCGGGAGTTTTATCGCCGTCGGTGCCCTTATCACCCATGGCGATGGGCGGCAGCGATCCCTGGATCTGCCGGAATAATTTGCGATAGACCTTCGCCTGAATGCCTTCCAGCGGCAGATTTTTGTTTTCTTTCCCGAAGCAGCGCAGGGTGATTTTAAAATCCGGTTTACCGACGGAAATAGAACGCTCCGGCGTCATTTCACACTGGACGTCCGTAAACGCGGCCGGCGACTCACAACGCGGCAAACCCTGTTCATCCTTCGTACAACCGCTGGCCGGTTTGGCGATCACGCCGATCGGCGGGCGACTGGCGTTAAAGGGATCCAGGAGATCAACCTGCCCTTCGAACAGCGGCCGGGAATACGGCGGGTACTGCGCCCATTTTTTATAACGTTCGAGTCGTTCCGCCGGGTCTTCGGCCACCATCTCGAGCCCCCCTTCAGTGGGCTCAAGCGTTACGTCCTCGCGCGACGACATGAATTCCTGTTCGGTTTCGTCGAATTTTTCTTCCCCGCTCGTCAGAACCAGGATGATGACCAGTGCCAGCACGCCGATCACGGCTGTCAGTATAATGATTTTTGTTCGATCCATAAGGGACCATTGGGCCCGGCGGCCATGGGATTCTGCAACTCGAAAAATCCGCGCCGGGCGAGAAACGGAAAACTTACCCGCGTTTCTTTTTTTTCGCCGGCGCGCGCGCGGGGCGATCATGCGACTTGCCGGGGGAGCGCGCGGGTTTCTTCGCGGCTTTCGCGGGCGATTTTTTGGAAACGTGCTTCCGGGCGGGCGGCGCGGCGCGCGGTGTGCCACGCGTGACCGGTTCAGGGCTCGCGGCCTGGCGCGCGTTCTCATCGACATCGCCCGGCCGGCGTTTGCGTCGGATGGGCCCGTCAACCCGACGATCGTACTTTTCGTCGATCTGCAGGCGTTTGATTTTGTTCTGGAGCGTCGATCGTTTTACTTTCAGGGCCTGGGCCGCATGCGAAACATTCTGGCCGTGTTCCTTGAGTACCTGGTAAATCAGCGCGCCTTCGATTTCGTCCACGACGCCGTCCAGGCCGATGCCGGCCGCGAGCATGTCGCGCAGTTCATACTGTAAGCCGGTCCAGACCAGGTCCCGGAAAATATACAGATACCCCATGACCCGTCCTTCGTTCTCCAGCGTGGCGATTTCCAGCGCCATCTGCATCTCCGGCAATCGCGCGCGCAGGGGGCCGTCCTGCCCGCCCGTCTTCTGGAGCGAGCGCGCGAGCAGTTCGCGGGTTAAATCGAGGAAGTACGTTTCCGCCTGGCGCAGGGAATTACGCAGCACGGGCAGGACCAGGATGCCGGCTTCGAACGCCTCGTTATAAAAAATCGTTTTGCCCTTGAGATCGGTGGCGAAAAGCGGATGCGGAAAACCGGACAGCACCACCCGGCTGAGCCAGTCGCCGGCCACGGG
>CAZVZS010000006.1:118915-147967 GCA_964631535.1 uncultured Leptospiraceae bacterium
TCCCCCCGCCTCGTCCACAGGTGGCGCGGCGGGAGCGGCTTTTTTTTCTTTCAATGCCAGTTGGAACGCGGAAATGGCGGCCAGGAATTCGGAACTCGACCAGGTCCGTATTTCGCGTCCGGCCTGATCCAGTACGGGAATGGCACCGGCCTGGGAGAGCGCGCCGATGAGATCGCCCGGCAGGGAATCCGTGATCAGGAGTTCGAGCGGCAGACGTTCATGGGTCGCCTGGATCCGCTCCAGATCGGCCGCCTGGCGATCCAGCAGGCGTCGGGCTAAAAATCCGATCAGGACCGGAGTTTCCCGGGCGGCCGCGGGCGAATGATCGGCGATGCCGCCGGAAAGCACCGGCAGGTAGGGCAGACCGCTCCGGTAAAAAAGTTTCAAGAGCCCGGTGAATTGAAAAGACACAGGGGGCAGTCGCCCCCGGCTTATTTGCTGGCAAGAACTAATTGCCGAATTTCGGCCAGATACGGGCGCAATTCTTCCAGGCGCGCGGTCAACTCATATTCGAGGATATCGCCCACGGCCACGATATCATTTTCCTCGAACGCGCCGGACAGATCGCGTAAAAGCCCGGTGAGGGCGTCCGCGCGTTTGCGGAACGGCACCCCTTCGATCTCCAGACCGGCAATCGTGCTGCCGTCCCGGGCACGCAGTTTGTAATCCAGCGCGAACAGGGCCGATATCGAATCGTGCAGGCGCATCGTGATCCGGTCCAGGGTTTCCAGGGCCCCGGCGTCTTTGCCGGAGTTGAACTGGGCGTTGATCGAAATGATTTCTTCTATCAGATCCGGCAGGCCGCGTTCGAAGTCTTCTACGGTCTCCAGTAACTCTTCCAGGCCGGCTCCGAGGGTCCGCGTGCGGAGGATGAGTTGCATCAGGAACAGTTTAAAATCGCGCAGATCGGCAAGGAAATGTTCAATCGGTTCGCGCCCCGCGCCGGCCCCCAGGACCGTGATTTGTTTTTCCATACGAGCGAGGATCGCCTCAAGCGGTTCTTCCTGGATATCGTCCAGAGCCGTCACCGCGGCCGGCCGGCTGGCCAGATCGATCTGGAGCAGGGCCGAAACGGAGCCGATGATCTGGCGGATATAATCCATGCCTTCCCGTAAATTCGCCGCGTCCTCAGCGGAGATGATTTCACGCGTAAACAGGGTACTGCCCACCTGGTCGACGTACCGGTCCAGCTCTTCGATGGTGGCGAGCATCATGTCCGTTTCGTCGCCGATGTAAAAATCGACGCGAGCCACGCCTTCGGTCGGAATCCCGGCCAGACGCCCCACGGCGATTTCTTCGTCGTCCACCTTGAGGCCGAGGATGTACTTACGGTGTTCCTGGGTCCAGGAATTCACGGCTTCGTAAATTTCGGCCAGATTCTTCTCACCCGACAATTCCGCGTCGAGTTCCTGTTCGTTTACGTAAATTTCCATACTCACTGTCCCGCCCCGCCCAGTTTGCTACGCAGGAAGTTGCTCGTGGCCTGGCTGTTCTGGACGGCGCTTTCCATACGACCGAACCGCCGCCGCAGGCTTTCTTCCTTGTTGGCAACGCTGTACTCCAGCTTGCTGATCTTATCTTTATTATCGGTAATTTGCGTTTTTAGCAGATCAATTCTTGTGGCGATCAGACCCCGGGCCACCTGGTTGTACGGGTCCAGAGCCCCGCGCATCTCGAAGGCCACGCCGTTATCCACCCGGCTGTCCTCGTTGGTATCCGAGGCGAACAATTCTTTGACGCTTTCCGGGGCCGTTTCCAGAGCCCCGCGCAGTTTGTTTTCGTCCAGTTCAAGGTACCCGTACTGGATCTGCTTCCAGTTCTGGCCGACCGCACCGGTGCCCACCCCGATTTCGTCCAGGACCCGGTAGCCCGGTTTCCCCGTGGACGGATACGACCCGGCGCTTACCTGACGGATCCCCGCCACCAGCTGCCGGATGGTGGAATCGGTGGCGAACACTCCCGAGGATTGTTTGATGTTCAGCATCCCTTCCGAGATATCTTTCTGGTCCTGCCCGTACGCGGCCGTCTCACGCTGGGACTTGACGTCCACATTCGAGTTTTCGCGACAGAATTTCATGAGGTCGTTGTACGCGGTCACCCAGTCCTTGATCTTCTGGATGATATCGTCCGCGTTGACCTGGATTTTCACCTCGGTCGGTCCGGCGGTCGGTCGGTGCAGATTGATGCTGGCCCCCTCGATCAGGTCGGTGATACCGGTGTTCGCGGACCGGGTGACTTCCACTCCGTTCACGTTCAGCCGCGCGTCGCGTGCCGGCCTGGTTTCGTGCGCGGCCACGAGATCGCCCTCGGCGCCGGTGCGCTTCACGCGCAGGTTGCGCACGGTCAGGGCCGCGCCGGGTCCGGCGTGGAAGAACAGCGACTCGACCGGTTCGCCGCCGGTGATCTGTTTGAGATCGACCTGACGGCGTTCGGCCTGGGAGCCGCGCGCGGTCCAGAAAATTTCTTTCGTTTCGATTTTCCCGCCCTTGCGCCAGCGGACGCCGAGCGCGAAATCGCCGCGGTCGGGGATGTTCGGCTGATCATCCGGTTTTTTTTCGTCTTTGTCCTTCGGCGACGGAGCGTTGTCCACCGGCAGGGCGCTTTCGCGTTCCGGTTGCGGAGCCTGGAATTCTCTGCCACCGAATTGGAACTTAATATCCGGTCCGATCTGGAGTTTCTTGCGTTCGCCGGCTTCGGCTGCCTCTTTTTTGCCCTCTCCGGCGAGCGCGGCGCGGCGGGCCTTTTCCGGATCGTAATCGGCCTGCGATTCGAATTCGAGTTCGGTGTTCGCGGGGATTTGCTGCGTGTACAGCATGGTGCCCTCCCCGTCCACGCGCAGGCCCTTGCCGCCTTCCAGGAGGGCGAAACTGCCACCCGGAACCTGGCCTTCCTTGCGCGCCGTGCGCGATACTTTTTCCGGCGCGAAGAGCAGATCCTGGTAGGTTTCGTTTTCGCCCGGACGTTTCACGAGTCCGATTTTGCGAAGTAGCCCGTCGGGGTCGGTGAATTTGAACTCGCCCTTTTTCCCGGACGCTTTGCTCCGTAAGGTCAGGAGGGCCCGGTTCGCGTCGATCCGCGTGCGCAGTAGATCGTAACTTTCCACGCCCCGGTTGCCGAGCATACGTTCCAGAGTCGCCAGTTTTCCGCCCGGGAATTCGAACTGATGCGTTTTTTCACCCACGGCGATCGTAAACTTCCCGGCGGGCAAATCTTCTTCCACGCCGATCGGGTCGCTGTGAATTTGATGCGCGCTGGCCAGCTCCAGCACCTGGAATTCCTGTCGGCCCAGTTCCACGCGCGACGAGGCTTCGCCCGTGATGGCCCCCGGATCCGCGGAGATGATACCCCGCCGGGCGAACGGCCCGGAAAACGAGTAGAGGTCACGACTCGCGTTGGCGAGTTTGGTGCTGCGGGTGCGGACTTCTTCCCAGGCCTGGATCATCACCTCGTTGCGCTGGTTGTCGCGCTGGAGACGCTGGACGGGGATGCGCTCCAGCTCCAGGAGTTTCTGGATGGTGGCCTGGATGTCCATTCCGGACGCTTTGCTGTATACGGGTGGTGCTGGCATTTTTCCGCTCCCTGCGGTGCCGGCCGACCGGGGGCGGATCCCCCGGCGGCAACGGCCATTTCTATTAAACTACTCGTCGGAAAATTATAAAATTTAATAAGCCATTCCGGGCGGTTTTTCGGACGATTCGGGACCGCCCGGAACCAAATTCTTGACTGTTCTTGACAGGAACCGCGCTCCAGGAGTTTGCTCCCGGGCACAATGAGCGCGGCGGGCGGGAAATCGGATAAACGACTCTACCGGGTTATTTTTTACAACCAGGGGCGGGTGTACGAGGTGTTCGCGCGCGCGGTCTCCCAGGGTTCCCTGTTCGGCTTCATCGAGATCGAACAGCTCGTCTTCGGTGAAAAGTCGCAGTTGATCGTCGATCCCAACGAGACCGCCCTCAAACAAGAATTCGAAAATACAAAACGCTCCTTCATACCGATGCACTCCGTCGTGCGCATCGACGAAATGGAAAAAGACGCCAGCTTCAAACCGCGCGTGGTGCCGATCAGCCCGGAAGAACGTGGTGCGGACAGCGGTGGACGGATTACTCCGATTTATACGCCGCCGGCCGCGCGTCCGTGACACGGCGACGACCCCGCCCTCAGCCTGCCATATGGGTCATGATTTCGGACCGATCGCGATAAAATGAATCCACGGAGTTCCGGTAGGGGAAGTGCAATTGATCGTGGTAGCGCTCGCCGAAACTACCGTAAACGTATCGCTGTGCTGATTCGAACTGGAGTGGGCGACGTAAAAATCCGTGGACCCGAAGGCCCGGGGCAGTGTGGTTACCGTTCCGCCGCCCGTCGAGCAGGATGCCCCGCCCCACTGGATCAGGGTGTCACCGATCTGTAAATACCTTGCCGGCCCTGACGTCGAACCTTCGATCGCTGGAATTCCCTCCACGGCGTTTTTCAAACTCGTGAAGTTTTCATTGAGTTCGGCGGCGGAAATCACCTCACCCGCTGCAAACGAATTTACGGTCCCGCTTACGGTTATCGCCACCAGCGCACTAACGCTCAACGCCAGGGAAAAACCAAAACCGGCCGCAAGGCCCCGTACGAAAGCGCTCCGAATTTGCATAAAACGCTCCTTTGAATGCTTTTAGTTCTGGTGTACAAGGAAAATGCTGGGAAAGTAAAGAATTTTTCGAATTTCCGGATAATATTCCGCCTGACAGGTATTCGAACTGCAGGAGTTCCTACAACTTGCGTGTAAAAGCTTTTTCTCAAAGTGTCACTCAGGTTTGCGCGTAAAAACAATTTCCGGACCCGCCTCATTTTTCAGGACGACGCGCGAAAACTCGTCGTCCATCTGCCAGTCGTAGACCGGCTCGCACCGGGCGTCGCGGAGCCGTCCCCTGCCGTCGTCGACGAGCAGTTCGTAAACCATCGACCCTGGATCGTATAAAATGAATAGGTGCGCGGTAAGTTCAGCGTTCGGACAACGTGGTGCCGAATCCGTAAAGGCGAGGAACAAGGTCCGGCACGTTTCCCGGTTAGCGGGAGCGGTGGCCGGTGCGCAGTGCTGGAGTTCATGCGTGTTCGAATCGTTGGCCTGCCAGAATCGGACGGGCGCCCGTCCCTTGCGCGTCAGACGCAGCCCGACGTCGCTGACCGGAGTACGAATCACGTCCATACGAAGTTCGGCGGTTTCACCGTCGGGCAGGATCAGTTCGCCGACGAGTTGAGCGAAGAAGGCCAGCTCGTGGCCGGATTTTCCCAGGGCGAAGCGCCAGTTACGCGCGCGCACGGACCGGGCGCGCGGGCTGTCGCCGGAAAATCGCAGCCATGCCTCCGGATCACTTTCGCCAGGAGCGGGGTTCAGGAAAAATTCGCCACTGCCCTTTTCGGGAAAAAACAACATGCTCACGCGAAAAGGGTATTCACCCATGCCGTGGTACGCGGCCTCCTGAAAAGACATGGCGTGGATAAAATTTTTGCCGCCGCCGAATTCAAGGAAGGGCCGGTCCCCGCCGCGCAGACGCAGCGTGAACGACGCGGGTGTGCGCGAACGTTTTTCAGCGGCGGATTCGAAGCGCATGCGGATTTCCTGCGTGCCGCCTTCGATCACGCGCACGGTTTCGCCGACGTACGCTTCCGGACTGTATCTGTACCGCTTTTTGCGATTGGGCAGACAGGGAATCGTACAGACCAGGCCGACTCGCGCGCGGCCGTTCGCCTCCCAGATCGAAAGATACATTTTATTCGCGTAAGCATCGTCCGTCGGGTTGGTGGTATAGATCCCCGGTGGCAGAGTACGCGGCGCCGCGGCCAGACCTCCGCCTAAATTCACCAAAAAAGCGCAGAATACGCAACGTAGCGAAATATTCCCCATTACCTGGCTCTACACCAGCAGGCCGGCGATCGCCGCGCTCATGAGATTGGCCATCGTGCCCACGAGCACCGCGCGCAGACCCAGGTCCGCCAGGGTTTTACGACGCTCCGGAATGAGCGCGCCGATCCCGCCCACCTGGATCGCGATCGAACTGAGGTTCGCGAAACCGCAGAGCGCGTACGTGGCGATCACCAGCGAACGCGGCGAAAGCGTGTCCTTGATCTGGCCGAGATCGATGAACGCGACGAATTCGTTCAGCACCAGTCGCGTGCCGAGCAGATTTCCGACGGTGGTGGCCTCGTGCCAGGGCACGCCCAGCAAAAAAGCGACCGGGGCGAATACCCAGCCGAGCATTTGTTGAAGTGTCGCCGGCAGGTAGGCCGCGAGCCAGTCGAGTCCAACCGTGCCCGCGCCCTGGATGATCCAGGCGCGCAGTCCGCCCAGGAGTCCGTTGAACAGCGCGATGAGCGCGATAAAGGCGATCAGCATGGCCGCCACGTTCAGCGCGAGGGTCAGGCCGTTGGAGGCGCCGCGCGCGGCCGCGTCGATGACGTTCACGGGCGTGTCCGCGGTTTCGGTCGTCGTGGCGGGTTCGGTCGGAGTACCCGTCGCGGTGAGCGGGGTTTCGGTTTCCGGAAACCAGAGCTTCGCGAGCAAAATCGATCCGGGCGATGTCATGATGATCGCGGTCAATAGATGTTTCGCGTCCACTCCGCCCACGGCCACGTACGCGAGGAGAATGCCCGCCGATGTATGCGCCATCCCGGAAACCATGATCGTGAACAATTCCGACCTGGTCAGGCGACCGAGAAACGGCAGAATCGTCAGCGGGGCTTCGGTCTGGCCCATAAAAATATTCGCCGACACGTTGAGGCATTCGGCCCCCGAGGCGCCCATGGTCCGGCGCATCACCCAGGCGCTCGCGCGCACGATGGGTTGCATGAGGCCGATGTAATACAAAACCGCGAAGAGCGCGGCGACGAAGATGATCGTCGGCAATATCTGAAACGCGAAAAGCACTGTCACCGCGCCGACTTTTTCACCCAGGGCCGGGCCGAAGACCTCGGTCATGGCTCCCGCGGATCCCAGCGGCCCGAACACGAAACTCGATCCGGCGCGCGAGTAGGCCAGGAGATCGGCGGCCCGGTCGCGCATGGCCTCAAAGGAGCGCCCGACCAGATTAAATTTCAGGAGGAACAGTCCGAATTGAACGACGAGCGCCCACCCAAAAATTCGCCTGATTTTTTCCAGTGTTTGATCTGGCGTAATCTTCGCCCGTGCGAGCAACCAGAAAAGACCGGCCTGGAGCGTGAGCCAGAGCAAAAAATGACGACCGCGCAGGGGAATCCAGAAAAAAAACGCGGACACGTCTTCCCCGCGGAGCACCAGCAGAGCCAGGATAAACTGGAGCAGGAGGCCCCAGATCACCGGCCGCCAGCGAATGGCGCGGCGATCGGCGGAAAAAAAATACGAAAGGCCCAGAATCAGGCCGAGACCGACGAGTCCGATGGCGCGTTCCATCTCAGTGTCCTTTTTCCTGGAATTCGGGGGGCAGCGGCTCCTGGGCCTCTTTCGTTCTGGCCAGAGCCAGCAACATTAAGGCGAAAATCAGGTACGCGGCGGTAATCGAATACGGATGTGGTGCCCCGGGTGTGTACGGCAGATACCAGGGCAGATACAGGCCGCCCGCTTCGGTCACCGAATGGATGACGCCCACGAAGGAGAGCGCGGCGGTAACGAACAGGAACGCCGCGGCGTGGTTGTACTTACGATCGATCATCTTCGCGGTGATCGCGCCCCACATCATCCCGGTCAGGATGAAGCCGTGACCGAGGGCGTTGATCGTGATCCAGGTTTCCAGAAAGCGGTGGGAGAGCGCGTCGAGCGAGGGCCTGAGCACTTCCGCGGTTTCGGGGATTTTCGCCTGCAGGGTGTCGTACAGCATACGAAATTGTTTTAAGAGGCCCGACATTTCGATGCGCACGAGTTCGGCCACGGACGGCAGAATCGCCATGGTGACGGCGGACGCGTGGCGTTTGGGCGTCGCGTGGTACGATTGTTCGACGATGTCCAGGCCCACGAAGATCAGGATCGGCGCGAGCGCCGCCAGCGGCAGAACCTCCGCGATGAACGAGATGTAACCGAAGATGCCGCCCAGACCGACGAAGATGCCCGTGGCCAGGGTATACGCCGCGCGACCGCCCATCTGTTTGTACGCGGGATGACCGATGTACGGCGTGGACTGCGAAACCCCGCCGCAGAGACCGGCAACCAGCGTGGCGATCGCTTCGGTGAGTAAAATGTTGCGTGTGTTGTAATTGTCGCCCGCGAGGCGCGCGCTTTCGGTCACGTTGATCCCGCCGATGACGGTGAGCAGGCCGAACGGAATGGCGATCGGCAAATATTTTAACGCGCCGTCAAGGCCGCCGACGAAACCGAGCGTGGGAATCGGGAAGGCGACGCGAAACGTCGGATGTACCGGTTGTACTTCCACGACGTGAAACATTCCGAGCAAATAATAAACCACGGAGCCCGCGAGTACCGCGAAAAAAACGCTGGGAATTCCGAATGGCAGGCGCACCCGCGCCACGAGTGTGTACAGGATGATGCCGAGGGAGATGATGCCCACGATGGGTGACCCGAACGTTTCGATCAACGGCAACAGGCCGAGCAGGGCGATGCCGATGCCGGCGAGCGACCCGAGCAGGCCCGCTTCCGGGATGACTTTCTGAACGTACTCGCCGATGAAAGACAGACCGAGTTTGATGATGCCGATGAAAATCAGCGTGGCCATGCCCACCTGCCAGGCGATGATCGGATCGTTCGACGCCAGGTACGTGGGGCCGATGACCGCGAAGGCGATGCCGATTGTGGATGGCGCGTCCAGGCCGAGCGGCATGGCGGTGACGTTTTTGTTCCCGGTACGCTTCGCCAGGCGAAAGGCCATCCAGGTGTACACCAGATCGCCCACGAGAACCCCGAGGGCGGTGCCGGGGAACATTTTCGTATAAATGATTTCCGCTGGAAATTTAAACGTAAAAATCAGGATGCCCGCCAGGAAGACCAGGTTCGTGACGTTGTCGAGCATCAGACCGAAGAATGCGTTCAGGTCCCCCAGGGTCGCCCAGCGGTATTTGCCGTTGTCCTTCATGACTGAATGCTCGCCGCCAGCCCGGATCGGTCAACTGTATAAGATTCACCAACGGCGAAAAAAATCGCGCGGGATCACGGTTTCGTTTTGACGGCGGCCCGGGAAGGCGTACGAGATTGCCGGGTGGTACGAAATGCGGTCCTCCCTGCCCTCTGTTCGCTGGTCTGCCTCTGCGCCTGCGGGGACCGGCCCGCGGGCAGTGGCGTGTCGGTCGAACTACGACACTGGGAAGTGGCCCGGGCGCATTCGCCCGCGGAAACCCTCACATGGACTCCGTACCGGGTGGGAGCTGATCTGCGCGGTCCGGAACCCGGCGATTACCTTTTTCTGCGCACCATGGTTCCGGACCTGAAAGACATCGCGAATCCGGTCCTGCATCTGAGCAGGTTACAACACCTGCTCACGGTCTCCGTGCGCGGCGAACGGATTGCCACGTTTGCGGAACTGGATGCCCCTTCCGGCGAATTGCGCCTTACGCGGGCCATCCCTCTCGTTCCCCTGCCCCCGGACGGGGGCGGGGCCGAACTGGTGCTCACGGTGTACGGCGGCCATTCCCATCCGATCGCGCTCGAAGGAGTGCCTCTGATCGGCGACGCGACGAGCATGACGGGTCGTTTTTTTTTGTCGCTGCTGCCCTCCTTCATTCTGGGCGCGTTGTTTGTCACGCTCGGTCTGTGCGCTCTGGGCCTGTTCGCCTTCGGGCGCAATCCCCTGATTCCCCCGTTCAGCCTTTTTTCAATCTGCGTCGGCCTGTTCGCGCTGCTCCAGAATGAGTTCACCTATCCGTTCTGGGGCGAAAAAACGTTCCTGTTCGCCGCCAGCCAGATGGCGTTGTTCTTGGTGCCGGTCGGGCTGGCGTTGTTCGTGGAGCGGCTGGTCCCGGGTCGTTACGCCCGCGCGACGCGTTACGCGCGCTGGTGGCATTTGCTTTACGCCGGGGGCGCGTTTGTGGGCACCCTCGCTGGCTTTCCCTCCTGGATCATCAACCAGGCCTTCAACTACGCGACAATCCCGACCGCGCTCCTGTTGACCGGCATCACCATATTTCAACTCTTCTCGCGCTTGCCCTCCTCCGCCGGGGCGTCCGCGCGGACGGAGGTAAAAATTCTGGCCGCGGGTTTCGCTGTCATCTGGCTCGGCGGTCTGCACGACATCGCCGCGGCGCTCGCTATAAATCTGCTTGGAACGAATATCTTTCCGTTCGCGACCCTGCTTTTTATTATCTGTCTGGGCGCGATCATCGCCAGGCGATTTTTCGAAAACCAGCGCAGCCTCGAAATTTACGCGCACGACCTGAAGCGGACCCGCGACTCGTACGCGCGTTTTGTACCGCGCGAATTCCTGACGTACCTCGGCAAAGCGGACATCGTGGACGTGGAGCTGGGCGACCGCATCCAGCGCAACATGGCGGTGCTTTTCGCGGACATCCGGGCCTTCACGACGCTTTCGGAATCCATGACGCCGGAGGAAAATTTCGCGTTCGTGAACGCGTACCTGGGACGCGTGGGCCCGCTTATTCGGCGCCATGGCGGTTTCATCGACAAGTACATCGGCGACGCGGTCATGGCCCTGTTCGAAAAACCCGCGGACGCCGTTCTCGCGGCGCTCGACATGCTCACGGAAGTGTCGCGTTATAACGACGCCCGGCGCGCGGCGGGCTTCGTCGAATTGCGGATTGGCGCCGGCATTCACGCGGGTCCGCTCGTGCTGGGAACCGTGGGTGAACGCGAACGCATGCAGGGCACGGTGATCGCGGACGCGGTGAACCTCGCTTCGCGCCTGGAGGGCCTCACCAAGGAATTCGGCGCGAGCCTCGTGGTCAGCGAAGCCGTCATCGGCGGGCTGGAAGATCCGACGTTGTTCGAGTACCGCTTTCTTTCCAGAGAAAAAGTCAAAGGCAAAAGCAATCCGGTTTCCGTGTTCGAAATTCTGGACGGTCTCGCGCCGGCGGAGCGCTCCCTGAAATCGGCAACGCGCGCCGGGTTTGAACGAGCGGTGTTACAGTTTTACGAAGGCGAGTTCAGCGCTGCTCGCGCGGGTCTTACGGCCCTGCGCGAACGCGGTGCCGACCCGGCGGTGGAGCATTATTTGCGCCAGTTGCGGCTGGCCCAGCAGTGAGCCGGTCGACCGCGCGCGACCGGGCCGCGAATCAGAAGCGGCGTTCTTTATCGTGGTTGATACGATTAAGGATGTACAGGAAAATAAAGGCCCCGGCCGCGGCCGCGATCAGATTCACCCGAAAAATCGTGGTATCAGACCATTTGGGCTGCATGAGGAACACGACGAGCCGATAGAACCAGTGGTCGAAGATCGTGGCCAGTTTGACGATCAAAACAGCGCCGATTGTGGCGATGACCGCCGCGCCCCAGAATCCGCCCAGCATATCACGCCGCCAGCGCACGTAATAAAAATAGGCCGCCAGTCCGCCAGCCGCGCAATACACCAGAGTATCCAGTGCCAGGCGCAGAAGTTCTTCTACCATAGATAAGGACGATTTTCCGGAGCGCGGTATTCTGACCACTCCTTTCCCGCCAGGACCGGTTAGCCGCCCGGCCGCCACCCCGCGCGTGAATGAGGAAAAAATAATTTACAGGCCCCGTGTCCGCCGGAAGCCTTCCATCATCGTGTCCGTCCGTTCCTCCGAATCCACCGTCGACGGTCGCAGCGCAGTGTTCGGCATCCTGGGCCATCCGGTGGCGCATTCGCTCAGTCCCCTGCTCCACAATCTTGGCTTCCAGTTTAAGGGCATCAACGCGGTGTATGTGCCCTTCGCGGTGGAAACGGTTTCACCGGCCCTGAAAAAAGGCATTCTGGCTCTGGGGATCAAAGGCCTTTCGGTGACGATTCCACACAAGACCTGGGCCGCGAAGATCGCCGATCAGAGCGACGATCTGACGCGCTGTTCGGGCGCGGCCAATACACTCATTCGCAGCGGCGACGAACTGCACGCGCATAATACGGACGGCCCCGGCGCGCTGCGCGCGCTGGAATATCGCCTGAAACAATTACGCGGCCTGCGTTATCTTTTGATCGGTTACGGTGGATCGGCCACGGCCATCGCGCACGCGCTGCTCTTAAAAGGGTATCCTTCGCTGCTGGGCATCACCGGTCGTAATCGCAAGAAATGCGCCTCGTTCGCGGACGCGCTCAACCAGGCGCACCGGCCCGGCGTCGCCCGGCGGATTCTGGAAGCGGAACTGGAACCGAATCACTTCGATGTCATCATCAACACGACGCCACTCGGCATGGAGGGTAAGGAAGCCCTGCTGCCGGTACCGGTGGAATTTTTACACCGTGCCCACACGGTCTTCGATATCGTTTACACCCCGCAGCGAACTCCGCTCCTGGCCCTGGCCGAACGACGCGGCGCGAAAACGATTCCTGGTTATCTCATGTTGCTCTACCAGGCGCTCTTGCAATTCGAATTGTTTACCGGTGAAAAAGCGCCCGAGGCTCTGCTCGAAAAAGAACTTTTGCGCGCGCTGCGCAAAAAATCGGAGGCTTCACGCCAACCGGGGCGGAAGTGAACCGTTCTGAACCGCGCACTCGAAAGCCTGGAAGCTGAACTCGGCCGCCGGGTGAATCCCGAAAAATCGCGCAAGTTCAATCCCGATCGCCTGCGCGCTTCCGGGGCGATTCTGGAACGCATTTTGCGCGACCCTTCGCTCGCTCCGCGCGCAGCGACGTTCGCACTGGTGGGTTCGAACGGCAAAGGCTCCACGGCGTTTTTTTTAGCACAGATCGCGCGCGCCCTCGATCCGCGGCGCCCGGTCGGTCTGTTTACATCGCCGCATCTTCGCTCCGTCCTGGAACGGATTCGCGTCAACGGCCGGCCCATTTCGGCGCGCACGGCCCTGCGTTCGCTGGACATCGTGCGCGCGGCGAGCGGAGCGGACTGGGAACACCTCAGTTACTTCGAACTCACCACGCTCATGGCCTGCGCGGTGTTCCTCGAACGCGACTGCGGGGCAACCATCTTCGAAGCGGGGCTGGGCGGACGCTGGGACGCGACGCGCGCGGTCCAGGCCGAGAACGTGCTCCTGCTGCCGATCGAGCTCGAACATACGGCGCTGCTGGGTGAGACCCACGAGCGAATCCTGGCGGAAAAACTGGCGATTCTGAGTCCGCGCGCAAGGCGATTGTTCGTTTTTCAGCAGCCGCACTGTTCGGCGGACCTGGTGCGCACGACCGCGGCGGGGTTCGCGCCGGCGGCTCTGGAAACTTTTTTTTTCGCGCGGGAAGCCGGGGACAGCGGCGCGGACGTCAATTACCTGGAAACGAACGCGCGCTTTGCCCGTTTTTGTTACGAACGGGTGACAGGTCAGGCAGCGAGTCATGTGCTGTTGCGTCAGCCGCCCGGTCGTCTGGAAATCCACGACACGCCTTTGCGTGGCCGTTCCGGCCAGGCGGTCCGTTTGATCTTCGATCCCGCCCACAACGAACCGGGGTACGCGGTAACGCTGGGCTCTCTGGGCGCCATGGGCCTCGAAGTTCGCAAGGGCCTGGTCTTGCTGGCCCAGTTACCGGACCGTGAACTGGCCGGTGCGCTCCGCCTGTTTCGCGAGGCCGGCACGACCTGTCGCGTGCTCACGGCCGATTTTCTCGCCGTTCCCGGTGCTCCGGACCGGGCCTCTTCTCTGGAGTTAGCGCGTGTCCTTGAAGAAGTGCCCGCCCTGCTGCGTGGGTCGGATTTTTCATTCTGTGCCTTTCTGGGCACCCACCGGACGCATCAGGTCTTCCGTAAACTCTGGCGGAAAATGCGAGGGGGTTGAAAATTTACGGTGGTCACATGGGCCCCGGTCAGAAATCTTTCCTATTAGCAGGCTGCTGAAAAAGCAGTGCGCACCAGACCACACGAACCGCAGAGCCCATGAAATTCAGGACCACCGATCTATTCAGCGAACGCCGCCGGGTTTTCCAGAGTCGCATGGAACCCGATTCCGTGGCGGTTTTTTTCGGCGCGGAACCGGCCACGCGTACTAACGACACGCACTTTCGCTTTCGGCAGGACACCGATTTTTTTTATCTGACCGGGCTGGAAGAAGAACAGACCGTGCTCGTGCTCACGAACAAAGAAAGTATTCTTTTTTTGCGTGAGTCCAATCCGGAGGAAGAACTCTGGGCCGGCAAACGTACAGGGGTGGCAGCGGCCCCGGACCTGCTGGACGTGGACGAGGCGCGCGACATCGACAGTTTCGAAGAAGACCTAACAGACCTCTTAAAAAACAAACAGAATCTGTATTATTTTTACGGCCGCAGTATGGATCACGACGCCACCCTGCTCGGCACGGTGGATGAAATCATGCGGCGCGCGCGCAAGGGCGACTATGCCCCCGCCCGGATTCTGCACCCTTCCACCATCGTCCATGAGATGCGGCTCTTCAAGACACCGCTCGAAATCGAACACCTCAAAGAGTGCGCGCGATTGACGCACAACGCCCACGTGGCCGCCATGCAGGCCGTTCGTCCCGGCATGTACGAATACGAACTGGAAGCCCTCCTGCTTTACGAATTTCGCAAGGGCGGGGCTCTGGAAGGATACACATCTATCGTTGCCAGCGGCGCGAACGCCTGCGTTTTGCATTACATCGACAATCACGACCGCATCGCGGACGGGGACCTGATCCTGATCGACGCGGGCGCGGAAAAAAACTATATGACCGCGGACGTGAGTCGCACATTCCCGGCCAGCGGGAAATTTACGGCGGCCCAGCGCGACGCGTATCAACTGGTCCTCGACGTACAGAAACAGGCCATCGCCGAAACCGTGGCCGGCGCGCATCTGAGCGGGGTGCATGACAGCGCCGTGGAACGCCTGACGCGCGGCCTCATGGACATGAAACTGCTGAAGGGCGACTCCCTGGAAAAACTGATCGAAGACGGCGCGTACCGCAAGTACTACATGCACCGCACCGGACACTGGTTGGGCGGGGATGTTCACGACGTGGGGCTCTACTTTAAAGAAGGCGTTCCGCGTCCGTTCGTGGACGGTATGGTATGCACCGTGGAGCCCGGTCTCTATTTCCCGCCCGAAGACGACTCCGTCCCCGATGAATTTCGCGGCATCGGCATTCGCATCGAGGACGACGTCCTCGTCTCCGGGAAAACCCCGGTCGTCCTGACCGCGTCCATTCCCAAAGAAATCGATGAAATCGAACAATTACAGGCGGCCCTGAAAGCGTCCTGAACGCCGCGCACCACAGTGCGCCGCGCGAAAGTAAAAATTAGAAACGGAAGTACCCATGCTCAGAGAAATACCTTATCCCTCCTTCTGCGCCCCGCTCTGTTACGATGTCCTGGGCCAGACCGGAATCTCCACGTTCAGTATTTTACTCATGCTGGCGTTTTTAACCGCGTCATTTCTTTTACCACGCGAACTCACGCGCCGCGGTCTGCGGCCGGAGGTAGCCGACTGGACGATTCTGCTCGGCGTTCTGGGAGCCATCATCGGTTCGAAGGTGTTTTACGTTTTCGAAGTCTGGGGCCGCATCTGGGTGGACCACGAAACGTTCGGCGAAAATATAAAATACATTTTTCTCTACTGGAACGGGATGGGCATGAAGTATCCCACCCAGGCGGCCACGCACGAAATCGTCGGCATGTGGGAATCCCTCTTCAGCCCCGGCGGCCTCGTGTTCTACGGCGGCTTCACGTTTGTGTTCTCGTTCATTTACATTTATCTGCGTCGTGAAAAGCTCGAAGTCTGGCGCTACGCGGACGCGATGATGCCTTCGCTCGCGGCCGGTTACGCGATCGGACGTCTGGGCTGCATGGTCTCCGGTGACGGCTGCTTCGGCCACGGCGCGAGCGTGGACATTCCCCTGCTGACCATGGTCTACGGATCCGGGGCCTTCCTGAGTTCGGCCGGCGTGCGTGTCTGGAATACGCCCGTCATGGAAGCCCTGGCCTCCGGCGGCCTGTTCGCGATTTACATGCTCTGGATGCGTTACAAAAATTTCAAACCCGGCATGCTGACCGCGGTGTTTCTCATCTTCAACGGCCTTTCCCGTTTCCTGGTCGAATTCATTCGCCTCAACGACGCGGTGATCGAAATGATCGATCCCCCGACGGTGCTCATCAACGGCCAGGCCATGCTGCTCAGCACCGCCACGGCTCGCGCGGCCCACGGGAGCACCGCGTATTACTTCGAGAACTGGCACTGGTACGGCCTGACCCAGGGCCAGCTCATCGGCCTGGTGATCATCCCGCTCGGTCTGGCCTGGATCGTATTACAGAAATTGTACGAGCGCGAAGGGGCGGCGGGGAAGGACACGAAAGCAGGGAAAACGCGCGCAGAGTCGAGCGAAGGCGGAAAAAACAAAAAGAAACGGCGGAAATAAACGGCCTCCGGCCGCCAGGCGCGGTTTAGAGATCAGGCGGCAGAAACATCGCGCGGGGATCAAACGCGAGCCCCGTGAGGGCCCGAGAAACAAACTCCGCCTCAGGCCCCGGGTAAAACTCCCGCCAGGCGTCGGAAACGTTTTCGAACGCAAAGAAATTCAGGTCGCGACAATCGGCGATCCATAATTCGTCAACGCCGTGTTCCAGATACAACTGGCGCTTTTCGGCAAGATCCCTCGTTTTCGAATATTCAGTGATAACTTCAATTGCCACGACTGGCGATTCGATCGGCCAGGCCTTCCTGGTTGGAAAGGCCCGGGCACGATAGACAGCGACATCCGGGCGCTTGATGACATCCCCAAAACGGCAATCGAGCTCAGGACAAACGCGAACCGGGTGATTTTTTTCCCAATCGATCAACCTTGCCACCAATCTGGCACTGGTTACAGAATGTTCAAACGAGCCGCTCGGTGACAATTCCAGTTTTCCTCCGATCATCGTATACCGGTACCCATCCGGCGCCAGAGCGAAATATTCCGCCGGGGTACCGGACCAGCCAACATAACGCGGCGTTTCGACCTGGATGTGAATCGTGGCCATAGCTTATTTGAATTAGCGCTCCGGACCATCCGGTTGCAAGCGCTTTTTCAGTGGATACCGGCTCTATTTCGAGATCAGGCGATCAGCGTCTGCAGGCGTTTGTACTCGCGGTTATCCGGATCCACGGCGCCGGCCCGGTCCAGGTATTCGCGTGCTTTGTTCGGATCGCCTTTCAGGCGCCAGAGATCGGCCATATTGATCAGGTTGTTCATGTTCTCCGGATCCATTTCGAACAGACGTTGCGACGCTTTGAGCGCCTCGTCGTACCGGCCCTGTTTTTTTTCGGCGATCGCCAGGTACATCCAGAATTGCGGGGTGTGCGGGTCCATGGCGAGGTACTTGTTGAGCACCTCCACCGCTGTGCCGTAATCGCGTCCCTTGAAACTGAGCAGACCCAGTAATTTATTGAGCTTCACGTTCGCGCGATCGATCGCGTACGCTTCCGTGAGCACGGAGAGCGCGGCCTTGAGCTCACCCTTGCGGTACAGCTCGCGACCGCGTTCGACCATCTCGTCCACGTCGGCGCGGTCGTCCACCCGATCGATTTCGATCACGCCCGGACGGCCCGGTTCGCAGTACCCGATGCGCAGCAGGGAAAGGTCGTCCGTAATTTCGCCCTTCAGGCGAATCATCTTTTCGATCCGATGAATGTCCCCGTCGGCGTCTTCCACGATCTTCAGAAACAAAAATTCGTCTTCGTTGATCTGACGCGTGTCCGCCTGCGGGGTCAGGTTGATATCGTCGCGCCCGTCCGAACCGAGGATGATCACATCCCCGGGTTCCATTTGAAAGCTGAATACCTGAAAGTCCATTTCGCTGTCCAGGCCCAGTTTGCGCAGCTGGAGGTCTTCCTCAATGAAGGAGGCCCGGCCATTGCGGTAGAGCACGCTCGCCGGATGCTCCGCGTTAAAATACCAGACCTGCCCGGTGAGGTCGTCCACCAGGAAGACCGAGGCGGAGATCACCATGGTACCGTCGAAACTTTTGAACACGCCGTGGATTTCGTGGTAAATATCGGAAAGCCATTGTTCCGGCGTTGTGTCCATGATCCGTTTATTGGCCGCCGAACGCGCCATGATCGAATTCATGACCACGCCCATCACCAGCGACCCACCCGCGCCCTGCATGGACTTACCCATCGCGTCACCGTTCATGCACATGGTCACGCGCCGAAAATTGTCCGGTGTCCCGAACTTCAAATTCCCCGTGACGCAGATGTCCCCGCCCAGTTGCCCGACCCGGTTGCGGAACTCGAAACTTTTTTTCTGATTGATGATAAAATCGCTCGAAACCCGTTCGGATTTGTTCGCGTTGTAGAACAGGGGCTGGGCCAGGAGCGATGTCAGGAAATAATCCCCGTCCTGCTGCACTTTGAGCTTGTGGATTTCTTCCATTTTTTCGCGCACTTCTTTCGTACGCTGTTCCACCTTCTCTTCCAGATTATCCGCGTAATCCTGCAGCTTCTGGCGCGCGTCTTTGATGGAAGCCACCATGGCGTTAAAGGAACCCGCCAGATAACCGATCTCGTCCTGGGACTTGATGGGCACGACCACGTCCAGGTCCCCCGCGTTCACTTCTTTCACTCCGCTGAGTAAATTGGTGAGCGGAGTGACCAGGGAGGTGCGAAAAAACAGCGGGAAGACGAGCAGAATAACGAGCGTGGCCGCGATGATCACGGCCATCAGCTCCATGGCCACCTCGTGTGTTTGTTCGCGATATTCCCGGTACGTGAAGCCGACCTCGTACCGCCTGCCCGCGTGAATAAAATCGAAATGTGTATAAAACTCACCCGCGTCGCGGTACCCGCGCGTTTCCACGGGACGCACGATCTGGCCGTGGGCGCGCAGAACCTGTTCGCGGGCCGGGACCAGGGTCAGGTTCTTATCCGCTTTCATGGCCGCCTGGATATCGTGTTCCATCCGCCGCCGTTTTTCGACTCGTTCGCCCGCGAGGAGTTTCTCCGGAGTCAGCCGCGCGCCGCGGCTGAACAGAATCGCGCGGTCCTCCCGGAACAGACCGGGCTCCTCCGGTGTTTGCAAAATGTATATGATATCGCTCGCGATATTCGCGAAATCTCCTTCTATGATTGATTTTCGTGAATTTATTACCTTGCCCAGTTTTTCCCGGTCGTACGAGGTTTCGTTCTGAGCGAGCGAAATATACCCCACCGCTGTGAACACCAGGAGCAGGGTCACCAGCGAAATGCCGATCAACTTGACCATGAAGGTCGTCGGCTCCGGCGAGTTGTTCAGGTACATCATGAAAATGACGAAGAACCCGATCAGCGAAAGCACCGCGAACAGCATGGCGTAGTATTCGTAACTCAGGCGACCGGCCTTGTTGGCCGCGTTCATGGCCGCGGTGAGAATGAGCAACATCAGACCGAGCGCGAAACCGCTGGAGGCCTGGGCTTTTTTGCCGCGCGGGAAAAAGACCACGAGCGGGATGGAAACGAACCGGGCCAGCAGGAAAGGAACCACGCGTGCCGACAGCAGCGAGGGCGGCCGTTTGAGCAGTTCGCCCAGGCGACCCTGGTATTCTGAATTTCGCAAAGACTTGCGAATAAAAATACTGAGCGTCCAGAGAAATTCGAGCAGGATGAGGCCCGCGACCAGCTGCCCCGCGTCGAAATTGTACGAATGGCTCTCAAAGTTGTAAAAATACTCCGCCCCGTACGTCTGGTACGCGAAGGAAAACCAGCCCAGAACCGAGGCCACGGTAAAAATAGGAATCACGATCCGGGACTCCCCGGGGCGGTCGTTATCCGGGAAGTGGTAGGCGAAGGCCAGATACGCGAACTGTCCGAAGAGAACGCCCACCGTCAGCCAGCGGTGGTACGCACCGAATGGAGCGAATACGGAATACGCCAGAAAGTATCCGACGAACATGCAGGTGAAACCCACGTAGGCCAGTCCCAGCCAGCGCGTGGGCGTCGTCTTATCCCGTTTCGTGATCAGGAACACCGTCATGATCAAAGAGAGCAGCGACCCGCAGAATGCGCCGACCGAATGGTACGAAAGCAGGAAATGTTCCATATTACCTATTTTACTCCGCCTGGCGTTCTCCGATCAAGAAAAATTCCCACGGGCCCGAAATTCCGTTCAACGTTCCATCCATGCCGGCAGCCGGACCGGATTTCAGTTCCGGGGGGAGCCGAGTTCCTCAAGTCTGATTTTTTTTATGGTCGAGCGGTATTCCAGGGATTTCTGACCATATTTCAAATCGACCGCGCGCAGAAAGTGTAGATTCCGCCGGTGGCGCATTTCGGAAAGAGTCTCTTCCCGCACGCTCCGGTCCAGGCGCGCGGCCCGGTACTGGCTGGCGTACGCCCGGCTCAGGTAATAGTGCAAAGGCCATTCCGCTTCCACATCCGGAAAACGGGCGTATTTTTCCAGGATGTCGAGAGCCGGCGGAACGTGCCCGAGCCCCAGTTGATACACGCTGTACATCCGGTAGGCGTCTTTCTGGAGGTTCACAAACCGCGGCTGGCTTCGCAGGCGCGCGCTCGCGATCCGGTCCAGAGTCTCGAACACCGCGCGGAATTCCGTCGCCAGTCGCCCCAGATAACGCAGGCGCTGCGCGCTCTGCCTGCGGTCCAGTTGTTCATGGCCTTCGATGTTCTGCCACCAGACCGTACGCCAGGTGTCCACCCGCGCCCGTTCCTCCAGGGTCAATTCGCGCTCTTTCTGGAATTCCTGGTGTGTGGCCTGGGCGACCTCGTACTGGCTGACCGCCCGCCGGAACAGAGCCTCGTAGTAAGCCTCCCGCCCGAACGATTCGAGGTCCAGCGCGGGATAGATACGCTGTAAAAAAACGGGTGCCGACCACTGTTTTTCGATCTGGCTGGTGCTGACGGGATCCGGACTCCCGCCCGCCGCGTACCGGCGCAAATACAGGTCGTACGCGTCGACGGTGCTCGATTCGCTTGAAACTGATTGAGTTTGTGAAAATGCGAAAAAGACAGCGAAGGCCAGGCGGAAAAATCGCATTTCACGGGCCTCCGGTTGGGTTGGCCTGATCGGGACCGAACAGCGGTTGTTCTTTCCACTGCGGTTCCAGGACGGGTGGGCCCAGCGGCGCCGGGTCGAAGGTATTATCGTACATTTGTTCGATGTCTTTTTGAATCGCCGTTTTGACGGGACGCGGACGGCCTTCCTGATCCAGGAAGGTGGTGGTCATGCCCAGCCTGCCTTCCACGCGCTGTAAATGCAGGTAGATGATCCGATCGTAATCGAGCTTGCCGTTGTTGATCAAAAACCTTTCCGACTCGATGGTGGGCAGATCGAGATCGAACCGGTACTCACCCGCTTCGGCCGAGTACTTACGGGCCTGTTCCCAGTATTTCCGCGCTTCTTTATAGTACGTGCGCGCGACCAGAAACGACACTTCCAGATCGTCGGCCATGTCCAGATCGTGAAAATACAGATGCCGTTTATCGTACAGGGAACCGAGTCGCAGGAACATCCGCATGACACGCAGGTTCAGATGCATGAACATGAGCAGGCGATATTTATGATACTGGGTTTCGGTTTCGATCTTGCACAGAGCCTCCCGGGGGTGACGAAACCGGTGCGTCATGCCCTGGACGAGCCAGTAAATGGCCAGTTTGGTCTCCGCCACATTGTAATGGTGCGGGAGTCCGGAAAGCCGGTAAAAGTCCTCGAGAAAACGTGGTTCGTACTTATTCTGCTTGAAAGGAATCCAGTCGGAAAACTTCACCCAGCGACCCGTGCGGTCGTAATAGTAGTTCAAACGCAGCTCGCCCTGGGGTTGCTGCGGGTAGTAAGGATCCGGCAGGCCCCGCGTCAGGGCGGTCTGGGACCAGGCGGACAGCGGACAGGCCAGCAACAATAAAGCCAGCAGCGGGCGGAGGCCTCGCCCGACCAGAGTACGTGGAAAATTCCCCATGATCGGATTCATCATCGGGAAATTCGGGATATTATTGAGGAGTTTTAGCAGGCCGTGCGCGGGTTGAGGTCAGGCTCAGCCCTGGAGGGCCGCGTCGAGAGAATCAAAAATCCGGACGTGTTCGCCCAGGCCGACGATATCGATGATACGTTTCAGGTGCGTGTTCAGCCCGGAGAATTCGATCTTATGCTTCAGATCCATGGCGCGGGTCATGATATTAATCAAAACGGCGATTCCGGCGGAATTGATGTACCGTGTTTCGGAAAAATCAAGAATCGTACGCTGCCGGGATTGTTCGGGCAGCTTAAAATACTGGGCCAGCAGTTCTTCTTCGGCCTCGGCCGTCAGCTCGCCGGAAATAAAAAGGACCGGCACTTTTTCGTCCAGCGAGGCCCTGATTTTGCAACCGGTCTGCATAACGACGGCTTAAAATGCCCTGGCCGGGGGGTCAAATCTTAAATCCTGGCCTGTGTCTCCGTGGGTATTACAGTTGATTCAGGAGAAATTCCGTAATAACGGGAAAACAGGAAATCGAAAGATGCGAGGCGTCGTAGTACTCGGAGCAGGCGGCGCGCTCATCCCCGTTCAGATCGATCGTCTTCGCCCCGTGCAGGCGCGCGATACGGTCCATCTCGCTCCACAGCGTGCCGATTCGTGGCTCGCCCCGGTAAGCTTCGATCAGATGCGGATTCACGCGCGGCCAGAACACCAGAACCTGGACGCCGGAGCGACGGGCCAGCGCCAGGGTTTGTTCATAAAAATACAATTGTTCCGGAGACGCTAAAAACCGACTCAAATAAAAATCGCGCAGGCGATCCGTTTCTTTGCGTAACTCGGCATCCTCCATGACCCCGAACCAGGCGTACTGGGCCCCGCGCGTGGCGTCCAGGACCAGACGGTGTTGCGAATTCGCGAAACGATACAGCGTCAGATTTTTCAGGTTCGAACGCAGGATCCCTTCCAGCAATTGACGGCGGGCACTGTCCTCATTATCCGAACCGATTGTCTTTTCGAGCAGGTTGATTTCCATCCCGAAATCGGTTTGTTCGGCGGCGAGCGATCCTTCCAGGCGCTCAAAAAATTCGCCCACCGAAAGACCGAGGCCCGCCAGTGCGAATCGCCGGGTATTTTCATAAGAAGCGTATACGTCGTCCGGGATCAGGGCCCGATGCCGTTCGATAAAAGCCCGGTCCACGCCGAAATTCAGATTCGGGTCGACGAACACCGGGGAGTTGTGGTTCATCGCGTCCGGAGCGATGCCCATCAAGAGCACGTCCGGACGACAATTGCCGACCAGCATTTTTTCCGCAAGGTAGTGATGATATACCGGCATGGCCTGCGGCCCGCTGAAATTAAAAATGGCGAACTCATCGCGACGATCCCGGGGGATCATATCCTGCCCCAGAGCGAAGGACCGCGAATCACCCAGCACGGCCACCAGCCGTTCCTTACGATCTTCCCGGCAGGCGAAGGTTCGGAGCGTGGCCAACTGTTCCTCGCGCTGCCGGTAATAAATCATGCCGCCGGGCTGGATGAAATTGTCCCGCACCTCGGGCAGGAGAAAAATTTTATCCAGCACGAATAAAACCGCGATGAACAGGATCGGATAGAGTAAAAATTTGTTCCGGAGTAAATCCATGCGAACCGCCGAATCAGAACTGGAAATAAAAGAAATCTTTCGGCCCTCCGGAGTATTGAACGATCAAAATGATCATCACGAACGCGATCAGCGGCAACAGAACGCTTTCGAATCGCCGGAGCTGCGCGAACGTGCCCGGTTTTTCCTCGAACCAGTGAAACAGGGCGACCGCAGCGACCGATACGAAAAAGATTTCACCCCCCGGTGGCCACTTCGTACCACCGCCGAGGAAGAGCACGCTTAACAGCGACATGCTCCACTCCCAGGACGGCGAAAAAAACCAGACCGCCGAAAGCGAAATCAGGAACGTGGCCAGCATCCAGCGCAAAATCCGCACGGGCCAGAGCGCGGCCCAGGGCGGCGCCCCGTTGCGACGTACGAACGCCTCGATTGAAAGGATGACGCCCATGTAAATGCCCCAGAAGGCGAAGGTATAGGACGCGCCGTGCCACAGCCCACCGATAAAAAACGTGATCCCCAGATTCAAATAGTTTCGAACCGTGCCCGCGCGACTGCCGCCGAGGGGAATGTAAATATAGTCGCGAATCCAGGTGGAAAACGTGAGGTGCCAGCGCCGCCAGAACTCGGAGACCGAATCGCTCAGGAAGGGCGCGCGGAAATTGATCGGAATTTCAAAGCCGAGCAGAAACCCGAGGCCGCGCGCGATGTCGGAGTACGCCGAAAAATCGCAGTAGAGCATCATGGACATCGAAACAATACTGAACCAAAGCGAGGCGGTGTGAAACTGGGCCACGGACTGCGGGCCGGCCGACAGAACCGGAATACAATACTCCAGCAGGCGGTCCGCCACGAGCAGTTTTTTCACCACGCCGAGCAGGACGAGCCAGAGGCCGCGCCAGAACATGTCCGGATCCGGCGGATTGTCCTTCGTCCGGTATTCGCCGATCTGCGGTAATAATTCCTGGGCGCGCATGATCGGCCCGGCGATCAATTGCGGAAAAAACGTGAGAAAGAGCGTAACGTCTCGAAAGCTATGCGCGCGCGCGTACGAACCACGGTAGATGTCGATCCCGTAGGCCATGATCTGAAAGGTATAAAAACTGATGCCCAGCGGCAGAGCGATCTCGGCCCCGGTGGCGGCGTGCGTTTCAAAGAGCCAGGGCTGACGCAACCAATCCTGGCCGCTCAGGCGCCCGATCACGTCCGCCAGAAAGTAAAAATATTTAAAGAATCCGATGTTCAGAATGTTCAGTATCTGGAGCGTGAAAAAAATCCACTTCTTCCGGTGGAGTTTCCAGATTTCCATCACCACGAAATTGACCGCGATGACCAGGAGAAAATGCAGGGCGAAGACGACGCTCCAGGTGGCGTAAAAGAAAATGCTGGCCACCAGCAGAAATTCAAGTCGCCACCGCACCGGCAGGGCCCAGAACACCAGGAAGACGACGATAAAAAAAAGCAGGAACTGTTCGGTTACGAAAAGCATTGAGCGATTTTACCCGGCCTGGGATGGGCCGGATTCGTCCGACGCGGCGGAAAGATTTTTAAATCCGGAAAAGTTTTTTTCCGATGTGCCACTAAAAATGCTATCTGGCTCGATGGCCATAAACTTCCCCTCCGCCAGCTGGATTTTCTCCAGGTCCAGTTCCCCGATCGAAACCCGGTACAGATCGAGAACCCGGGCACCGACGGCCTCGAACATCCGGCGGATCTGACGTTTTTTTCCCTGGCCCAGCACGACCTCCACGATTTTTTTTTTGCGATCGGTCACCGTGGCCCGAATGGCGCGCAGTTCCTCGCCCTCGTCGGTGATGCCGCGCTCGAACAATCGGGAAAAATTTTCCTCCGGCAGACGATCCAGACGCACGCGGTATTTTTTTGTCAGGCGAAAGGTGGGATGAGTAATGGCCTGGATAAAATGTCCATCTTGAGAAAGCAGCAGGAGACCGCGGCTGAAGCGGTCCAGTCGACCGGCGTATTTCAGGTCGTGTAAATTTTCCGGAAGTAAATCGTAAATCGTGGGAGCCCCGCCCTGGGGGCGGCGGGACACCAGGAACCCGGAGGGTTTATTCAGTGCGATGTAGAGCGCGGCCCGCGGTGGCAGCACCAGTTTACCGTCAACGAAGACCAGGTCACCGCTCCCGACCCGCGTATCAAGCGTGGCGGTCTGGCGGCCGATGCGCACGCGGCCTTTAAGAATGAATTCTTCTTCCACCGCGCGCCTGGAACCGAACCCGGCCAGCGCCAGAAAACGATTGATCCGTACCGCGCGTTCCTCGGGAAACTCCAGGTCCGGCCGGCCTTTCATCGAGCTGCGTAACTTTTTTAAGGCCGTAAAGCGCTCGGCGCGTCTGGCGCTGTTCTGGTCCTCTTCCATACCGCGCAGCCGCCCGTCCGTTTAATTGATCCCCGCTTCGTGAATATCCGGATCGTCGAACCGGCGGCGAAACCAGACTTCGTACCCGTTCTCCTGGCCGACCAGGTTCACATCCCGGCCGATGACCTGGACCTTGAGAACGTCTCCCGCACCACTGCCCTCTTCCAGCAAAATCACGTTATCGGTCGGCAGAAGCTGGTAACGGCCTTTTTTCATCCCGCCCAGGCCGTAGCCGTGGCTGTAGGTTCCGTCCCGCCAGAAATAAATCTTAAAATACCCGCTGGCTCCGGTCAGATCGGTCTCAAACCATTTCCCGGCCAGTTTTTCGCCAATTTCAGAAAGTGCGATGATCGGGCGAACCGACTCCGCGGGGTTGGAACTGTCGCTTTCGATGATCAGATTCGACCCGAACACCCAGCCCTCGATGCCGCTTTCCATGCGCACATTGTACCAGTAGTCTTCCAGTTCACCGACGTTGACTTTCGCGGTGGAGCGACGCAGGACTTTGACCCGGGCACCGGCCGGCAGGAATTCGATTTCAGAGGCGGCGGCCACCGGATCCGTCCGCAGAGAGACTTTATCAAGCCGCACGAAGGCGGATTCCGGCATTTTTTCTGGAACCACCTCCGGTGTGGAGGGCTGGCAGAATAAGAGCGCGAGCGATAACGAACCGCACGCGACGGCGGCGACCCTCCGGAGGGAAACTGGAAACGTCCGCGCGGGGCCCATGCGCCAGTGTACCGCGCCCGGCGAAGGGATCAATCAAATACCGGAAAAATCTCATCCGGTTCCGGTGACCCCCAGGCGAACGCGCGCCGGTTTCAGTAATTGACGGGCAGAATATTGTCCACTTCGGCCCAGTAGATGGCTCGTTTCATTTGCTCACGGATAATCGACTCGTCTTCCACCGCGTGCGCCTCGCGCAACTGATACAGGGCCTCGCCCATCCGCAGATCGACCAGAGCCTGGGTAGCGGCGAGCCGAATGTATTTATCGTCGACCCGCAGATTATCAATGAGAAATCGCAGGGCCTTCGCCTGGGTTTTGTCGGCGCGCAGCATGCCGCGCGCGATGCCCACTTTGACCCAGGGATCCTGTTCGGACGTGAAACGTTTGTCCAGCAGCCCCACCGCCTTCTGGGTCCCGATATCGCCCATGGAAACCGCCGTGTAGTAACGAATGTAACGATTTTCGTACGCGCCGTACTTTTCCATTGTATCGAGAGCGTCAGTATCTTTCACCATGGCGATGGCCTGGAATATGGACTGGGCCACGTTCATCCAGGAATAACCGCGCAGGCGCATGTCATGAACTTCGGCAAAATCGTCCGGCGAAGGGACTTCCTTGAATTCGTCGGCGATGCTCCAGAACACGTCCGGGCTGTCCGGAAAACGAAACGACGGATACAGACGGGCCGGGCCCGGGCGGTCGTCCCGACGCAGCACGACCGGTTCCTGAGATTGATTGATGGTCTCGATTTCCTGTTTCATGCCCTTCACCTGCTGGTACAGCTGGTTGGCCTGTTCCTTATGCTTCGCGGTGTCTTTCGCCTCGTCTTCGATGATCGCGACGGTTTGTTCCAGGGCGGTGAACAGCGGCTTCAGGGAGTCCTTGTGGCCGATGCGGCCCAGGGCGTACGCGATCTCACATTTAACGTAGGGATCGTTCACGGCGAACTTTCGGAATTGTTTGACCGTCAGGTCTTTGAGGAGTTCGCGTTGAAGCGGCCGGATGAAACGCGGATTTCTATGCTGACCCATGAGGCGCGCCGCGGCGATCCGCTCATAGGAATTGCCGAATTCGAGATCGCGCTGAGCCTCCCTGTATATCCGCGTATACATGGCGATCGCGTCATCTTCCGCTCCCGCGCTGACCGGCTGAAACCCGGTGAGTCCGCTCAACAGTATTATCGACCCGGCCAGAAATACGATTCGATTCGACGAAATCATCCTGTGCGTCCTGTGGGGAAGTCCCCCGCCCCATAATAGGGGCTCGGGTGAGCAGTCTCAACCCTATTTTTTTGTTTTTTGTATAAGAATTAACCCCGGATTATCCCTTACAAATGAAGAAAAAAACCTGGATGAACCCAGTAGAGTACTTCGGAGTTGAGAAAGGGGAACTTTAAGGGCGGGCGGAAAAAAAATTCGAAAATCAACCCGGCCGGCGACTCCTTACCGCTGCTGAATTTCTTTGATCAAGCGGGCCATTTCTTCCAGTTTGTCGGAGAGTTCGCCCATGCGGGTGTCCGGCTGGGCCTCCAGACTGGTGCGCAACACGCCCAGACCTTCCCGGACTCTTGATTCCAGCCGCGAGTCCTGGGTTTGCATCTGGATCAGAATTTCGTCCTGGTAATGGCCGCGTTCGGAAATATGCAGATGCCCCTGATCGATCATCGCTTCCACGATCGTGTTTAATTTATCGAGCGTGAGGGCCTTCGCTCCGATCCCGCCCTGGACCAGACGGGCGAATAGATCGGACAGATTGGTGGAGACCTCCCGGATGAGCGCCGTCAGCAAAAAATTGCTGAAGGCCCGGTTCGGCAGGTCCATGATAATTTTGAGAAAGGTCTGACCAAGGATGCGCGAAGTAATATCCTCGCCCGTGATATTGTCGATCACCTGGATTTCCTGGCCATGGATGATACCCTCGGCCACATCCTCAAGCGTGATCGTTTTGCTGGTTTCAGCGTCGTACAGGCGCCGATTGGCATAACGTTTAATTTTTTTAATACCGGCCACGATCTGATTTCCCCACGATTTATGCAGTGCACTATTCAGAGGAATTATGTCAACCCGATTTCCGCACCGCAAAAAATAGGCCCTCCGGGCCCTGATAAAGAAGTAACAAAGAAGGTACGAACCAAACCCGGAAAAAGCTGGTCCAAAACGGGCGGACTGGCATGCTCGTCCGTTGCGCGGCACTATGCATTCACGTCTTCGCTTTTCGCTGGCCCTGTTGTTAACAACGGGATTGTCGCTCCTGCCGGCCATCGCGATGGCCCAGACCCCGCCGGCCGAGCCCGAACAGCCGGCACCGACCGGGGAGCCGCCCCCGACGGCGGAACCCGGGCAACCACCTGGGCCCTCCCCCGGACCGGAACCGGCCCTGGAGCCGAAGCCGGCTGCGGAACCGGCCGTGGAGCCGAAGCCAGCCCCGGTTCCACGCCGCGCGCGCTCTTATAC
>CAZVZS010000007.1:0-16836 GCA_964631535.1 uncultured Leptospiraceae bacterium
TCGCGGCAGCGTATACCTGTGGGGGCAACACACTGTTTCATGCAAAAAATCCGGTACCATGAGGAATGAAGAAAACCGCCTTGAAAGGCGGTTTTCGTTGAGCACAAAAATTCACGGAGAGTTTCGTGCATAATCCAGTTTTGAGGTACGTCCCAAAAAGCGCGCTCACCCGCGCTCGGCGAATTCTTTGAATCGTTCCATGATCTTCCCCGTTTCTTTGCGAAACGCGCCAGGCATCAGAAGACCGATGAGCTTCATGAACAGGCCGGTGAACTGGAATTCGTTTTCCGTTTCGTAACGGGTGAGATTTGGGCCGAGCGCGCTGAATCGATTTTTGACGATATTGAAGACGCCCTTCGTTTCGTACGTGCCGCTGAATTCTTGCGGGAGACTGCGGACGGTGATCGTTTCAATCATTTCAATCTCGCGTTTGCCCATGCGATACTTGAGCCGCGATTTCGCGCCGGGCTGGCCGGGCCTGCCGCTGATCGCCTCGAAGCTGAGCAGGCCAGGCTGCCATTCTTTGAGGCGTTTCGGATCATCGAACAATTCCACCACGCGTCCCAGCGGCGCGGCGATTTCAACGGTGCAGTTGTATTTCATGCCCGTTGGTCCGGCCGGAAAAGAAACCGGTCAATTGAAAAATAAAAACCCGTCCCCGGGTATCCGGAGACGGGTTGGAGCAGGAAATACCCGCCGGGCGATCCGATTAAATTTTAATCGCGCCTTCGACACGAACCTGCGCGTCTTTCAGAGCGGACAGGCCTTTGTCCAGTTGCGTGCGCAGATTGGCCGCGACCGGGCTCTGGTCGGCGGCACCACGGTTGACGAGGTCCTGAAAACCTTTCGTAACCTGGGTCTGAACCGCCTGAACCTGGGATTCAATCGTTTTGAAAACTCCCAGTCCAACGTTCAGGGCCTCACGGGCGTTTTTTTCGAAATCGGTTGCTACTGACATTTGTTTGTCCTCCGCTGTTTTGTGCGTTGCACTATTATTTTTATGCGACGCAAAAATGGCAAGCGAAAAAAAATCTCATGGTGGATTTTTTTCAATCCATCGCCAGGGAAGGCACGGGGTCTGGTCGGGTCGGTCAGGTCGGGGTGGCAGTCGGGTCAGCGCACGCTGCCGACGAAATCCTGGATCGCCCCGAAATAATCGCCAAACAGCATCAGGTCGTTGTGACTGGCGGCGGGGATGATTCGTAATGTTTTGTGATCGTGGGGGATGTGGGCGTGGTTGTCGTAGGCGTGGACCGGCGGAATGAGGTTGTCCTGGTCGCCGTGGAGGAAGAGGGCGGGAATTTTGAGCCGCGCCAGTTTGCGGTGGTTGGAGAACAATTCGTCCACGGCCGCCTCCGGCAGTCCGTCGGCGATGCCCAGCAATTCCAGCAGCGGCAGGACCGAGGCGAAACCGCTCTCCAGAATCAGGCCGGCGAAAAAATCGCCGTGGCTGAGGGCGATTTCACAGGCGGGGGCGCTGCCGAGCGAGCGGCCCATGATGAAGGGCCGGGGTGCGCGGCCGCCCTGGTCACGGGAGATTTCTTCCAGAAAAAAATCCGCCACCCGCGGCCCGTCTTCCTTGAGGCCCTGCAGACTCGGGCGGCCGGTGCTCCAGCCGTAGCCGCGAAAATCCACCACGAATAAGTTCAGGCCGATCTCGCGAAACACAGGGGCGATATCGTCGTAATCGCTCAGGACCTCGCCGTTGCCGTGAAAAAAAAGGATGGTGGGGGCGTCCGAAAAAAACCGATGCCAGCGCGCCCCCAGAGCGACGTCCTTTGCCACCGGGATCGAAAAATCACGCGCGTCGACGGGCGGCGTGCGCGACGCGGGCCGCGGGTGAAACAGGGTTCCGGAGTAATCCCGGGCGTCAAGAATGGTCCAGACAGCTTGCATGGCGATGTCGTCGTGAAAAAGGTGGTGGTCGAATAAACACAGCGAGGGTTTCCCTGTTCCATGTCAAAACAAGTTCTGATCCTCGGCGCCGGATACGCGGGCCTCACGACGGCGATCAGGCTGGCCCGGGCGGGCGATTTTAAGGTACGGCTCATCGACCGCTCGCCGTTTTTTCTGGATTTGATTCGGCTGCACAGGGCGATTTACAACCCGCTTTCGAAAATGCGCCATCCGCTCGCGCGACTGGCTGCGCGGACCGGTTTTGAATTCGTCCAGGCCGAAGTCGACCTTGAGTCACTGGCCCAGGACCTGCCCGGGCTTGCCGCGCGTGGCCAGCTGGCGACTTCCGTCGGCGCTTTCGATTTCGATTCCCTGGTCATTGCCACAGGAGCCGTCGGCCTCGACGGACCCGAAGCCGGAGTGGCGGCCAGCGCTCTGGGACGCTCCGTACTGACGCTGGGAACTCTGCGAGCGGAAGGTGGCAACGAGGCCATCAAAGATTTTTTGAAACGAGTTCCGGAGAATCCGCAAGTTACGTTCGTCGGCTCGGGGGCCACCGCGCTCCAGTTTCTCTTCGAATTTCGCGATTTTATGCAGGGCATGCGCCGGGCCTGTCGCATCCGCGTCATCGACCTGGACGAAAGTCCTCTGCGCCGGTTTCCAGCGCGTTTCGGCGAGTACGCGCTCGAAACCATGCGCGCTTCAAACATCGAGTACCTGCCGCGTACGAAATTCGTCTCCGCCGATGAACGTGTGGTCGTATGCGAAAATGAACGCGGGGCGGGAGCAAGGTTCGAATCGGACCTGACGTTTGTATTTCCTGGCGTCCGGCCGCTCCCGGCTCTGCACGCGGACCCCTTCGGCCGGGTGCGTGTTGACGACGTCGTGCTGTCGAATTGTTTCGCCGCGGGCGATTGTTGCGAATTCGCGGGCGGCGGCCTGAACGCCTGGACGGCCCAGGCCGCGGTGCGCAAGGGCCGGCGGGTGGCGGAAAATATCGCCCACGCCGCCGCGGGCCGCGCGCTTGAACCGTACGCGTACCGCGAACTGGGTTATTTCGTCAGCTTCGGTTTCTGGGATGGAATCGGTTACATCCTCTCCGACGGGAACATCGCCACGGGCGTGCCGGCCTTCGCGATCAAAGAGGCCATCGAACAACAATTCGCGCTCTTCGCGAAAGGCTACGACACCTACGCCCTCCTCGAAGGCATACCCGGACTTGGATAGCGTTTACCGGGCAATTTACCACGGGGACACGGGGGACACGGGGTAAAAATAAAGTTTCAAAATTCGGAACGTTCCGGAACGTTAGTCTTCGTTAATATTCAATGGTTCTCACGGTGTCCCCCGTGTTGTCCCCGTGGAAAAAAATATTACTATTAACCCTTCGCTCAGCGCGTCATGGTCGCGCGGACGAAGTTGCGTGAGTGCGTGCCGTATTCACGAAACATATGCTGTAAGATCGTCGAAATTTGTCTGGTCGCTTTCGGATCGCCCGCGCTGACCTCGCGAAACACTTCCTCTTCGTCGTTGCCGTGTACGAAATCGGGATCGTTGACGAAACGGTCCGGCATCCATTTCCCCAGCAAGTCGTCCAGGTGATCGGCCCTGGCTTCCGCGTTGCGGGATACGAGATCGCGCGGGGTGGCATCGCTCCACTGGCCGGCGGCCTCATCCCCGGACGTGTCACGCGCCGCCATCAGGACCGGGTGCTCGGGGTTTTCGCGCAGGGCCTGGACCATCAACGAGCGCTGGTAACGTTCGATCGCCGTATGGCGGTTACTCACCAGGTTGATGTGCACGCGGCGGTCTTCGGAAAAACCGAGCATGTGTTTGATATTGATCCAGAGGGTATGCAGGGTGCCGATGCCCGGTAGCAGTCGCGAGTGGTAGGGTTGCGTCAGATCGCCCACGTAGTGCAGGCCCCAGCCCATGAACCGGTAGCCCCAGTAGGGATGACCGGTTTCGAACGCGTACCGCGCCAGGGTTTGATACAGATGGATCCGGTATTCAGGATAGGTCCGTTTGATAAAACCGGCGGCCGCGTAGATGAGCGCGGCTTCGTGAAAAAATCCCATGTGAAACGGAGCCTGGGTCGCGTATTCGTACGCGGGATTGCCGAAGGGTTGTTCACCGAATCCGTAGGCTTTGCCGTATTCGGTTTCGTTGTCTGCCCAGATCGTGATGTCGTGGCCGTAGTCCGGCTCGTCACTGGCTGAGGCGATCACTTCCAGAGCGGAGACCGTATCGCCCGGCTTCAGGCCGCGAAAATCGATCGTGGCCAGCCAGTGCGGGTCTTTGTACAGAGATATCGTTTTGTGATCGAGGCGCGGCCTGGCTCCGGCCGCTCCCCCCGGCGGATTCTGGATGAACAGGAGCAGTCGAATATTCGGATTAACCCGGATGCTGCGCAGAAAATTTTCGCGTAAAATGGCTTGATTCCCTTCCGGGCGAAAGGCGAGCGCGTCGGACCGGGGCGGGTATTCCGGCACATGGGCCCGGGCCCAGGCTTCTTCTTTTTCCAGCACGGCGACCAGGCCCTTCGCCTCCGCGCGCAGAAAATCCTCAAGGCTTTCCACGCGCACCGGCGGCGCGTTTTTGATTTCGGGCAGGACCGACAGGGCGGGGTACGTGCAGACAGCGTGTTCGCTCCAGGCGGGCAGGGAGCCGGGCAGGAGCAACAGCAGGGGCAGCAGCGCGAGGAGTCGTCTCGATCGATTGCGGTTTTTCGTTTTTTCCATATATAGTTTATCTTGTTTAGTTTTTGGGAGCGTGGCGATTTCGTCGCTTCCGCGTGAGCGAGGCCTGGTTTACGCGCCGCCGCTCTTCTGTAAATCGCGCGCGATGTTTTTTTGCATGGCTTCGTTGGTACCGCCGCCGATGCTCAGTAAAATCGCGTCGCGTAAGAGGCGTTCCACGCCGAATTCGCGACAGTAGCCGTAGCCCCCCAGGACCTGGATCGCGCTCCGCGCGACGCGTTCGGCCATGCCGGTGGCCACGAGTTTGGCGGAGGCGGCGCCCAGCGAGTTGCGCGCCCCCGGGTTGATTTTACCGGCCACGTCATAGACGAGGGCGCGCGCGGCCAGAAATTCGGCGTAACTTTCGGCGATCAGGCGCTGGATCTGCCCGTGTTCGAACAGGGGCCGGCCGAACGAGGTCCGTTCGGTCGCGTAGCGCGTCATGACATCAATACACTGCCGGGCGATGCCGACGGACTGGGCCGCGAGGGTGATGCGTTCGATTTCGAGATTGCGCATCATCGAGGTGACGCCCTTGTTTTCGCCGCCGACCAGGTTTTCGGCCGGCACTTCCATGTCCTCGAAATACAGGACGGCGGTGCTGGACGCTTTCATACCCATCTTTTCCTCTTTTTTGCCGACTTTGAAGCCAGGATACGAGGATTCGATGATGAAGCTGGAGATTTCCCGGCGGTGTGTATCGTCGATTTTCGCGTAAACGAGAAAATAATCGCCTTCGTAGCCGTTGGTGATGAACTGTTTGGCGCCGTTGAGCACGAACCGGTCCCCCTTCGGCACGGCCACCGTGCTCAGGCCGAGCACATCGGTGCCCACCCCTGGTTCGGTCATGCCCATGCCGCCGATTTTCGTACCGGCGATTACGCCGGGCAGGTACTTTCGGCGCTGGGCGTCATTCCCGTTCACAAACAGATTGTTCACAAACAGGACTTCGTGCGCCAGAAAACTGAGCGTAAAGGCCGGGTCCGTGCGACTCATTTCCTCATGGACGATAACTTCGGCCACCGCGTCCATGCCGGCTCCGCCGAACTGCTCGGACACGGTCAGGCCGAAGATCCCCAGTTCGCTGCCCACCCGGCGAAATAGATCCACGTTGAAGCGTTCTTCCTCATCGTGCCGCGTGGCCTGGGCGGCGATTTCGCTCATGCTGAAACGCGACACCATCTCCCTGAGTTGCAGGTGGGCATCGGTCGGATTGTAAATATCGCCGACGGAATCGAGCAGGGTGGGCAGGGGCTGAACGGAGGCACTCATTGGCTGACTCTGTTATGGATCGACATTCTTTCAAACCAATTTTTTGATTTGAGTTTCTGGTTCCTTCACGAAGATTGGTCTTTCGTAGATGTCCTCGCCGCTGTTAATCATCGCCTCCCTGAATCTGGCCCTCCTTGCGGGACTGAGCCTTCAAATCCGAAGCCGGTATCGGTCCTCCCTGACCTCCGTGGAGGAGAAAAGCGCGGGAATCCTGTTTTTTTATCGAAACTTACTTTTTTCAGTGTTCAGGGGCAATCTGGCGTTCCCGGGGATTCAGTGCCTCCTGCACTATTTTTCGCTGCACTTACTGGTGCCCCTGCTCGGCCTCGGGGTCTTTCTGCGGACGGACGCGAATTTTCTGGTCGTGGTTCTGGCCATGATCGCCTCGATGCAGCTGTACCAGCGGGTTTTCCCGGGACCGCGCCGCGTGGAAATCGACCGCTGAGGCGGGGTTTACGACCGGCGGCCGGTCAGCCCGGCGCGGCCGGTTTTCCGCGGCGGGCAGGCAGCGGCGGGCAGGAAATTCATTGACCCCAGAGTTTCCGCGGAGACACTGGTCCCTCGCGAATTGAGCTTTTATTAATAAGGAATTATCTATGAAGATTTGCGTTCTGGTTAAACAGGTTCCTGACACGGAAACCCGGATCAAAATTTCCGGCACCGGGATCGACGAATCGGGAATCAAATGGATTGTGTCCCCGTTTGATGAACATGCCCTGGAAGAAGCATTGCGCTTAAAAGAAAAAACCGGTGGAGAAGTGACCGCCGTTTCGCTCGGGCCGGACCGGGTGATTGAGGCCCTGCGTACCGCGTACGCGCTCGGGGTCGACAATGCCATTCATTTGAAAGATGATACGTACAACGTGCTGGATGTGTCCTATGCCGCCAGCGTCCTGGCAGCTTTCTTAAAAGCCGGCGGATTTGACATTATCCTGTCCGGTCATATCGCCATCGACTCGCAGTCCTCCATGGTGCCGGCCATGATCGCCGAATTGCTCGGATGCGCGAATGTCAACAACGCTATCGAAGTCAGCGTCGAGGCCGGCAAAGTCACCGTAAAACGTGAAATCGAAGGCGGAACGGCGAAAATGAGCGGCCCCACGCCGGTCGTGATCACCGCCGCCAAAGATCTGAATGATCCGCGGTATCCCTCTTTGAAGGGGATTATGGCCTCCAAGAAGAAAAAAATCGATACCCAACCCGCGGATACCTCCGCTGCCCAGGCCCCCCGCGTCCAGGTTGTTTCGCTGGAAATGCCGCCCCCCCGTCCGCCGGGACGAATTATCGAGGGTGATTCGCCGGAAGCGAAAGCGGCTGAACTGACGAAATCCCTGCGGGAAGAAATCAAGGTAATCTAAGCGTTTCGTTCGGAACCCGAATTTAAGGAATAAGCCATGTCAGTACTCGTAATCGCGGAAAAAAAAGGGGACGCCCTCAAAAAAATCTCGAAAGAACTGGCCTCCGCGGCACGCGGCCTCGGCGGGAATGTGACCGCCCTGCTCGTGAACGGATCGGATCAGGACGCGCGCGAATTGTTCAGCGCCGGCGCCGACGTGGTGGTCAAGGCCAATCTCGGTGAGTATTCACCCCAGGGAATGGCCAATCTGGCCGCGGCCGTAGCCACGGCGCGCGGGGCCCGGGTAATTCTGGCTCCGCATTCGGTGCAGGGCAAAGACTTCGCCGGCCGCCTGGCGATTAAGATGAAGGGTGCCCTGGTGGCCGACGTGGTCGGCCTCAAAGGCAGCCTGGACGAAATCGAAGTGCGCAAGCCAATCTATTCGGGCAAGGCCTACGCCAATCTGAAAATCAAAACGCCCGCCGTCTGCACCGTGCGGCCGAATTCGCAAGAAATCATCAATCACACCGGTTCGGAAACCATTGAGTCCTCCGATGCGGGGGAAGGCCAGGTGACCGCCCGGCTCACGGACGTAGACGCTTCCGGCGGGTCCAAAATTCAGCTGGGGGATGCTTCTATTATAGTATCCGGCGGCCGGGGCATCAAAGGCCCTGAAAACTGGCCGCTTTTACAGGGGCTGTGCGATGTTCTGGGCGCGGCCCTGGGCGCAAGTCGCGCGGCCGTGGATGCCGGCTGGATTCCGCACAGCCATCAGGTAGGGCAGACGGGGAAAACGGTTTCTCCCAATCTGTACCTGGCCTGCGGAATTTCCGGCGCCATCCAGCACCTTGCGGGGATGGGCTCTTCCAAGTTCATTGTGGCCATCAATAAAGACCCTGACGCGCCGATTTTCAAAGTCACCACCTACGGAATCGTGGACGACCTGTTCAAAGTGGTCCCGGCTCTGACGGATGAATTGAAAAAAGTTCTGAGTTAAGAAATTCACTCAATCGAAGCGGGGGGTTGGACCGGTCCCTCCCTCGTGTTTTATAAGAAAGTCTCAGAGCCGATCACCCTGTTTTATCTGCGCTCCATCCGGCGCTCTTAAGATGCGCAGGGGTTTGCGCGCTGCGATTTCCCGCCTGGCGCACGTCTTTTCCTTGACGCAAGGTCCTATGCCTGTGACTTTCTTTGTTTACCGGGGTATTTCATGAAAACCAATCGCCTGGTCCTGCTAATCGTCTGGGTTTGCCTGCTTGTTTCTCCGCTGACCGCCAACAGGTCCGAGGAAGTGGCGGCCGTTATCGCCCGAATGGCCGATCTCAAACGCTTCCAGGCCGGAGTGAATATTACCAGCGGGGAATCCTTCTGGAGCGGTACTCTTTCCTATGACGCGGGCCGAATTCATCTGGCCTTGAACGACCGGCGCGTCATCGCCTCGGACGGAAAATTTTTGTACGTGTACGACCCGAATTCGAAAGTCGTGGGCAAACAGGAACTGGAGGGAAATTCAGCCGGCCTGGAGTGGTTACTGAAAGGGTACCTGACCAAAATCGAAGGGAACACGGCCTATCTGGTGGCCGAGTCGGGCGCCGCACGCTACCGGGAAGTGCATCTAACCTGGGCGCAGGACAAAACCTTGCAGAAGCTGAGCATTCGTCCGCGCGGTAGCGAAAACTGGACCACGGTGGTTATCAACAATTTACAAGAAGTCAGCGGGTTTCCCGATTCGCTCTTCACCCTGCAGGCGCCCAGAGGGGTTCGCGTAATTTTTAATCCGCTTTCCGGAAACTGATGGATCCTACCCTCACTACCGCCGGAGCGCATAAACTCTTCGGTGAACTGTACCGCAAGACGCGCCCGCCGGAAGCGCAGGCGAAAGTCGACCAGGTCGTCTCTGAAACCCAGGACGTTTTCGCCCGCATCCGCCGCATTGAGGAAATTGACGCCGGCCTCGCGGCCGGTCGCAAGAGCGGAGAAGCCGCCGATGATCCGCGCAAACGCCGGCCCGGTGGTGGCGGTCGCAAGGAAGGGGGCGCCGGTGTCCCGGGGAGTGGAGGCGGAAGCGGAAGCGGTGGAGCGCCGGCGACCAGGACCGGAACTCCCCCGCGCAAAAAAAAAGAAAAAGGCCCTGGTTTTTTCGCCTCGCTGTTCGGCAATGAATTGACCCGCTGGGGCAAGAGCACCGGGACGCTGGAATCCGGTCTGCTCGCCCTGAACTATAAACTCTCCGATGATGTGGGCCAATTGTTTCGCCAGGACGAGATGATGGTGATTTCCGCCATCAAAGGCATGCGCTTCGCCCTGCAACGCGGCTGGCAGAACTGGGAGCCGGCGCGATACAATACGGCCATGACGGCCCTGCAGTTTTTCAACGAGTTCATTAAGGTGGACGCCGTCCTGCGTACGAAAGAAAGCCCTGAGGCCTGGATCGCGGAGACGTTAAAACTTCAGCGCTTCTACGCACTGCTCATCCAGTTCCCCAAATACAAAGAATTTTTAACGGGTGATCTGCCTAAAATGGTGGAACTCAGCCGCACGGAGCACGCGGCCCACGCCGCCGCTCTTGAAAAAGCGGGCCAGTTCATCGCGCACCTGGACGATCGTAAACCATCCTTGAAGAACAGCATCGCCGCGTTTTATTCCATCGCGCGAAAGAAGGTGGTCACCTGGGAAGACGTCCTCGCCGAACTGCGGGTGAAAAAACCGGTGACCGATTCGTACCGGGCCCCCGAGGCCGTGATGCTGGCCATCCACAACAAAATGAAATCCCTGCGCGACCAGGTGCGCACGAGGGGCGATGAACTCAAGGAAATTGAGGACATTCGTTCGCGTTACCTCGCCATCGATTCGCAGGGGAAACTCAATACGGATTTCCTGAACGAAATCGTCGCCGATGTCGTGCGGCGTATGTACTCGGAGAACGCGGCCAACGATAGCGTCATGAAATCGCACAAGGTGGAACCACACCGTCTTCTGCTCGTGGCACTGCGCGATCTGGATTTTTCAGCGGTGCCCATCTTCGCCGGTTCCGTCCAGACGCTGAACGAATCGTCGCATGAGGAAGTGATTCTGTTCAAACAGGGCCTGTTCAAAAAGCACGTGGACACGCTCACCGCTCTGGCGCGCGAATGCGAGCAACTGGTCAAAGGCAACAGCCAGTTTCACTACAACTTCCCGCAGTTTATGGAAGATCGCAAAAAGGACAAACTGGATCCGCCCGCTTCCACGTTCGCGGAACTCGTACAGAAATCGATGCGCCTGTTTCGAGTGTTCTCCCGCGACCTGGAAATGATCATGGATAACCACGCGCTGGCGAAGTCGCACGGCTCAAGCGATGAAAAGATGAATCGAACGAAGGTTCTGCCGGTGGAAACGATTTCGCTGGCCGCGCGGTTCCTGCCCCACGCGGATCGTGAGATCGCCGCGTCCGGTCGATTTCACGGGAAAACCGTGGAGGACACGATGAATCGCCTGATCAAACAGTTTTATAATTACCTGTATATTTTCCGGGATGAGGAATTCGTGAAAAAAATCGCCGGCGCGCAACCCATCCAGGACGAGATCCGCGCCGCGAAAGAACAACTGGCCCGCATGGGCGAAAAGTAGGCGCGCGCCCAAATTTTCACTTGTGCCCCCGCGGGGCGATTGTCATTTTTGAACCGGTACTTATTTCCAGGAGTATTACATGTCTCTCAAAAAAATCGGCATCCTCACCTCCGGCGGCGATTGCGGCGGCCTGAACGGCGTCATTCGCGGCGCGGCACTCACGGCCCTCGCGTCCGGCATCGAATCGGTCCTGATCACGAACGGTTACGCGGGCCTGTACAATCTCGTGGACTTCCCGGAGCTGCGGCCCCTTGATGTGGAACGCCTGGATAAAATCGAAGTGTTCATGGCGGGCAGCGAAGCCGGCAACTCGCGCGTCAAAATCAGCAAAATCAAAGACGAAAAAAAATACGACCGCATCCGCGCGGGCCTGGCGAAACACAACCTGGACGCGCTGATCATCGCCGGGGGCGACGATACCGGCAGCGTGGTCGTGGACCTGGCCGGCCAGAACATTTCCTGCATCCACGCGCCGAAGACGATGGACCTGGACCTCATGCCCTACAGCGTGGGCGGGGACAGTACGATCGGCCGCATCGCGGACGCGGTGCGCGATCTGCGTACCACCGGGTTTACGCACAACCGCATCATCGTCGTGGAAGTGTTCGGGCGCTACGCGGGACATACCGCGTTTCGCGGCGGCGTGGCCGCGCAGGCGGACGGCATTCTGATTCCAGAGATCCCCGTCGACTTCGACGTGTTGTATCGCCATATCAAAGAAGTGTATCTGCGTCGTCTCGAAGGCAGCGACGTACACGCGGCCACGGCCATGGTCGTCGTGGCCGAGGGCCTGCGCGACGCTGCCGGCCAGGAACTGGTCGATATGTCCAGCGAACCGGACGCCTTCGGCCACCGTCGCCTGGCGGGCGCCGGCAAGTACGTGACGCAGCAACTCGAAAGTCGTATGAAAAAAGATCCCGAGGTGAAGGAACGCCTCAAGCGCCACGGCATTTTCGTGGAAGGCCTCAACGAATCGCCTGAGATTCGCGAGGTGCGCCCCGGCCATCTCGTGCGTTGCGGTATCACTTCCGCGGTGGACGCGAACTTCGGCCTGGAAGTCGGCGCGGGCGCGGTGCACCTGGCGCGCCAGGGAATCTTCGGCGTCACCGTCGCCAATTGCCGGGAAGGGGTGATCGAGTACATGGACGTCAAAGACGCGATCGTACAACGATTCGTCGACCCGGCCACCGTGGCCCTGTACGAAAACATGGGCATCAGCTTCGGCCGCGAAAAACAAACGCCCGATCTCACGGCGCGGAAGTTCACCGGCAAACCGGTTCGCGTGCATTGAAAAATTTCTTGCACGGAATACCAACATTCGTGTCCTGTACCGCTCTACCGTGTTCGTTCACCATTTCGTGATGATGAATTGTGATGGACATCCGGCCGCCCAGCCTTCTGCTTGAGGGTATGGCAACC
This sequence comes from uncultured Leptospiraceae bacterium, assembly GCA_964631535.1. Taxonomy (GTDB): domain Bacteria; phylum Spirochaetota; class Leptospiria; order Leptospirales; family Leptonemataceae; genus CAZVZS01. The sequence continues at coordinate 12,271 of CAZVZS010000007.1, forward strand.
AACGGGATCAAAGAACAGTTCGTGGTGGACGCAGCCGGCAACCGGGTTGCGGTTTTGCTCGGAATGGAAGAATACGAAAAAATTAAAACCGAGCTGGAAGAGCTGGAAGAACTGCGCGCCTATGACGCGGCCATGATTTCCAGCGATGAAACTATTCCTTTCGAACAAGCGGTCGCCGAAATTAAAAAGAAGCGCGCGTGAAGTATCGTCTTTTCATTCAGCGCCGGGCGCAGCGCGAGATCGACGGCCTGCCGTCGCAGGTGTTTGATCGTCTGGTCGCGGTGGTTAACGCCCTTGCCGAAAACCCGACTCCCCATGGTTGTGTCCGGTTGCGCGGCCGTGAAGGCTGGCGCATCCGCGTTGGTGACTACCGCGTCCTGTACAACATCGACAAGGAAGAGCATACCGTCACCGTTGTTCACGTGGGCCACCGCCGCGACGTCTATCGTTGAATTCCGCCCGTTCGCGAAATTAAGGGCGCATCCGCCGCGCGCGGCCCCGCGCGGCGGACCGGGCTGCTCCATGCTCCGCTTCGCTCCGGTCTTGCCGGGCAAGACCGCTCCGCGCATTCCGCATCCCTTGCGCGATAGGGTGGGTCAATTTATTGTATGACGCCGGCCAGATTGCTAAAGAAAATCCCCCCGAAAGGTTGCGCGACACTCCCGAACGGCAGCGCGGCATACCGAACCGGCTGCGTGGCTTTCCAGCATGACCGCGCCGCATCAGCCCGGTAGCGCGTCACTCCCGGGAGACCGGGGGCCATACTAAAACGTTTCCGCCGCTTGCCAGGGAGCCAGTGCGGCCCGCCAGAATAAGCGGGGGCCCTGCGGAAATGGCTGTGCGGCACACCAGAACGATTGCGCCGCACACGAGAGTGACTCCGCCGCGTACAAAAACGATAACGCCGCCTGCCAGGGCGACACCGCCGCGTACGGAAACGATAGCGCCGCCTGCCAGGGTGACACTGCGTCTTGTGGAAACCACAGTGCGGTAGGCAGAAATGACTGCGCCGCACACCAAAGCGGTAGCGCCGCACATAGAAATCGTTCCGCCGCATACGAAAATGAAAGCGCCGCGCGGCTCTGCCATTTTGACAGCCAGCGTGACCACCGGGTACTGCCCCAGGGGAGTAAACTCCAGTCCCTGGAAAAAATTCCAATTCCGCTGCGCCATTTCCCGTCCGAAATCCGGTATAGGTGAAACCCGCGCAAAGCGCGACGAAGGCAAGCCACAGCACGCAGAGCAACGCCGCGTCAGGGATAGAGCGAGCCCGCGAGCGAAAGCCCGGCGGTCACGCCGAACGAAGGGAAGACGCAGCGGGACCGCGACGCCCGGCACGGTACGAAACCCGTACGGAAGATGCAACAGACCTTGCGAAGAGCGCTCCCCGGAGTGAGCCGGAGGGCGAACGGTCAGTCGATCCGCAGCAGGCTGTTGCGAGTCGGCTGACCCGGATGTGCGCGATTGGCCTGCGCGAAGCGCGAAAACTGTCCCGCGTCACCTTTGATTATGTCCGCCTGGTAGTCGTCGCCCGCGCTCGCCGTGCGCTTTTTTCCCATTCAGTCCGCGCCCGAAAAAATTTTTTTCGATTCTTTCATACAAAGAAACCCCCGCGACACATTCGCGAAGACCGCGTGGTGTCGCCCTGGCGAATCTTCTTGCGTCGGGTCCTTCCTCGCGCAGGCTACGACGGTTCTGTCTTCGGGTGTATTGGACAGGGCACTCCGTTGCCGAATCGCCAGGGAAGGTGATTCGGTAACAATTTAAAAAAATAGAAAAATCAATGAAAGCAAACAATCCTCCCGCAACCGGGAAATTCACAAACTCCATTCGCTTCCAGATCGGCGTATTTTACCTGGCTCTGGCGCTCCTCAACATCGTGTTCTTTTCACTGATGATCCTGGAGGACCAGAACGAGCTTCTTCGTGGCAAGTTGAATCGCACTGCGGATAACATCGTGGGCGTGCTCCGGGAAAATCTGACGAAGTTCCCGGTCCTGACCCGCGAACGCGACGAAGGGTTCGAAAGCCTCAAGGCTTACCTGGCCGATCAGGGCGCGCGCGATTTTTTGATCTTCGAAAAAAAGGGCGCCGTCGTGCACCGAGTCGAAGGCGGGCAGTACCGCGCGGCCGTTCCGGGCCAGCCCGCACAGACCGTGGCCGAAGCGATCATGAAAAAGACGCTCGAAATCGGCGAGCAGCGCAGTGTGTTACAGAAACCGTTTCACACGGAACTGGATCCCAAGGATTTCAGCGTGGCGCACTTTCTGCTGCCGCTCCAGACTGTCGGCGGCGAGACTCTGTTCCTGCATACATCGCTGCGTCTGGACGAGGCGCAGAAAATGTTGAATCGCCTGTATTTCCAGGTGGGTGTGGCTGTGGCCTGGGGCCTCGTTTTCTTTTTTATCTTCGCGTTTTTGATCTACCGCAATTATCTGAAAAGAATCGAAGATCTGACCGACGCCAGCCACGCCATGGCGGAAGGCAAACTCGCTTCGCGCGTAAACTGGAAATTCAGTCGCCAGGACGAAATCGATACGATGGGCCATTCGTTCAATAACATGGCCGGCAGCATCCAGGAAAAAATCGAGACGATCACCAAACTGAACGACGAGATCAACCACGAACTGGAAATCGGCCGGGAAGTGCAGGGCAACTTCCTCCCCGCGAAGGCCATGGCCGAGGAGTTCAAGGCCGTCACGTATTTCCGGCCCATGCGCGCGGTTTCGGGTGATATCTACAATTTTTATCGTTTTCCGGGCGGCAAAAAAGTCATCTTCCTGGCCGACGCGTCGGGCCACGGCCCGTCCGCGGCCATTATCACCGGCATCGCCTACACGAGCATGGACCGCATTCTCCTGGAGACGACCGTGCCGGAAGAAATCGTCGGGCGCCTCAACGCGGTCCTGGAAGAGAAACTGAGCACCGAGTTTTACATGACCGTCGTGCTCATCCTGATCGACGAAAATCGCCAGATTCAGTATATCAACGCGGGTCATCCGCCGATTCTAATCGCGCGCCCGTCCACGGGGGAAATTTTCGATCTCAAGCCTGGCAACCCGCCCGTGGGGCTCGTGCCCGATCTCCCGTTCAGTTCGTCCATCTTCCAGGCCCTGCCCGGGGACCGACTCGTAACGTATTCGGACGCGATCTACGAAACGACCAACAGGGCCAAAGAACCCTTTGGCCTGGCCAGGGCGAAAGCGAACATCCTGAAAAACAAGGACGCGACGCGCCAGGAAATCATGGACCGTCTGCTGGAAGAGTTCGCCGCGTTTATCGACGTGTATGACGACGATGTCACGATGATCGTGATGGATTTGTGATGAAACGCACCGGCCTGAATCTCTTACTGCTGGCGTCCATCGCGGGATTTTTCGTGTATTTCGCGCAATCGATCGTGCAGATCACGATCTTTCAATTGCGACTCGACATCACGCGCCGCCAGCTTTTAAACTACGAACTGGCCTCGAACATTTTGAATTCGAGGTTCGACAACATGACCCGCGAAGACCAGGACTTCGACGGGGAAGTCCGCATGAGCGTCCTGGAATCGAGTGTGCTCAACACGGAGTTGAAAGAGCGTCCGCTGGAAATGAGTCCGTACGAACTCGGCGGACTCGCGGCGGTCAATATGATTCGCCTCCTGAACTTCAAGGGTTTTCTTTCGCTCGAGGACGATTCGCACCGTCTGCTCATGTTACAGTACGCGTTTTTTATGCAGCGTAAAAAACGGTACGAACGCGCGATCGAAGCGTACGGCAAACTGGAAACCTCGCCGGGCATCAACAAAGACGAGGACCGGGCCTTCGTGCTGCTGCACAGCGGCTACAGCTACGCCCTGGCGGGAAAGATTGAGGACGCGGTCCGCCGGCTCTCGCTCGTGCGCACTGATTTCGCGGGCACGCATTTCGCGGACTCGGCCACAGTCTTGCTCGACTTTCTCTTAAACGAGGGACGCCGGGCCCTGCGCGACGCGGAAAACCCGAACCTCCCGCGCGAAGAGCGCGCGACCGCGTACTACCGGGCCGGGCGTTTTATCAAAGTGATCGATCTCCTTGAGCCCGGCATAGGCGATTCTTCCGCGCGGACGCGGCTCATGTACGCCAGGTCGCTGGAAGAATCCGGACGGATCCAGGACTCCACCGCCATCTACAGGCAACTCGTGGAAGCGGGCGCGGAGGGCGACATCAAACGCAACGCGAATCGTCGCCTCCTGCTCCTCGGAAATTTTTATTCCGCGGGGGAGGACATCAAGCAGTTCGCCGAAGACCAGGCCGTTAAGATGGGCGACAACGAAGCGGTCGAGCAGATTAACGAACGATTGGTGTATTTCGATCAACCCAAATTTTTCGAAAGTCTTCAGAACGCCGGCGAAATCGAAGTGCCCGCGGAATTGCTAAAAGAAATCCGCGGCCACCTCCAGGACACGCTTCCCGCCGAAGAGACGGCCCTCCTGCCGCGTGAAATCGCACTGCCCGCGGAAGTCGCCCGGGCCGCGGAGAACAGGCCGGCCGAAACGGCGAAACAGGCCGAAGCTCCCGCGCCAGTCCCGGCGCCCGCACCG